>JABWCL010000003.1 GCA_013360295.1 Ignavibacteriaceae bacterium | reverse complement strand
CGCATTATTGGTAAACGGAGAGCAGCCGGCGGGATATTACGAGTACGAATTCGGAAACCCCGTGATAGCGGAGGAATTAAAAGGGATAAAGCTTGCCAGCGGAACTTATATCTGCCGGTTGGATGTAAGAGATGCAGAAACGGGAAACCCGGTGTACAGCCACAGTATAAAAATGTTGTATGTAAAATAATGGATAATTGCTTGTCAGTAACATTATGAAACAATCCTTGGGTAAGGCGCGTGCGGGGACGCGCCTTATTTTATTATGGAAAGATGGAACGCAGATGACGCGGATGTTTAGGGAATTGCGCAGGGCTGATCAACACAACTTAATGAAATTAAATTTTGTTTAAATCAGACCAAACAGCTAATTTTATTTTATGAAAAAGTTAATTGTTCTTTCAGCTTTATTTCTGGTCATTTTTATTTCTTGTTCAGATAAAGACAATCCCGCCGGCGGGAGTAACAGCGATCTCTTCTTTTCCGGCAGGGTGGTTGATGCGGGGGGAAATCCTTTACAGGGAGTGAGAGTGCACTACGAAGCGGAGTTCAGTGACTCAATTATCGGCAAGCAGCGCCCGTTCGAAACCATGCCCTCAACGCGTATCAATTTTTCTATTCCCTATCCAGCAAAAGTAACTTTGGTAGTTTTGGCATATTATACCCGGGATACGATAACTTACCTGATAAATAATGAACAGATTAGTCCGGGCGCCCACTCGGTTGAGATGAATCTTAATTCGTTAACGAACAGTATTTATATTTATGTCCTCAAATATGATACTACGCTAATTGAGAGAGAATTTTATTTATTCCGCCCGCTGATGGAATTGACAGAAGCCATACCCTTAGCAACTACGAATAAGGACGGTTATTTCCGTCTTCATTACAAGAGGCTTGGCATTGGTGTAAAGTTTCCACTAACATCCGAAGCCTCACCCGCGATTATTGGTTACAGGACTGTGACTGATCAGTTTAAGTTACTGCTTTATGAACCAACATATTCCCCGCTTATTGAAACAGTAAAAGTTGATACAAATATTATAAGCTCAAAGAGTTTTATACTCCGTCGCTGATTCTTCAGCCTATTTCTTACACTGAACTTCACACGACTCCAATAATTGAACTTATACGGTAAAGGCCTGTGCCAAAATTATTGATTAATTGGATTGCGTCAGGATGAAAATTCATAATTATTAATTCTTAATTTTTAATTATTTTTAGGTATGAATTGTGTCTTTTGTTCAATTATTAACCGTAAAACACCCGCGGAAATAATATATGAGGATAGCCTCGTTATCTCTTTCCTTGATATCCGGCCATTCAATTTTGGGCATACCCTTGTTGTACCCAAGCATCATTCGGAAGATCTTCTTTCTGTCCCGGAGGAGTACCTTTCAAGGCTGTTCCTTAAAGTTCAGGACATATCCGGTGCGGTTGTGAGGGGACTGGGAGCAGCGGGTTTTAATGTCCTTTCCAATAATGGCCCGGCTGCAGGGCAGACGGTTTTTCACTGCCACATTCATATTATTCCCAGGTTCGATACAGACCCATTCAAGTTCAAGATGAATCTTAAAAAATATAACGACGGTGAGATGAGACTTACCGGAGACAAAATCAGATTATTTTTACCACCACAGGAGAAATAGATGGAACGTAAGATCAGAGTATTAATTGCAAAAGCCGGGTTAGACGGGCACGACAGAGGCGCAAAAGTTATTGCGGCCGCACTGCGCGATGCCGGTATGGAAGTTATTTATACGGGGCTACGGCAAACCCCGGAGATGATTGTTGAAGCCGCTCTTCAGGAAGACGTTGATGTGATAGGGATAAGCATACTATCCGGCGCGCATATGACGATCTTTCCAAAGATCCGCGGACTTATGAATGAAAAAGGGATGAACGACGTTCTCCTGACCGGAGGCGGAATTATTCCCGAAGAAGATATAGCAAAGCTGAAGGAAGCGGGTATAGGGGAATTATTTACCCCCGGGGCGCCTACACATCAGATTGCTGATTATATTAAAGAGTGGATTAAGGCTAATCCACGGTATTAGTTTATCTCTGTTAAATTAGTTCAGGAGCGATGATGAAAGTATTTTTTCTGTCTCTTTTCTTTTGCGGTCTTGCATTCGCACAGAGCCTGCTTCAGACTATCCCTCTCCCCAGGGCTTCCTATTATGACCAGGGGTACGGGTTAGTTTACAAGGACGGGCTTTTATGGATGTCCAGCGGTTCATCAACCGCGGGTAAGGGGAAGTTAATGGGACTGGATATGACCGGCGTGGCCGTAGATTCCTTCCAGATAAATTATGCTACTATCAGGGAATCGCAGGGTTTGGCACAGGACGGCGTTAACTGGTGGTATATCGACAGGAAGACAGCAAGGGGCGATATAATGAAAGTTTCACCGGCGGGACAAGTGCTGGATTCCATTTTGACAAACCAGTGGGGTTCCTGGTATATTGGCGGTGCGGCCTGGGACGGAACCGGTATATGGGTATCGGTTTATTATCCGGACGCGCAGGCAGGAGTTTACAAGATTGATCCAGTATCAAAACAAATTGTAGATACAATAAGCGTATTCGGTTTACAGCCACAGGGGGTGACAATCAAAGGTGATACGCTTTTTTATGTTATGGATGGCTTTCAGGGGGATGCCGAGAATATTTATGCCGTGCATATCCCGACTGAAGACACACTTTTTTCATTCCACGTACCCGAACTGCCGGGAACAAGGCAGAATCCGAGGGGGCTGGCCTGGGACGGCAATTACCTATGGCTTATGGCTGAACCGATCGGCGCTTCTTCGGGCAGAGCCTTATTCAAGTATGACCTTCGCGGTTCAGGCTCACCGGGAATAACTCTCCTTAATCCAAGCATTAATTTTGCTAATGTACAGGTTGACTCAACACGCTCTTTTGATGTGTTAATAAAAAATTATGGTACAGCCAACCTGGTTATTGATTCTTTCAGGGTAAGTAACCCGGATTTCACTTTTGAAATGACGGTTCCATCAACCATTAAGCCGGATAGTATTAAGGCATATAAACTGAGTTTTAAGCCTACAGCCAACATAGTTTATAACGATTCCATTTTTATTTATCATAATGATCCTAACTTTGTGTTCAGTAAAGTTAAGATGCAGGGGAGGGGAGTCTATACTCTCCCTTATCTTGATCTTTCGCACGATCAGATCAGTTACGGGCAAAAACGGAGGAACAGTACATCTTACTTTGCTTTTGATATTATGAATGAAGGATCCGGCGTGCTCAATGTAGATTCAATGTCAGTTAAAGATAAAAAGTTTTATTTCTATGATAATTATGGCAGTTTCAGCATAGACTCGCTTACGAAGAAGAATATCAGGCTTTGGTTCTCGCCTCCTGTTTTAGGGGAGTATGCCGATACATTGCTGATTTATTCGAACGCATCAAACGGAAACCTGATAAAACTTCCTTTAAACGCGCTTTGCCAGCTTCACGATTCCACACTCGGAGCGGTACTATGGAGGGGAGTGATCCCTGATAATCCGGCAACCAGTGCTGATGATCTGACAGCCCGATTTATTAAGAATGCCGGCGATCTGAATAAGGACGGGGTGACGGATTTGCTCGTAGCAACAGATAATTATTATCTCATTGCCTACAACGGAAACAGTTCTGTTACTCCTGACGTTCTTTGGACATACAACCTCGCGCCCAATAACAACAACACAGGAAATATCAACCGGCTGGAGGCATTCCAGTTGATAAGTGACCTGACAGGCGATGGTATTGATGATATAGTAATTGGCACCGGCGGAGGAAGTGAATCCATAATTGCAATAAACGCGGCCACAGGAGAAATGCTGTGGGAGGTAGGAGATCCCGTGAATTATGATCAGGGGGATATTAACGGTATTGATACAAAACGTGACTGGAACAATGACGGTAAACCTGATGTTCTCGCTACTGCAAGCGGAAATGAATTTAGCGGGCTTGGAAGATTTTCGGTTTACCTGCTGAACGGTATGACCGGAGGAGAACTATGGAGGATTGACCAGAGTTCACAGTCGAAACTGAAAGATGCTGTTGTTTCGACGGATGTTGGCGGCGCGTTCGGATCTAGGCAGGCAGGGAGTACTACCGGTGAGATTTTTGGATTCAACAAGACCGGGCAATTGATCTGGTCGGTACAAACCGCGGGAGGTGTCTGGGGAATGGTTGAAGTTCCGGATATAGGACGGACTGCTTCATCTGACCTTGTTTACGGTGATATTTACGGAAACATAAAAGCGGTTGACGGCGAGCAAGGGCAGATACTCTGGACCACCTCTATCGGCAATTCATTTGTCGAGGACCTGATCCTTGTTCCGGATATGAACGGAAACGGAGTAAAAGATATTTTAGTAAGTGCGCTTATCCCTACGCTATACTTGCTTGACGGAGCCACCGGGAGCACAATCTGGACAACTCAGTCAGGTAACAATATACTCGGGGCAGGATTGATAGGCGATCTAAATAATGATTCCATTCCTGAACTGGGAATGGCTTCTCTGGACAACAAAGCAAGTGTTCACGACGGAAAGACGGGTACTGCCATATTCACCCATTCATTTGGTACAGGGGGGAGTTATGCTGCTGAGTGTATCTGGGGTATTGATGATATCGATAAGAGCAATGTTCCTGATTTTGCCGCAGGATCGAGAGACGGCCAGATCATAGTTTTTGCGGGAGGGTACAAAGTAATCGTCGGAACAGGTAACGATATTATCGGGAATGAGATGAATTACGAACTATTACAGAATTACCCGAATCCTTTTAATCCGGTCACGAATATCCGTTACAGGCTTGCGGTGGCCGCGAGAGTTACACTCAGGGTTTATGATGTTCTTGGCAACGAGGTGGTAACACTTGTAAACGAGGAAAAGGAAGCCGGACCGCATAACTTCATATTTGATTCTTCACGGTACGGGCTGTCTTCAGGTGTGTATATGTATAAACTTGAAGCGGGCGGATTCACTTCAACAAAGAAACTGGTTCTTCTGAAGTGAGAAAAGAATAAGCTGTCAGAAAAAATAAAGTCTGAAAAATGGCGAGGGATTAGAACCTCGCCATTTCCATTTTAAATGTATTTGGACATTTAACTGGCCTGCTTCGGTGAGATATCTGTAAACAGAAGAGTCTTCATAATTATCTTCAGGAATCACCAAATGTACTATTTGAGTATAATCATCTTACCGCTGAGCATCGAGTTTCCTGCTTTCAGGCGGTAGAAATAAATTCCGGGCGCAAGCGGTCCTGAAGGAGATGCGGCGCTTATTTCTACTGAGTGCCTGCCTGCAGCGGACTCTCCGTTAACCGGAACCTGCATTACCTCGCCGAGAAGATTTACTATTTCAATTTTCACTTGTGATGGGCGGGGCAGATAGTATTCTATAGTCGTTGTAACATAAAACGGATTAGGATAATTCTCATAGAGCCGTATCTGCTTTACATCAACGGGCTCCTTATCCATTCTTGTGAGATCAACCCTGATGATGATGGGGTCCGTCTCATTGTGCAGCCTGTCGAGTGCAGTTAAACCGTATATCACTTCATTCTGAGAGCCCGCGGGACGAGAGTCAACAAGCTTTAATGAATCGCTTTTAAGTCTTTTATAAAGATATTTAAGATCACTAAAATCCACAGAGTCCTGATTCGGGAATTTATAAACAAGATAATAGTAAGGCAGGTCTCCGTCTGAAGCTGCAGGCGGTGTAGACCAGCTGATAGTAATCCTGGTGCTGTCTTTAACCGTACTAACTGAAGCCGGTTCATTTGGCGCTATAGAATCGAGCCACGGCATTTCAGGAATCAGAGCAGGATACTTGAATAATTTCTGTCGTAATGAATCCTGGAAACCAAGCGGATTATTTGTTATTGATTTTGAACTGAAGAAAATTTGTCCGCGGACATTCGGTGTATTACGATTTAGCCGTAATTGTGTTGGCATCTGCGTGGGGTTGAACCATAAAGTATCCTGGGTACTGGAATTAATTTTATACGCCGCCATCCCTATATAGAGATGCCTCTGAAATGAATTATTTGCCCACCAGGGAACAAGCACTTCGTATTTTGCTGGCGCATATCCGATATTCCAGTAAACCTGAGGCGCGATATAATCAAGCCAGCCCATTTGTACCCATTTACGTGAATCGGCGAACTGCTGATCATAAGCCTGGAAACCGCTTGTAGCGGAACCGAGAGGATCGGTGGACTGATTCCGCCAGATACCAAAAGGGGAGATTCCGAACTTCACGTGTTTGCGCATACATCTTATTGTATCATAAACCGATTGGAGGAAAATGTTGATATTATCTCTTCTCCAGTCACTTTTGTTTGTAAATCCTCTTGGATAACGAATAAATGTGGAATCATCAGGGAAATCAGTCCCGGCTATCGGATAGGGATAGAAATAATCATCGAAGTGGACACCGTCTATGTCGTATCTTTTAATCACATCTGTTATTACGGAAAGGGAGTAGTCGCGTACCTGGGGCAGTCCTGGATCCAGCCATTTGTATTGCCCGTAACTGCGTACCCAGTCCGGATGCTTTTTTGATACGTGGGTTGAGTGAACGCTGGCGCTTGAACTCATAACAGCGCGATATGGGTTAAACCACGCGTGGAATTCCATTCCCCGTTTATGGGTTTCTTCAATCATAAAAGTTAACGGGTCGTAAAAGGGATTCGGGGGAGTCCCCTGTGTCCCGGTAAGCCACTCCGACCAGGGTTCAATTGAACTCTGGTAAAAGGCATCGCAGGAGGGGCGTATCTGAACGACGACGCAGTTAATTTTATTCAGCGCGTGCTTATCAAGAATGCTGATAAATTCCGCTCTTTGCTGCGCGGGGGTAAGATTTTTACTCGTGGGCCAGTCAATATTACTGACACTGGCTATCCAAACGGAACGGAATTCACGCTTGGGGAGCAGATCCTGCGCGTGTAAAAAATATCCTGTAAAGAGTAAAAGAAGTAAGAACCTGAACACCATCTGACATCCGTAAAATAATTTTTATATCGGTTTAATATAAGGAAAATTTTCGTTCGACTTAACTTTATCACCGGATATCATCCCGGACTGCCTTTTGTGGTAATTCCGTTTTATTTTTCGCAAAGACCTCACATATTTGTACCGAAAATATTTTAAAGGAGTGCCGCTATGAAAAAGTTATTCGCAATTATGATTATTGTTACGATCTCTGTTGTTACCGTCTCTGCAAAAGATCCTGCCCCTCTCAAGAGAGGAAGCATTGAACTGGCAGAACAAAATTACATCACCGGAATAAATACCGAGAACGAAGGCTTACAGGTCAGTTCCGCGTATTACCTTGGTGAGATCAAATCCGATAAGGCGGTCATACCGCTTATGCGCCAGCTGCATAATTCTAAATCGGAATCCGTAAGGATCGCAGCAGCTTTATCACTGCTTAAGATCGGAGACCAGCGGGGCATTTACGCCATCTACAAAAATATTCAGTTTGACGAGAGTGAAAATGTCCGGGCTACCTGTAAAAAGTTTTACATCTGCTATTTGAAAAAGACTCTGAACTGAGTGTGATTGGTTGATGAAAAGGGCTGAAACTTAAACGTTCAGCCCTTTTATTTTATAAGATCATTTTTATCAATGAGCATTATTAGTATTGCCATAGATGCCGAGCCGAGTTCAAGTTCGCGGTGGTTCACTTCTGAAAAAACATCATTTGCTGAGTGGTGAACATCAAAATAGCGCTGGTCATCCGGAACAAACCCAATCAGATTTTTTATGGTTTTAAGTCTTGCAATATCCGCGCCGCTGCCGCCTGTTTCCACCCAGTCTATTCCCGCTTTCCTGAGCACCGGTAAAAATTCACGCAGGATGCCAACCAGGGCAGTATCCTTCTCGACAGTAAAACCACGAGGAGTATAAGCGCCGCGGTCAGATTCGATCGCGAGCAGGTGTTCTTTACCGTCATTCGCAATTAAATTTGCGTAACCGTCCGCGCCGCGGTAACCGTTTTCCTCATTCATAAAGAGAACACATCTTACAGTTCTTTTATTCTGATAACCGGTTTTTTTCAGAAGATACGGTATCTCCAGCGACTGCATACACCCTGCGCCGTCATCGTGTGCCCCGTCACCCTTATCCCAGGAATCAAGATGCCCGGAGACAGTGAGTATTTCATAGGGGAATTCTTTACCTTTTATTTCACCAATTACATTGTAAGATGGCACGTCTCCCGCTGAGTAACAATTCATCTCCAGCGTCACTTTCGCGGACGGGTCTTTTTTAATATAATTACTCAGAAAATCAGCATCGATGATCCCGATCGCAAGCCCCGGGATTTTTGGCAAAGTATCATTATAATATGTTACACCTGTGTGCGGAGTATTGTCATTCCTGGTAGTAATAGAGCGGACGATAAATCCTTTTGCCCCGTATTTTGCGGCTTCAATACCGCCGAATACACGATAGCCGGCGAGCCTTCCATAACCATTGAATGTATTTACTAAACCCTGATCCCACTTCACGTTATAAAATACTATCTTATCCTTTATATCACCTGCCTTCGATTTCATTTCATTGAATGAATTTATCTCAATGACACCCGCGGAGATGCTGCCGTTTGTACCTATGCTGCCGCCAAGTGAAGCAACGGAGAGCGGCTTTAGTTTTTTCCCTTTTCCGGATTTTAATATTGCTCTCTCCTTTGTACCCCGGACCCATTTAGGGACGGTAATTGGCTGAAGCCAGGCGGTATCATAACCTTGTTTTTTCATTGCATCGAGGCTGAACAGGGCTGCTTTAACCGATTGTTCAGAACCGCTTAATCTCGGCCCGATTTGGCATAGGGACTCAAGAAGTTTATATCCGGTCGAATCTCTTAAGGCTGTTTTCACAATTGAATCAGCTGATTGAGAGATAGATTTAAGGTCCCCCGGAAAGAGGGGCGAAGCGGCGAAGAGCATCATTATCAGAATGATTATCTGTTGGTTCATTTATCCTTTGCCAGGTAATTATTAATTTAAGTTACGAAATATAAAATAAAAATAAATCGAAAGTTAAGATTTGAATACTGTGAATTATAACGCGGATTACTGGATCAGGAAACTTGACCTGATAAAACATCCGGAGGGTGGGTACTTCAGGGAAGTATACAGGAGTAAGGAAATAATTGAACGGGGTGTATTACCTTCCAGGTACCAGGGCGGCCGGTGCTTCTCTACATCAATATATTTTCTTCTTTCTGGAAGAGATTTTTCGGCTTTTCACCGCTTAAAATCAGATGAGACGTGGCATTTTTATTCAGGTATCTTTCTCAATTTATATGTGATTGATGCTGAGGGGAAACTGAGCGTTGTGAAGATAGGAAATGATCCTGAAAGGGGAGAAGTACTTCAGTATACGATACCGGAGGGGAGTTGGTTTGCCGCGAATCCCGGTACAGAAAACAGCTACAGTCTGATCGGGTGCACAGTTGCGCCCGGATTTGATTTTGAAGATTTTGAATTAGCCGGAAGAGACTCATTAGTATCGCGATTCCCGCAGCACAAAGAACTCATTACCCGGTTCTCACATCGTTAATAATCCCGTTTCAGTACCCTGGAAGTAAAACCCAGGAAGGAAACTGAAAAGATTATAGATGTTACCGCGATTATTAAAAGCGGTCCGGAAAAATCCACGTCAGGAACAGTATAAGAGTGCCACCTTGCCTGTAAAAAATACTGCTGAAGAGGAGTGAAAAGTACACTGATAATTATGACCAGATAGATCATATTCAGCAGGAAAGCAATTGATGCCCCTTGCGAGGAGGCAATGCGAATCGGGTTCTTTTCTCTGAAGTTATAGAAGAAAGTCCCCAGCCCGAAATTAATACTAACCATCGTTAGTACGGAAAAGAATGTCACGACAGAGGACATCATAAGTATCTGTCCGCCGAACTTTCTGTTTATGAAAAAATTAATTATCAGTGCAATAAAGAACATAATAAGGAGGTAAAACAGGAACCTGGCTCCAAGCACAGCCGGAAGGTCTGCCGGACTTGATTTTATCCTCCAGAAAGCCTCTCCCCATAAATTAAAGTGAGGGAATATAAACCTCAGGGAAAGGGACGCGACGAGAAAAGAAGTAAAGAGAAAAATCGTCAGATAAATTATTGTCTGCAGATCAGGGTTATAGGTCTGGAAGAACCTGAAAGGTTTCCCGCCGATGTTCGTAATAAAAAGAAAGATCAGAAAAAGAAGCAGTGAGGCGTGGATTATCTGAACAGGGTCGCGTAAAAACATCCAGAACTCGCGTTTTAACTCGGCGTTAAACACCGGAGAGATTAAAGTCTTTTTCTCAAATCCGAGTACTGAATCACTGTTACCTGTTTTCTCTTTCTTAGTTAGCCTGAACTCGGAAACCATAAAAAAGCTTTTGTAGTAAAAGGTTCCGGCAATCTGGACGGTGATATAAAAAACCACCAGCGACGCGGTAAGAAGAAAAACAATGTAACCGAAAGCGAAAGTATTTTCTCCCCTTACAATCCAGTAAAATGCATTGGCAATCCAGTTATTCGGGAAGAGAAGGAAAAGGTCATTTTCCAAATAAAAGAAACTGAGTTCCCGGTTCTCAAGGTTTGTAATAACCTGTTCTACCGCGGTTGAGGGATCATTGATCAGGAAAAAGAATAGAACTCCGGTTAAATATACAGATATGATTATGATCAGCGCATTGCGGATGCCTATCCTGTTTGAAACCGCGATGATCAGGAAGAGCAATAACACTCCGATGAGACCTGCAATGAAAAGATAGGGGAGCAGCATAAGACAGATTGAAATAAAATAGAATCCAATGCCGAGATTGAAATATTGTGCATACGCAATGAGCGCGGATAAGATAAGCAGGAACAGTGTAGTGGAACTGTAGAAAAAGTTATCAAGGAACTTAACAATGAAGAGGTTCTTAATACTGACAGGTTTGGTCAGCAGGTTCAGTACATCTTTTGATTTATACAGAGTCGTGAAGGAAACCAGTACGTTCCCCACATTCACGGTTATAAAAAAAATCAGCAGCACGACGGCGAGAAATTTATGATAGAGGTATAATCCAATTCTGAATTTTTCAAGCATCTGTTCAGTAACGGCGAGCGTAACACAGTAAACACCATAGGCAAAGAGAAGGTAAATTAACCCTCCGAATAATCCTTTCAGAAAGACTGAAGGCTTTAGTTCTGCCTCGGGCCTTACGAAGGCGATTGCTTTGTACTTAAGAATGAGGAAGAATTCGTTCATTCGACAAGGCGGAGGAAAAAGTCCTCAAGGTTTTCGGATTCGTTTATTTTGAACTTTTCGAGTCCAGAGATATCGCCGTCAAATATCAGTTTCCCGTCTTTAATTACTCCGATCCTGCTGCAAATCTCTTCGGCAATATGGAGGCTGTGCGTTGACATTAAGATCGCGACGCCTTCGCGCGCTTTTGAAGAGAAAACATCTTTCACAACTTTGGCGCTTTGAGGATCAAGCCCAACCATCGGTTCGTCAACGACGATCAGAGCGGGGTCGTGCAGAAGGGAGGAGGCGATCGAAATTCTTTGCCTCATACCCTGTGAATAGTTTTCAGTTCTTTTATTAAGCCAGTCGCCGATCTTAAGCAGTTCAACAACTTCATCCACTTTTTGTTTCAGCGCGGGATTTCGTAAGCCGAATAAACCGCCGCTGAAGTAGAGGAATTCTTTGCCGGAAAGTTTGTCGTACAAATATGGCTGATCCGGAATGTACCCTATAAGCCTCTTGGCTTCGCGGGGGTTATTCTCAAGAGTAAAACCTCCGACAGAAACTGACCCAGAGTTTGGGCGAACGAGTCCGGTGATCATTTTGATGGTGGTGGTTTTCCCGGCTCCGTTCGGGCCGAGGAACCCAAAGAAGTCACCTTTTTTAACGGAGAGGTTAAGTGAATCAACCGCGCAAAAGTTCGCGAAGAACTTAGTTAAGTTAGAAATTTCGAGCATGGAAATCTAACGGACGTCTATGATTCGAACATCCTCGATGGTTATCAGAGTCAGATCAGAATCACTTGGATCAACGAGAGTGAGGATCCTCTCTTCCTGGTTACTAATTGCTTTATACAGGATATTTCTGACAGTCCTGGCGTTACCGAAGTTTTTATCGCGGTTATCATAAAGGCGCTGGAATATTTCGAGAAGCAGCTGCAAAGCTCCTTCGTCAAGATGGTATCCTGTCTTTTCACCGATCATTGAAGCTATTTCGAGCATTTGACGCGGAGTGTAATCCTCAAACACAAGGCTGTTTGTGAATCTTGAACGCATTCCAGGATTCGCGTCAAGAAATGCCTGCATCTCATTTGTATAACCTGCAACAATAACAACCAACTCATCCTTCAGGTCCTCCATCCGTTTCAGGAGAGTTTCAATCGCTTCCTGTCCGAAATCATTCCCTCCGCGCGCGAGGGTATATGCTTCATCAATAAAAAGTGTACCACCGATAGCCTTCTGGATCACCTCTTCAGTTTTTATCGCGGTCTGTCCCTGGTATCCTGCGACAAGGGCGCTGCGGTCGACTTCCACAAGGTGGCCCTTGGAGATTATTCCCATCTCTTTGAAAATCTTGCTGATGAGACGCGCAACCGTGGTTTTCCCTGTACCGGGATTCCCAAGGAAAATCGAGTGAAGGTTCTTTTGTAAGACCTTCAAGCCTCTTTCTTCACGGAGTTTAGCGACCTTAATACTGCTGAGAAGTTTTTCAACCGATTTTTTGACCGAATCAAGGCCGGTGAGTTCATTCAGTTCACGCAGATATTTATCGAGTTCTTCCTTGTTTCCTTCAACTGCAACAACTTTCTTCTCTGATTTAGTCGAGATCATATCTTGCAGATCGTAGTAAGCGATCGTCTGGGTCAGATCCTCTGTTCTTAATTCTTTCGGAAGGTCAACCAGCCTGAGAAGTTGAGCACGCACCGCGCCGTCGACAAGATTCCTTACCAGGCGGGCGTTACCAAAGTTCTTATCCCTTGAACGGTATATCTCGTTGAAGTATATGCCAAGTTTCTGTTCTGCTTCCGCATCCAGTTTCAGGTTCTTAGACCCGAATATAACTTTGGCAATGGTCATAAGTTCGGGCGGCGCATAGTCTTCGAAAGTAAAATACTTGGTAAATCTTGACTGAAGCCCAGGATTACTTTCAAGGAACTTCTTCATATCATCGGTATAACCTGCGGCAATCACGATGAACTTGCCTTTGTCATCTTCCATCCTCTTAAGAAGGGTATCGATGGCTTCCTTACCGAAGTCAGAACTGTCGCCCCCTTTCACAAGAGTATAAGCCTCGTCAATAAAGAGTGTTCCGCCCATAGACTGGTTAATCACTTCAGTGGTTTTTTCCGCGGTTTTACCTACAAATGAAGCTACAAGCATCTGCCTGTCGGCTTCTATAAGCTGTCCCTTGGGGAGAAGCCCGAGCGCGGAATATATCTCACTAACAATCCTTGCGACGGTGGTTTTTCCTGTTCCCGGATTACCAAGGAAGAGGATGTGATCCGTGAAGCGGTTCTGAATACTATCGCCCTGTTCAATATAATAGCGTGCCAGTTTTACCAGTTCATTAATATCTTTTTTAACTGTTGCAAGCCCGGTGAGGCTGTTCAGTTTCTTAAGTGAGGAGGTAAGCTTTTCTTCATCAATGCCGGTCTTAAAATCTTTCTTCGCCGCACCCTGCAGTGATGCCTGTATATCTTCAGCTTTTATTGTTGTGAGCGCGTCCTTATCTCTCATGTTTTCCGGTAACTTGAGATAACGCTTACTGAGATTCAGTTTTGCTTCGTCAAAGGTGTTTCTTACGAGACGTCCGTTGCCAAAAGTTTTATCGCGCTTGCGGTAGAGATCGGTATAGAGTTTGAGAAGTACTTCAACGGCTCCGGGGTCTACATTATATTCTTCTTTCTTAGAGATCATCTGGAAGATCCTTATCATTTCTTCCGGAGTATAATCTTCAAAATCGAAGAAGTGAGTGAACCTTGATTTCATTCCCGGGTTAGAGGAGAGGAAGTCGTTCATTTCGTCGGGGTATCCGGCGGCAATAACCGCGAATTGTCCCGACTTATCCTCCATACGTTTGAGGAGAGTATCAATCGCTTCCTGTCCGAAGTCCTGTCCGCCGCCCCCCTTTTTAACAAGGGTATAAGCTTCATCAACAAAAAGAACTCCACCCATCGAGTCTTCAATAATTTTTTCGGTCTTCTGTGCAGTTTCACCGACATATTGTCCGACAAGAGCGCTTCTGTCAACTTCTACAACGTGGCCTTTCTCAAGAATACCCATCGCCTTGAAAATATTTCCGACAATGCGTGCGATGGTCGTTTTACCGGTGCCCGGATTTCCAAGGAAAACAGAGTGAAGGCTGATTTTATCCTGAGTTTTTAGTCCGAGTTTTTTACGTTCGTTTATAAATTTCAGGTAGTCAACAAAATCCCTCATTGCCTGCTTAACACTGGTAAGTCCGATGTAGCCTTCAAGTTCTTTAAGCAAAGTCTCAAGGTCGCTGCTCGGCTGAGGAGATGCGGTGTCAGTACTCTCAGATGGCTGCGAAGCCGCTTGTTTACCCTTCTTGCCAAGTTCCTTCTCAAGCAGGTCAATATCAACTTCTTCGTGGTTTACGATATCATTCGCGCCGACCAGATACCAGCGTTCGCAAATTTTAACTTTTTCACAGTAAATTTCAACACGACCCTGGCCGCGCTTCCAGAATCCGGGATTTTCGGCGCCCCAGCTTTGAATAAATACTACATTCTTCCACTGACGGTCAGTTGGAACTTCAAATTCATTCTGCCCAACAACATCATCATTTACGTACCAGACTGCAAAGCAGGTGAGCGTGCTGTCCTTGATCTGGTAAAACGGATTTGAGATGATGACTTCCACGGCGATATAACGAATAGTATGTTCAGCAAACTGGAGATGATAGACCCGCTGGCCGGTTTCATACTCAACCATCAGATCATAAGTTTTCGCGTAGAGTGCGGTTAATACTTGGTTATCAAATCGCTGGAATTCTGTCTTCCTCTTGAGTGTAAGCGGTTTAGCCGATTTTGGCAGTGCGTCAATAACCTGTGCTGGTTCAGGCTCAGGTTCAGGCTCCGGAGTTTTTTGGACCGGTATTTCGACAGCTGCAAGTTCTTCGAGGTTTATTTCTTTACGAATAACGGATTTTTTTTGTTCGGCCGGTTTATGCTTTTTCTGCTCGGAAGAGATAAGCTTTTTATATATAGTATCGAATCTGGGGTCACTTCCGTATTCATCCTTTAAACTCTCAGCCTTTATAATGGCAGGTTTGATCTGGAATAAAGCGTGCATCGTCTCAAGCTCGAGTATTTTCGCCTGCCTGTGCTGGTCAGCTTTCGAGAAGTCGGCAAGTATTCTTTTAACAGCCCACATTACGTACCAGTACTCTTTGGCTTTAAAGGCTTCTTCAGCTTCTTCAAGCAATCTGGAGGGCTTTTCTTTTTCTTTGAGTTTCGTCAGGAAAGAGTTTTGTGTTTGTCCGGATGCATTCCTGTACCATTCCCTCAGTTTTGGGAAGAGCTTATTTGCTCCGCCGTCAGCTTTTATGGCGAGATCGAATTCCTTAAGCGCTTCAGGGTAATTACCCAAGCCTGCCAGAGATTTTGCTTTAAGATGGTAGGCCCAGGCTAGCGGCTGCGCGCCGCTTCTTATAACCGAATCGAGATCCTTTATTGCTCCGTCAAAAATGCCAAGCCTCATCAGGATGAAGCCGCGGTATAACCTGGTTTGCGGAAGTTCGTTACCAAGTTTTACGGCTATATCGGCGTATTCGAGCGCGTTATTTGGTTCACCGTTTTCAAGGGATGCCCAAGCCAGACAAATAGCTGAACGAAAATCGCCGGGCCTGGCGTCAAACACAGTCTGTGCTGTCTGAAGAGCAACACGGTGCCTTCCCTCGGTTAAATGATCGAGGGCTTCCCGGAGTAATTCTTCGAGATCTTCATTAGAGTATGTTTTTACGTCCTGCTGCATCCTGAAATGTTATTATAAAAAATGATAGGCATTAATGTACTAAAAAAAAGACTGCATTCAAATGATATGTTTGTTTTGTGGCAGTGGTTCCGAAATAAAAAAGGCTGCTTCGGGATGAAGCAGCCTGGAATAATTCCGGATGGGGAATCTATTAATACATTCCGTCCATACCGCCGCCGCCCATCGGAGGTATTGCGGGAGCTTTTTCCGGCTCTTTCTTCTCATATACAACTGCTTCAGTTGTGATGAGGAGTGAAGCGACGGAAGCAGCATTTTCAAGCGCGGTTCTGGTAACCTTTGTAGGGTCAATGACACCTGCTTTCACCATATGTTCGTAGGTCTCAGTAGCGGCATTAAAACCGAAATCGTCTTTGCCTTCCATAACTTTCTGGAGGACAACTGAACCTTCGAGTCCGGCATTGTTAACGATCTGTCTCATCGGTTCTTCGAGAGCTTTTTCGATGATCTGAACACCGGTGGTCTGGTCAATGTTTTCACCTTTAAGGTTTTTAAGCTTTGCGATAGCTCTTACAAAAGCAACACCGCCGCCGGGTACGATACCTTCTTCAACCGCAGCCCTGGTAGCGTGAAGAGCGTCTTCAACGCGTGCTTTTTTCTCTTTCATTTCTATTTCAGTTGATGCGCCGATCTTCAGTACAGCCACGCCGCCTGAGAGTTTTGCAAGCCTTTCCTGAAGTTTTTCCTTATCGTAGTCGGAAGTAGTTTTGTCGATCTGAGCTTTGATCTCGTTGATTCTTTTCTTGATTTCTTCAGCTTTGCCTGAACCTTCAACGATGGTAGTGTTATCTTTGTCAATAACAACTTTCTTTGCGGTACCGAGGTAAGAAACTGTAGCATTCTCAAGCTTGAATCCTCTCTCTTCAGAAATAACAGTACCATTGGTAAGTACCGCGATATCTTCGAGCATTGCTTTTCTTCTGTCACCAAAGCCGGGGGCTTTAACGGCAGCAATCTTAAGGGTTCCTCTAAGTTTGTTTACAACGAGGGTAGCGAGCGCTTCACCTTCAAGATCTTCAGCAATGATGAGCATTGATTTGCCCTGCTGAGCAACTTTCTCCAGTATCGGGAGAAGGTCTTTCATCGCGGAGATCTTTTTATCGTGGATAAGAATGAACGGATTTTCCAGAACAGCTTCCATGCTCTCAGCGTCGGTTACGAAATAAGGAGAAAGGTAACCGCGGTCGAACTGCATACCTTCAACGACATCGAGGGAGGTTTCAGTTCCTTTAGCTTCTTCAACGGTGATAACGCCGTCTTTTCCGACTTTTTCCATCGCGTTTGCGATTAATTCGCCGATTGTCTTGTCGTTATTCGCGGAGATAGAGCCAACCTGTGAGATTTCGTCACGGCCTTCAACATCTTTGCTGACCGATTTGAGGTGTTCGATAACTTTTGTTACCGCGAGATCGATACCTCTTTTGAGGTCCATCGGGTTCGCGCCGGCTGTTACGTTCTTTAATCCTTCACGGTAGATTGCCTGGGCAAGAACGGTAGCTGTTGTTGTTCCGTCACCTGCTACATCGCTGGTCTTGGAAGCAACCTCGCGTACCATCTGCGCACCCATATTTTCTACCGGATCTTCGAGTTCAATTTCTTTTGCCACCGAAACACCGTCTTTTGTTACGGTCGGGGCACCGAATTTCTTCTCAAGGATTACGTTTCTTCCTTTAGGTCCGAGAGTTACTTTTACTGCGTTTGCTAATTTATCAACGCCTTTTTTTAATTTATTACGTGCTTCGACATCAAATTCAATTAATTTCGTTGCCATAGTTATTATCCTTTCCTTACTTTATGATTGCAAAAATGTCGCTCTCGCGCATTATCAAATATTCTTCGCCTGCAACGGTAACTTCCGTTCCGCTGTATTTTCCGTATAATACTTTGTCACCGGCTTTAACAGTCGGGGCGACAAGTTTTCCGTCATCGCTGGTTTTGCCTGGGCCAACTGCCACAACGGTACCTTCGATTGGTTTTTCTTTTGCTGTATCCGGAAGGTATAACCCGCCGCTGGTTTTCTCTTCTGCTTCCATAGGCTTTACGATTACTCTGTCAGCCAACGGAGAAAGATTGAATTTGCTCATAGTATCTCCTTTAGTTTAAGTTATAAAAAATTATTAGCACTCAATAATTACGAGTGCTAATATAGCTTTAAAACACGTAATCAGTCAAGATTTTTCTGGATAAAAATTGCAGCGGGAGTGTCAAAGTGACAAAAAGTAAGACAGTTTGGCGAGACTAATCAAACCAAAAACTGATTTGGGGTTCTTTCTCAATTTTTTGCTCAAATTCATCGTCAACCAATGGGAAAAGATCGCGCCTTAGAATTTGTTCGAGACTGTCTATTGAAATAGAGAAATCCTTCAGCGGCTTGCGTGAACTTTTGTTTTCCATAAGGAAGGCTATTGCATTCGGAGGAAAGTTTTTATTAAATACGAGGATGGCTTTAAAGAAGCGCCTGGGAACGGATACTTCATTGTCTCCGATGACCCGGAGATTATCTTCAAGTACAGGACCGGTAACAACGAAAACAGAACCAAACCGTCCTGCCCAGTCTCTTGTTTTTTCTTCCAGGCTTTTCCAAATGCCTGAGTTGAATTTGCGGACCTGGGGAGAAATGTTCGAGAAGTAAAAAGACTCTTTTAAGGCATCGAGGGAAAAATTCATATCACCCGCGGGTGCAAGGTGTCCGCGGTCAAATCCACTGCCGCGGTAGTCATCATCAGTTGCAGAGCCGGTATTTACTTTTGGATCAGGTTTGAAATGGATTTTTTCTCTTTTAAAATTATCAGCCAGTTCTTCACGGGTCAACTCATAAGCAACCCAGAAGGCTTGTTCGTGTTCTTCATTGTAGGAGAGTGTGAATGCCGAGTGGACAATGACATTATCATCTGCTCTGACCTCGGGGATCTCAAGACTGCCGGGGATTACTTCGACCTTATTTACCTGGCTTCTGAAATATAAATAACCAAGAACGACTGCTATTATCGCGGAAACCAATAAGAGCAATACCCCGTTGTTGCTCTTCCTACTCATTCTCGGCGATTTTTTTTACTATCATACCTTTTTTGATTTCCGAGTCGCTTCTAATGATCTTGCAGAGAGAAAGTTTCGGGCCCCGTATATCTGTAACCTTAATCTCTCCGACTTTTATTTCAGCCCTGCCTAGAATTTCTCCTGTTGAAGGATCCGTAAGAGGGGAATCCGGCTGATACACAAATAATATATCATTCTGTTTCAGTTCATTCCCGCCAAGGTTGATAAACACTTCTCCTGTAAGTTCATCTGTTATTAGTACATCTCCCCTCAGTATCTTCGAAGGTCCTTTTAGAAGCTGAGTATCCTCATTTTTTTGCTTTGCTGCGGCTGCCCTCAGTTCCCGAAAGGAGGCCTGATTCCGGTAACGGTATTCTCTCACAAGTGATTCACACAAATCCTTCATAGCGAGTCCGACGATGGTTCCGTTAAATTGCTCACTTCCAAACTCCAGGTTATCAAGGCTGTAAAAAGTTAGTTTATCCTCTGACGGTCTTCCGAAGAGGTTAATACCGAGAGAGCCTTTGTCTATCTTCCCTTCAATGAGATCAGAGAATTCCGTAATAGATTTTTCAACGTTATATATTTTAAGTGATATCCGGATGATTGAACTGTAATGTTCGTATCCTGCAACTGTCGGCTCACTGAAATTATATCTGCTTACGTCAAAGAATTCAATACTTCCACTTACATAGTGGGTGGCGTTTATCTGTTTAATATATGGCGAAAGCCGTTCAAAATCCTCGAACATTTTATCTGGTTCTTCCACATCCTCAAACAAAGACCAAAAAGTTGATGGAGTGTATGTTATTATGCCGTACTTATCCCTCAGGTAGTCTGCAAGATATACGGGTACGGATTTCTCCAGATTCCATTTCCCTTTATAGTCCGAGTTGTTTCTGAAATCAGAAAAAACCACCTGTGAAAATACAGGGGCAGAACTAAAACTAATAAAGATAAAAAGCTGAAGATATTTTTCTAAATGCTTCAACATCCTTATCGAGATAACTTTCAATTGATTTAACTGTCATTTCTTTGCTGAATATTTCACGGATATTGCTGGTGCCCGTTACCTTATCGAACATTGAGAACCTGCTGGAATCAGCGTGGATAAAAGGGTTCCTTTCAGGATAGAGGCGGTTGTGAACTTCAAGAAAATGGAACTGTATTTTCATAAGTTCACATTTTAATGGATCGGTAAAATGTAATTGAACGCCTTTCAGGTTCTTGCCGGCGTTCTTTCCGTAGTAAGGTTTGTAGATTATGGGGCGGAAGATAATTGCTGGCAAATTAAGAGCATTCATTGCATTTGCCAAAGAGTCCTGGTTAATCCACTCCGCTGCTAATGCCTGGAAGGGTATTGTGTAACCTACTCCTTCAGAGATATAGCCGAGTTCACCAAGAATACCTGTCGCGACATAGAAGAACGGCGTTTCCAGATATGGAATAT
This sequence comes from Ignavibacteriaceae bacterium, assembly GCA_013360295.1. Taxonomy (GTDB): domain Bacteria; phylum Bacteroidota; class Ignavibacteria; order Ignavibacteriales; family Ignavibacteriaceae; genus JABWCL01. The sequence continues at coordinate 148,503 of JABWCL010000003.1, read as the reverse complement.
GGGGTGAGGTCATCACCCAGGGTAGTCCGGTATCTCTGAATGTCATTTCCCGTTTCCAGCCTGACATCGGAACTACAGTAAGTTTACATTTCACTCCGTCCTTGAGCATACCCGTTTCATTCAGAAGGATAGCAAGTTCTCCTACTGTTAATCCGTGCACATAGGGAATCTTAAACTGGCTGACAAAAGAATGATAACCGTCTTCGGCTATATTACCCTCGATCTTAAGTCCGGTCAGAGGATTGGGACGGTCGAGCACAACAAATTCAATGCCTTTTTCTGCTGCTGCTTCCATTGCAAGGCCGAGAGTACTTATATAAGTATATGAACGGGAGCCAATATCCTGAATATCAAAGACCAGTACATCAATACTTTCGAGCATTTCCGGAGTTGGTTTTCTCGTTTTCCCATACAATGAAAAAACGGTCAAACCTGTAGAAGAATCAGTATAAGTACTTACGAGATCTCCGGCGGAATAATCGCCTCGCACACCGTGTTCGGGACCGTAGAGGGCTGCGAGTCTGAACTGCGGCTGCCCGTATAAAATATCAATCGTTGCTTTAAGTTTACTGTCTACTCCGGTTGGGTTCGTAATCAGTCCCACGCGTTTGCCTGAGAGGATACCAAAGGATGAATCACGCAGAACTTCGATACCTGTCTTAACCACTGACTGGGCGGCAAGAAATGAAGTAAAGAGCAGCAGGTAGAAAAATAATTTCGCCATATAATTACTAGTTATGAAAAATAAGATTACAGATCATTTTAAAGGAATCATCGGCCGTCAACCTAACGCTGTTAAGTTTTGCGTCGGCTCTCTTAAGGATCTCTTCGGCAATGGCGCGGTCGGATAAGGAGGCGCAGTTTATTATCACATTAAGATAAGCTCCTTCGGCACCTGCACGAAGCAATGTTAAACCTACGCCGGCATCTGATACCGAGTTTTTGTTTCCTGTCTTAGCAACTTCAATCAGGAGTGGGGCGGTTGCCGTGCACTCTGAGATAACCGTATCCGGTACTTCAATAGCTTCCATTGTTGCCTGTTCGATAGCTTTTGCCCTGATGGCTTTTTGTTCATCGGTTTCCTTCGGAAGTTTCATTGCAGCCATCACTTTATCGAAGGCCGCGTTATCTGCAGTCGCCAGGGAGATAAACATTTTTTGCTTTTCGAGCAGTGATTCTTTCAGCAGGCTAATTTTTTCCTGAACGTCAGCATACTTTTTCTTACCGATAGTAAGATTGCAAACCATAACTCCGAGTGAGGATGCAAGTGTTCCGCAGAAGGCGGCAACATTCCCGCCGCCCGGAGTGGGGGAGTCGGATGATAAGCTTTCTATATAATTTTGCAGAGTCATATCAGTGTTCATAGTAATATACCTTAAATGAGATAGTCAATAATTTTTTCTTTATAATTTATGCTGTATAAATCCTCCAGCCCGAGTTTTTCCACGGCAAGCTTTATAAGATCCTCCTCGGAAAGATTTTTACCGGCAGCATAATATTTACCTGCGTGGATAAGAGATTCAAGCGGAACGAGTCCCACGAGTTCGCTTCCCGATACTTCCGCACCAAATTTATTCGCGAGTTCTTTAACTTTCTCGAAGGCCGTGTGTATGCCCGTGATATTGTAATTAGTAAGATTCATAGAAACCTGTGTGATACCATATTTCTCCAGGCTCACTCCCATTCCTTTAACGGATTTCAGCAAACCCGGTTCTTTTACAGGTTTACCGTCTATCTTTATCACGTTCCCGTTCTCATCTTTTTTATTCCTGCCTGATTCCCTGACCATTTCAGCAATTTCTTTAGAGATCGATACATCCATTGAGCGGAGATTTACATTATACGCAACAAGGAAAAACCTTGCACCGGTTATGATAGCGCCCAATTTGGGATTGAATTCATTAGTGCCAAAGTCAGGAGCCCACTCCGGGTTTGCCAGTTTTTCGGGTAATCCTTCATATTCGCCTTTTCTCACGTTGGCGAGATTTTTCCTTTCAGGTTTTGTGGCTGCTTCTTCATAGAGATAGACAGGAACAGAGAGTTCTTCGGAAATAACCTTCCCGTATTCCCTCGCAAGCCCGGCGCATTCTTCCATGGTAATGTCCCTGACCGGAACAAAAGGCACCACATCTATAGCGCCCATCCTTGGATGCTCTCCTTTGTGTGTACGCATATCAATCAGGTTTGCGGCTTTTCGACTCATACTAAGGACGGCATCAACGATACCTTTGTCTGAACCCGCAAGAGTTACTACCACGCGGTTATAATCGCCATCCGGCTCAAGGCTTAACAGCTTCGCGTCATTAATATTTTTTACTGACGAAATCAGTTCATCGAATATTTCCTGATTTTTCCCTTCACTGAAGTTCGGGACACATTCCACAATTTTCATTAATAATCCTTAATTCTTCTTCTGGTATATAATTTTTGATTTTTTAATAGTCATAACATTCCGGTTCTCAGAAAGGTAATAGGGGAGACCGGTGTAATTTTCGATATCCATTACCGCGAAATCCGCGTTTTTACCTGTTTCGATACTTCCGGCTGTGTCACTACGGTTGAGAGCCGCAGCCGCATTGATTGTATAGGCAGAAACTATTTCTTCCGGAGTCATTTTGAGCTTCAGCGCGGCAAGTGAAAAAATGAAGCCGAGATTGTCCACCGGGGAAGAGCCGGGGTTGTAATCAGTAGCGAGGGCAACGATACAGTTATTATCTATGAGGCTCCTGGCGGGGGCATAATCATAATTCAGGAAGTAAGAGACTGCCGGCAGCAGCACCGAGACTGTGTCTGAAGAAGAGAGGGCAGAAATATCTTTTTTATTCAGAACCTCAAGATGATCAACGGAGACGGCTTGATGTTTTAGCGCGGTCTGTAACCCGCCGATATTCGTAAACTGTTCCGTATGCAGTCGCAGCCTGAAACCCAGCTCAGATGCTTTTTGAAATATTAAGTCAATTTCCTTAGCCGTAAAGGCGCTGCTCTCACAAAAGCCGTCACAAAATTCCGCGAGTTTTTGCTTCCTGATTTTCGGAAGCATTTCCCCGACTATTAGCCGGATATACTCATCTCTTTTTCCTTTATATTCCGCGGGAATTGTATGTGCCCCGAGAAAAGTAGGAACTATATCGACGGAGAAACGTTTTGCGGCCTCCCGGATAACTCTCAGCATTTTGATTTCACTCCGGGTATCCAATCCGTAACCGCTCTTTACCTCAAGCGTTGTCACGCCCTGAGAAATAAATTTTCTGATTCTTCCTGAAAAGGAATTTAACAACTTCGCCGGCGATGCTGAGCGTACTGCGTTTACCGTCTTTACGATTCCGCCGCCCGCCGCGGCAATCTCATTGTAAGTGGCGCCGTTAAGTTTAAGCAGATACTCAGATGCCCTTGATCCTTCATAGACTGAGTGGGTATGACATTCGACTAATCCAGGCAGTACTACCTTATCTCTGACGTCAATTACTTTATTGATCTTAATTTTTCGCAGGTTTTGGTTCGGGACAATATCAGCAATCCACCCATCCTCACATATTATTGAGTGTCCGGTAAGGCTCATTACCTCATTTGCTTCTTTCCCGCGTAAAAAAAGCCTCCCCCGTGTATCAGGGGTGACGATAAGTGCGGGATTTTTAATGCAGGTGATCATAGTATTACTTGTATACTAAAATAGAGTCTGAAATTACAAGTGAGTTTCTGAAACCAAGCTGATTCAGCTGGAAATTTAATTCTTCCGCCTGTTTCTGGAACTGGTAATCTCCTACCTTTACTTTGTAGAAAGGTGATTCAAAATCCAGATATATAGACTTTTTATTCGTTTTGAGATATAACGCTGTCCTGACACTGTCCGCTTCGGGGTAGTCGTCTGTTGTATGCACCAAAATCCGGAAGCCCTGAACTTTTAAAGGAGTATTCGTTTTTTTTGCCGAGTCGTCGTCCAATGAGTACCAATAGTCAGGGTTTTTGCGCCGGGTAGAAATGGGGGCATCTTTCACCACCGGAAAAGAACGATACTGAGTAAAATCGAAACTAAAGGGGATATGGACAACTGAGTCCTTTTTGATTTCTGCCTTAACCTGTTGTATCGTGTCCTGCTGTTCCTGCTGTGAATATCTGGTGTCGACCGGAACCGCAGAGCAGGCCGCTAAAACAAAAGTCAGTACAATTAGTATCATTGAAGAGATTACTTTTTTCATCAGAAAGTCGAGTCCGGTAATTAATTAGAAAACTTTTCATTACAATCTATATAACTTAAGATTTTTGACCAACTATTTCCATCCAATTTTATCTTCGCATTTTCCAGAATCAGAGCAGCTAAACCGGAATGAAGTGCAGGGAGTGAAGCAGTAATTTCGCCGGCTAAGTTCGTTGTTCCCGGAAGCGAGGTTGACAAATACACGGGCGGGCAGACAGGTGGATTTGAAAAACATTAACTTAAAATATAGGAAAACCAGATAAAATTGCGTAATTTTGTAAGTTAATAATTTAAAAGGTTTGAATTCCTGTGTCGAAGAAATTGAAAATATTGTTTGTTACGTCGGAATTATTTCCATTCGTAAAAACCGGAGGTTTAGCTGATGTTTCCGCTGCCCTTCCCCAGGTACTCACTGAATTAGAGCACGAAGTAAGAATCGTAGTCCCCAAATACGGTGCAATAGACAGCCGCAGATTTAAGATTCACGATGTTGTCAGACTCAAAGATATAAATATTAAAATCGGTGACAAAGATGTTCAGTTCTCGGTAAAATCATCGTTTTTGCCTTCACCCAAAGTAAGGGTGCAGATCTACTTCCTGGATAACCAGGAATATTTTGGCAGCAGGAAAAGCCTTTATACTCATCCCATGACCGGTAAAGATTATGATGATAACGATGAGAGATTTATACTCCTCAGCAGGGCAGTCTTTGAACTGATGCTTAAACTAGGCTGGATCCCTGATATCATCCATTGTAATGACTGGCAGTGCGGTTTAATCCCTGCTTATCTGAAAACTCTTTACGCAAACGAGCCACAGTTCCAGTCTTTCAAAGTATTATTTACGATTCACAATTTACTTTATCAGGGAGAGTTCCCTGCCGACTCGTTTGAGAAATCAGGGCTTCCTTCTAAATTGAAATCCGAACAGGGTGTGCTCCACAACGGAAAATTCAACTTTATGAAAGCGGGTCTTCAGCATGCCGACTACCTGAATACAGTCAGCCCCGGATACGCAAAAGAGATAGTTCATGATAAGGATTTATCTGGCGGTTTACATAAAGTACTCGAAAAACGGAAAAATTTCCTCTTCGGAGTCGTTAACGGAATTGATTATTCTGTCTGGAATCCCGAGAAAGATACATTTATTCCGGAGAAGTACAGCGCGAAGACTTTGCAGGATAAAATGAATAATAAAAAGGTGCTTGTCGAACGATTTGGTATGAAGTTCAATCCTGACACGCCGGTTATAGGGATTATCTCCAGGTTGTACGAAAGTAAAGGAATTGACCTCCTAATCGAAGGCTTACCGGCTTTGCTGAAAAAGCAGGTACAGATTGTACTCCTCGGTACCGGCGAAAAGAAATTTCACCAGTTTTTCGAAAAATTTGCTTTCAAACATCCGGATAAATTTGCTTGCTATCTTGGCTTTAACGATGAATTGGCGCATATTATTGAGGCAGGTTCTGATATGTTCCTGATGCCTTCCAAGTATGAGCCCTGCGGATTGAACCAGATGTACTCACTTGTTTACGGAACCGTGCCGATCGTGCGTGAAACCGGAGGGCTTGCTGATACAGTGCAGCGTTTCTCTGAAAAGGATGAGACCGGAAACGGGTTTATGTTCAAGCAATATGATTGCGACGCAATGCTGAAAGAAATTGACAGGGCCATTAACATTTTCACCAAAAACAAAAAACTTTGGCAAAAAATCGTAAAGAACGGAATGAAGACTGATTTCAGCTGGTATGCCTCCGCCAAAAAATATATTGAGGTATATAAGACCGTTCTAAACCATTAAAATGAACTATGCTCTATTTCTGGACAGGGACGGAACTCTAAATGAGGATACAGGGTATTTAAAAGACCCTGACGGGCTTATAGTTTATGAAGGCGCCGGGAAAGCCCTGGCCCGGATCAAGGATAAATTTAATTACAAACTTATTGTGATTTCCAACCAGTCCGGCGTGGCAAGGGGATATATGTCGCTTGAGGATGTGACGAAGATAAATGAGAGGCTTAATTCAGAACTTCTGAGAGACGGCGTTGCGATAGATAAGTTCTACGTCTGCCCTCACCACCCAGAATTCAGCAGCGCAAACGATACAGACTGTCGTAAACCTTCGCCGCAAATGGTTTTTTCTGCTGCTGAGGAATATAATATAGATCTTTCCAAGTCCTATTTTATCGGTGATAAAGATATTGATATTGAATGCGGCAGAAATGCCGGTTGTAAAACTATGCTCGTTCTGACCGGGGAGGGGAATGTTCATTTTTCTACATTGCAAAAAGCAAATAATTTACCAAACTTTGTAGCTTTAAATATTGTTGAGGCGTGTGACTTAATTTATGATGATATTGAGAAAAACAGTTAATACCGGGATCACTGTAATCCCGTTGATATTGTTTATGATAATGGTTTTTAGCGGCTGCAGTGATGAAATTACCTCAGTCGGCAGCGGGCTTATCAGTAAAGAAAATTCTGCCCTGCTGGTACTGGACTCCGTCGCGGATACTCTTCCGGCAAGCCAGACGACTTTTAAGGAGGTCCTTTCATTAGGCAATTCATCGAGATTCCTTGTGGGGAGATACGGTGATCTGGCAGTATATACCTTACTTAAATTCGAAATGTACAATTCTGGAATTGTGAGCGCGATGAAGAATGACAGTATTACCGTTGTCTCAGCGACTATGAAGCTCACCCGCGAGTACCAGATTGGTGATACACTTTCCTCTTTTGATATGCAGGCACACGTGGTGAATGAGTTCTGGGACCCGTTCAGTTTTTCTGCTGACAGCCTTGAACACTTAAGTTATAACAAAGCTGATATAATCTCCTCCCGAAATACCAGTGATACCCTGGTGACCTTCAGCTTAGACCCATCAACAGTATATAAGTGGATGGACTATGATATGACCGATACCAGCGACCTTATTAATCACGGAATGCTTCTGGAGCCTGTTCGGGGTATAAATAAGGTTGTCGGATTCTCCGGAGTCTCCTATGAGACCGTTGCACCGGTTATTGAAGTTGTTTACTTCAAAACGGGTGGGGTAAATGATACTCTTGTATTTGAAGCAATTTACGATGTTCATATGGCAACAGGCCCGGATATCAGTACAGACCCCGCGATTCTTACACTGCAAAGCGGTGTAGCATATACCTCATCTTTGTTTTTTGATGTTAATGAACTTCCAAAAGGCGCCGTAATTAATAAAGCAGAATTGTATCTCACCCTTGATAGTACACAATCCGTTCTCACTAATAACTCCAACCTCAACCTGGTTATTAGTTCCGTTTCAGATTCAGCGAAAAATACTTACATACGGGGAAGCTATGCTTCCATGACTAAAACGGGTAATGTTTATAAGGCAGACCTCACGAGGTTTGTAGCGGTTTGGCATGCACAGAAAATCAATGAAGGAATCGCGATCATCCCTTCCAGCCAGATCGAAGGTTTTGAAAAGTTTGTTTTATATGGTCTGAACGCACCCGCGGATAAAAGACCAAGGTTAAATATTATTTACTCGGTGTTTAATTAATGATTAAGAAATTTTTAATATCAGGTTTAACCATTTTAACATTAACTGCGGGTGTAGGCTTTGCGCAGACACAATCAGTATTGAACCGTTTCGGGATAGGTAATCTCGAATATTCCTACAGCGCACGGAAATCAGGCATGGCCGAGTCCGGAATTTCTGTCGAAGACAGAGATTATCTTTCTGGTGTTAACCCTGCTTCCTGGAATTTGTTAAACTCATCAAGATTTGAGTTTGGTACTATTTTTAACGGGTTATATGTAAAGGACAACACCGATAACAGATTTTACTCGAAAGGGTATTTCTCAGGGTTTACTTTTGGTGTACCGGTTTACTCGGAATTGGGAATAAGCATTGCTGGAGGTATCAGCCCTTATTCGACAGTGGGTTATGAAACGAAGACTGCTGTTCCTTCGACGGGTTCAGGCTCAGCCGTCATTCCGGAATACACACTTATAAACGCTGGTGAAGGCGGGCTTTCCAGGATCTTCCTCGGTTCTTCATACCGTTTTAATGGTATCGCATCAATAGGAGCTTCATTCGAGTACTATTTTGGAAATATCAGCTATAAAAGGGAACTTGATTTCGGCGGGTCCGGGACAAATTCAAAATTCACGAAAACTTATAAGACAAAGGGTATCGGTACAACTCTTGGACTCATTACTACAGACCTCAGCAAAGATCTGATTAAAATTGCTAATGTTTCCGGGATTAAGTTCGGTACAGCTTTTTCTTATATCGGTTACCTGAATACGGACTCAATTCTTATTTCTAACTCAACCCTTTTTGCAGATACTAATGCTTACGGTTCAGGAAAGATACAAATACCTTACAGGCTAACTGCCGGTATAAGTTTTGTGTACGATGAAAAATATCTCTTCTCTCTTGATTTTATGCATCAGAACTGGAGTAACTTTAAGGTTGATGATGTTCCTGATGTTAATCTGGCATCAGTATCGAGAGTATCGCTTGGCGCTGAGTATCGTGTAGCTGCAGACGGCGGCAACTGGGACAGGATGATTTACAGAGCAGGTTTGAGTTTTGGCACAAGTCCGTTCAAAGTTAATAATAATCAGCTTACCGAACTTGGCCTTTACGCTGGTACATCAGTGGCTCTTGCGAGGGATAATTATTTAGATCTGGGAATTCAATATCTGAGAAGGGGAAATGTTACCGATACTTTTATCCAGGAAGATTTAATTAAAGTATCACTTGGGCTGAGCCTGGGCGAAATATGGTTTGTAAGAGAAGAAAGATAATTTTCAGGATATTATTATGAAATTAGATTCTATATACAGAGATAAGGAAATTGCTTCTGTTCTTGAGAAAGAAATTTCGCGTCAGCAGAATAAACTTGAACTGATAGCCTCTGAAAACTTCGTAAGTGACGCTGTCCTTGAAGCTGCAGGGTCAGTACTCACAAATAAGTACGCGGAAGGTTATCCGGGCAAGCGATATTATGGCGGATGCGAATATGTAGATATGGCCGAAGACTTAGCCAGAGATAGAATTAAAAAAATATTTAACGCGGAGTACGCCAACGTCCAACCGCATAGCGGTTCGCAGGCGAATATGGCTGTATTCATGACGCTCCTTAAACCCGGTGATAAGTTTATGGGACTCAGCCTGGCTCACGGCGGACACCTTACTCACGGTTCACCCGTTAATTTCTCTGGGCAGTTATATACTCCTGTAGCATATACTCTTAACCGTGAAACAGGCTTATTAGATTATGAGCAGATAAAGGAATTAGCTGAGAAGGAAAAGCCAAAGCTCATTGTAACCGGTGCGAGTGCTTATTCACGGGAATGGGATTATGCAAAATTCCGTGAAATCGCAGATGGTATCGGTGCATACTTAATGTGCGATATGGCTCACCCGGCAGGTCTTATAGCAAAAGGACTATTGAATAACCCGCTTGTTCATTGCGATGTAGTCACATCCACTACTCATAAAACTCTGCGCGGGCCCCGCGGAGGAATTATCCTTATGGGAAAAGATTTTGAAAACAGGATGAGTATTAAGACCCCCAAAGGGGACAGGCTTAAACTTATGTCTGAATTAGTTGATTCCCAGGTCATGCCAGGTATTCAGGGAGGACCCCTGATGCATATTATCATGGCGAAGGCTGTAGCTTTCGGAGAAATACTTGAAGATACATTTGAAGCCTATGTTAACCAAGTCAGAGCTAATGCCAGGAAACTCGCGGAAACGCTTATCGGGTTTGGTTTTCAGATTATTTCCGGCGGCACAGATAATCACCTGATGCTGATCGATTTGACGAATAAAGGTATTACGGGTAAAGCCGCCGAGGCTGCACTCGAAAAAGCCGGAATTACCGTTAATAAAAATATGGTACCGTTTGACCCGAAGAGCCCCTTTGTTACGAGCGGTATCAGGGTCGGCACTCCTGCAGTTACCACACGCGGAATGATGGATAAGGATATGATTACAATAGCGGGATTTATTAATGAAGCCATAAACAGTAATTCTGATGAGACGGCATTAAACGACATCAAAACCAGAGTGGCAGAATTTTGTTCCGGATTTCCCCTATATAAGGGTATGACGAGCGGGAAGTAATCTCATAAACCGTTCAGGTAACTGATCTTTGTCTGCTGAAAAACAAAACGGGATCAACGAGGACATTGAAGATGTTGAGATGTCCTTCATGGACCACCTTGAGGAACTAAGGCGAAGGATCATCTATGCGCTAATCGGTATAATAATTGGTGCCGCGATCTGTGGTGTCTTTACAACACAGATGATTGACATCCTGCTGCTGCCAGCCAAATCGAATAATATCCCTCTGCAAAATCTCAGGCCTTTCGGCCAGGTTTTCCTTTACTTTGAAGTATTCCTCATTGGCGGATTAATCCTTAGCCTTCCAAACTTTTTCTTCCAGTTCTGGAAGTTTATTTCCCCGGCTTTAAGGAAGAGAGAGAGGCGTTATATTTCTGCGATTGTCGCTTTCTCAACCCTGTGCTTTATAGCCGGAGTCGTTTTTGCCTATTATGTAATGCTCCCGACGGCATTCGGCTTCGCGGCAAGTTTTGGTACTCAAGATATCAAGAATGAATTCGCGATTGATGAGTATATGTCAATCATACTAAGCGTTATGGTCGGGGCAGGACTTGTATTCGAGCTGCCGATGATATCATTTTTCCTTTCAAAACTTGGGATACTTAATCCCGGCATCATGCGTAAATACAGGCGTCATGCCATAGTCGTAATCCTTATCGCGGCAGCATTACTCACCCCGGGCACTGATCCGGTTTCACAGGTTGTACTTGCCGTTCCTTTAACGATTCTGTATGAAATTAGTATATTGGTGTCAAAATTTTCGGCAAAGAAGACTTGAATAAAGTAAATCTATCAGAAATTAGTAAAAGTATTAAGAATGAGCTAAGTGTATTCGAAGGAATATACAGCGATTCGATCCGTTCAAAAATTCAATTAGTTGACTGGATCGCCAAGTATATGCTCAAGCAGAAGGGGAAAAAAATACGCCCGCTGCTTGTAATATTATCAGCAAAAGCCTGTGGGGAGGTCAGTGAACGGGCTTACCGGGGCGCTACTTTAGTTGAACTATTGCACAGCGCAACCCTGATTCACGATGATGTAGTCGATAACGCGGATCAGAGAAGGGGGTTACCCTCCATCAATGCCGTGTGGAAAAATAAAGCCGCTGTACTCATGGGTGATTATCTTTTATCACGCGGTTTGCTTATCGCGATCAACGGCAGAGATTTTGATTTTCTGGAAGTTATTACAAACACGGTACGCCGGATGTCCGAAGGAGAACTCCTGCAGATCCAGAAAACCAGGAAACTCGATATTGATGAAGAAACCTATTTCCGTGTAATCTCTGACAAAACCGCTTCTTTAATGGAGACCTGTTGTGAAATCGGTGCTTTAAGCGCCTCTGATGATTCGGAATTCCGCGTAGCAATGAGGAATTATGGCTTATATCTCGGAATCTCCTTCCAGATACAGGACGATATCCTTGATTATGAAGGGAGCTTCAAGATATTCGGCAAGGTGATCGGAACAGATATTAAAGAAAAGAAGATCACGCTTCCTCTTATCTACGCGTTAAAAAATAGCAGTTCGCGTGAAGCCTCCAACATCCGTAAACTTCTTAAGGGAAAGAAGACGAAAAGCACCATAAAAGAAATAATATCTTTTGTCCAGAGCAAGGATGGGATAGAGTACTCCCGTACCAGGGCCAGAGAATATTCTAACAAGGCAATCGAGTCACTTAAAGTGCTACCGGAGACACCTGCAAGGCACGCTCTCGAATCGCTTGTCAGTTTTGTCGTTGAAAGAAGAAACTAATCTTTTTTCTGCAGTAAACTCTTATAGTCGAATCCTTTAATCGGATCCCGCAGTGTCAGCACCGGGCAGGGTGATTTTCTCACAACCTTATCCGTAGTGCTTCCAAAAAGAAGATGTTCTACTCCGGTATGACCGTGTGTCGAAATAATAATCAGGTCGATATCTTCTGTCTTTGCGAAGTCCAGAATTTCCACGAACGGTGTACCTGATTTAACAACTGTCTTAACCTTAACCTTACCACCGATCTCTGACTCAGCAAGTTTCTGAAGTTGTTCTTCAGCCCTTTTATCAAGTTCCAGGTTAACAGCAGGGAGGGCAATCTGTCCCATGCTGAAGTCGGGAGGATAGATAAAGGGTTCAACAACATAAATGAGAACCAGTTCGGCATTGCAGTGCTGCGCGACTTCAACTGAAAACCTCAGTGCGGCTTTCGAATAATCCGAGAAATCGATAGGAACGAGAATGTGATGAAATAATGAATTCATGACCTTTCTCCTTTATCGTTTGTGTAAAGATTATAAAGTTTAGAGTAATCAATGTTTAATTGTCTTAACCGCGTTATAATTATTTTGGTAAGCTCCGTAAGAATCAACAAACCTTCTTTAGGATTTTTCTGAAGCAATTCATCAAAATCCGGTTTGAAAATCACGGAAACCTCACAGTCTGTCTTTGCGATAGCTGATGCGGACCTCGTTTCACCATCTATTAAAGCGAGTTCCCCAAAAAAGTCTCCGTCATTCATCCTCGCGAGCACCACGTTTTTTCCCTTTCCTTCTCCCTGGTAGATCTCAATTTCACCTTCATTAATAACATAGAGTCCTATCCCCGGGTCACCCTCAATAAATATATGTTCTCCTGAAGAATAATTCCTGGTATGAACAATTTTCGATAACTCATAGAGTAGATGTTTTTTTAATCCCGCGAAGGGTGGAAGTTCCCTGAGATCATTCATTAACTCCCGTTTCTTGGGTGTACCTTTAAATACATTTGCCCAGTAACTGTGAGTAAGGATCTTGGCTTTTTCCGATTTAGATTCCATTACGAAAAAAGTCCTGACTCGGCAATACGCCACAATTTCTGACACGGGAATCTGTTTTCATACAATGCTCTGCCTATTATTACTGAATCTATTCCGTCTCCCAGGAGCGCCTGAAGGTCCATTAATTCATCCTTATTCCGTACACCGCCGGAATGCGTGATCTTACATCCTGTAGCTGCCGCAATTCTTTTTGAGAAGTTTATGTTGGGCCCCTGTATCATACCATTCCTTAGAACATCAGTTACGATAATCCGCTCAAATCCCATATTTTTTAATTCGATAGCGAACTGGATCGGGTCAATTCCGGTTCTTATCCTTCGCCTGCGGACAACAATTTCATCATTGATGGCATCAAGACAGGAAATAACTTTTTTGGGGCCGTATTTGGCGAGAATTTTTGCAGCTTCAGCCCTGTCTTCCACGAGGATAGTTGAGATCGCGATTCTCGCCACGCCGAGATCAAAGAGCCTGTCCGCGTCCTCTAAAGTCCGGATACCTCCGGCGTACTCAATGGGGATTATCACGGATTCACAAATACTTTTGATAAGTTCGAAATTCGAATGTGAATGAGAGGCTGAGGCGTCGAAATCCACAAGATGCAGCATCTTCGCGTTCTCGGCGCGCCATATCATTGCCATCTCCAATGGATCGTTATCATATTCCGGACAGTTTAATTCAGGAATACCCTGCACGACACGCACGGTTTTTCCTTCGCTGATATCGATTGACGGTATGACAAGTAATAAAGGCATATATAGTCAGTTTTAGTTACTTAAAAATACAAATTTGTAAATTAAAAAGTAATGCCTATCCGCACTATTTTTCTTTTAGTCTGCTACCGCGATTTCTTCGCCGGGAGCAACTTATTGTACTTTTCCCGGTAAAACCGGCACCCATCCTGCAGCAGCAACAAACCTTTCAATAAAACGGCTCAAAACCACGGCTGAAAAATGAATATATATAAATTTTAAGCAGAAATTTTCGGGTAATAATTCTTAAATTATATTATAAATTTTATAATTTTTAGGAATCATCTATGAAAGTATCCCCATTTAAAAACGAACCCGGTATAGACTTCACAAAAGAATCCAACGTTAAAAAGCAGAAAGATGCCATAAGCAAAGTAAGGCAGAAATTAGGGCAATCATACGATCTTATAATCGGAGGCAAGAGCTACCAGTCCGGCAAGACCTTCAACTCATATAATCCATCCAACAAATCAGAATTGATCGCCACCTTTCAGAAGGGAACAGCGGAGTTAGCTAATTTAGCCATTGAGACAGCCTATGAAAAATTCCAGTCGTGGCGTTTTACAGCTCCTGAAAAACGTGCTCAGATACTGTTCAAAGCCGCGAAAATAGCGAGGAGAAGAAGGCTTGAGATAAATGCATATATGATTCTTGAGGCCGGAAAAAATTTCGCTGAAGCGGATCTCGATACCGCGGAAGCAATCGATTTTATGGATTTCTACGGACGCGAAATGCTCCGCTACGCCGGGAAACAACCGATCACGAAAATGAAAGGTGAAGATAATGAACTTATTTATATTCCTCTCGGAGTCGGAACAGTAATTCCTCCGTGGAATTTCCCATTCGCAATCCTTGTCGGAATGTCAAGCGCTGCCATTGTTACCGGTAATACGGTAGTGCTTAAGCCATCAAGCGATACTCCTATGATGGGAAGGCTCTTTTTCGAAATAATGAAAGAAGCAGGGTTGCCTGATGGTGTACTGAATTTCCTTCCCGGGTCAGGCGGAGAAGTTGGCGACACTTTAGTAGCACATCCTAAAACCAGGTTTATATCATTTACGGGATCCATGCCGGTTGGTATTCACATCAACGAACTTGCCGCAAAAGTACAACCTGGCCAGATCTGGCTGAAACGGGTTGTCGCTGAAATGGGTGGCAAGGATAGTATGATCATCGACAAGGATTGTGATCTTGATATGGCTGCAGATGCGGTAGTTGCTGCAGCTTTTGGATTCCAGGGGCAGAAATGCTCCGCGTGCTCCCGCGTAATTGTAGACGCTAAAGTCTATGATAAATTTGTTGAGAAAGTCAGGACAAGAGTCGACGCAATACAGGTTGGTCCGGCTGAGGATAATTTCAGGATGGGGCCAGTTATCAATGCTTCGGCAGAAGAATCAATTATTGAGTATATTGAGATCGGGAAGAAAGAAGGAAGGCTTATCTCCGGTGGAGTTAAGGCTGAAGGAAACGGTTTCTATATTCGTCCGACTGTCATTGCTGATATTGATCCAATGGCGCGAATCTCTCAGGAAGAAATATTCGGTCCCGTGCTGGCGATCCTTAAAGCTGCTGATTATGATGAAGCGCTTAAGATTGCGAATAATACTATCTTCGGTCTGACCGGAGCAGTAATTACCCGCAACAGGAAAAAAATCGAACGTGCAAAGAAAGAACTGCTGATCGGTAACCTTTATTTCAACCGGAAATGTACGGGAGCAATGGTAGGTGTGCATCCGTTCGGAGGGTTTAATATGTCGGGAACAGATTCGAAAGCAGGCGGAAGAGATTACCTTGGCTTGTTCCTCCAGGCAAAAGTGCATAGCGAAAAAGTTAAATAATTATAGTAACAGTATTTTACCAAATCAGGGCGGGATGCTCCCGTCCTGATTCTTTTGAGATCTCTAAATCACCTGAAAGTCAATACCCCGTTAAGATTTTTTGTAGTATCTTTGTCAACTAAAAAATAAATAACTTAATTTTCAAATTTTATAATCTGGTAATATGAAAATTCACGAGTATCAAGGAAAACAAATTTTACATAAATACAATGTCTCTATACCTATGGGCGGAGTCGCTTTTTCGGCTGAAGAGGCAGTCGAAGTTGCGAAGAAGATTGGCGGAGAGGTTTGGGTCGTGAAGGCTCAAATACACGCCGGAGGCCGGGGGAAAGGCGGCGGAGTTAAAGTAGCGAAATCCCTCCACGAAGTTTATGAATATTCGAAAGCAATGCTTGGCATGACCCTTATAACTCACCAGACGGGACCTGAAGGAAAGATAGTAAAGAGGCTGCTGATTGAGCAGGGAGTTAATATTGAAAAGGAATTATACGTTGGCATAACCCTTGACAGGGCAGTTTCCAAAAATGTTATTATGGTCTCAACCGAAGGCGGAATGGAAATTGAGAAAGTAGCGGCCGAAACACCTGAAAAAATAATCAAGGAAGCAGTTGATCCTTCTGTCGGTATCATGCCATACCAGGCCCGGAAACTTGCTTTCGCTCTCGGTTTAAGCGGAGTTCAGCATAAGAATACGGTAAAATTCCTTACCTCACTCTATAAAGCGTATGAAAAGACCGATGCATCCCTCGCGGAAATAAATCCACTGGTTGTCACAAAGGAAGGTGACGTCCTGGCGCTTGACGCAAAGATTAACTTTGATGATAATGCCCTCTACCGCCATCCGGAAATTGCCGAGTACAGGGACATCGACGAAGAGGATCCACTTGAAGTAGAAGCATCAAAGTATAACCTAAACTACATCAAGCTCGATGGGAACGTCGGATGTATGGTTAATGGTGCCGGACTCGCTATGGCCACGATGGATATTATTAAACTTGCGGGCGGGGAGCCTGCCAATTTCCTCGATGTCGGAGGCGGAGCAAATAAAGAAACCGTGGCAAACGGCTTTAAGATCATCCTCAGCGACCCGAATGTGAAAGCAATCTTGATTAATATCTTCGGAGGTATTGTTCGTTGTGATAGGGTGGCACAGGGTGTGATCGATGCCACACGTGAGACTCATGTCAGCATTCCGATTGTGGTCAGACTTGAAGGCACTAATGCAACTGAAGCATCGGAACTCCTTGAAAAATCAGGACTTAACTTTGAAGTTGCCCACAGCCTTCAGGAAGCTGCTGCCAAGGTTACAGGCGTTTTAGCCCGTTAATTAATTTTCCTTAATGTAAGTATTATTCCCCTTGCGGGGAATAATACTTTCGATATATTAAGGGAGTATCATTACACAAATTGTGTTTTTCCTATTAATTTAATTGCCAATGAATTTCTTCGACCAGGAACCCTTCGAAAATGAAAGCAGATTTTTACAGAATGAGGACATTCATTCCCGGATAAAGACTGCCTATAATCTCATAAAAGCGGGGAAGTGTACTGCCGAAAAGGAGTTCCTCGAGGACACAATAGATGATTGTATCGAAAATCAGAAATTTCACCAGGGGTTAATACTCACCAGTGAACTACTGAAATATTTCCCGTATGATTCTGAGTTATGGCTCAGAAAAGGAATTTGCCTCGGAGAATTGAACCAGAATAAGAAGGCGCTTCGGGCAATTGAAAAATCACTTTCCTTAAATCCTGTTGACGTTGAAGCTCTCACTGAAAAAGCGATGATTTTTATAAACCTGAAACTATATCCGGAGGCAAACAGGATCCTGGAAGAGGCACTTAAATTAAACTCTGATAAAGAAGTTGTATACTTTAAGCTCGGTTGGCTCAACCAGAAGCTGGGAGAGTTTAAGAAAGCGATCGAATACTACCGTGAAGCGCTTGCATCTCATCCGGAAAATTCTGACTGCTATTTCCAGATGGGTGAGTGTTATGAAGCTCTGAAAGATTATAACGGCGCTCTCAGGGTTTATGACGATTATCTTAATCTCGAACCGTTGTGTGAATTCGGTTGGTATAACCGTGCGATGGTTCTTGAAAAACTGAAGCAATTTGATAAGGCAGTCAATAGCTTTGAACTTGTCCTGGCACTGAATGATAAATTCCTTGAGGCCTGGTTTAATCTCGGCAGTTTGCATTATTCAAGGAAAAATTTTGATAAGGCACTTGTTTGCTTTAAATCCCTGATCAGGATTGAACGCAGAGATGCGGGAGCATATTATCAGATCGGACTTATTTATGAGGACCTTCTGGATTATAATCGTGCGTTGAAGTATTATACCCGTTGTCTGAAAGTTGACAGGGAATACCACGAAGCTTATCTTGGCAGGGGATACTGTTATTACAGGCTGCATTCTTACGAAAAGGCTCTTAATGATTTTCAGAAAGCGCTTGCGTCAAATTATCTTACCGAGGAAGCCTGGATCACCGATTCCACGCGTCTATTCGGTATAGATGAAAATGATATTAAAGCGATCAGGCAGATGGAGAACCTCCTATCGTCCGAACCCGAACTTCACCACATTTGGCTTGAACTGGCGGACCGTTATCTCAAAATAGATAATTATAACGCCGCTCTCGGAGCCATTAAATCTTTTTCAAACCTCAAACCTGATGAACCAATAGCTTATTATTACATTTCCAAAGTTTATTTCTCTATGAAGCAGAATCACCTTGGATTGCAGTATCTTAAGAAAGCGCTTTCTTCATCACCTAAAGCCTTGGATCTCTTTGCCAGAAATTTTCCAAAGGTTTTTGAGTCAAAACTATTCAGTTTCTGGATCGGAAGCTCTGTTTTCAAGGAATCCTGATCAGGCATCATAAATTTCAGCCATAGGGAATAAGACATGAGGAACACATTTTCAAACGACACAAGATTATTAGGTTTACTTGGCCACCCGATAAGACACTCATATTCACCGTTCATTTATAACATTTCCGCTCAGTTACTAAACCTTGATCTTCTATATCTTCCATTTGATATCCCGCCTTCTGACTTAAAGTCCGCAGTGAGAGGAATGGTGACACTCGGATTCAAAGGCTGGAACGTTACAATACCTCATAAGGAAACGATTAAAAAACATTTAAGCAATCTCTCAGAAGAAGCAGCACTGGTCGGAGCGGTGAATACTGTTGTAAATGATGTGGGCAACCTCGTTGGTTATAATACCGATGTTCACGGTATCCACGAAGTTTTACTCCCTTTTAAGGATGAAGTGGGGGGGCTTGAAGTAACTGTACTTGGCGCGGGAGGCGCGGCTCGGGCAGCTGTATATTCGCTGATAAAATATTTCCGCCCGGCGAAGATCCATATAATTAACCGGACTGAACAAAGAGCAGACTCCCTTAAGGATTATTTCTACAATAAAATGAGATATTCCGAAATTAAAACTTATATACTGTTTCCGCCGGAAGTACATGAGGTGATATCTAACTCGAAACTGGTTGTTAACACAACATCCGTTGGGATGTTTCCTGAAGTCGACAGTCAGCTTTTTTATGATCCGAAAGTTTTTAACCGCGGGCAGATAGTTTTCGATATGGTATATAATCCGATCGAAACCGGTTTGTTAAAGATGGCAAAAGGAGAAGGTGCGGTCACAATCAATGGTTTAAGGATGCTCGTCAGCCAGGCAGCCAAATCTTTTGAATTATGGACAGGGCAGGAGTTACCCGCTCCTGCTATCCATGACGCTCTTCTGAATTATATTAAGTAATTTCAGATTCGGATTCGTCTTCGCATCCGCCGCAGGAACAGCTTTCATATATCTCATCATATCCGTAATCTATAGTTAGCTCCTCGCCGCTCTTGATATCCCTGGATGCAACCAGCCAGAGTGAACTTTCATTTCTGTCTTCGACGTGGCAGTTTGCGTCACAATTATGGTTGATATATTTTATTTTCCCCGTCATCGAAACATCTATGTAGTTATCCCCGTTCCAGAAAATATACACATTGTTTTCTTCGTTCTCTCTTCTTTCACATTCGTCAGAATCAATCACCTCTCCGCTAATCACCATCACTTTCGCGCCTTCAGGAATATCAACAGCGGTAAAAATCCCGTCGCCGTGAATTCCGGACGGCGCTACGATTACATTACTCTCTTCGATTTTCATTTTTGAATTTTCGCCTTCGTTGCCTGTATATCTTTCAGTTCCCGAATTAATTTAAGGATAAAGGAATCAGGATATATGGGGAAGTAGTATTTTATGTCATCCTCAAGATTTTCAAGGTTATAATTGAAAGTGGCGAGTTCATCGCTGGATGCATTATAGTAAACAACTGTTTTTAGATTATACCTTGCTATCTCTGAATTAATCTGGTATAGCGTTTTAGTTCTCATTATTTTACCCTTTACACCATTGACTTCGAGCATTGGCTGGTGCAGTTCAAGGACCCATACATCGAAGACTGATGATGTGACCTGTTCAAGCTGGCCGGAGTCATACCATAATTTCTGGCTCTCGGATGCCTTCAGGATTTTCCATTTGTGATTCTCTCCCTGAGCAAAGCTGACTCCGGCGAAGAGAATCATAAGTAACAAAGTTTTTCTAAATTTCATTTTAATTAATATCTGACAATTGCATAAATTTGGCTAACATAATAATAAAAAGATAAAACGTATAAAAATCTTTTACTCTTTACTTTAGTAATAACTGAATCAATGAAATTATCCCTGATATCAATATTCACTTTTTTAATTCTAACTTTCTGTAATATGAATGCCCAAACACTTACCCGCCTGGAGGAGGAGATCAGAAGGCTTTGTGTCGAAACCGGGGGAACGGTAGCAGTTGTCTTTGAAGACCTGACCAATAGCCAGAACTCAATAATGATCAATGAAAGGGAAGTCTTCCACGCAGCGAGTACAATGAAGACTCCTATTATGATAGCGGTCATGAAACTCGCGGAGGAGAACAAATTATCTCTGGATGACTCAATACCCGTTGAGAACAGGTTCAGGAGTATCGTTGATTCCAGCGAGTACTCTATGGATATCGGTGAGGACTCCGGGGAGGGTCTATATAAAGAACTGGGGAAGAAAGTAACGATAAGAAGGCTGCTTTATGATATGATTACCGTTAGCGGAAATCTGGCTACAAATATTCTCATTGATAAAGTCGGCGCGGGGTACGTTCGATCACTTCTAAGAGATCGTGGGATTGAAGGTGTAAATGTTTTACGGGGTGTTGAAGATATTAAAGCCTACGAAGCCGGACTTAACAATACCGTTACTGCAGAGGGCTTATTTAAAATGTTTGCTGAGATTGAGCGGGGTGGATTCTGCGGTGAAGCTTATACCAATGAAATGAAGGAAATACTTCTTTCTCAGAAATTTACTTCAATGATTCCTAAATACCTGCCAAAAGAAGCGAAAGCAGCTCATAAAACTGGCAGTATTACAGCAATAATGCACGATGGCGGCATAGTGTACCACGGTAATGGGAGTAAATACGTACTAATAATACTTAATAAGAATTATAAGAATGCTGAAACAGCACGCGAGAATTCCGCGCTGATATCAAAACTTGTGTATGATTATATGTCCGGGGTCAAGAAATAAAAATGCCGGCTCCGGGTGAGCCACCCAAAGCCGGCACCTCTTGTTTTTATAAATTAATCACCGAAACATATTCCCAGATCACGCCCGGTTTTAACCGTATCGTGATCAAGTGGGACAAATTTCATTCTGTTTGAAACCTGGTCAAGCGGAACATAATCCACGACAGGGGGATTCAAGGCGACCATAACACCCGAGTAACCTTCTTCAAGCGCGCGAACAGCTGCCGCGCCAAAACGGAGTGAAACCAACCTGTCAAAAGTAGTGGGGCTTCCTCCCCGAAGTAGATGCCCGAGAATAACGGTACGGATCTCTTTATCTACAAGCGGCTGCAGTTCTTTGGCTACTCTTTCCGCCGCACCTCCAAGCCTCTCGGCCTTTCCGACTTCTTTTTCGATTACAGAAACTGCACCTTCCTTAGGTTTCGCGCCTTCAGCTACAACTACAATCGCGTAATTTTTCCCGGCTTCAAATTTTCTGTTAAGGAAATCGACGACAATGTTTATATCATACGGAATTTCGGGAATAAGCACCACGTCCGCGGAACCGGAGATCCCTGAATTGAGCGCGATCCAGCCGGCGTAGCGTCCCATCATTTCTACAACCATTATCCGGCTATGAGCCTGAGCAGTAGAGTGAAGCCGGTCAATTGATTCGGTTGCGAATCCAACCGCGGTATCGAATCCGAAAGTTATCACTGTGTTTTCCAGGTCATTATCAATTGTTTTCGGAACACCGATTACCCTGAGACCCTTTTTTGCAAAAACATTTGCCATCGAAAGTGAACCATCGCCGCCGATCGCGACAAGTGCGTCGATCTTATTGCGCCTGAACGCTGACATTATTTCGTCTGACCTGTCAACCTCTACAATTGTACCGTTAGCAGCTTTCATGGGAAACCGGAGCGGATTCCCACGATTAGTCGTACCGAGGATTGTTCCACCCATTGGGGTGATATCCTTTACAACTTCGTGAGTAAGGTTAATTAATCCGCCGTCAGGGAATTTTTCAGGCAGAAAAAGACCGTTATAACCTTCGCGGATACCAACGACTTCCCAGCCCCTGTTAAGGGCAGATATCGTTACTGCTTTAATAACGGCATTCAAACCCGGGGCGTCACCGCCGCCTGTATTTACCGCAATGCGTTTAATATTCTGGTCCTTACTCATTGTGTCCTCGTATTCTGGATGAAGAAAATAATTATCTTAGTGTGACTGGTATAATCCCAGGACATTACCTTCGGTATCATTGATTAAAGCATACCATCCGTAAACCGGGATTACTGTCTTTTCTCGCGCGATCTTTCCGCCGAAAGATTTTATTTTTTCGACAACCTGCTCGATATCGGTAACATTTATATGGAAAATCGTTGTATCACCGCTGATTATTTTTTCAACTTTTCTAACACCGACGGTCATTCCGACTTTAGTATTATGAAGAAGATAGCCTTTGCCGAAAGCTTTAAGATCCCAGCCAAATACATTATTATAAAACACTGACGCTCTTTCGAGGTCGGTAGCAGGAATTTCAACATGTCCGATAAATTGATTAGCCATTTATTGCTCACACTTTTTATTTGAAAAAATCAGTTTAAAATATAATCACAGGATCATTAATAGAAAATTAAGAATTCGTATCCCGCGGATTATTTTTGTTTTTCGAGGTTAAAATCAGAATAATAATCGAGAAAAACGTGGCAATCAGGAAGACAGACCTTATGCCTGCGAGACCGGACGCAAAACCGGCAATTAGAGGACCGATGAGATGGCCGAGAGTCTGATAACTGGATGCGATACCGAGAATACCGGCTTGCCGCTCATAGGGAGTATTTCTGCTGATTATTGAAAAAATGGAGGGGAAGACAATGCCCGCCCCAAGCCCCAAAATACTTGAAGTAACCACCAGGAAATAGATATCCTCAATAAAGAACTGGGAGAAATACATTAGTGATACTATGAGAATCGCAGTTCTGAAAATCTCCAGAGTTTTGCCTTTATCAAGCTTTTTGCTGAATTTAAGCGAAGAGATGGCGGAGAATAAACCAATCAGGCTCAGCACCGCGCCAGCAACTGTAGGTAAGTAACTTTTTGTATAACCAAAGGATTCAATATAAAGCACGAAGACCGGCCTGATTACTGAAATACTCAGCGAAGCCGCAAGCATGATTATGCAGGCCCTGAGTATTTCGGATTGCGTGAACGTGAAGGAAAGGTTTTCTTTCAGAGTATGCCTTTCAACGGAGGTGTCCCTCTGCTGGTTATCTTCAAGAAAGAAGAGTATAAGAAAACCGATAAATCCGATGAGAATTCCGCTTATTACAAACACCATCCGGAATCCCGCTACATCCGCGAGGAAACCGCCTATCAATGGGCCAACTATGTTGCCTGAAGTATTTGCGGACTGAACAACTCCGAGAGCGTAGCCGGTTTTATCTTTTGGTGTATTGACTGCGGCAAGTGCGATCGCGGCAGGGTAAAATCCGCTCATTGCACCCTGCAGAATCCTGTAGAAAACCAATTCAAGGGGGCTGGTGGTAAACCACATCAGCAATAGTGAGAGAGAAAGTCCGAAGACTGCTCTGACAGTCATTAACTTTTGTCCGTAACGGTCGCCTAAATTTCCCCAAACCGGAGTAAGAAAAAGGGAAACCATAAAGGGAGCCGCGAACACAAGGCCACTCCAGAAAGCGGTTGCTTCAAGAGTAGCCGCTCCGAGTTCCCTGACAAACAAGGGGAGAAAGGGGACCACCGAACTGAGCGCGCTCATCGCAAAAAATTGCGCGATCCAGAGGATTGCCAGATTACGCTTCCAAGACGGCATAAGTAATTTGTATCAACATCACTGGAAAAATAAAATAAATACGATTCTGATAAAAATTAGTTGATAATTGTGTAATAATTATTTAGTTTACATTTCGAATAAACTGAAACTTAATTTAAAAATTCTCAAAAGGAGTTTCATGGATCAAGCCAAATTAATCCTGTCTGGAAAAGAATATACCCTTCCTGTTATTGTCGGATCTGAAGGTGAAGTCGGAATCGATATAGCCCAGTTGCGCAATCAATCAGGAGCGATCACTTTGGATCCCGGTTATGGAAACACGGGTTCCTGCAAAAGCGAAATCACATTCATCGACGGCGAAAAAGGGATATTGCGTTACCGCGGTTATCCCATTGAAGAACTCGCTGCAAAATCAAACTTTGTTGAAGTTAGTTACCTCCTGATTTACGGTAAACTACCCAATGCCGAAGAACTTAGTAAGTTCAGGTATCTGCTGACTCACCATAGCCTTATTCACGAAGACATGAAAAAGATGTTTGAAGGTTTCCCGGCTAATGCACACCCGATGGGCGTTCTCTCAGCGATGGTTGCATCACTTTCCGCTTTTTATCCTGGCCACGAAAACCCCGGAATGAAAGAGCTGAATATGATACGGCTTATCGCTAAACTTAAAACCATTGCTGCTTTTTCTTACAAAAAGTCACTGGGGCAACCGTACGTTTATCCAAGAAATGATCTCGGGTATGTCGGTGACCTCCTGCATATGCTCTTCGCGGTTCCTTCAGAAAAGTATGAGGTGAATCCCGTTATTGAGAACGCGATGGATAAGCTCCTTATTCTCCATGCGGATCATGAACAAAACTGTTCTACTTCAACCGTAAGAATCGCGGGTTCGAGTCAGGCAAATTTATTTGCTACTATTGCAGCAGGTATCAGCGCTCTCTGGGGCCCCTGGCACGGAGGTGCGAACCAGGAAGTGATTGAGATGCTTGACGTGATTGCTAAGGATAATCTTGACTACAAGAAATACATTAACCTGGCAAAAGATAAAAAATCGAACTTTAAGCTTATGGGCTTCGGGCACAGGGTTTATAAGAACTTTGATCCGAGAGCAAGTATTCTTAAAGAGGCTTGCGACAGTGTGCTGAATGCACTTGGCATAAACGATCCTTTGCTTGAGGTTGCTAAGAATCTTGAAAGAGTCGCGTTGGAAGACAGCTATTTCGTTGAAAAGAAATTATACCCGAATGTTGATTTCTATAGCGGAATTATATACAAAGCACTTAATATTCCTGTACAGATGTTTACAGTAATGTTTGCGCTTGGCAGGCTGCCCGGTTGGCTCGCTCAATGGAAGGAACTGATTGATGATCCAACTTTAAGGATTTATCGCCCCCGCCAGATTTATACTGGTGCGACTGAAAGGCATTACGAGGATATCGCAAAAAGGAAATAGATCTTTGTTATCCTGAGGATTGAAAGAAAGCCCGCGGCTGAGGAATCACCGCGGGCTTCTTCATTTTAATGCATTGGTGCGGGTTTACCGATAAACTTTTTACCGTCTTCACTCAGGTTTTTCATATACTTTTCCGGCTGCTTGTTGAATTTCTTCAGACAGCTCTTGCAGCAAAAAGCGATCGTTTTACCTTTGTATTCGACGGTTTTGCCTTCTGCGTCAATTTCATCGCCGGTTACAGGGCAATAAGCATTGAAGATAACCTTCTTTTCCGCTTTCGCAGATTTTTCAGTTTTCTTTTCTACCTGAGAGTATGAGTCTACACTTCCCGCAAGGAAAAAGATCATAAACAGGAAGAAAAATGATTTTAATACAGTTTTCATATTATCCTTTATATTTTGTTTGTTGGTTGTTTTATCCTATTTGAGTGTTATTTCTTCACTATTTTAAAATTAAAGACTACGGGCTTTCCGGATGCTTCGCCTCAGTCATTATTGCGCCAGAGCCCCGTGATCCACTACTGAACACCACAACAAATTTAACTCAATCGGAAATTTGAATCAAACCAAATAATTCTATTCTTTTTTGCCGATTTCGTTTTTCAGGGAACCGGATTACGTTTGTGGCTTATTCCTATGCTAATTATAGAAACTTAAATCCGGCAGCATGTTTCACATAATTAATATTCTGCTTAACTTTGATAAAGTAATCAAAATTAATAATAAAGTCTGATTTGATATGACGATACATGAATCAAAAGAGAATAACGTATATGTAGTAAGCCTGACTGGGCGGCTTGATATAATGAATTGCGAGCCGGTCGAGCAGAAGTTTGCTGAAGTTATTGATACAAAAAATGAAATGCAGCTTTTAGTTGATTGTTCTCAGCTAACATTCGTGAGCAGCGCCGGGCTCCGCCTCTTCATTATTGCCCTCAAAAAGCTGAATCTTAAAGGAGGGAAGATGGCATTTTGCGCGTTGGATTCAGGAACCATGAAGATTTTCACGATTTCAGGGTATGATAAGTTATTTAAGATATACGACTCCAGAGAGACGGCCCTCGCTAATTTCTAATGGTCAAACCATTCCGCCTTGCTTACATTATAACCGGCGTAATACTTCTTGTTGTTTTTAGTACCGCGGTACTCTATAAATTACAACCCGCCCTATATTCGCTAAATCCGGTTCATTCATACCTGGCATTCAGAGTATACAATAAATGGAGCTCATTTATATATGATATACCTGAGGAAAAAAGAAGCATCGTCAACTATGATGAATTAATGAATTCGCTGAATTTCGCGGAGCGTGAATTCGCTGAAAGAATATTTAGCATTGATCCCAAAACCCTTGGATTTAAAGGCCCGTTTTTCGGCAGGGACAAGGCTGATAATCTTGTGATGATTCCCTCACGTTTTGTCGGGGAAGGAAAAGGGAAAACTGAAACGGGAATCCAGTATTGCCCTAAACATTCATACCGTGATTACGAGAGAATGATGAATGCCATGCACGCGGCTATCGGCAAACGTCTTTATATTGATTCGGGTTACCGCTCTCCGGGCAGACAGGCTTATCTATTCTTTTATTACCTTGTTCATTCAAATGACTATAACCTGACGGAGAACGCGAAATGGATAGCGATGCCGGGTTACAGCGAACACGGTTCTCCAAAGAACAATGCGATAGATTTTGTCAGCGGCGGCGGAATCAATGGTTTCTCAGACGGTCAAACCGCCGAGGATTTTGAAGAACTGGAAGAATTCGCCTGGCTGATGAAAAACGCGAAGAGTTTCAATTTTTACCTGACCTATCCTCCGGACAACCCTTACGGGGTTGCATACGAACCTTGGCACTGGCACTGGGAAGGAGATGTATTGGAGTCACTTAAAGGAGAAACGACAATTCACTAAAAACCTTCGTTAATATCGTTTTCTCTTCCTTTTAACTATTCTAAATCTTTTCATATATTTGCTTTTCTATTTCCAAAAGTACCCATAAGATAATGGCAAAAATTTATATTAATGAACTAGGTAAGTATGTTGGACAGGAAATCTCAATCCCGGGTTGGGTTTATAACAAAAGGTCCAGCGGAAAACTTCATTTTCTGATACTGCGTGACGGCACCGGATTGCTTCAGTGCGTTTATTTTAAAGGTAATGTTACTCCTGAGGTTTTTGAATTAACTGATAAAGTTGGTCAGGAATCCTCCGTAATCGTTACCGGAGTTGTAAAGGAAGAAAAACGGGCTCCCGGCGGGTTCGAACTTGATGCAAAGGACCTCCAAGTTATAGGTTATTCAGAAGATTACCCCATTACTCCGAAGGATCACGGGATTGAATTCCTGATGGATCACCGCCATCTTTGGCTTCGTTCGGCACGTCAGACTGCTATTTTGAAAATACGTCACAGGATCGTTAAAGCCATCCGCGATTTCTTTGATAACAAAGGATTTACGCTCGTGGATTCCCCGATTTTAACCCCTGCCGCGTGCGAAGGTACATCGACTCTTTTTGAAACAGACTACTTCGATTTAGGTAAGGCATACCTTACACAATCCGGACAACTTTATGCTGAAGCGAGCGCTCTTGCATTGGGTAAGGTATATACTTTCGGCCCGACATTCCGTGCGGAAAAATCGAAAACCCGCAGACATCTGACAGAATTCTGGATGGTGGAACCTGAAGTTGCATTCGCCGATCTTAATGATAATATGGACCTTGCCGAAGAATTCCTTGAATACGTTGTTCAGACAGTACTCGCCGAGAGGGGAGAGGATTTAAAAACTCTTGAACGGGATATCACAAAACTTCAGAATGTTAAAAGACCACTGCCCAGGATCAGCTATGATGAGGCAGTGGAGATACTGCGCAAAAATGGCGTTGATTTTGAGTATGGCAACGATCTTGGCGGCGGCGATGAGACTATCATATCCAATCAGTTTGACCGTCCTGTGATGGTGCATCGTTACCCATCGGAAGTGAAAGCTTTTTATATGAAACGCGATCCTGAGAACGAGAAATTCGCGCTTGCGGTGGATGTTCTCGCACCCGAAGGTTACGGAGAGATAATCGGCGGCAGCCAGAGGGAGGATAATTTTGATGTTCTGCTAAGCAGGATTCAGGAACATAATCTTCCCAGGGAAGCTTTCGAGTGGTACCTTGATCTAAGAAAATTTGGTACTGTTCCGCACGCCGGATTCGGGCTCGGATTGGAACGCACGGTTGGCTGGATATGTGGCCTTGACCACGTCAGAGAGACCGTTCCTTTTGCAAGAATGATTTACAGAAATACTCCTTAGGTATCGAAATGAGTCTTGAATCAGTATTATTTTATTTTTTCGCGGCAATTTCAATTGTGACATCCATCCTGGTTATCTCATCAAAAAATCCTGTGTTGTCCGCGCTTTCCCTGATCCTTAATTTCGCCGGGCTTGCCGGAGTGTATCTCACACTGTACGCGCAGTTCATCGCGGTCGTGCAGGTGATAGTTTACGCCGGTGCCATCATGGTGCTCTTCCTGTTCGTAATAATGCTGATAAGGCCCGAAGCGGAGAGGAATTACTTTCAGGAGAGAAAAAGCTTTAAGATGCTTACGATTGGGATAGGTGTAATAGTCCTTGGCCAGTTGATGTTCCTTATCATTTCCGGAACATCAATGTTTACTTCAGGCGGGCACTCTGAGCAGTCTCTGGAAGTTGGCACTGTTGAAAGGATCGGTTGGGAGCTTATGACAAGTTACCTTCTTCCGTTTGAAGCGATCGGCTTTTTGTTGTTAGCAGCGTCAATAGGCGCAATGGTTTTAGCAAAGAAAAAATTTGAGTAAAAAATGATCCCAATAGAGCATTATTTATTTTTAAGTTCATTTATGTTTGTTACAGGGGTGGTTGGAGTGATCACCAGAAGGAACGCGATCGTGGTGTTTATGTCGATCGAACTGATGCTTAATTCCGCGAATCTTGTATTTGTTACATTCTCATCATACCTCGGAAATGTTACCGGGCAGTTGGTTGTTTTCTTCGTAATGGCGGTTGCAGCCGCTGAGGCCGCGGTCGGGCTCGCGATTATTATCGCTATATTCAGGAACAAACTGACCGTGAACCTTGATGAAATAAATATTCTTAAGTGGTAATTCTGAAAGTTTAACCGGATGATTGATTTAATTTACTTAACAGTGTTGCTTCCTTTGATCGGTTTCGCGATCAATGGTTTGCTCGGACCAAAAATTAAAAATGAAAAGGTAATCGGAGTTATCGGGAGCGGAGCCGTAGGGATCTCATTCCTTATCAGCCTTGGTATCTTTTTTGAACTCCTTGGTAAGCCTGCCGCTGAACGCCATTTCATCGTTAATCTTTTTCAGTGGATAAAGGTTGACTACCTGAATATACCGATCGGTTACCAGGTTGACCCTCTCTCAATACTTATGGCTCTTGTAGTTACCGGTGTGGGCTTCGTGATTCACGTCTACTCCATCGGCTATATGCACGGAGATAAAGGTTTCTGGAGATTTTTCGCTTATCTGAACCTCTTCATATTTGCCATGATGAATCTGATACTTGCTGATAACTTTGTGTTGTTATTCCTCGGCTGGGAGGGAGTGGGGCTCTGTTCTTACCTTCTCATCGGGTTTTGGTATGACCGCAAATTTGAGAACAGCACAACTGCCGATGCCGCCAAAAAAGCTTTTGTCGTTAACAGGATTGGTGATTTTGGTTTTCTCATCGGAATGTTTATTATCTACCTTACGTTCAATTCACTCAGGTTTGAAGAGGTATTTGCACAGGTAAAACTGGGTGGAATTCCTGAGAGTACGTTTAATATGATCGCGTTATTCTTATTTATAGGTGCGACGGGAAAATCAGCTCAGATACCGCTTTATGTATGGCTTCCGGACGCAATGGCAGGCCCAACACCAGTATCAGCGCTTATACACGCCGCGACAATGGTTACTGCCGGAGTTTATATGGTCGCGAGAACTTCGGTTATTTACGCTTCCGCTCCAACAATTATGATGGTTGTTGCTGTCGTTGGCCTACTGACTGCCATCTTTGCCGCATCCATCGGACTTGTTCAGAATGACATTAAAAAAGTGCTTGCGTATTCCACCGTCAGCCAGTTAGGATATATGTTTCTGGCGATGGGTGTCGGAGCATTCACTGCCGGTATTTTCCACGTGATGACGCACGCATTCTTTAAAGCACTTTTATTTCTTGCAGCGGGATCTGTAATTCACGGAATGCACGAGGAACAGAACATTCAGAAATACGGTGGACTTAAAAAATATATGCCCGTCACTTACCTGACATTTTTAACAGGCGCCATAGCAATTTCAGGTATACCTCCTTTTTCAGGTTTCTTCAGTAAGGACGAAATACTTTGGTATTCATACGCAAACGCGGGTTTTGCCTTCTGGCTGGTCGGCGCGATCACCGCAATGCTTACCGCTTTTTATATGTTCCGCCTGTATTCGCTGACATTTGAAGGTGAGGGGAGATTTGATCATCACCACGTTCATCCGCACGAGTCCCCGAAAGTAATGACCGTTCCACTGATTGTACTCGCGATACTGAGTGTGATTGGCGGTTTTATAGGTATCCCGGAAATTTTTTCGGGAAGCGGGGGAAATCAGATTAAAAACTGGTTAGATCCTGTATTCAAGCCCGCAAACTCACTTTTAGCTAAACACGGCGCACACTCCCATTTCGAGGAAATACTCCTGATGGCTGTGTCTGTAGCGGCCGCCGCCGGCGCGATATACTTCGCGCGTTTTGTTTACCTGAAGAGAAAAGATATTGCCGAATCAGCATCCCTGAAATTTCCGGGTCTTTACAGACTTCTTTTTAATAAATACCTTATTGACGAAGCATACGATAAAGCCATCATTAGCCCGATTGTTAAAGTATCGGACGGATTCTTATGGAAATTTACGGATGTAAAAATTATTGATGGGCTTGTAAATAAGACTGCTTCATTAATAGAATCATTTGCTTCACAAATAAGAAAAATGCAGACAGGTGTCGCCCAGTTTTACGCTGTCATTATG
This sequence comes from Ignavibacteriaceae bacterium, assembly GCA_013360295.1. Taxonomy (GTDB): domain Bacteria; phylum Bacteroidota; class Ignavibacteria; order Ignavibacteriales; family Ignavibacteriaceae; genus JABWCL01. Next base: position 116,905 of record JABWCL010000003.1, on the reverse strand, counting down.
GTCCTCGGTATTGTTATCGCATTTTTCTGGATTATGGCGAGTTTGTAGTTTATGGAAACAAGTACAATTCTGAATTATCTTTTATTTGTGCCGCTTGCAGGCGCTTTGCTCCTGATGGTATTCCCATCGGCCAATAAGAACGCGATCCGTTACTTCGGGTTATTTACGTCGCTCGTTACTTTTATAATATCACTGCTTGTATATTATTCATTTGACTCCGGGGTTTATGGCTTTGACAAATTCCAGTTTGAGTTTAAATATTCCTGGATCAGTGACCTGAGCATCTCGTATTATGTGGGTGTGGACGGGCTTTCACTGATACTCGTATTACTTACAACTTTTCTTACTCCTCTGACACTTCTTTCAACGTGGAATTCCATTCAGATAAAGGTTAAAGAATTCACATTCTTTATGCTCGTCCTGGAGATGGGAATGATAGGCGTTTTTATTTCGCTCGATCTGTTCCTGTTCTACGTATTCTGGGAAGCAATGCTGATCCCAATGTATTTTATTATCGGGATCTGGGGAGGGGAGCGAAGGATCTACGCTTCCGTTAAGTTTTTTATCTACACAATGTTCGGAAGCCTCCTGATGCTTGTTGCGATAATATGGCTTGCGGTTTATGCTTCATCATCAACAGGTTACTTTACGACAAATCTTCTGGAGTTGTACAAAGTCTCACCGGCTTTAGGACTGGATATACAGACTTATCTGTTCTTTGCTTTCGCTCTGAGTTTCGCGATCAAAGTGCCCTTGTTTCCGCTACACACCTGGCTGCCGGATGCTCACGTTGAGGCCCCAACCGCAGGAAGCGTTATTCTTGCGGGAGTGCTTCTCAAGATGGGTACCTACGGACTTGTAAGGTTCTGCCTTCCGTTATTTCCACAGGCTTCGGTTGAATACGCTGGCTGGATTTCATTGTTAGCTGTTATCGGTGTAATATATGGCGCGCTGGTGGCGATGGTGCAGAAGGATATGAAAAAATTAGTCGCGTATTCCTCGGTGTCGCATCTTGGATTCGTAGTTCTCGGAATTTTCGCCTTCACACCGGAAGGAATGCAGGGTGCGATTATCCAGATGATCAACCACGGTTTATCTACCGGGGCACTCTTCCTTTTGGTAGGTTTTATTTACGAAAGAACACACACACGCCAGATAGCAGATTATGGCGGAATCGCGGCTGTTGTGCCGGTATATTCTGCAGTGATGCTTATTGTGGCGCTCTCTTCAATCGGATTGCCGGGCTTAAACGGCTTTATCGGTGAGTTTCTTATTTTAATCGGCGCTTTCAAATCGCCTGTTTTATCAAATTGGATGTATGCCATTGTTGCGGCGTCAGGCGTGATCTTCGCGGCGGTCTATCTTTTATGGATGTACCAAAGAATCTTTTTTGGGCCGGTTAAAAAGCTGGAACTCCGCGGTCTCACTGATATGAACGGAAAAGAACTGTTTATAATGGTTACTCTTATCATTTTTATAGTCTGGATTGGCGTGTATCCTACAACATTCCTGCAAATGACTGACAAGTATTCGTCAGCACTCGTAAATTCCATACTAAGTGTTAATGGGATTATTATCCGCTGATAAGACGAAAATTGTTAAATTCAGTTATAAAGCGGGGGAGTGAATGAGTTTTATTCCACCGCTTTATCTGGTTTTACCATTTGTGGCCCTCCTTCTTATGATTGCTTCCGGGCCGATTTTCTTTCCCCACTTCTGGGAAAAGAATTACCCCATTATTAGTATTATTCTAGGGCTGCTGGTAGCCTCCCACTATATACTATACTATAACGATACACACAGCCCTTACCACGCCCTGCAGGAGTATCTTTCATTTATACTGCTTTTGGCTGTCCTGTTTACCGTAACAGGCGGGATATTTATTAACCTGCAGCTAAGCCCAACACCGTTGAATAATGCTCTTTTCCTTTTAGCGGGAGCCGTCCTCTCAAATTTTATCGGAACCACCGGTGCGTCAATGCTTCTGATCAGGCCGTTTATTAAAATAAACAGCAACAAGCTACGGCCTTATCACATTATCTTTTTTATTTTTATTGTGAGTAATATCAGCGGTGCGCTTACCCCGATCGGTGACCCTCCGTTGTTTCTGGGATTCCTCAGAGGAGTACCATTTTTCTGGGTGCTGAAGAACGTGTTCTTCATCTGGCTTCCAACAATTTTTCTTGTATTATTAGTTTTCTATTTCCTTGACAGGAAACACTCAAAGAGATTTGAGGATGATATGCGGGGTATGCCCTTCAAACTGAACCTGCAGGGGAGCAGTAATTTTTTATTCCTCGGGCTTATAATACTTTGCGTTTTTATTGATCCGTCAGTTTTTTCGTTTGTGCCAAAGATAACCTTCATGCCGCTCGGGATAAGGGAATTGCTGTTTATCGTAATTGCTTTCTCCGCGTATAAATTATCTAGGCCGGCTGTCAGGGAACTGAACGAATTTAATTTTATGCCGATAAAAGAAGTTGCGTACCTTTTTTTCGGGATTTTCTTTACAATGATTCCCGCGCTTCAATTAGTCTCTCACGAGGCTGCTGTTTATAGGGAATCCCTCGATCAAAATACTTTTTACTGGGCAACAGGAACCGCTTCAGCTTTCCTCGATAATGCCCCGACATACCTGAACTTTTTAAGCGCCGCGATGGGTAAATATGCGCTTGACATCAACGTTATCGGAGATGTCCGCCAGTTCGTTTCAGAGGATACAATCTATCTTCAGGCGATATCGGTGGCTGCGGTATTTTTTGGCGCAATGACGTATATTGGAAACGGTCCGAATTTTATGGTTAAATCGATAAGCGAGAGAAGCGGAATAAAAATGCCGGGATTTTTCGAATACATTTACAAGTATTCAATCCCTGTTTTGTTACCCCTGTTCGCGGTTATCTGGTTTGTATTCTTTTATTGGGCACCCGGCAAGTTCTAAAAATTGGTTTTCCAAACTTGCCATAAACCCTTATCTTAATAATTTATTTGTAAAAACTTAATAATTGAGCCTCTAAACTATGACGTTTACTGTACACGATCTGATAAGTCTTTCACCCGTACTATTAATCGGGGTGGGTATTCTTGCTACTCTTATAATCGAGATGCTTGTAAAGGAAAGTGAGAAAATTCTCGGCTGGTTCACTTTCGTACTATTGTTGTCGGTCGCTTATTTATCACTCATCCTTCTCGATCACACAGCTCTTGTTTTTGAAGATAAATTTCTCACAGGCGGAAGAGTTAACATCTTCTTTTTCCTTTTTAGTTTTGGCGCCGCGGTTGTCTCACTCTTATCCATGGAGTATATTAAAAAGGCTGGAATTCACTTCGGTGAGTATTATATAATGCTTCTTTCTTCGGTTTTGGGGATGATGCTTATTTCCGGCGCGACCGACTTTATTATGATCTTTATCGGACTTGAGCAGATGTCGGTTTGTTTTTATGTTCTGGCAGGATTCAACAGGCGGAATGAACGCTCACTCGAGGCCGCACTAAAGTACTTCCTTCTTGGTTCATTCGCCACAGGTTTTCTCGTGTTCGGTCTTGGACTTATTTACGGCGCGGTAGGCTCTCTCTCGATCACCGAAATCGTGATTGGTTACGAAACGCTCAAAACAAGCCCGCTGTTTTTAACAGGCACACTCTTATTCATCATCGGATTTTCATTTAAAATAGCTGCGGTACCATTTCATATGTGGGTTCCCGATGTTTACCAGGGAGCGCCTACTTCAGTTACCGCACTGATGTCAACTACCGGCAAAGCCGCTGCTTTCAGCGCGCTGATAATAATTTTCTCGCCGATTATACAGGCTGCTTATCCCTCTTTCTTTACGCCTGTTATTTCAGTCCTGGCGGTTCTTTCGATGCTTTACGGTTCGATTGTCGCGATTTCTCAGAATGATCTGAAAAGAATGCTCGCTTACTCTTCCATAGCTCACGCGGGTTATATGCTTATAGGTTTAGCCGCGTGGAATGAAAAAGGTGTATCGGGTGTGATCTTCTATCTGGTGGCATACACTTTTATGAACCTTGCCGCTTTTGGTTTGATAAGTCTTATTGAGAAAAGGGATCTCAGAGGCACGGAGTTTAGTGATTATAAGGGTTTAGGTTTTAAGCAACCCGTACTTGCCGGATTAATGGCACTTACAATGTTCGCTCTCAGCGGTATTCCTCCATTCGCCGGATTCTTTGGCAAGTATTATGTATTCCTTTCGGCAATCGAAGCCGGAATGACCTGGCTCGCGATTGTAGGCGTGATCTCATCTGTGATAAGCGTTTACTTCTATCTCAGGCTTATTGTGGTTATGTACTTTGATAATTCTGATGAGATAGTAATGGTTACCCCGTCGACATCCGCGATGCTGGGGATTATGATATCGGTGCTCCTCATTATTATTATGGGAGTTGCGCCGGGTTCAATTATTAATCTTATTAACAGTACATTTTAGAGTTACTTATGCTGCCCCTTTATACAACCGGACAAATAAGGCAGGTTGACAGTGAGGCGATCAATTATTTTTCGTTTCCTTCTCTTCTGCTAATGGAAAATGCCGCAATCAATTCCGTGAATATTGCTATTGACAAACTGGGGCTGAATTCAAAATTTGATAAAATTGCAGTAATTTGCGGAAGAGGGAATAACGGCGGGGATGGTTACGCGATTGCCCGTCATTTTGCAGTGAGAGGTTATAAGGTTGAGGTATTTTCTCTCTATTCGGATGCTGAACTTACTCCGGACGCTTTAGTCAATTTCAGGCTGCTTTCCAGAATAAAAGAAGCAATGCCTGAAAATATTTACGTCGGTACAATTAATTCCAATTATTACAAACCTGCTCTGCTAAGCGCGACCGTAATTATAGACGCGATACTTGGCAGCGGTGCGAAGGGAAAACTTTCGCAGGAGATAGCTGAAACCGTTAATTTCCTTAATGAACTGCCGGCAAAGAAAATCGCGATTGATATCCCTACCGGTATTGACGGAGACACAGGCTTCTTCTTTTCTGAGGAAGCATTCTTTGCAGATCTTACCATATCATTAGGAGAACTTAAAGTTGGTTTGTACACGCCAAAAGCACTTGAAGTCTGCGGTGAAATCGTCAGGGGGGATATTGGTGTTCACCACTCTATGTACGGAGAGATAAAAGCGAATAAGTTTATTATAGAGCCTGAAGATGCGTATTTTTCTTTACCTGAACGGGAACGGACAGCGCATAAATATTCCCACGGACGAGTACTGGCTGTAGCGGGTTCACGGTTTTTCCCTGGTGCCGCACTTCTTGCGGCTCACTCCGCTCTGAAGATCGGAGCCGGAGCTGTGAAAATCGCTGCTCCTGCCTCACTGAAGAATATGATATTTCCCACTAATGAATCAGAACTTGTATTTGAATTCTACGATGACGAGAATAAGGGATTTCTTGCAGCAAAAGCCCTGAAACAACTTGAGTCTGAGTTCACCTCCGGAAAGATTATTCTTATTGGTCCGGGACTTGGCAGGGAAGCTCAAACACAAAAATCTATAGTAAAGATATTGAAAGAAACCCCTGAATTACCGGGGGTGATTGACGCTGACGCACTCAATGCTATCTCCGGCGGAGTGTATAAAAAACTTAATCTTGAAAATAAAATACTTACACCGCACTCAGGTGAGTTCGCGGTCCTTACCGGGCTAAAAACTGAAGATATCGAAAAGAATATCTACAAAGCCGGAGTTGATTTTGTTGAAGAAACAGGCGCATACCTTGTTCTAAAATCATCCAGGACAATGATCTTCACTCCGGAAGGCCAGACGTATATTAATCCGCTTGGCAATTCCGGAATGGCAAAGATCGGAACGGGAGATGTTCTTACCGGTGTGATCGCCGGATTACTCGCGCAGTCTAATGACCTGGAGAGTGCGGCTATATCAGGAGTTTTTCTTCACAGCCTTTCTGCCGACCTGCTTAAGGAAACTGAAACTGAATACGGATACACCGCGACGCAGATAAAAGATAATTTACCCGGGGCGATAAAATTTTTACAAAAATCATTTGCGTGAATTTCTATTAAAGCATAAGAGGAGCGCGGTATATTTCCCGCTGGCAATCTACTGGAGTATCTTGTTTGTAGGAACTTCGCTGCCTTCAAACAGGGCGATCAGTTTTACAGTAAGTGATAAGTTTCAGCATTTTGCAGCTTATGCCATATTATCTTTTATGCTAGCTCTTGCTTTTTTTGTACAGGATAAATACCGGTCAGTGAAGGAGAAGTATCTCATTATGGCGGTGCTGGTTTCCTCAGTATATGGTACCCTGGATGAGATTCACCAGATTTTTGTGCCCGGCAGATCCGCTGATGTGTTTGATCTGATCGCCGATGCTATTGGCGCTGTAATAGGCGCAGTGTTATTTTACTTCTTTAATAAATATATCTTACGTTAATTAATCTTTCGAAAAGTTCTTTTTGGTAATATGCGGACAGTGAAAAAAAAGAGTCTCGGGCGCGGCTGGAAAATTATTTTTCCGATCGGCCTTGTTTTGCTTGAACTGTCCATTCTTACTTACCTCAAGTACAGGAATCAGGGTTTAAGCCTCTCAGATTATACATTTACCTATACTGGTAATATTATAAATCTTTTTCTTGTTGCGGTGATTATCAGTGAAATGATAATCCTGACAATCAGGAAACGCGCGAATGAAGTCTTAAAAACCGCCGGATATTTCATTACTATTTCCCTTGTGAGCCTTCTGCTTGCGGGATGGATATATAACTTCCGCCCGATCCAACAGAATTACTATATATCAGTTTACCCGATCAATCATGCTCTCGCGGGGATATTTTATCTCGTATTTCAACTCACTCAGATAATCTGGATCAGTTACCTCTGGCTTTTGATTTTCAGGGTGAAAGGATTTATTCCCCTCAGGTCAGTTTCAAACGGTTTGTTCGCGATTATTATCCTCCTCTTGTTCTCGATCCTTTATTCACAGTTCCTTCAGAATATTAGCAGGCAGATGCTGGGAGAAAAGAAGAGCGAATACGGAGTATTGTTCGGGGCAGCAGTTGTCTCAAAGGACAAGCCTTCAAACACTTTGGATGGGAGAATTAAAAAAGCTGCTGAACTTTATAAAAAAGGTCAGATAAGCCGTATACTCACAACAGGCAGCAATGCCCCGGGTGAATTGGCAGAGTCTGAAGTCGCCAGGAGATACCTTATCAAATACGGGGTGCCCAAAGACGCTATTGTAAAGGAAAATAAAACCGTATCAACTGCTGGGCAGGTAGCTTATATCAGGCAGCACTTTTTTAAGAATGGTGATCCGCAGGGGTTGGTTACGGTGATTACAGATAAATATCATCTCAACAGGATAAATGAGATGAGTAAGTTTTTTAACATAAAGTTGTTATACGCCGGCAGTGATACTGAATTTCCGACTCAAAAATTATTGTACAGTAAAGTCAGGGAAGGGATAGCACTGCTTTTCTTTTGGTTATTTGGAATATAAAATTGAATTAATATGAGTGAGAAGACATTAAAAAGACGAATGATACGCGAACGGGTTCTACAGGTGCTTTATGCGTATGAGATGAATCCGGAAGGACTTGATGCATCCGTAGCGTACCTGACAGGAGAGATCGAAACAGAGGAGGGGCGTGAGTTCGCTCTTTCGCTGATCAGGCAGGTGGTTGCCAGACGGGTGGAACTGGATGCTCTGATAGTATCCAACCTTAATAATTGGGCTCTTGAACGTGTTTCATTAATTGATAAGCTGATAATAAGGATGGGGCTGGCGGAGATACTTTATTTTAACGAGATACCTGTAAAAGTGTCAATGAATGAAGCTCTTGAGATCGCAAAAATGTATGGCACCAAAGACAGCTCAAAATTCATTAACGGTATTCTCGACGGTATCCGGACTGAGCTCGCTGAAGAGGGAAAGATCTTTAAATCCGGAAGCGGTTTAATTGATACCTGATCAGAGATAAGGTTTTAATACTTCCAGAACGGGTTCCTGAATTTTTCCGTTCGAAGCCAGAATTCGCTTCGTAAATATATCGGTTGGTTTACCGTGAAAGTCTGTCACTACTCCTCCGGCTTCTTCAACAATTAATTTCCCCGCGCAAATATCCCAGGGGCTTAGATGTACTTCCCAGAAGGCATCGAAAACGCCATCAGCCACATAACAGAAATCGATTGAAGCCGCGCCAAGTCTTCTTATGGCACGTGTCTTCTTAATAAACTCAACGAAAATTTCGAGCGCGTTTCCGGGATTATTCGCAATATCATAAGGAAACCCAGTTACAAGTACGGAATGTTTCAGAATTTCATTTGAACCGACTGACAAGCGCCTCTCTCCTTCAAAAGCACCCGTTCCTTTCTCCGCGAAATAAATTTTATCTCTCATAACGTCATTCACCGCTCCCGCAATAATCTCCCCGTTCTTCATTACTCCGATTGAAACTGCAAAAATGGGAAGCCCGTGAGCGAAGTTGGTCGTGCCGTCGAGAGGGTCAATAACCCACAGATAATCTGAGGACCGGTTGAAATCTGATCCTTCCTCCGCGAGTATTCCGTGCGATGGAAAGTTTTTGGATATATAATCAACAATCACCTGTTCTGATTTTTTGTCGATTTCCGTAACCAGATTTGAGTCGTTTGTCTTGTACTGAATATTAATTTTTTTACGAAAACCGTTTCTTACCACTTCACCGGCCAGAACGGAAAGTTCTAATAATTTGTCTAATACCATCTTTGTTACAATTATTTTATGAAGTTAAATCCTTAATGCAAGAATTCTTATTTATGCGTACTAATTTAACACTATTAAGAGACATTTCTCCTGCGATTTATCGACTCATTTCTTCTTTGCTTTCACGAAATTACATCCTTCGTTTTATTAACTTCAAAAGCACGGCAGCGGAGTTCTATCAGGGGGGATGAAAAAACATGGTTATTTGAATGTCGGATTTTTTATTTAACTTATTGGCTAATATTTCGGAAGGATTATGACAAGAAATTTATTAACGGTTGCTATATTTTCACTTTCTATAATGGTGTATGCTCAGAACGAATACAAAGATATTCTCAATGAAAAATCACCTTACCATTCAGTTTCCTCGGAGGTCGCACGTTCGAAGGCATTCAGCAGGGAGAGGGCATTCTACGACGAAAGGGCTTATCCTTCCGGAATTATTCCACCCGACGCGTATTCAAGAGCAGTGGAGCAGAGGAACGCTATGCGTGGAAGAAATCAGGCGATCAGCAATGATTTTAAATGGGTAAACCTTGGCCCCACCCCCGGTTATTATTTTTCGTATGGGAATATTTCTTCGCGCATTGTGACAGCCGCTTATAATCCCCAGAATCCTGATATTATCTATATCGGTCCTGCGAACGGCGGGGTATGGAAATCAATGGACGGCGGCTTAAACTGGTCTCCTACCTCAGACAATGAGGCATCACTTTCGATGGGCGCGATTGCAGTGGATAAATATGATCCTAATATCATTTATGCGGGTACAGGTGAGGCAACGTACAGCGGCGCTTCATATTACGGCAGGGGACTGCTAAAATCTACTGACGGAGGGCAATCCTGGCAGCACATAACCGCGGGGCTTCCTTCTTCCTCATATTTCTCAAGGTTGGTTATTCATCCGACCCGTTCAAGCGATCTGTTTGCCGCTCTGGGCAATTCAGGATTATATAAAAGCACTAACGCCGGGCTTACCTGGTCACTTGCCATCAGCGGCAGATGCGATGATGTTCTCTATTCCACGACCGGTGATACAGTTTTTGCGTTGGGATCGGGAATCGGCGGAATACGCAGATCAATTGACGCAGGCAATTCATTTCAGGCATTTTCCACCGGCCTTCCTTCTATGACCCGCGGACATTTCGATTATTGTAAATCAGTACCCGGCGTTTTTTATGCTGCCATCTATGCATCCAGTGCTGTTGTAACATATAAGTCAGTGAATTTCGCTGAAACCTGGTCACAGATAGCCACCGGAACTGATTTCAGAGGAAGCCAGGCGTGGTACGATCTTCACTGTAAAGTTGATCCGAATAATCCGGCGGTTGCTTATGTCGGAACTATTGATCTTTGGCGGACGACAGATGGTGGTGTTTCATTCGCAAATATCACCAATGGTTATTCCGGAGGACCTGTACACGTTGACCAGCATAATCTGGTTTTTCATCCGACGCAGCCGAATACTTTTCTCTGCCTCAATGACGGCGGAGTGTGGAAATCAACTGACGGAGGTAATTCTTTCATTAACCAGAATCAAACCCTTACTCTAACACAATTTTACAGGATCGCGGCAAGCCCTTTTAACCCGGCTCGTATTCTTGGCGGCACGCAAGACAACGGAACGCAGCAGACATATTCTACTCTAAACTGGGCAGCGGCTTTCGGAGGGGATGGCGGCGAAGTATGCTTTAATCCCTTTAATCAATCCTATATCATCGGAGAGACACAAAATAACGGTATGATGCGGACGACTAACGGAGGCTCATCTTGGGTTAACGCGACGAGTGGTATATCATCTTCCGAGAATCCCGCTTGGGTCGCGCCGATTCTGCATCATCCATCAGTTTCGGGTACTTTTTTTACCGCCAGGCAAAAGATTTATAAATCTACAAATAACGGGCAGAGTTGGACCGCAATCTCAAGCGACCTGAACGGCACCTCTGCCGTTCGTGAAATGGCGATTAGTAAAACACGTCCGGAATTAATGTATGCTTCTTCTTCATCAAGGCTGTATCGTTCCCTTGACGGGGGAGTGACCTGGACTTTGCTGTCTTCCAGCGGTCTACCGAATAAAACCATCAGTTCAGTTTATGTGCATCCCGATAATTCCGAAGTGGCGCTTGTGACATTCCTTGGGTTCGGCGGGAATAAAGTTTACAAAACTACGGATACAGGTACCACCTGGTTCCCGATAAACGGCAACCTGCCGGATTCTCCGGTATCGGATATTTTTATTTACAATGAGGACCCTACTGCGCCAAATACTTATTTTATTGCCAATGATGTCGGCGTTTTTGTTACCCGTAACGACGGCGCGGATTGGTATGAACTTAATAACGGTTTGCCAAATACGGTAATTAAGCATCTTGATTATTCTCCGGAAAGGAAGGTTCTGCGCGCAGGAACCCACGGCAGGGGAGTATATGAAGTATATGTGGATTTTACCGTTCCCGTCGAATTTAAGTCACTCGCCGCCGCATTCCTGGAAGATCACGTGCAATTGAACTGGGTAACCGCGACTGAGAAGAACAACCGAGGATTCGAAATTGAAAGGAAACTGAAAAATGATGACTGGCGGGTTGTTGGTTATGTCAACGGTGCCGGAACATCAACAGCGGATAACAGTTATTCATTCAGTGATATGCAAATTTTGGGATACAGGGGGACGGTACTCTACCGCATTAAGCAGATTGATTTTGACGGCACAGCTAAATATTCCTCCACTGTTGACGTTGATGTAGTGGTAAACACTGAATTGTTCCTGTATCAGAATTATCCGAATCCAATCCGCGGAAACAGCGGCACGGAAAAAACATCTATCAAGTATTCTGTGCAAAGTTCCTCTTTTGTTGAGCTAAGCCTCTATAATATTATGGGCGAGAAGGTACAAACCGTATACAGCGGCTGGAGGGAAAGGGGAGAATATGAAACTGATTTTAATACAGGTACACTCCCTGCTGGTACATATTTTTATACTCTCAGGGATGCATCGGGACAGATATCCCGTAAACTTACAATTCTTAAATAGAAATTCTTCGCTGAATAAGAATACCGGGGTCATCAGGCTCCGGTATTTTTTTTATTAGAATTCTCTTGAGATTTTAATTTGAATTTCTGTGCCACCGGTTATAGTTCCTTGCCCTTGCTCAGGTTTAATGTATCCGGGAGGACGTTTCTTTTTTATTTCTTTGGTGAGGTACAGAGGTATGAACTGTGATAGTTCAGCCGATATTGAATAATCTTCGAGTTTCCAATCGGTAAACACGCGCAACCGCGCAAGCCCGGCATTCTTAATTTCATCATAACTATCATAAAAATTCCTTACCCCGAACACCAGGTATTCTGGCTGCCAGGTATCAATTTCAGATTCAGGGATGATGTGATAAAACTGCAATTCGGGACTAATATGAAAACCACCTAAAGGCAGAGTTAGTTTTCCTCCGAGATTTATCGCGTTTAACCACCCGTCAATCCTGAAATTCATCCTGTTCGCGACTACGTTTGTAATAACTGATGTAAATGGCCACGACTGAATATTGCCCGCTCCGTCTATCCTGAAATAGTAATAATTGAAAAAGATTGATGGAGTAAATCTGGTGTTCTTAAGTTTAAGTTCGGATGCTAGAGCGGAATAGCTGACTGTCGGAAAAGTAATTGTGCTGAACGGCAGATTTTCATATAGAAGAATGATCCGCCATCTACCGGTTAATCTTGTAAATCCTGTTCTTAAGATGAAATCTTTTGAGTTGTGATTATGCGTCAGATTAAACATTTCAATTTCGGGCTTGTCGGTGTATCCGAAGGATGAATCAAACTTATTGTCTACCTGAATATTCTTAAAGTACTCAATATCAAACGTGCTGCCATCGGGAATTAAATTCAAACCGATCTTCGTTGAAAGTAAGTAATATGGAGTGTAATTAGTAATGCCAAAGCCTTCACCCGCATAGACACCCATTGCATAAAAAGGGAAGTGGGTTTTTATGTATGAAAACTGCGCCAGGTAGAGGCCCATCCCCGGATGATAAATTCCATAATCAATTGAATATTCTGTCAGGATTTTTTTATTAGCCTTCGAGAAACGTATTTCCGGCTTAATAAACAAACTTCTGAATCCCGTGCTTAACCCAACCTGAACTGCGTCCTCTCTGTTTTGCAGGTCTACATTCGTCCGGTTATTACTGTTACGCGACTCTACAATAAAACGGTAAGAACTCATTGAGGAGTATAGAACGGTCTTATCCAGTTTGTAGTTTATATTTAAGCTATTACTTAGGATAGATGAATTAAAATGGCTGAAATCAGTTTTTTCGTTGAAGATACTGAAGTAGCCTGAACGGAAGGATAGGGAACCGGATGATGAAGTATCCGGCTGCGGACTGATGAAGACCGCAGCCAGAAATATCAGCAGAAATACGAGACTGATCCGCAAATTACGGAGTAACCGTCAGTACATTCGAATATACCGGAGAAGATGGGATCAGAACATCACCCCAGCTCCATTGAGAAACACAACGAAGCCTGTATGAATAGGTAACACCCGGAGTCACGTTAAAATCTGTATAGTTATAATTCATCCACCCGCCCAGATAATTTACCTCCTGATAAGCGCCGCTTGCCACGGAGCGCTCAAGGTAATAGTAATTTGATCCGGATTGATTACCTTCAATATTCCAGTAAATCGTAATATTATCACGGTTTGGGCTAACTTGGTAATTAGTAAGAGCCGGTCTCACAAAAATTTGGAAGTTACAGTAATCTTCTTCCTTCGCTCGGATTTCAATGAACCTTCCCGCTTCCTGGAATGAATAATCCATATAACCTTCACCGTAATTCAGCTCAATACGCGTTACTCTGTCGGGAGTAGAAGTCGCGTCCTTGAAGAGGATACTGTTATCTTCGTAAACCTCATAAGTAACGGTCTTTGTGTAGACATTATTTGACTGTGTAGTAAACCGGAATGTTAAATTCATTCCATTTGCCGCCCACCAATCGTCATAAGCAGCAAATTTATGAATACTGAATGAGAATCTATAAGCGAATTCTTCGTCGATGTAGAGGATTCTCTTCAGAGTTTCATTCGACATATCCGGCAAGAGTCCGCCAAAGGTCGGATCAGGGAAAGTGAATTCACTGTATGTCTGTGCCACAAAATCAAACCTGATGTCATCTTCACCTGATGGTTCTACAGTGTAGGATGGCATAAAAGCAGTTTTAGGATTCTGCGGCATATTGTTGAAGAAATTGGAGATGTTTATTTTGATCGTGTAATCATTACCGTCGGAATCAGCGTCCTTAATTTCCACTGTCTGAGTTGAATTGAATGCGTCAATCGCCTTATCAATGTACTTCTTTAATGTATCGAGATCCTGCTGTTTTATAGTCCTGTCGCCTGAGTTGCCGATTTTAATGACAGCATCAGGCCTGCGTCCGGAGAAACTCTCAAGTGAAGCAATACCAGACTTAATATTGTTCATCGCGCCGAGAAAAGCATTCTTTACGTTTTGTGCGCGTGTCTGACCGTCAGTATTCATATAAAAGAAACTGGTATTATTCGGCTGTAAGGCAGCTACAAGGCTTGCCTGAGAATAATCGGTAAGATCGAATTTATAAATTAGAGTTGCTTCAAGTCCGGATTTGAATGCATTGAGAAGGGCATTAGTGAAATATACCTCAGTAACATATATGGTTACCATGTCAAGAGTATTATCACCCTGCATTCTGCCTGTGACCCGGAAAGTGAAATTTGGTTCGGCTTCACATTCCACAAGTCTTGCGATTGCGTAATCAATCGCGGGAAGCAGTTTGTTCCTGATCGCAGCCTGGACACGGCTTATCAGAGGCGGATCAGTTAAGGCGACTTTATTAATGTTGAAGAGTAAAGAAGCAATTTTTTCTTCGGGTAACTGCAAGTCAGATGTTTTCAGCGGAATGAGGCTTCTTTTCATCTCGCCGGAGATGGCATTTTTATTTGAGTTGCCGGCGGATTCAAAATCCTTGACCAATTGATTAACTTCCGGATCGCTGTAAACAGCCAGAATTTCGGAAAGTGCGGCGCCGTATTTGGCTTCGTAGTTTTTCGGATCAAGTTCAATGGCTTCTCTGAATGTAGCGTTCATCTGCTTGAACCGGAGTTGATCGTAATCTGACGCGTTCCGGAAGTTGCCGTTCATCATCATGTACATGTCATCTTCCATCATTTTGTACGCGGCTTCAGATTTTTGCTTGGAAGCGGTAGGATCAGTACCTTCTCCCGTTTGGTTCTCTTCGCACCCGGGTGCGAACGCAATGAGTAATAAGAGCGGAATTAATAAGAATAAACTCTTCTGTCTCATGATAACCTCGAAATATTTACAATTTAAATGTATTAAACAGTTTTGGAATAATCAATGCCATTCATCACAGGGTAGATTTTGTTATATTAGGAGTATTCTTTATCAATTAACACGCATATGAAGCCAACTTACTTTTTTATTCTTTTTTTGCTTTGTCTTATCTCAATCGAACTGCATCCCCAGGCGATTAATTGGGTGAATATCAGCAATCAGTACAGCCTCCCTCAGGGGGTTCAGTTATTAAAAGGAAGCCGGAGTTCTCCCGCGCTTAATGTTTGGTTCTTGCGCGTGGATCTCAGAAAAGGGAGCGTTGTGGTTAAGCCATATCTTAATCCTGCAGGGAAAGAGGGGATAACAGCTTTCAGCGGCAGGTTTAATGCCATCGCGGCGGTAAATGGCGGTTACTTTGATTTCGCAAGCAATGCCTCCTATTCTGCTCTTGTCAATCCGGGAACTGTTTTAGCCAAAAATATTAACAGCGTTGTACGTGATGGGAAGACTTATATACTTACGCGCAGTTTTTGGGGTATAAAAGAAACCCGAGAAATGTCAGTGGACTGGATTTACCATTTTGGCAACAGGGTTCTTGATATTTACACGTTTCCGTCTCCGACAAATAATGCACAGGGTGTGCCTGCTCCTTCACCCTCTCCTGTAAACGGTTTACCAAGTTATGAATTAATTGCAGGTATCGGCGGCGGCCCAACATTGATAAATAATGATACAATCAGGATTACCTACGACCAGGAAGTATTCTGGGGTTCCGGCGTTGGTTACTCCAATAGAGATCCGAGATCTGCAATTGGGTTTACAAAGAACAATGAAATTATTCTTCTTGTCGCTGACGGCAGGCAGGCTGCGAGTGAAGGCCTCTCTCTTCCTGAACTTGCCCAGTTAATGAAGGATCTCGGATGCATTGAAGCTATGAATCTCGATGGCGGCGGTTCATCTCAAATGGCGGTTGGGACCACACTTATTAACCGTCCGGAAGGGGGTACCGCCCAGAGGGCGATACCAACTATGCTTGCAGTAACCATTGCGGATTCTCTTCCGCTCCTCCCACCTGTATATTATAACAAGGTGATTGATACAGGGGACTCACTCTGTACTTTAACTGGTACCGGCTGGACAACCTCAGGTATCAGTGGTTTTTGGGGAGGTACACCGTCACTAATTTGCACAACCGGCAACGGCGAACAGTATGCCAGGTTCAGGATTAGGGTACCTTCTCCGGGACAGTACAGGGTTGACGCGTGGTGGGTGGCGGCTTCCAACAGGGCGAATAATACTCCCTTCATTGTAAAGTACGCTGGCGGAGTTGATACTGTCAGGCTTGATCAGAGCGTCAACGGGTTGAAATGGAACTCCATCGGGACTTTTAATTTTACCGGAACTGACGCGGATGAGATTTATATTTCGAACTTCGCGCAGACCGGACAAAGCATTTGCGCGGATGCAATAAGAATTCTTTCGTTTGACTCATTACTGACTTCTGCAGAAAAAGAAGAAGCGGGAAATATAAATTTTGAATTGTATAATAATTATCCTAACCCTTTTAATCCGGAGACGACTATTAGCTACAGGCTGGTTACACCGGAGATTGTTACTCTGTCAGTTTTTGACTTGCTTGGAAGGGAAATAAAACTAGTGGATAACGAACTTAAGGAAGCGGGGTATCACCGGGTGGAATTCAACTCTTCGCTGTATGACCTCAGTTCAGGAATTTACCTCTACAGATTGTCTGCAGGAAAATCATTCCTTGTCGGAAAGATGATATGTATGAAATGACATGTTTTTTTGACTAAGTGATTATAAAAAGCCTTAGGATCAATTAAATAAATAGGTCACTAAGATATAAGTGATCATTGCAAATACCGCTGAAAGCGGGATTGTTAATACCCAGGCCCAGAGGATATTCCTGGCGACTCCCCATTTAACTGCTGAAAAGCCTTTTGTTGATCCATATCCGATGATTGCTCCCGTGATCGTGTGAGTAGTACTTACCGGAATACCAAATATTGTAGCGCCGATGATTGTTAATCCTGCTGAGGTTTCTGCGCTGAATCCTCCAAATGGGTTTAATTTAGTCACGCGCATACCAAGGGTTTTGATTACTTTCCATCCTCCCATTAAGGTGCCAAGGGCGATAACAGAGTGGCTTAGAATAATTACCCAAAATGGAACATAGAATGTTTCACCAAGTAATTGATTTGTAAAGAGAACGATTGTAATTATACCGATGGTCTTTTGTGCGTCATTACTCCCGTGACTGAGACTGTATAGCGCCGCGGATACTAACTGTAACCTTCTGAAATACTTATCCACCGTTCGCACCGGCAAATCCTTCACAACCCACATCGTGACTACGGAAAATATCAGAGATACAACCATCCCGATAATTGGCGCAAGAAAAATAAAAAGAAATACCTTCGCGTATCCGGTGAGGATTAAAGCGTGTATTCCTCCCTTGATAATCGCAGCCCCGCCATACCCTCCGATAATCGCGTGCGAAACACTTACGGGGATTCCTGCGTGGGTGGCTGTCGCGGTTAATATTATGGCTCCGACGATCCCTGAAAATATAACGAAATTATCAACTATGTTTACATCTACTATCCCTTTCCCGATTGTAGTTGCTACTCCGACGCCGAAGGCAAATGCAGCTACGAAATTGAAAAAAGCTGCCCAAGCCACCGCCTGAAATGGTGACAGAACCCTTGTTGAAACGACGGTCGCGATTGAATTCGCGGCATCATTCATTCCATTGTAGAAGTCAAAAACGAGCGCAAGGAAAATAATCAGTATAACTATTGTCATAAACGTAATCGGTTAATATTTTTTCTCTTGGAATATTGATAATGTAAACCTTTGAAGTAACCTTCCGGAATAATCTACCGTGCCATAATGTATTTAAATTTCGGGTTTCGTAAATATCATAATATCTGAAAAAGAACTGCCGGTTCCGGTTCAGGAATTCTTAATAAGAATATGGATTATAACATTTGCCGCGGACTGGCATTTATCACAGGCGTTCTCAAGAATTTCAAGAATTTCTTTCTTTTTGAATATCTCCATCGGATCTTTCTCTTCAAGAAATAACTTCTTAAGTTCACGTCTATAAACATTATCGGCTTCAGCTTCAAGATCCTGCACAACTTTGCAGTCATTGATATTTTCCCGTTTATGCCGCAGGTCCTGCAGTACATTTTCCAGTTCATTTATCTGCAGCAGAACGATTGCCATCAGTTCCTCCGCGCCGGCGATTTTCGTTGTAACGTTGTATGTATCAACGCGGACAGCGGCACCGAAAAGATTATTTCCGATGGCGTTAAGTTTTTTTACAAGGGCGAAAATATCTTCACGTTCAAACGGGGTAATGAAGGTCTTGTTCAGTCTTTTAACGACTCTTGAGGTGATTTCATCGTAACGATTCTGGATTGGTTTTAGTTTCAGGTAGATATCGGGATCATAGGACTCAGATTTGAAGAAATCCTGTGTGATCGTTGCTGCCTGACGTATAAAAGAAATAATTTCCTTGAAATCTTCAAAGTATTTTTCTTCTTTAGGTAAGAGCTTCTTAAACATAATTCTCTCTTTTGGTTCGACACCCAAAATTAAACATAAATATCCTTAACATCCAACAGATATTTTTAATTTAAATTCAAATAAAAAATTGAAAATTTACAAAATATGATCTTAAATGATTGGGAAGTAAATGACCCGGTTGATTTTTTACCGGCTACTAGTTGTGACAGCAACTTTATTTTAGCTACGAATTATAAGATGTACTGACTACTCAGAAAAAAAGAAAATCGAGAAGCGCATATTTCGACTTCGGATCCCGAAGATTTCTCAATTTAGAAAGACCATTGTCTCATGATGGAAAGATCAAGTGATCATACCGTACCTTGTAAGGAGAACTCACTAATTGAACTTACCTATTCTGAAAGTTTTTCCTTAAATTTTAATGCACGCAAATAATAAACGGGTATGACACTCATCACAGGTTGAGTTTGGAAATTAATAGAATTTATATTAGCTTTCTTCGTTGTGTTACGGCCACTCCCCCTAAGGTCTTAGACTATTTGGCTGCAGTTATAGTTTATCAATTTCCTGGAGTTTTATCATGAAAAGGCTTCTATGGCTTTTTATTGCTATGTATTCATTATTTACTGTTGCTTCGGCACAAGCCCAGAACAGGTTAATAAATTTTCAAGCTCTTCTTAATGACAGTAATGGTGTTCCGGTCCTGACTGGTAATTATAACATTACTTTTACTTTTTACGACTCTGATATTTCCGGCAATATTCTTTGGACAGAGACACAGGACGTTCTCGTTCAAAACGGACTCTTCTCAATTCTTCTTGGCGGTATTACTCCTCTCGAACTAATTTTTGACAGGCCGTTATGGTTAGGGATAAAAGTTGGAGAGGATCCGGAATTAACACCACGTCAGCCAATCAGTGCAGTTCCTTTTGCTCTTAATAGCCTGCAAGCTAATGATGTAAAAAACAGAGATATTAATCCCAGAAGTATTGCCATCAATGGCATAGCAGTTATAAATGAGAATGGTCGTTGGGTTGGTGATACTACTGGTTTGGTTGGGCCGCCCGGACCTCAGGGGCCACAAGGTAATCAGGGTCAGCAGGGAGATCCAGGCCCTCCTGGACAACAAGGCCCTCCCGGGCAGCAGGGTGCACAGGGACCGCAAGGCCCTCAGGGAAATCAGGGTAATCAGGGAGATCCAGGCCCTCCTGGACAACAAGGCCCTCCCGGTCAGCAAGGTGCACAGGGACCGCAAGGTAATCAGGGAAATCCGGGTCCTCCCGGACAACAAGGCGCTCCCGGTCAGCAAGGTGCACAAGGGCCTCAAGGCCCCCAGGGAAATCAGGGCCATCAGGGAGATCCAGGTCCTCCTGGACAGCAAGGTCCACAAGGTAATCAGGGACAACAGGGTCCTCCCGGTCAGCAAGGTGCACAGGGACCACAAGGTAATCAGGGACAGCAAGGCGATCCGGGACCTCCTGGTCAGCAGGGACCGCAAGGTCCTCAGGGTAATCAAGGCCAGCAGGGTGACCCAGGCCCTCAGGGACCACAAGGCCCCCAGGGTAATCAGGGGCCACAAGGCGATCCAGGTCCACAGGGCCCTCAAGGTCAGCAAGGACCACAGGGTCCCCAGGGTCCGCAAGGTTCAGCAGGAACAAGTTTATACACGTGGATTAAATATGCGGATGATTCCCTCGGAACGAATATGACTGATCAACCCAGGGGGAAAGCTTTTATGGGTGTTGCATATAATAAGCCAACTCCCGAGGAATCCACCAATCCTGCTGATTATGAATGGATTTCTGTGAGAGGGCAGGGTAATCCAGGTGGCGGGAATTCACCCGTCGGAACTATCATAATGTTCTACGGCCCTGAAATTCCCTCTGGTTGGATTGAGATTGATTTGAGAGATAATAACGGACATAAACTTTTTTATAATGGTCAGCAGATTAAATATATTTTAAAGGTGGAGTGATGCTTTCCGGAACAATCAAATTTGTTTTGATGGTCATATTTATTATACTCCCCTTTTTAGAGGAAACTTTAGCTCAGAGTTTTTCCATTTCTTATTCACGCTGGAGTAGTGGCATTGTGTCAGGTTCTTCGCCAGTTTTTCAGATAAAGGGAGTCGTAGGTGAGTTCACTAGCGGAAGAATGGAAGGGTCTGATAAGTCATTGCTGATCGGGGTTTCAGGAGGATATGGATTTCTTACTGATGCAGAGAAGGAGACAGTCGTTATGCCTGTTTCAACTGCGCTGTACCAAAACTACCCGAATCCTTTTAATCCGGTTACAACTATTAGTTTTGACATAGATAAAGAATCACTCGTTCAGCTGAGAATTTATGATTTACTTGGCAGTGTAGTTGCTGTCCTGGTTAATGATCATCTGTCTCCCGGTAGATATTCCATTCCTTTTAATCCCGCTCATCTTGCATCTGGTATTTATTTATACCGGCTGGATACAGGTAAATTTGTATCAGTCAAAAAGCTGACATTCTTGAAGTAATATTTCCTTAAACAGCCTCCGGAATATATCAAACCGGAGGCTGGTGTTAAAGAATCTCTCCTGATCAAACTGGCCCTGCGGTATTCTATAAAAGCCTTATGCTTTGTAATACGCACTTAGTACCGGCTAACAACCTGCTCTACCGTTCATCCTTCTTAAAATTGTTAGGTAAAAATAATATAGAAATCAGGCTATTATGTAGTAAATTTTGTTAGTATATAAAAATATTGTGTAAGTATTCCGTCAGGACAAAAATGAAAACTTTACATATTGTCTTATTTCTTTTACTTCATTCATCTTTCCATCACTTTTCTGCTCAGGAGGCTTCAGGCAATTTTATCAGCGGCCGCGTTTTGGATGCAGTGACCGGTGAAACACTTCCTGGCGCAACAATAGTAATTAATGAACTCCCCGGCCGTGGAACTGTTACCAATGAGAAAGGGGATTTCAGGATCAAAGTTCCTTTGGGAGCGTATTCAATCCGCGTTTCGCAGGTTGGTTATGTTACTCTGATTAAAACCGATATAATCGTAAACGCCGGCAGGGAGTCAGTTGTTTCGATTAAACTTCAGTCCACTACAGTTGAGATGGAAGGGGTTTTGATTAAAGGGGATTATTTTGATAAATCAATCCAGGTGAACAATTTAAGTACAGTAGTTCTGAATGCTGAAGAAGTAAGAAGATCACCGGGTTCATTGCAGGATTTTCAGAGGATACTTCAAAGTATGCCCGGAGTAGCGTTTTCAAGTGATCAGGATAATGAACTGCTCGTAAGAGGAGGAGCCCCGAATGAGAACCTGGTTGTATTTGATGATATCGAAGTTCATTCAGTAAACCACTATCCAAATGAATATAATTCCGGCGGACCGATTAATATGGTGAATGTTGATTTGATAGAGGATATCCGTTTTTCCACAGGCGGATTTATCTCCAAGTACGGGGATAAGCTCTCGTCGATTATCACTGTGAACACCAGGGAAGGGAGGAGGAATACGACAATTGCCGGAAACGCGAATACATCTTTTGCGGGAGCCGGTCTGATACTTGAGGGTGGAATCGGTGATAACAGAGGAGCCTGGCTGTTCTCCGCGAGGAAGAGTTATCTTGACCTTATTGTAGGGGCGATCGGACTAACTGCGGTGCCTCAGTATTATGACGCTCAGTATAAAGTAACTTATGACCTTACAGACAAGCAGAAACTCTCATTCTCCGGGATTTTTGGTGATGATTACATTGATATTCTTGGTGAACCGGAAATAACCGACCCGCTGCTTGCGGGCAGAATTGACACCGTCGGAATGGAAAATGTGTTCGTAAGGCAGAATCAATTTGCCAGCGGGCTAAGCCTGAAAAGCCTTTGGTCAAAAAACTTTTTTACGACAACCACATTCTCAACCACCCGTTATCACTACGACGTGGATGTCACTACTGAAGTAATCAGGCGTACATTTGATGGTTCGGGGAAACTTGACGGGCACTCAACCCTGAATATAAGGCCGCTATACCGCCAATTGTCAGATGAGAACGAGTACGGTTTGAAGTTAGATATGGTTTATCTCTCATCCCCGGCTTACGAATTTAACGCGGGGGTTTCATACAGGACAGGGGAGTTTAATTCAGCTGTTACTATCGACGGTGACACGGCGAGGTATGACCTTGATAACGACGGAACATATGAAACTGGTCCGATAGTCCTGCCTCCGGCAGTTATCAACGACAGCATCAGCCTCTTTAAGGAAAATAAAACTTATGCATACATAAACAATAAATTTACGTTACTGAATGAGCGGTTAGTAATTAATGCAGGGCTGCGTTATGACCACTTTACATACAGTAATGCATCTGAATTATCCCCCCGTTTGTCGTTGTCATATTATCTGATTCCGGCAATAACGAACATTAATTTTGCATTCGGATACTATTATCAGACACACGCATATCCGATTTACGGTGACCGGTACAAGTCCGGTGTGAACAGAAATCTGTTGAACAGCCGTGCACTGCATTACATTGCAGGATTGGAACACATCTGGGATGAGGGATTAAAGATGACAATAGAGGCATATTACAAAAAATATGACCGTGTACCCGTCAGTGAGGAATTAGTTTACCTCGAAGATAAGACCTTCAGATCAGAGAAAGTACTGAATATCGGAGAGCAGGATAGTTACGGTATAGATTTTGTTATCCAGCAAAAGCTTGTTAAAGACATTTACGGGACAGCAAGTTTCTCATATATGAACAGCAAGATCAAAGATTTCAGGAAGGGGTATGAAGGAAAAACGATAGCATCAGATTACGAATTCCCTTACATATTCACCATAATATTGGGGAAGAGATTCAGTGGATTAAAGAGTGAGATTAACGAAATGCCTTTCTATATAAGGTACCCGTCTCATCTTCTTCCATTCTCGGATGATATGGAGATCAGTTTCAAATGGCGATACTCAAGCGGCAGGGCGTACACTCCCCGCGAATTCACAACGACTGAGCAGCGGAGAGAAGGGGGAGTAGTGTGGTCGAGAGGTTCCTGGCATCCCGGGACAAACCTGAACTCCGAAAGATACCCCGCATTCCACAGACTGGATGTTTCATTCAATTCCCGTTATAATTTCAAAGGATGGAACCTGGTAGTTTTCCTTGCGATCCAGAATTTATACAATCAGAAGAATGTTGCAGGACAATCATACTCAAGTGATGGCACAAATAATACGGTTTACCAATACAGTTTCCTCCCGGTTGTCGGAATTGAGGCTGAGTTTTAAGGTGATCGATATATTCACTGTTCCCAATCCAGGAGGCAGCAGTTAATGCCGCCTCCGTCATGGTATTAGAAAAGTGCTTCTATTTAATAGTCAGCTTCAACAGTAACTTCACCGTTTGCAGTACCAATATCAACAACGACCCTAATAAGATGCTTACCTTTTCCAGGAGTCTTTGTTATGTATTCTGCTCGCACGGATTGTGAAGCCACGGTGCTGATGGGCAGAGTGGTCAAGTCAACTCTGCCGGTAAGGTCCACATTATAAAGATCTATCCAGAGTCCTCCAGTACCGCCCGAAGTATAATTTATTCCGTATTGAGAGAAAGTACCCGGGGTCGCAAGATAGTGCATATCATAAGACCCATTGTAGATATTACTTGAAATTTTGGAAGGTATCGGTGAAACAACGTGTACGGTAGCATTTCCTGCTAATACATTAGCTAATGAATCGGTTCTCCACGGAGATCTTGTTGTTCCTGAGCCTAGAGGCGCATATTTCCCCCACGATGGTGCGTCAGTAAGTACAACAAAAACTTTTTGAGCTCCTGGACTCCAGGAAAAGTTCTGATAGGCGTAGTAGATTGCGTCAAAACCACCTTCAGGAATATCACCACCGTCATATCCCCGGTAGCTGGAATATAAACCTGAAATAAAACTGAACAGGGTGCTGGAGGAATCAAAATTGGCCGTTAAATTGTGAAATTCTACAACGGTGTATGCTCCCGGATCCGTATTTGATGCAATACCATTTGTTGAATAAGGGATGCGGGTGTCGTTATTATCCGAATAGGCAACAGCTCCGCATTTCACATTTAGGCCTTTTGACTTTAGATTATTCAGAAATGCGATAATGCTTTCCTTTATTCCACTAATAGTACCTGACATTGAGCCGGTAACATCGATAATGAAAACTACGTTAGTTTCCAATGTGACGGAAGTAATTGGTCTGATAGTGTAACCTTTTACGACTCCATCTTCCAGAATGACAAGATTATTCGTCGTGTACTGAATTGGTGATCCTTGGTGGAACAAACCCCCTATATTAAGCTGGACCCGATTGGTTCTATCGTCAGCCAGTTTTACACCCACGGCAGGTTTGAGGGGACCATTTTTAACAGATGGGGGTGCAGTTCCGGGATCTGCAGGGATATCAGAATCAGTTGCTTCAGTTGGGTTTGAGGACTTCTTTTCGCAGGACCAGAACGTGAGAGATAGAGCTAATAGAAAGAACAAAACGAACTTTTTCACTAGAACCTCTAATTATTTTATAATGAAAAAACTACCAAAATTAATTTAAAAAGCAATAGGGCTTCCCTCAGGGGTAGACAAGGGCTCTTTTACGACCATAAAAATTAATTATCTAAGTCTACTGATTATGAGGGTTCCTTTACTTTTTCTCAGAATTTGAACAACGTTTTCAGTCCTTGGTTAGGGAAAAGCACACCCAATCCAAGTAAGGGGATAGAAGAAGTCGAGACATGAGTCCTCTCTGCTTTTAGCCACGTATCGCGACTCACAGCAGACATGTATATTCAATCAGGTCCATTTCAGGTGAAATCATTCTTTTGGGGCATACCACCAAAAGGAATTTTGACATATAACAGTTTATGGCGGCAATTTTGTAATTTATTAATAAAGCGATATATTTAGAATTCGGATTTTTAGAAAAATGGGCTCTTAGCTCAGTTGGTTAGAGCAGCTGACTCATAATCAGCGGGTCGGAGGTTCAAGTCCTTCAGGGCCCACTTAAAAACCTCGATTTTGTCACGAAATCGGGGTTTTTTCATTTTTACCCTCTGAAAATTCCCTATGATTTTGTCCCAGTTTTGTCCCAGTTTTGTCCCAGTCTGGTCAAAAAAGGCACTCCCGCATCACAGAAAAAAAAATGTACGTTGCAGAAGCTCCCGGCTCCAAATACTTCCATCTCATTTATTTTGTAGATGGTAAACGCAAAAAAGTCAGCACCAAAAAGTCAACCCGTGAAGAGGCTGAACTCTTCCTAAAAACTTTCATTCCTCCGGAAGAAATGCACCAGCCCGCGCCCTCTCACATTGTCCCAGCAGTGTCCCAGATTACACCGCCCACCGTCACGATCGCACCGGCACCAACCACCACCGGAAAAAGCCTCTCCGACTTCCAGCAGGAATACCTTTCCCACCTCAGCCACTCCAAGTCCGCCCATTATCTCCGATCCGTCAGCTTATCATTTAAGCAATTCCGCGCATTCACGGGAGAAATCACCCTGGCAGAGATCAGCCACCGCATCGCCGAACAGTTTATTATTCAGACCTTCAGCCGCACCAACAGGGGAGCAGCGTTATACTATCGCACACTAAAAGCCGCCTTTAACGTAGCCCTTAACTGGGAGTATATTCCAGTTAATCCATTTAAGAAGGTTAAGCTTCCGAAAATCGCTTCATCCCATCCCACATTTTTAACCATCGACCAACTGGAAGCAATCCTCGAAAAGACCGCCAGCCCCATCTTCCGCGATGTGTTCACCTTCGCCTTTTACACTGGTATGCGTGCCGGCGAAATAGTAAATGCCCGCTGGTCCTGGGTCAACTTCCACCAGAACACCATCACCGTAAAGTGTGCCAACGGTTTCACCAGCAAATCAAAGAAAGAGCGCATAATCCCCATCTCCGCGCGGCTGCAGCACATCATAGCAGGCGGCAGGGAAAAATCCCCGGAAGCTTTTATCTTCAGCGATAAGCACGCCCTCCAGCTTCGCACCGAAAACATCAGCAAACAATTTAAGAAAGCCCTCCGCGCTGCCGGAATGAACGAATCCATCCACTTCCACACACTCCGCCACAGCTTCGCCAGCAACTTAGTACAGAAGGGAGTCCAGCTATACGTAGTAAAAGAACTACTCGGACACGAAGACCTGAAAACCACCCAGATATACAGCCACCTCCAGCACTCCAATTTAACCGATGCCGTAAATTTACTTTAAACTTGAAATATTTTCTCACGTGGTTCCCCGGGATTACCTCAGTCCTGGGGTATCACTTCCACCGGTGGGAGAGCAGGCTGCAATGGCTCCCACCCACCCACCCGCCATAAAATAAAAAAGGGAGGAGGCTCATCACCTCCCCCCGTTACCATTCACTTGGTCGTTACTTCCCCTATCTTTCTAGTCCGCCCGGTATTATCACTTTTTTCCGTCCATCCGTCCAACTACGCCGCCGGATTTATCGCCTGTTTACCCTCCTCATCTATCGGCACGAACCTGAACTTCTTTTCCTTCCCTGAGTGCGTCTCAATTACCCTCAAATCATTCAGCTTCGCGTACGTCTTAAGCCACCTCGTAAACCCGGCCTGCTTTTGCTCTTTATAGTCAGGGTTTTCATCCTTAAACTGCATATGCAAATCGAACTTATTGTATTCCACGCCCACGACTACATTCTCCTCAACGAAAGCGGGGAAGTATTCACACGTTGACTCAACCAGCAGCTTTTTATTTAGATTTATAGGTTGATAACTTTGCAATCCGTTCTCAAGATACATCCTCAGACAGTCAATCATATAACAGTCAAACGCGTTCCACTCCTCACTATTCCACTGCGTGAAGAATAACTTCCCGAATTCGTGGTGAGGCTTATGCTTTCTGTTATAGTGGTCCGTGAATTCAATTATAATTTGCCTGTCCAGGGTAGAGTCATCTATCCCCTTAATAGTGAAATTTGTGGTTATCACTACCTTGGGCGCTCTCTCGTACTCCAGATACATTTCCTTCTGATTTTTCTTTTCCACCATTATACCATCAGTGAGTACGGAAAATAACTTGTCGAATTCGAAACCCTTCTCCGCGTCATCAAATGCAATGACTTCAGTATCAGGATTCACCCGCTGGAATGCGAAGCTCTTTCCGAACTTAAAGTTTCTTCCGTCTATCTCTACGACATTCCTCAGCTTGCCTATAGCCTTGAAAGTTATTCCCTTTCCGCTTCTGCCATACTGTCCGTCGCTTATTTTCTCATCAATGAATATTACCGCCTTCTCGTCACCGGCTTTTTTCTTTCTGTGCAGCAGAAACCCAATCACGCTGCGCATTGCGTTATGCCTTGCCATATCCTGCCCCTGCGTGTTGTAGAAGAACTCAGCCATAACAGTCCGCTTGAATGTCCTGTCGAAATCCCTCTCCAGTTTCTGGCTCGCCCAGATGCACCCGTCCAGTTCATTATATTCCTTCTGCTCATAACCCTTCTTCGTGACTTTCACGAAACAATTCTTGAAAAAGAAATATCCGTAATCGTCGCCGTCCTCTGCGAACTTTAATGGTTTGGCTTCCAGAAATTCATAGAAACCATCAGAGAAAATCTGCCCTGCTTTTTTCATCAGCAGATCTTCAACGGTCTCTACGCTTGTCCCCTCGAAGTATTCAATCGGTATCTCGTCAGTGTACTTTTGGATAAAATCCTTCACTTCGTGTGGTGTTACTTCATAGACTACATTATCCACAACCCTCACAAGTAAATAAGTCTTATCCACTCGGTACATGCAGAAACCCTGTTCTTCAAGTATTTTTTTTATCCTCGGCAGTATGATATGGATTCTGCTCTTCTCGTCAATCCTCCAGTATGGCTGAACTTTTCTTTTCCACCCGTACTGTTCAGCGATATGAAAGATTGTTCCGGCAGTAATTCTCCCGTCATAATCCTTCTTTAAATCCCTGAATTTTTTTCTTATCGCTTCCTCAGTATCATCATATTTTGTATTCGCTTTGCTGAAATTCACGAATAAATTTTCCCCTACTTCCTCCAGCGGACAAAGTCCAAACCCCACCCTGATCCATTCATCGTAAGACTCCAGATTCCCGGCAATATGTATTAATGCATCCTCCAGGTCAGCTATCGTTGTTTTAATCTGTAGTTTCTTTTCAGTATTCACCGGCTTAGGTGTCTCTGGCAATTCGCAGGCTTCCGTCAGGTATTCCATCAGATCGCTGTAATTAAGATACTCCGGCGCCTCAATTGGTTCTGCTCCCGCGAATTCATATTTCCCTCCGCTGGGGTGCAGGGAAGAGGGGAACACATTATAACACCGGCTAATCCTTACTTCCAGATGCTCAAA
Organism: Ignavibacteriaceae bacterium; assembly: GCA_013360295.1. Lineage (GTDB taxonomy): Bacteria > Bacteroidota > Ignavibacteria > Ignavibacteriales > Ignavibacteriaceae > JABWCL01. The sequence continues at coordinate 87,944 of JABWCL010000003.1, read as the reverse complement.
CCCGGCTTTGGGCTGTGCCTTGAACTTATAGACTGCCTTCTTTCCGAATCGCTTATGAAGCATTTCACCGTCGGCAAATTTGAAATAAATATGCGCGCCCTTCCCCGACCCGCTTTTAACAACCCACCTGTAATCAGGCGGTAGCTTCATTAACGCCAACGCTCTCTCAATTTCCTTCCAGTCTTCGAGCTTGTCGAAGTCAATACTCGCGACCTCTCCCGGACCCATCAGCGCCGCGAACCCCGTGGCGCATCCAAAGTCCATCCCACTCAGTTCCTCAACCGATATACCATTCTCCTGGTACTTCTCCCAGGTATACAGCGGTCTTTTCCCCTCCACAGGCATGCAGCTTAGTCCGTACAATTTCGCCGCGTTGACTGCATTCACCTTAATTATCTTCACATCATTACCGGATTTTTCCCCGTCATACTCTTTTATTTTCTCTAACATATTTTTATCCTTTCCTAATAAATTTTAATATAGTCTTTACGTTAATGCATCTCTGCATAGCCTGCTTTTTCGCCACCCTTGAAGGGGCTTCATTTATCCTGCACTTCTTTATAAAGTTTCCATGAACAATACTATTGCTTTTCATAGTATTACTTCCTAAATTTGTTTTTAGATATGTTAACTACTTGACGCCTGGTACGCATTGCCTTGCTGCCGGGCGTCTCTTTTTATGCCCCTCCTTCATTTCACATCAGGTCATTAATTCTTAATTTCCTGTCCCGTCCCATGGGATTAATTCTTAAGGTCCATCCCTAAACCAATTCATAACATTTTCCTTTCTAAAAAATTAACTCTTAACTCTGATCGCTGAGTACCCCGACCTCTTCATCAACTAAAGTCGGGAATATCGAAGCCGGTCGCTGAGTAGTCCCGATCCCTTTGAATTTTATCAATCCAAAATCGGGGCGTATCGAAGCGTAATTCTTAAATCATAATTTTTCAATCGCCTCCCTCAACATCCTCTCATCCGTATGAGCGTAAATCTGCGTCACCTGAATAGACGAGTGCCCCATAATATCCCGCACCGCCGTTATCGGTGCCCCCTTAGCTATCGCGTTAGTTCCGAATGAGTGGCGTAAACTGTGAAAATGAATCTCCTCACTCAGCCCCGCTTCTCTGCACGCCTTCTTAAATTTTTTCGACACACAATCCACCGTATACTTCGCATGCTTCCTCTTCCCGAAAACGAAATCACCCTTATTCTTCCCGCGGATATTCCTCTCAATTATCGGCCATAGAGCGTAATGAACAGGAACGAGCCGAACCTTCCGTGCTTTTGTTTCAAAGTCCTTACTCCCGACCCTTATCATTCTTTCGCTATCCATTATATCCTCTCTCCGCAGGCTCAATATCTCATTTGCCCTCATCCCCGTATAGTAAGCCGTCCACACAATGTCCGCGAAATTCCATGTCAGATACTTCGCCACAATCCTTACCTCATCCTCTGTCAGAAACTCCGGTCTCATCTTCTGCCTCTTTTTAAGTTTAATTCCTTGGAATGGATTTTCACTGATATATCCCCATTTCTTAGCGGTATTAAAAACAGACTTATAGTTCCTCAGGTATACATTTATCCCCAGCGGTGCGCCCTTCGAGAGCATAGCAAGGACTTCCTTTGCCGTCACCATATTAATAGAACTGAGCAGCGCTCCTTTACCACAGTACTCAATAAGTTTATCCAGGCAATATTTAATCGAAGCATTATAACTTTCACTGTGCTCCGGTCCCTCAAGCCTTAAATAACGCTCCACGAAATCCGCCAGAAGAATCCCCGCCTGCCGTATTACTCCCTGCATCATATTCTCGATCATCTCTCGCATAATTTCTTGCATTTTTTCTCCTCGTCTAATTTGTGTCTCAGTCAATGCCTAAAGTTTTTTCCGTGGTCAGCATGGCGTAATCAATTATGTTCAGCAGGCTGATGATAAATTCAACTTGCTCCTTTATTAATTTCGTTTTATTTCTGTCGTATTGGCTCTCGCTTATCTTCTTCTCATATGATGAATTTATCTTGCTAATTCTTTTATGCAATTCAGCAAGGATATATGTAGAAGTCTTGGAGTTCATCAGAACATTTCTTTCGTCGGTACGCATATATTCTCCAAATTAATTTAAAATTAGAATGAATAATTTCATTATTCACTTAATGAAATTTGAGAATATATACTGAGTTGGGGGGTAATAGTTGGGTGTAGGAAAGGTAATAGAGGTAATATTACCTCTATTACCTGTTAGAATGGTTAATTTGTATTCTGGATATGCTTTCTTATTTCATTCACTACTGCGTCAATTGTTCTTCCTGTACTGCTGTTGCCTTTTGATAGCGCCTTTGAAAGTAATGAAGGTTTGAGATTTTTCCCTGGAATAAAGAATGCCTTACAGGTTATTTCCCATTTCCTTTTTCCCGCCAGTATCAGTGAAGACTCGCACAGCCCATTAATTATTTGCGCAAGCTCATTTACTTGCCCACCCCATCTTATAGCCTTCGGATTCTCTCTAGTTGCTTGTTCATCTGCTGATCCTATAATTATGAAAAATTTGCGAAAATGGTTGAAATCATTATCAGGTATAAGATTATACTCATGCAATAAATCATAAGTTTGTTTTAGATGGGTTTCGTTCGCATTCCATTTGAAAATCTCAATTGAGTTGTCTGGCACTACAATTGCATCCTCGATTTCTCCCGGGTATATTATCTTGTTTGGAATAAGATAATCTTTATACAGCTTCTTTTTCTCAATTCGTTCCGCTTGCATAGAGCATAACTGCTCAAAACTAATTAAGAACTCTTTCTCTTTTAACTCTAAACTTTCGAAGATTTCATCACTGACAAGACTTGAACGATAGGGGGGAGTTCGCCCATCTCCATTTATCTGGATGATATTTCTCCTTCCGGTTTTGCACCTTTTCCCCGCTTGACAAGCATTCGCGTAGTACCTGTTCTGTAAATAAGCTTTCAGGTCATGCTTTAGTGCGATCAGAAAGTCAATGCTGGCTGCCATATCGGCGAAACTAAGTACATGCTTCTCCAATAATCCATAATTGTTTGGGAAATAAATTTCCCGCACATCGCCTAAAGAAACATCATTATATTTTACAAGAGCACTGCTCGCGTAGAGTGTTGTTATGCTCCTCTCTGCCTGTATGTATCTGCGTTCTTCATTTTTTATTTTCATTCCTTATCTAGTTTTTCTACGAATTAAACACTCTGTGTATACTACACAAGTGCAATAATATAAATTTAAATAGTAGCATCAAAATTATTTTTAAAAAAAGTTTTTTCACCAATTAACTTTTTTTTTCACATGTTCAAACCATTTTTACGGTATCTATAAAAAAGTAACTTGTTTTCCTCCCGCCCTGTATTTACGCGGGTATACGATATTCGTATGTTTTTCTCAAATTTCATTAAGCAAATACAATATTTATAAATTATACATCATCTTGTCAATAAAAATGTATATAAATTGTAATAAAAAATTATAAAAATTACATAAAAATACTTGACATGTTTCGTTATCTTTATTCATACTTTATTCTATATCTCTCCATACTTTTTTACAGTAATTTATTAGTATTTTCTTAAAAATTTCCTTGATTACCTGCCTGCTCCTATCCATTCTAATCTCTTATTACAGTTATTCTGTCATTCTTTCCGTTCCTTCAGCCCTCTTTGGATATCGTTTTAATTTTTAAATTATAATTCCCTCCCGTCCCACCAGTCCCACTCGTCCCCTTCGTTACAGTCCCCGCTCCATGGGTTTCAATTCTTAATTCCCTCCGTCCAATCTCCCTCTAATTCCCGTCATTCTTACTGTCACTGTCCCTTATACTTCTCCTGTCCCTGATGTCCCTACCGTCCCACAAGTCCCTAAAAAGAATTGATAAGAAATGCAAACGCACATTATTTTTAGCAGCCCTTGCGCACTTGCATCGGCAGTCTTTTCCGGCGTACCTCTGACAGTTACTTAGCTCGCCAGGCTCCAATCGCTTTGCCTCTTTATTGTATTATCCCGCCCTTATCTCTATATTTAAATTATAATTCATTTTTCTTCAGTCCTTTTTCCGGTTCGGCGGGTTCTCTTTATGACAGGATTAATTTCATGACTTTAGAACATTACTTATCCAGCATTAATAACAGGTACAAACTCGGTAACGCCACAGAACATACCTTCCGCGGCGACCTTCAGCAGCTTATCGAAAGTCTTGTACCCGGCATAAGGGCTACAAATGAGCCTAAGCGCCAAAAATGCGGCGCTCCAGACTACATCCTCACCCGTAAAGACATCCCCATTGGCTTTATCGAAGCAAAAGACATAGGGGATCCAGACCTCGTAGGAAAGAAAAAACAAGGTAATCAGGAACAGTTCGACCGCTACAAATCCTCACTTAATAATATTATTTTTACTGACTATCTCGATTTCCACTTTTACCGCTCCGGACAACTTATCGCTCAAATCACAATCGGTAAAGTAACTTCAAGAGGAATTAAAGCTCTCCCTGAAAACTTTCAACGCTTTACTGAACAATTAACTGACTTCTGTTCAAATATCGGTCAGACAATAAAAAGTCCTCTCCGCCTTGCGCAGCTTATGGCTGCAAAGGCGCGCTTGCTCGCCGATGTCATTAACCGCGCGTTGACAAGCGACCAGGAATCCGACGAGAACAGTACACTCGCCGACCAAATGAAAGCCTTTCGGGAAATCCTTATCCACGATATTACACCTAAAAGCTTCGCCGATGTTTATGCTCAGACTATAGTTTACGGTATGTTCGCGGCACGCCTTCACGATCCTTCTATTCCCGACTTCTCTCGCCAGGAAGCTGCCGAACTTATCCCTAAATCTAATCCCTTTCTCCGTAAACTCTTTGGCTATATTGCCGGTCCTGACCTCGATGATCGTATTCGCTGGATTGTGGACGACCTTGTTGAAATCTTCCTCGCTTGTAACGTAGCCGAGCTTCTTAAAGACTACGGTAAAGATACCCGCAAAGAAGATCCCATTATTTATTTCTATGAAAACTTCCTAAGTGAATATGACCCCAAACTCCGTAAATCGCGCGGCGTATGGAATACTCCGCAGCCTGTAGTAAGTTTTATTGTTCGGTCAATAAACGAAATTCTTGTCTCAGAATTTGGTCTTACTGCGGGTATCGCTGATAATAGTAAGATTAAAATTAAACTGGATCAGAACGGTAAGAAATACGAGCAGGAAATACATAAAGTACAAATCCTCGACCCCGCCACCGGTACAGGTACATTCCTCGCGGAAATCGTAAAACTTATTCATCAGCGGTTTGAAGGGCAGGAGGGTATCTGGGGCGATTACGTTGAAAATCATCTTATCCCTCGGCTTAATGGCTTCGAAATTTTAATGGCTTCCTATGCTATGGCTCATCTTAAATTGGATTTGCTGCTTACTGAAACAGGTTTCAAACCAACCAAAGATCAGCGCTTCCGTATTTTCTTAACGAACACACTCGAAGAGCACCATCCCGACACAGGCACCCTTTTTGCAAACTGGCTCAGCACCGAAGCAAACGAAGCAAACCACATAAAACGCGATATTCCTATGCTCGTTCTTACAGGCAATCCTCCATACAGCGGCGAAAGCGCTAACAAAGGCGTGTGGATTATGAACTTGATGGAAGACTATAAAAAAGAACCTGGCGGAAAAGAAAAACTTAAAGAACGTAACCCTAAATGGATTAATGACGACTACGTGAAATTCATCCGCTACGCGCAATACCATATCGAAAAGAATGGAATTGGAATTCTTGCATTCATTAACCCACACGGCTTCCTTGACAATCCAACATTCCGCGGTATGCGCTGGAATCTCCTCAAAACCTACGATAAAATTTATACGCTTGATCTTCACGGCAACAGCAAGAAAAAAGAAACTTCTCCCGATGGCTCCCCCGATGTCAACGTATTCGATATTCAGCAGGGTGTATCTATAAATTTTTTCATTAAAACTGGTAATAAAAAGCCCGGTGATCTAGCTGAAGTTTATCACTATGATCTGTATGGTGAAAGAGAACTTAAGTATGAATTCCTTTTCAATAATTCAATTCGTTCATTGCAATACAGTAGAATACAGTCTAACCCTCCTAAGTATTTTATGGTCAAAAAGAATTTTGATCTTGAATCCGAGTACACAAAAGGGTTCAGCATTAATGATTTATTCAATATAAAAAGTGTCGGCGTTGTTACTTCTCGTGACTCTTTCATTATTGATGATAATGAAGCCACTTTAAGAAGCCGCATAGATGATTTTTTCTCATTGAATAAATTTGATCTAATAAAGAAATATGATCTAAAAGAAAATGGTAGTTGGAAAATTGATCAAGTTAAAAACGTTGCTTCATCTTCTTCATTTGACTATATAAAACACATATCTTATCGTCCATTAGATAATAGATTTATTTATTATGACGTAAATTTTATTGAGCGTAGTCGTTATGATGTTATGCAACACTTCATTCGTGATATAAATATAGGTTTTGTGACCGTCAGCAAACAACCACCACAGAATCAAGTGTCATATTATTTCTTATCTAAATATATAATTCCAAATGGTTATATAAGATCTGATAGTGTAAGCATAGATAGTATTTTCCCACTATATATTTATGATATTGAGGGAAATAAAACCTCCAATATGAATCTTGATATTTATAACAAATTCTCGTCTTTTTTTACCCTGAATTCAGATAACATTTCATCATCAGATTCCATTGTTGTTAATTCGCTTTACATTCTTGATTATCTGTATTCTATTTTATATTCGCCATTTTATCGTAATAAATATATCGAATTTCTTAAATCCGATTTCCCTCGTATACCTTATCCAAAAGACAAAGAAACATTCTGGCAGCTTGTCAAACTCGGCAGTGAGCTCCGCCAGCTTCATCTTTTTGAGAGCCCTGTTCTCAATAATTTAATCACTCGGTTTCCGGTTACAGGTTTCAACACAGTGGATAAAGTAAAATACGATGACGGCAAAGTTTACATTAACAGCGCTCAATACTTCTCCGGTGTCCCCGAAGTCGCCTGGAACTTCTACATCGGCGGCTACCAGCCCGCACAAAAATGGCTCAAAGACAGAAAGGGGAGAGTACTCTCTTTCGACGACATCCTCCACTATCAGAAAATCATCGTCGCCCTTTCCGAGACTGACAGGCTAATGCACGAAATTGATAAAATCCCATTTCTACCAAATAACTAATGTGTGATTTTTATCATTTTTTTTATTCATAAGAAATCTTAACTTATAAGTGAAGAAAAAATTCAAACTTGAAATAATTAAAAAATCCGATAAAGCGCTCTTTCTATCGGTTATTTTTTCGGGTTCGTCAATGTCTCTTTTTCAGGAATTTGCTGAGAAGTATTATCCGATTGATCCCGGCAATTGTGGTATTTTATTGGACTCAATAGATAAGATGGCTGATTTTGGAATTCAAAGCACCTTCTTCAAATATCAGCGTTCAAATTATGTCTATCGTTTCCTTGATTCGGGTACTTTGCGTTTATATTGCCTAAAATATGATGATTTGGCGATTATCATTGGCGGGGGAGGGGTTAAACCCCATACTGTTAAAAATCTTCGCGAGATACCTGAACTCGATCTTGCGGTTAAAATATTGGAAGCTATTAACAAAAAACTTCTTTTACTGAAAATTAAAATTACCGAACTTCAGGATTATTTAGATATCGATTTCGAAATTGATTTATAGGTCAACAATGAAAAATTATACCGCTGATTGGTTTAAAAAAATATTAGATTCCGTCTCTCCGGAGATCAAAAACTATAATAGGCTTTCTATGGGTATTGCTGCTGTGCTGAATGAAATAATTAGGGCGCAGTTCGACAGCAAACAAAAATATTTTGCTTCATTATTCGATAAAAAAGAATCTGAAATTAGTAAATGGCTTACAGGTCGCCACAATTTTACTCTTAAAACCATTGCTCAGATTGAAGCAAAAACTAATACCCAAATTCTCTACACTGCATTTGACTTGCAGAATAATTTTGATTTTGTTCTAAACACTTCTTCTCAACCGTCAGATAGCATCAGTATATTCAAGATCTCGGAATCCGGGAGAGATAAGCCTGCTGTCGTTAATCCTTCCTTAGATCGCTTTTTAAAACCCGGTCACCAATCTGATAAGAAGTATTATTCTAAATTAAAACTTGTAGCAAAACAAGATACTATTTATACTACGGAGGCAATCAGTGCCTGATTCAAATCAAATCCAAATTCAGTTTTCAATAGCTGACATACAAACTTTAGAATTTGTAATTTTTAATCTGCCAGATATTGCATCGCTGGATAAAACAAAATTCCCATTCAAAATAGAAGCTGGATTCTTTTTCGAAGTAGAAAACAAAATCGTCGGAATTGATATTATTGTTGACATTTCTGCCGACTCTGCGCCAAATCCGATTGTTTGTCATATGATTACCCGCTTCAAATTTCTCATTAATAATTTTAATGAGGCATTTACCATAAAGGAAGGGAATATTACTTATCCGTCTCAATTTCTGATAACATTAATAAGTATCTCCTTATCCACGACTCGTGGCATACTCTTATCGAAAACGGAAAGTACGAATCTTCGTGGCATTTTTATGCCCATTATTGACCCATCAAAGTTGATCATGGTTACTGCGACGGACCCCAATAAAGCTGCTGAATAGTATTTAACTTATTCAGTACCTCCCTTGGACGCATGGACGCAATCCCCAGCAATTTTCAATCACTATATATTTTACTAATAATTTCGTCCATCCGTCCCAAAAGTCCCACCAGTCCCTAACTTCTCCTAAAGACCCCTCGCACGCGTCTCTGTCACTGTCACTGATACTGTACCTGTTCCTGTCACTGCTAATTAATCTCCTCCATTTTTTAATGGCGTGAATTAGTGTGGGGTTCTCTGTATGACCTAAGGTAATCAATTCATGCTCATAATTCATATAATTATACATTTTTATCATATCGCGCTCTATCATTATATTGCGTAATAATATTTTAGTACTTTTAAGCTATAGTTTACAACGATTGTGTTATACATAATATACATACTCGTCTTCTCATAATATTATATTTTCAGAACGATCCATCATGTTAAATATTCGGAGTATAAAATGAAGATATTAATACTTTTACTAATTGGGATAGTATTATTAACTCAGGTTTCTAATTCGCAAGTAAAAGGCAATAACCAACTTGATAAGATCAACGCAAAAATTCTTTCTGGTGATTTTAAATCAGCGCTTAAAGATTTAAGCAAGTATATCCAGAAAAATAAAAAAGACTTCAATGGTTATAAGTATCGTGGTATCGTTAATGACTCTTTAAAACTCTATAATGACGCACTCAAAGACTACTCAACAGCTATTCAATTAAGTCCCCAGTCAAAAGAACTGTTTTTATTGCGCGGTAACTTATACCGCAATTCCAATGATTCCAACAATGCATATCGTGATTATTCCCAGGCAATTACCATTGATTCTGGATATGCAGAAGCATTTTATCTGCGTTCGCAATTTAATTATCCGGTTAAAGAAAGTATAAATGATTTAAAACGCGTATTGGAAATTGAAAACAGCGATACTGAATTAGCCAAAAAAGCAAAATCACTTGCTTTTAGTAAATATCAATACATATTGAAATTTGACAGTTGGGACGATGAACCAGATATTAAACATTTAATGGTTGTTCAAATTGATGACTTGAAGGTATGGGATGCTGACGAATATCGTTATGATAATAAAAGACAACCTTATTCCTATAGTCCACCGGATAATTACAATTTGCTTTATTTTATAGCGCGGGCTTATGGTCCTTTCGGCTTTCCTTTCCACCAGGTCACTATCTGCGATGCGGAAACTAATGAAAGTATTGTGGTAAAGGACAATATTATTGTAAGAAATATGATTGATGAGGGAAAGTATAATATCACTAAAAAAAATTCCCCGTATTGTGACGTTTATGAGAGTTGGGCGAACTATACTGGTAATCGTAGTGAAAACTATAGTTTTAGTAAAAATTATTTTCTCATAAAAAAGAATGTCAAGAAAATTAAAATAATGTTTATTGACGAAGCATATACTCTTATTATCGATAATAGCAAATAATTATTTCTTATTAGACGTATTAAATGTATCATATATTTATATATTCATTAAGCAACAAATATGCTCCACCATAGTGCTTACAAATTATAAATTGCAAAATAAGCTAAAACCAGATGTATTTAGTATTTCTATATACATCTCCATTAAATAATAAAATATATACTTTATCTGAACCTCTAACACAGAGAGCGAACAACTTGCGTTTTATTTCTTTGGCTAACAAATGCACTTCTTACCTGGTCCCATTCGTCCCCAAAATCAGCAGGGAAGTGTCCCCTTCGCAATACTGCCTCGAATAAATCTCCTCAACCTTCCCCATAACTAATACCCTCACTGTTACTGTTCCTCTTACTGACACTGTCCCTGATACTTCTCCTGTCCCTGATGTCCCTACCGTCCCACAAGTCCCTGAAAGGCATTTACAAGAAGCGCAAAGGCACATTTAAGTTTAGCAGCCCTTGCGCACTTGCATCGGCAGTCTTTTCCGCTATCCCCGAAATTCTACGCTCCTCAGACTGCCGACTGCAAGTGATGTAAAACGCAAAGGCTGATTTAAGAAGTAGTGCCCTTGCGCCTGATTTGATAAACTTTGCGATTCACCATAACATTCCCATCATAATATTTGATAAGGCAAGTTCTTCGCAGCCATTGTGACTGCCGCTCCGCTTTCCAGTCACAACCGCCTGCGTGAAATTCCTTTGTTAAGATTTCAATCATTACCCTAACACATTGCAATAATCACTTTTACCGCAACTGTCTCCAATGTCCCTTCAGTCCCTGACTCTGTCCCTGATGTCCCAATAGTCTCATTTACAATCACCACTTACCACTTACCAAAGAAAAGCTAAGACAAGAAAAGATAAGCGTTGCTGTGCCTGATTGGGGCGCTCCGCAAGGCAGACGGCAATTAAGTTTCACCGCCCTGCGACTCATCCTCTCGTTACGTTCCGTCCATTCCGCAGGCTGCATTCCCTCCACTACACTCATTCCTTCGCGCAAGGCGGATTTAAGTATCGTTGCCCTCTGCCCTTGATTGCGCAGCAGCCCCCTTATCCGCACAGCTTGAATTGATTTGAATTGCCTTAAATTGATTTACGCAAAACTTCTCTCTCCCGTTATCATTATATCCTCATATTCATCCACTCATAGACGCTTAAACTTCCATCACCATTCTTAATTCTTAATTCTTAATTTTTAATTGTTTTGATTTGTGTTAGCCCGCCCATTCACCAGATTATAGTTTAGTTGATTTGATTGGTTATGAATCCGCAAGTACAGCTGCAATCAGAAAAGAGTGGGGCGGTAAGTGGACAGGGCGCGCGGCTCCTTTCGGTGGACTGATAAGAATGATTGATTTGATGCCACCATTTCGCCACTTCGCCAGATAGTCTCCCGCCCCTTAAGTTGATGATTGCAGCTTTTACATAATGAACATTATCCGCTTACCGCCCGAAAAGAGTCCAGCCGCTTTAGTTGATGGCTTCCGTGCTCCCCCCGCGCTGGAAAAGTTTATCCGTATGCAGCGCGGACGCACTCCAGCCTGATAAGAGGGCGGCTGTTGCGTTGACGGCGGGGAGCCGATAATGTGGCATTATGTAAACTTGCGATTATTAGATAGGATAAGAGAAGAAAAGACATTATGTGAATCGCCCGCCCTTGTTCAAGAAAAGATAAGTGTTGATAAGCCGGTTGATGGTTCGCTCTACAAGTTTCTTATCGGCTAATGCTATCCTGTCGAGAATTTGCTTGTGCGTCTGCGTTGCCGAATATGCCCCGGTACTTTGCAATTCCGTTGTCAGCGTGACGGTGAGGATGGCTTTGCTTATTTCATTATTCTGAAAGTTAATGAACTCCTTATACAGTTCCGAACTTTCATTCCTCCCTGTGTCCCCCATTATCTGAATGCTCTCATCATCTTCGATGACCGCAACCGCGTCACGTCTCATCTCAATCAATCCATTTAGGAAATTCTCCCTCTGCTCTTTTGTCGCGTTCCTGGTAACTTTGCCGATTAGATAAGGCATGCCGTACTTCTCCGTGAGGAAAGCCCAGAACACAGTACAATCCTTTTTCAAAGTTACGGGATAGAAACATCTGCTCAGTAGCCTTAACCCGTAGGGATTATCATATCTTGCTTTGTGTTGAACAAGCAGAAACTTATTCTCCGGCAGTGGTGATGGTTCCCCCTTGTCATTCTTCAGCTTGAGTATCCCTTCCGTGTCGAATACAAACCATTCCTGCGGTTTCTCTATCAATGCCTTTGGCATAATCTTCCCGTCCCTGATTTCCCACATTATTTCAAATACAACATATCCGTAGAACAAAGCATCCAGCACTTGCTCAATCACCTCATCCACATTTATTCTCATCAGCATATCCCTTATTTCATCTTCCATTCCTTCAGGTGCGGTGAAATTAATAACCTCCCGATTAAAATTCTCCCAGGCTTCCTGCTGGTCTGTACCCATTATTTCTTTTGGTATTTGCGGGGTTTGATGATTAATCTCCCACGGCATTGCGCTTACTTGCAATATCCTCTGTTGTTTCACGGCTATCAGGTGGGAATCATATTCAAGCTTTCTAAGTATCTGCATTTCATTATACTTGCCCGATTGCTGCTTCAGTATCAGGTCAGGGTCAGGCAGTATATTCATAAAGGATTTAATTATATCCTTCTTATCCCTTGTAGCGTACTCCCTTAGAAGTTCCTTCTGCATATTATATCATCCTTATTTTATTAATTCTCTTTGCGAATTCACTTTCAATTCCTTCAATCCGAATGCTTCGCATTCGTTCCTTATCTTTCAGATAATTCAATGCCTGTGTCACCGAATCCACAATATCGTCAAACTGTCCCCCTGGAAATTCCTCACACTCCCTGATTACCTGTTCACACCAATGCCTATCGCTTGGCAAAAATACTTTCCCTGCTTCCATCAGCGGCGTGGCGATACTCGCCCTGGTTATTTTATCGCTTGCCACACGTATCGCTTTCACCGGCACAACTGTCTCCCTCTGCAATTCCTGAATCAGACTTTGCCCCGACGCCTTATCCTCGATAAGCACCTCATCCGGTCTGAACTCCGAAAAAAGTTCTGCAACTTTTTTCTTCAATTCAGGAAACTCAACCCGACCCCTCCACATATCCACAAGATAATACTTCCCATCATCCACCATCCAGGTAGTACACACCGAATAATCATTCTCCGCATTCTTCTTAAACGCCGTATCCCAACTTTGAATCCAATATCCCTCTCGCCTATCCGTTTCTGGGTTAGTTTCTTTTTCGCTATCGTCCCCAGCGTCCCTCCCGTCCCTGTCTCTTTTTTCTTTTCCCTGATAAAACCTCCACCACTCTCTTTTAATAATCCCTTCCGTTTCAGTCTCAACGAACCTCCCAAACACTTCCTGTTCCCTCAGCATCGGAGGAATCTCCATAACCATCTCATCAATCTCATCCTTATCCAGCAGCGGATTATCATAAGACGAAAAATTAAAACTCCTCCATTGCTCTTTAGTCCCTATTGTCCCATCAGTCCCTACTGTCCCTCGGTCGCTGAGTACCCCGACCTCATTATCAAGTAATGTCGGGGGTATCGAAGCGCCACGGTTATACAGCTCATAAAACAAATGCTCCTCCCCATTCCTCTTAACATACCTCCCCTTAGGCGTTCCCCCGATTAAAACCCTTGCTTTGTAATCCATTATCATCGGACGAATACTCTCATTCCACAAAGCCCTGTTCTTAAGAATAATCCCTGCTTCATTCAGCACCACCAGCGCATAGCCAAAACCCTCAATATTCTCCGGTCTATCCGCAGAGCGGAAGTCACAAATAGCACTCCCAATCCTCAAATCATTCCTGTTCCCGCGGTACTGCCATATATACTTAGGCAGTCCGTTAAGCACCGGCTTAAAATATCTTTCAACGTACCGTTCAATATTCCCGTACACCGTATCAACCCAAAGAATAGGGGAGAGTCCCCCAAGCATAGCCTCGATCACATAATTAGCAAATCCCCTCGTCAGTCCGAATCTTCGCCCCTTTGCTATGACCTTGAACCTTGCATCACTCCCGAAGAATATCTCCTTCTGCTTTGGATGATACGCTACCTCAAGCTTTACTTCCATATTATACCCAACAAATGTATGGTATCCATTCTTAATTTCTTTTCCCGCTTTGTGGGATTAATTCTTAATTCTTAATTCTTAATTCTTAATTTTTAATTCTCAATTCCCCAGCTCTTTCCGTTCCAGAATCACCTTCAGTTCGTTGAAGTCCTTACTATTATCCGCCTGTTCCAGGTACTGCTTTCCAAGCCAGATGAGCATCGCCACATTCCCCTTAAGGGCAATGTCAATCTGCTTGCGTTTCAGCTTCTGCCTGAGATTTGCCCTCCCTTTTACCAGAAAAATCTCAAAATGCCTCTTCAGGGTGTTCTCATCATACTCCAGGATGTCCGCTATTTCCCTGTTATTTAAGCCGTATTCAGCCATTTTCTCCACTTTATTCTCAGCGCTTCCGGTATCGCGTTCCTTTCGCTTTGTCCCGCTCCTTTTTAATTCGATCTCAGTGGTTCCCATTTATTTCCTTTGCCGTTATTTGTTTCAAACTTAAAATAATTGATAAACTAAATTATTCACTTGCATAATATACTAAAAATATATATATTAAACTTAAAATAATTAAGGTTAAAATAAATATCTATGTCAGGCGAACCAGCACCCGAGTTACAACCGATAAACTCTTCTAATGTTTTGTCCGTATTATCGGAACAGAAAGTAATTAGCTTGCTCAATTACACTAACGAGCTATCCTTCGACCTTTCAGATCCGGAAGACCCTGTTTCTGTTATCCTGGCAAACCTCGTCACCGCTTCAATCGGTTTTGTTACCGGCTTCATTGCCCGTAACCCTGCTTTGATTTCTAATTCTTTCATTAAAGCGCTCAATCTTCATATCGCGGTGTATTATATCTTTACTTTCAATCCCGAGACTCCGGTTCCCGAATCAGTAAAATCGAATTTTAATATGGCTGTATCAACACTTATGCAAATAAGTAACGGTTCATTGTCCCTTACCACCGCCGATACAAACTTGCTATTAACAGCCTATACCCAAGAATCGTTTCTTAATTATTAGGCATTGCAATGAGCACATTTACCGTAGCATTAAAGAGAATTGAATCATCAACCGATAACTCCGGTGATGGTTTCACAGTTTATTCAGTTAAGATCAGTGCCTCTGCTTTTGAATATCGTAAGAACAGCGGAGGAATTTATCCGCCAGGTTTTTTCTTCTTCATTACAGAGGAAGGAGTTAAACAGGACTTGCCCTGCTTCTTTCCGGCAGATACAGTCCTCGCAATCTGGTCAGATGATTTAGTCCCTACATAATCAATTGAAGGAGTTTAATATTGTCCCTAAGGTCACTATTGTCCCGATTGTCCCAGTCATTGCTCAGTATGCCTGTACCATTCAGCGTACTCCAATTAGCGGGGTTATTATAATTTTAGATACAATCAAAAAGAAAGGTTAAAAATATGTTAGAATGGTTTGAAATTTTCCGTTCCGGGGAACACACAGATTCATCTGGTAAATCACGTTCCTGGTCAGACTCCGACCTCGACAAGATTGTAGATTCCTACAATCCTCAAATTCACGAGGCTCCAATTGTCGTAGGTCACCCAGAAACAAATTCTCCAGCTTATGGCTGGATTGAAAAACTTAAAAGGGTTGGCGACAGGCTCCTTGCATTCCCCCGGAATGTAGTTGCAGAGTTCTCCGATGCAGTCAGGCAGGGATTATTCAAGAAACGTTCCGTTTCCCTTTATCCCGATGGTACGCTCAGGCACGTCGGATTTCTTGGCGCTGCACCTCCGGCAGTCAAAGGACTTAAAGACCTCGAATTCAACGCAGCAGAAGAAACCACCACAATCGAATTCGACACAGCCCAGCCTGATTCAGTCCCCGTGCCATCTTCCACTGACACTATCACTGATACTGTGACTGACACTGCTACTGACACTGTCACTATCGTCCCTACTGTCCCTGGTCCTGACACTAATACAGCACAATCCCTGGAACTTAAGTTCACCGAATCAGAAAAACAGCGCATTAAGGTAGAGAATGAACTCAAAGCCGCACATTCGCAAATGCGCTTAATGGAATTCCGCACTTTCCTTAGCAGTAAAACCCACGAAGGTATCATCACTCCACCACAGAGTGAGATGCTCTTCAGTCTTGCTCAAAAGATTGAGACTTCCGACTTCTCCGAGATAAAGAAAGACGTAGTGTCTCTTATCAGAGACTTTGTAGGTTCAATGCAAAAGCAGTTCACAACAGAAGAAGTCATCAAAAACAAAACATCATCAGCCGGTATTGGCACTAAGTCTCCGGCACAGATAATAGCAGAAGAAATTTCACGCAGTAACAAAAACTAAAATAAAGGAGTAAGCAAATGAAGTTACAGCAAATATCAGCAAGCGACCCCGTCACCTCACAGGTGGTAATGAAAATGTACGAGAACGCTTCCGTACTCAAATACGCGGAGTTTTATCGTATGATAGGAAACGCGGATTATGTCCGCAAGAACGCGTCAGCCAGCGGTGGTAAGTTCCGTGCTCTTAACAGCAACTATCCCGCGAACGTTGTTTCTCCATCATTCGCCAACCCTACACTTAAGATTCTCGGCGATAAGGTAGAAGTTGACAAAGCACACGAGAGAAGAGGCATAGACATATCCAGTGTCCGTGCAACCGAACTGCTCAGCTTTGCGGGCAACCTTGGCAGACAGTTCCAGAACTACTTCTTCAACGGTAATTCTCAGGATAACTCAGACTCTTTTGATGGTCTCAAGTATATCGTTCCCGGTTCACAAAAGATTACCGCTTCTGCTAATGGTCACGCAGTTGACCTTGGCAACAGCGACACTGCCAAAAAGAAACAGCAGCAGTTCCTCGAAATGCTCGATGATTTAATCGGTAAAGTTCTTGGCGGTGCTCAGGTGCTCTTTATGGACGTTAAGACCTTAAGCCGTCTATCATCCATCGCACGTGAATATATCACCACGACAGTTGATGAATTCGGCACGCCGATATCCTATTACAATCAGATACCTGTTGTTGTAGGTGGATATGATAATGCAGGTAATAGGGTATTGCCGCACGATGAAGTCGTAGGCAGTTCAGGCGCGGTATGTACCAGCATCTACGCTGCCCGTTTCGGTGAGCGGATGGACTTGACCTTGCCGACAAACATCGGCGTCGAAGTAGTTGACCTCAACTTAGTCGGAGTTCACTACGTTCACGGTATCGAATTCGATACAACCCTTGTCCTGGCAAACAACAAAGCCGTCGCCAGACTCGAAGGCATAATCATCAGCTAAAAACAAAACCCCTCCCACTCGGTTCCTTTGTACCTCCGAGGTATCGAAATTTGGGAGGGGTTTACTCAAATTCTTTCGATCCTATTATTTCTCGTACCTTCGGCTTAAATATTTCGGCGCCAAATAAACACCGCCTCAGTCCTTAACCCCATTTCTAAATTGTACATTGCAGATACCTGCAATCATTAGAAAATCTTTTTTCCCCAACCCGTAAGAAAATATACACACTGTTTCGGGGTAGGTCTTTTTCCGTGCTACATCTATTCACCGTGAATGCGTAAAAGGTAAAAAAAAATAACATAGGAACGTCATTTTTTTTCACCTTTCACTTTGTCTTTATTCGGGGTTTAAAGCTTCTTTTACGGGTTGGGAAAAAAGTATAATGATAGTGGCGCAGCCCCGTGCAGGTCGTCCCGCTTTCCGCCCGGGATACCGTTCTTATCCATCGCGCCCCGGGAAGGGGAGAGGCGCGAAGCCAGAAACAAGGGGGTAAGGCTGATCAGAAAGCCGCGCGCAAGCGCAAGGCAGGCAAAGCGGGAGGGGTCGAAACAAGAGAGAGGGGAGGGGAAGCGCAATCAATAAACACGAATCAACTTAACTCCTGATATTTGTATATATTACAGAAGTTTCTTATTTTACTAGTCTGTATTATTTACAATAATACGAGTGGATTTTAAGGGTTTGAGATTTACTAAAATAATTTATTAATTAACCAGGTAGTGTCCCAGTTTGTCCCAGTTACGGGAAAAGCTGCGAAAATCGGGTAAAATTAAGTGATTCCTCGTGACTCATAATCAGCGGGTCGGAGGTTCAAGTCCTTCAGGGCCCACTTTCTTTATGTGCCGGGGTGGCGGAATTGGTAGACGCACAGGACTTAAAATCCTGTGGAAACTTGTTTCCGTGCCGGTTCGAGTCCGGCCCTCGGTACGATTATTAAGGGAAGAGGTTCCTCTTCCTTTAATTTTATTTGCTTTGCAATGGGTTCTTAGCTCAGTTGGTTAGAGCGTCTGCTTGACGTGCAGAAGGTCATAGGTTCGAATCCTATAGAACCCACCATTTACGAGACCATTTCGCATTTTTTTTATTAACTATCTTAGATGGAACAGATTAAAGTAACATTTCCTGACGGAAATATCAGGGTGTATCAGAAAGGCATCCGTGCCGGTGAGATTGCAAAATCAATCTCAAACAGGCTTTTTGAGGAAGCACTTGCAGTTAAGATTAACGGCAATGTAAAAGAGTTATTTACTCCTCTTACATCTGATACAACCATCCAATTTCTTACCTTCGATGATCCTGAAGGCAGGGAAGTCTATTGGCATTCCTCATCTCACCTGATGGCGCACGCGATTCAGTCTCTGCATCCTGAAGCCAGGTTCGGGGTCGGACCCGCTATCGATTCTGGTTTCTACTATGATTTTGATATCAGCAAGAAACTTACCGAAGAAGATCTGGTTGCTATTGAGAATAAGATGCTCGAACTTGCAAAGGTTGATGAAACCTTTAATCGTGAAGAATTATCAAAGCAGCAGGCTCTTGAACTTTTCAGATCAAAGGAAGACCCGTATAAAATCGAAATTATCAGCGAACTGGATGATTCTAAAGAGGTTATCAGCATTTATAAAGAGGGCGCGTTCACTGACCTGTGTACCGGCCCCCATCTGCCCTCGGTTGGTAAGATCAAATTTGTTAAGCTTCTTACCGTTTCAGGTTCATACTGGCGCGGTGACGAAAAGAACAAGCATATGCAGAGAATCTACGGCATCACCTTCCCAAAAAAGAAAATGCTTGAGGAACACCTGAAATTCCTTGAGGAGGCAAAGAAAAGAGATCACCGCAAACTCGGTAAACAACTGGACCTGTTTAGTATCCACGAAGAGGCCGGTGCGGGACTTATATACTGGCATCCAAAAGGCGCCCGTATACGACTTGAGATTGAGGATTTCTGGCGTAAAGCTCACCTTGAAAATGGCTATGAACTTCTCTTTTCCCCGCATATGGGGAAAGGCTGGCTCTGGGAAACAAGCGGTCACCTTGATTTTTACAAGGAGAGTATGTACGCTGAGATGAAAGTAGACGAGCAGGATTATTATGTCAAACCGATGAACTGCCCGTTCCATATTATGATTTATAAAAATAAACTTCACTCATATCGGGACCTTCCATTAAGGTGGGCGGAACTCGGTACTGTTTACAGGTATGAGAAGTCCGGCGTACTTCACGGATTACTTCGCGTCCGCGGTTTTACACAGGATGACGCGCACATTTTCTGCACCAAAGAACAGATCGAAGATGAGGTTATTGAAGTAATACGGTTTGCTAAGATGGTCTGGAGTGCTTTCGGATTTGACCAGTTGAATTTTTATCTCTCTACTAAACCTGAGAAGGCAGTAGGCGAGGATGAATTATGGCAAAAGGCCACTATTTCTCTCAAAAACGCTATGGAGAAGGAAGGAATTCAGTACGAGGTTGATGAAGGAGGCGGAGCCTTCTATGGACCCAAAATTGATATCAAGATCAAAGATGCCCTTAACAGGGAATGGCAGATGAGTACAGTACAGTTTGATTTCACTCTTCCTGAGAGATTTGATTTGAAATATATCGGAGAGGATGGAAAAGAGCATCGCCCATTTATGGTTCACAGAGCTTTGCTGGGTTCGCTTGAAAGATTCTTCGGTGTATTGATAGAGCACTATGGCGGAGCATTTCCAGTCTGGCTTGCTCCCGTGCAGGTTGCCGTGATCCCAGTCTCCCAGGCGTTCCTGGAACACTCACAAAAGCTCACGCAGGAACTCAAAAAAGAAGGGATCCGTGTGGAACTTGATGAACGCAATGAGAAGATTGGCTATAAAATCCGTGACTGGGAAACGCATAAGGTTCCGTATATGCTCATTATCGGTGAAAAGGAAGTTCAGTCCGGAGAGGTTTCTATCCGGCAGCATAAGGTAGGCGACATCGGAAAAATGCCTGCGAACGATTTTATAAGACTTATTAAGCAAAAGCTCGTAAACAAAGATTAAACAATAATTTAGAGGTTTCTATTACAAACATAGCTGAAATTAAAATAAACGAAGACATCACCTCTTCCAGGGTAAGGGTAATCGATGAAGCCGGGACGCAATTGGGTGTGTTTCTGGTTAAAGATGCCGTTAGGCTCGCAAGGGAAAGGTCACTGGATCTCGTTGAGATTGCTCCCAAAGCTGAACCGCCTGTATGCAAAATAATTGACTACGGAAAGTTTAAGTATGAATTCCAGAAAAGGGAAAAAACGCAGAAGAAAAATCAGCATGTTTCAATATTAAAGGAAATCAGGTTTCATCCAAATACAGACGTGCACGATTTCGAATTCAAAACCAAGCATGCTCTGAACTTTTTGGATGAAGGCAATAAAGTAAAGGCCGTGGTTGTTTTTAAGGGAAGAGAAATGGCTTATACTCAATTGGGTGAGGAACTTCTGCAGAAATTTATTGAGAAAGTCGCTGAATTTGCCAAAGTTGAAAGCCCGATGAAAATGGAGGGCAGGAACTTAAGTGTTATTGTCGTGCCGCAGAAAGGTAAGACAAAGAAAAAGTAATTTAACTAAATAACTCATTTATTAATTAAAAAGAGTAGTAAAGGTAATATGCCTAAAATGAAAAGTAACCGGGGCGCTGCCAAAACGTTCAAAAGAACTGCCTCCGGCAATTATAAGAGGAAGAAGGCTTACAAGAGCCACATACTGACTTCCAAAAGCACGAAGAGGAAAAGAAGCCTCAGAAAGTCAACGCTGGTTTCGCCAGCCGATGCAAAACGCGTAAGAACAATGTTACAATAGGAGAGAGAAAATATGCCAAGATCGAAAAATAAAGTTGCATCGCACAGAAGAAGAAAAAAACTATTAGCTAAAGCAAAAGGTTACTGGGGTGCGCGTAAGAACGTACTTACGGTTGCCAAAACCCATGTTGAAAAGGGACTTGTCCACGCTTACCGTGACCGCAAACTGAAAAAGAGGAATTACCGGAATCTTTGGGTAGTCAGGATCAATGCCGCTATCCGTCCATTCGGGATTTCTTATTCCAAGTTCATTAATGCTTTGAAGGTTAAAGGCGTTGTCATTAACCGTAAGATACTCGCGCAGTTAAGCACCGAGCACCCTAACGCATTTGCAGAATTAGTTAATTTCGTACAGAAATAATTTTTATACCCTCTGCTAGCCGAAGTCCTTACACTTTAGCGGAGGGTATTTGTATTTTAAAAGGACAAGTATGCAGGAAAAGATAGAAATTATTAAAAAAGAATTTGAAGAGGAACTTTCGAAATCTTCAACGCTAGCTGATTTAGAAAACCTTCGTATTAAATATCTTTCAAAAAACGGCAGTATCACTCTTCTTTTTGAAGACCTCAGGAACGCGGGCAGGGAAGAGAAACCCGTGTTGGGGAAATCCCTGAACGAATTAAAGAATTACTGCCAGTCATCCTACCAGGCGCTGAAAGAAAAAATTGAGAGCAGCGTGAGCTCTGATTTCAGTTCCCTCGACCTTACTCTACCCGGGAGAAACACATCCTTTGGCAGGAAGCACATCGTTATTAAAACCCTTGATGAGATCAAGTCTATCTTCAAGAGGATGGGCTTTTCGATATATGACGGGCCTGAAGTCGAATCGGATTATAATAATTTTGAAGCACTGAATTTTCCTGATGACCACCCGGCAAGAGATATGCAGGATACTTTCTTTATCAATAAAGATTTCCTGCTTCGCACACACACATCACCTGTTCAGATACGTGTCATGAAGGATCAGCCACCTCCGATAAGGGCTATTATGCCCGGGAAAGTCTTCAGGAATGAGGATATAAACGCGCGCAGCCACTGTCTGTTTCACCAGGTTGAGGGTTTGTGTGTTGATACCGACATTACATTCGCGGAGCTGAAAGGAACTCTCTTTGCATTTGCTAAAGAGTTCTACGGCAGCGATATCAAATACCGCTTCAGATCGAGTTTCTTTCCGTTTACTGAGCCAAGCGCTGAAATGGATATTACCTGTTATCTCTGTAAGGGAGCAGGCTGCAGAATATGCAAACACACCGGGTGGCTCGAGATACTTGGATGCGGAATGGTTGATCCTAACGTGTTTAAGTCAGTCGGTTATGACGATGAAAAGTATACCGGATATGCTTTTGGCATGGGTATTGAGAGGATCGCCTTACTTAAGTACGGTATTGATGACATAAGAATTTTGTTCGAAAATGATTTACGTTTTCTCAGACAGTTTTAAGCAGAAAATAAAATGAAAATCTCACTTAATTGGTTAAAAGAGTTAGTTGATTTATCCGGCATCAGTGTTGAAGAGATATCCTCAAAGCTGACGCTTGCCGGTTTAGAGGTAGAAGATATCCACGATCAGCCTTCGCTATATAACAATTTCGTTATTGGTAAGGTAGTTGAAAAACAAAAGCACCCAAAAGCAGATAAACTGACGCTCTGCAAGGTGGATTCCGGAAACGAGGTAGTGGATGTAATTTGCGGCGCTCCGAATGTAGATGCCGGGCAGACTATCGTCCTGGCGAAAGAGGGCGCGGTGGTTCCACGTAATTCGATGGTGATTAAAAAAGCTAAGATACGTGGTATTGAATCGAACGGAATGATCTGTTCAGAATTCGAAATGGGCTTTAGCGAAGATCACTCGGGAATTATGGTGCTGAATGATTCATACGTTCCCGGTACGCCTATTTCAGAAGCGTTTGGGCTGAACGATGTGATTTTTGAAATCGGTATAACCCCCAACCGTCCGGATGCACTGAGTCATCTTGGTGTGGCGAGAGATCTTTCTGCCCTTTTCAAAAGGGATTTTCTCATCTCGTTCAACCAGAAATCAGTCTCCTCAGATGAGATTCATAAACTGGCCAAGGTACATATTAAAGACCCTGACCTGTGCCCGAGGTACTGCGCGAAGGTTATCAGGAATGTAAAAGTCGAAGAGTCACCGGAGTGGCTAAAACAGAAACTAACACGGGCCGGGCTTAATCCTGTTAATAACGTCGTGGATATTACAAATTATGTAATGCTTCTTCTTGGTCAGCCCTTACATGCATTCGATTATGATCTGCTTTCGGAAAACACCATCGTAATCAGGAGAGCGGGCGGTGAGAAAGAATTTTTAACTCTCGACGGTAAGGCACGTATCCTCGAACCAAATGATCTTCTGATCTGCGATTCACGGATCCCCGTTGCTATTGCCGGAATAATGGGAGGGGAAAACTCTAAAGTACTTGATTCAACAAAGAATATTCTTTTAGAAAGTGCCTATTTTGCTCCGGGCAGTGTCAGAAAAACATCCAAGCGGCTTGCTCTATCCACGGATGCTTCTTACAGGTTTGAGAGAGGAATTGATCCAGAACTTGCTCCTCTCGCGGCTGAAATTGCCGCGGGAATGTTTGCTGAAATCTGCGGCGGCAGCGTAGTCGATGGGATCATAGATGAATATCCGAATAAGATTGCCGGCAGGGAAGTCAGTATTCGCTTTGACAAAATCAGAAGAATACTCGGGTATGAGATTGAGGCTTCTGAGATTCAGAATATTCTTCAGCGATTGGGCTTTAAGATCTTATCTTCAAATGGACAAGGTTATTCGCTTTCAGTGCCGAGTTTCCGTCCTGATATCGAAAGAGAAATAGATGTCGTTGAGGAAATTGGCAGGATTCACGGGTTCGAAAAGATACCCGACATCGAAAAGATCTCGATGAAGTTCGGATCATATGTGGATACAACTTCTGAGGAAGATGAAATCAGGGAGCATCTGTGTGCGTTGGGCTATAATGAAATAATTACAATCTCATTTCAGACAGAGGGGCAGGCATCAGTTTTCGGAAAACCGGTGAGGCTGTTGAATTCACAGTCACAGGAAATGGAATACCTTCGCACATCACTCATCCCCGGGGCTCTTGATGTGGTAAGAAGAAATATTGCGGTGGGAGAAAAGGACCTGAAGCTTTTTGAAATAGGAAATACATTCAGAATGGTTAATGAGGAGATCAAGGACTTCAGCGATTTTGAAGAAAAGCGGAAGATATCCCTCATATTAACCGGAAGAAGAAATCTGAAAGAATGGCACCAAAAAGAGGAAATTTTCGACTTTTTTGACCTGAAAGGGGATGTAACCTCATTATTAATGAAAAAAACACTTGATTGTGAATTATTTCATTCATATTATCAGGTGGGAAATAATATTTTTGATTATTATTACACCGTTTCGCTGGGAAATTCTGAAATAGGGAGCGGCGGTAAATTAAAAAAGAGCTACCTGAAGTTATTTGATATTGATCAGGAAGTGTTAGTTATTGAATTAGAATTAGGTTCAATTAAAAGCCTTCCACTTAAAGTGACCAAATACAAAGAACTTCAGAAGTATCCTAAGATAATAAGGGATGCAGCGTTACTTATAAACAGGAGTATTAAGCTGCAGGAAATAGATGATTGTATAAAAGCAAATAAGACTGAAAACCTTAAAGCATTCAGGTTGTTCGACTTGTATGAAGGTGAGAGGATAGACGCGAACATTAAAAGTGTCGCGTATACTTTTGAATACTTCAACACGGAGCGGACTATGACTGACGGTGAGGTTGAACAGGAATTTAATAAACTTATTACATCAATTAAAGATAAGTTCAAAGCTAAACTCAGAGGCGAATAGATGCCAAACAGCGAAAGAAGCCAGGCCCTTTTAGAAGACCTGTCATATATTGAATCTCAGGTCATAACTCTTTTTGACCGCAATATTATATTGCAGAAACAGAAGAAAGAGCTTGAGTTAAAACTAAAGAGCGCGCTTCAGGATATCGAAATGCTTAAGCTTCAGATCGAAGAAATGAGGCAGAAGCAGGAAGAATCGGAGCAGATGAAGGAAACACTGTTCGAAGGTGTCTTTTCTTCTGAGGAAAAAGACAATTTAAAAAAGAAGATTAACGATTTAATCGTTACAATTGACAGTCATTTAACGGGTTCGTAAACTAATTAACGGATGGTATACCCGAATGAGCGACAAAAAGAAGCTAAAAGTAAAACTACTCGATAAAGAATACTCTTTACTGGTTGACGATGAAGCAGTAGCTTCCGAACTGGTTGACTACGTAAATAAATCAATGAAAGAGATCCAGGAAGAAGCAGGTGATCAGCCTCATCAGACGATCGCTGTAATCGCTGCTCTCAACATAGCTTACGATTACTTTATTGAAAAAAACCGGAATAAGGAATTTCTTATTCAGGCGAATGAAAAAATAAAGAAAATGAAGCAGCTTTTTGCCCGCCCAGAAATAAGCGAACCATCCAATTGACATTTTTCGCACTGCCGGTGAAGTGATAGCATTAAAGAACCGACTTTAATAGTCACGGGTCACTGACTCACGGCGCTGAATACAGGCCTTATCCCCTCGCGGGATTGTTTTAACAAACAACGTTGGAAGTACGATGCGTTCGGGCAGTTTCCCACATTGTCTAAACTGGGTTCTTTCCCTGTTAGGCATATCGCCGGCGGTTGCGATTTATCTATTTAACGGAGGCAAAATGGATCCTTTATACTTTATAATAACCATTGTGCTCCTGGTCCCTGTATGCTTTTACCTGGGTTGGTATTTTAATTCCAGAGCAGGTAAAAAAAGCCTGGCCGCGGCTGACGTCAGAGCCAAGCAGATACTTGAGGACGCAGAAAAGGAAGCACAGAACATTAAAAGGGAAAAACTACTTGAAGTAAAAGACGAGTGGTACAAAAAGAAAGTTGAATTTGATCAAGACCTTAACCATAAGAGGCAGAAGCAGCAGCATTTCGAAAAGCAGCTTGCCCAGCGTGAGGAGAACATTGATAAAAAACTCGAGTCTGCACTTCAGAAAGAGAAAGAGAACAAGCAGTTAGAGAGGGAGATTAACGACCAGAAACGAGCGCTTGAAAACCGCAGGAAAGCGGTTGAGTCTCTGGAGAAAGAACAGAATCTGCGACTGGAAAAAATTTCAGGGCTCACATCCGAAGAGGCAAAGAAAATGCTGATGGAAAATATGATCCAAGATGCGAGATCTGAATCAAATAAAATGGTCAAATCACTTTTTGAAAAGGCTAAGTCCGAAGCAAAGAAGGAATCCCAGAAAATAATAATTCAGGCAATCCAACGTACGGCGGCTGAATGTTCTGTTGAGACCACCGTCTCAGTCGTTCAGATCCAGAACGATGAACTTAAAGGAAGGATCATCGGGAAGGAGGGGCGTAATATTAGGGCTTTCGAGGCAGCCACAGGTGTTGATGTGATCGTTGATGATACACCCGAAGCAGTTATCCT
Source organism: Ignavibacteriaceae bacterium (assembly GCA_013360295.1). GTDB lineage: Bacteria > Bacteroidota > Ignavibacteria > Ignavibacteriales > Ignavibacteriaceae > JABWCL01. The sequence continues at coordinate 61,101 of JABWCL010000003.1, read as the reverse complement.
TTCCTCATATGACCAGTTCCGAAGGGAAGTTGCCCGCGTCTCACTTGAAAGGCTGATCAATGACGGCAGGATCCATCCGGCACGTATCGAAGAGATAGTTGATAAAGTTGGAAAAGAACTTGAAGAGGAGATGTTCAAAGAAGGAGAGAATACTCTGCTTCAGCTGGGCATTCACGGTGTTCATAATGAATTGATCAAACTGATCGGCAGGATGAAATACCGCTCAAGTTACGGGCAAAATCTTTTACAGCACAGCACTGAAGTTGCTTACCTTACAGGAATAATGGCAGCAGAGCTCGGGCTTGACGCGAATATCGCAAAACGCTCTGGATTGCTGCATGATGTTGGTAAAACGATGGATAAAATTCTTGATGGCCCTCACGCACTTATTGGGTATGAACTGGCGAAGAAATACCGCGAGAACCCGGTTGTATGCAATGCTATCGGAAGCCACCACGAAGAGATGGAGATGGAGACACCCTACGCTCCGCTCGTACAGGCAGCGGATGCAATCAGTGGCGCCAGACCGGGTGCCAGAAGAGAACCCATCGAAGGATATGTTAAGCGTTTAGAGACGCTCGAACTGCTAGCGAAATCCTTTCAGGGTGTTGCAAAGACTTATGCAATACAAGCCGGGCGCGAAGTAAGAGTAGTGGTTGAACACGAAAAAATTGATGATGTTGTAGCCGATAAGCTGGCTCACGATATCGCGAAGAAGATTGAAGATGAGATGGAATATCCCGGACAAATTAAAGTAACAGTGATAAGAGAGGTTCGAAAAGTACACTATGCACGCTAGTGCAAAACTCAAAATTGCCATTACCGGCAATATTGGCGCGGGTAAAAGCCTTGCCTGTGAATATCTTATAAACAAAGGCTATAAAGTCCTTTTTGCCGATATCATCGCTAAGAAGATCATGTCTTCTGATATTCATGTGATATCGCAAATAAAAGAAAACTTCGGTGAGAAATCTTATACCGAAGGAGAGTTGAATACTGCTTACCTGGCGGATGAGGTGTTCTCAGACCCAAGCAATGTAGCACTGATCAATTCCATTGTTCACCCGGTAGTAATTAAAGAGATTCAGACCAAATTCAAGAGGCTTCTTCATACGCGGAATGTCGTTTTTGTTGAGGCAGCTCTGATTTTTGAGGCTGGCATGGAAAACCTTTTTGATTATGTACTCCTTATAGATGCCGATGAGCAGGTGCGTTTCAGCAGGCTTCAGGAGAGAAATAATATGGAGTATGATGATTTCAGGAAAATTGAAGACTCACAGCTGCCGGTAGAGATGAAGAAAGAAAAATCTCACTTTACTATTCACAATAACGGTACCCCGGAAGCGCTCACGGCGGAACTGGACCTAATTCTGAATAAAATTCTACCAAAATGATTTTCCGGGGTGCCCGCGCACCCCGATGTTCTTCCTGTTATTCCCCAGCAAATTCACCGAATCATCACGCTTTCCTTTACTGTAATTCGGATTCCTGAATTTTGTTAAGTACCCGATTAAGGCTAATTTAGTAAGTTAAGTTTTGGAGATTTTGTGAGTATTTTAAATAAATCAATAGTCTATTTTGTAAGTAAACTGCCTAAAGGGATCGTCTATATTTTCGCTTCCAAGTATATAGCCGGTGTGAAATTAGAGGATGCTATCAAGGTCGTGAAAGACCTCAATTCGAAAGGCATTCTCGCCACAATGGATGTGCTTGGGGAAGCGATTTCTTCAAAAGATGAAGCGATTGAAGCCCACCGCAAGGGTAAAGAGGTGCTTGCGGCTATTAAAGAGCACAACCTGCAAAGCAATCTTTCCATAAAACCTACCCAAATGGGACTTATGATCGACCCTGAATTTGCATACGGGCTTATTTCCGGGCTGGTGGAAGAAGCCGCTCAAATGAACAATTTTGTTCGTCTCGATATGGAAGACTCTTCCACAACGGACAGTATAATTAATCTGCTCCGGAGATTAAAAGAAAAGTACACTAATACCGGTATTGTGATCCAGGCGTATCTTAAAAGAAGTATTGACGATGTCTTATCCCTGACAAAGATCGGGACAAATTTCCGGTTGTGTAAGGGTATTTATATTGAACCGGAATCAATTGCAATAAAAGGGAAGCAGCCGATCCGCGATAACTTTATCAAGATTCTAGATACTATGATCAGTAACGGAAGCTATGTTGGTATAGCCACGCACGATGAATACCTCATTGACGAATCCCTCAAATACATCAAAAACAATAATATTGATAAATCAAAATTTGAATTCCAGATGCTTCTTGGCGTCCGGCCGGACCTTAGAGATAAACTGAATAAAATGGGATATAAAGTCAGAATATATGTGCCGTTCGGGAAGGACTGGTACCTCTATTCAATTAGACGCCTGAAAGAGAATCCGGAAGTTGCCAGGAGTATTGTCAAAGATGTGTTCGGGTTGAAATAATGGTTGTACTGGGAATTGAAAGCTCCTGCGATGAAACATCCATAGCGATACTTAAAGACGGGGAACTGAAAGCAAACCTTATCTCCTCGCAGGATTTTCATAAACTATACGGCGGTGTTGTCCCCGAACTTTCAAGCAGGGCTCATATCCAACGGCTGCAACCGCTGATCAAAGGCGCGTTGCAAAAAGCGGAATTGGAGAAATCTGATATTGACGTGATAACCGCGACTGCTGGTCCCGGTCTCATTGGGGCATTGCTGACAGGCTTTATATACGGTAAGCATCTTGCGTACGCCCTTGATAAACCATTTATTCCCGTAAATCATATTGAAGGCCATATTTTTTCCGGTTTCCTGATGGAAGAAAAACCGGAATACCCATTTCTCGCGCTTGTAGTTTCCGGCGGACATACCATGCTTGTAATCGTAAATAGCGAAACCGAGATGAAAATACTCGGCAGTACGATTGATGATGCGGTTGGGGAGGCTTTTGATAAAGTCGCGAAGATGCTTGGGTTACCTTATCCGGGCGGGCCGAGTATTCAGAAGGCAGCTGACCGGGGGAATGAAGACGCGTATAAACTTCCGATCTCTGAAACAGCGGGCAGATATGATTTTTCTTACTCAGGATTAAAAACGGCGGTTTTAAGATTGATCAATAAAATCAAGCCAACAGACGGCGAACTTGACGATCAAACAAAATTCGATATTGCAGCATCTTTTCAGAGAGCTGCCGTTGAAGCGCTTCTGAGAAAAACCAAAAAAGCTCTAAATGCTTTTCCCGTAAAAACCCTTTGTCTCACCGGCGGAGTTGCGGCTAATAAAATGCTGAGAGAAGGGATTCAGAAACTTGGAGAGAAGAACTCAGTAAAAGTTGTGATCCCTGCATTTGAGTATTGTGGTGATAATGCCGCGATGATAGCGCTCAGAGGGGAAATGCTTTATAACGCTGGCGAATCATTTCCGGATGAGTTTGAACCTTTTCCCGAGTTTTATTCAAAATACCTGGTTACGGACTAATGGTAGTTATCCTGTTTAAGGAAGTTTCCACACCATTTCGGAAAAGAGCAGGAACACCGCAAGGATGACATCCGGTAAAGTATCATTTTCAGAACTGCTCTCCCGAAAAGAATGGATACTGGTGGCGATCTTTTTCGCTGTAATTCTCACTGCTTTTCTTTTAGCTTACTTTTTACCTCACGATTCCGGGAGAAATGAGTCCATCAAGATGGTTATTAACAGGGGAGAATCGCTGAATTCTATTGCTTCCAGGTTAAAGCAGGAAGGATTAATAAGGGATATTACTGTTTTTAAGATATTCACATATATGTCCGGGAGTCCGAAAAGCTTACAGGCAGGCCGTTACACGTTTGAACCGTCGAACAGTTACTATAAGATTATCTCGAGACTCGCGAACGGTGAAGGAGATAAACTGGTGCGCATCAGTTTATATGACGGTATCAGCACAATCGGTATCTCACGGCGATTAAAAAGTGAGAGCATCCTTGTGGATGATTCTCTCATTGTTCTCGCTAGGGACAAGGAGTTCCTGGATTCAATACAATTTGAAAGAAACGATCTAATTGGTTATCTATTACCGGGCAGCCACGAGTTTTTTGTTAATTCAAGTTCAAGAGAAATACTGACTAAACTCTATGGAAACTTCCGGAAGTTTTTTTCTGATTCTCTTTTAACGGTTGTCAGGAAAACAGGTTATTCAGTGCACCAGGTATTAACCTTAGCCTCAATCGTTGAGGCAGAAACCAATCATAAGGAGGAGATGCGCAGGGTTGCGGGTGTTTATCTAAACAGGTTGAGAATTGGTATGAAACTGCAGGCTGATCCAACGATACAATTCCTTTTGGCGGATGGCTGGCGCAGATTAACATATCGGGACCTGGCTATAAATTCTCCTTATAATACGTATATTTACTACGGCATACCTCCGGGTCCGATAAATAATCCGGGAAAGGATGCTATCTTAGCCGTTCTGAATCCTGAAAAGCATAACTATTTGTTTTTTGTGGCGGATTCGACCGGCAAGCATAATTTCACAACAAATTATAATGATCACGTTCGTTTGGCAAAGAAATACCATTTATGGCTGAATTCAAGAGACTAAGTTTACTTTTTTTCGCGCTTATCTCATTTCATTGCGCTAATCAGTTGCCCCCGGGTGGCGGAGAGGTGGACAGAATCCCTCCGCAAATTGATGAATACTATCCGGTTAATCAAACAACAAATTTTAATGAAAAATATTTTGAACTTAGTTTCAGTGAGTACGTTGAAAAGAGGTCGTTCAGGGATGCGGTGTTCATTTCTCCGTCTCTGAAATACGGCTTTGAAACCGACTGGAGCGGGAAAAGTGTGAGAGTTAATTTTAACGATACGCTACGGGAGAACACCACATACACTGTTACCATCGGGACTGACGTTGTCGATTATAATAATAAAAACAGAATGGCGGAATCATTTGTTTTTGCGTTCGCGACCGGTGATAAAATCGCGAACGGCACTTTGTCCGGAACCGTTTTTTCGGAGAATCCGTCGGGGGTTTTGCTTTTCGCGTATCTAAATCCACCGGAAGATCTTAATATTTCGGAAGTGAAACCGGACTATATCTCTCAAGCGGGAAAGGAAGGTACATTTACTTTCACAGGCCTGAATAATGGTATGTACCGCGTCTTTGCCGTAAAAGATGAATTTAAGGATTTGTTATTCCAGCCTGAGCAGGATCTTGTCGGAATCCCCTCCCGTGATTTTACAATATCTCCAAAAGATACCGGGCACACCGGCCTGAATTTTGTACTGTCGAAAATTGATACAATAAGTCCGAGATTAATCTCAGCCGTGATGACTGACGTGAACCATCTACTGATAAATTTCTCTGAGGATGTCCGAATTGAGGATAATCCTGAAATGGGTTTTGAAATCGTGGATTCCATCGGTCTGAGCATTACAAAGCCGGAACTGATATTTAAAGGGAGAGGCAAAGAAAAAGAACTTTTCATCGGTCTTAAAGATGTAAAAATTTCTGAAGCAGGAAATTATTTCCTTCGTGCGCTCAACTTTAAAGATGCCGCGGCAAACCTCACTCATATTGATTCCGTTGCCATAATCGCGAACGAAAAACCTGATACATCCGCAGCTTCGATTTTCAGGGTTGTCCCGCCTTTTAATTCGAATGATGTAAACTATGCTGATCCGAGAATATCTTTTTATTTTGATGACGTTATAACTTTTAGTGATTTATTCGGAAGCATTTCTGTTTCTGATACCGGAGGAGTACCGGTTGCTTTTATCAATGAAGTGATCGATGCGTCCGCCTTTACAATGAAATTCCCTGGCGGACTGAAACCGCAAACGGATTATATTATCAGATTTGACCTTGGGGAAGCAGCCGACCCGGCGGGGAATGCCTTGGATTCCATTTATGTATACAGGTTCAGGACGAAGAGCGATCTGAGTTATACAGGACTTTACGGGCAATTACAAAACTATCAGAACTTCAAAAGTCCGGTTGTCCTATTGGAACACCTCGAGAAGAACGGCCTGAGGTATTATGCCAAACCTAATCCTCGTGGTAATTTTGAGTTTACCAAAATTGAACCGGGGAAGTACAGGGTGAGGTGTTTTAATGATATTGACGGTGACTCAGAGTATTCAGAGGGGAAATTGTTTCCGTTTCAATATTCAGAAGATTTTTTTTACTTTAAGGATGAAATTAATTTAGCTCCGAGATGGGCAGTAACAGACTTCGTTTTTGATCTCGGCAGTTCCGTCAAATAATTAATCCGCTCATACAAAAGTTTTAATACTATAAGAAAGGTAATTTTATGTCAAACGAAATGGGAATCAGAGGTTACAATTATGTTGAGTTCTATACAGGCTCCGCGAAAATGTGGGCTTACTGGTTCGCGAAAGCGCTCTCACTAAAACAGACTGCTTACCTTGGCCCGGAAACAGGAGTAAAGGACAAGGTATCATACTACTTTACTAAAAACAATATCAAGTTTATTGTTACTTCCGCAATTAGACCCACCAACTATGAAGTGAAATCTTTTGTTGAAAAGCACGGCGACGGAGTGAAGAGGTGGGCGCTTGAGGTTGACAACGTTAAGCACGCCTATGAAACCGCAATCAAGAACGGAGCAATCCCCTCAAGAATGCCGAAAAAGTATGAGGATGAGTTCGGATTCGTGGAAGAGGCAGCTATAAAACTTTACGATGACGCGGAGATTGTTTTTATGAACAAGGATAATTACAAAGGAGTTTTCAAGCCGGGTTTCAGGGAGCCAATTATGAAGATCAATATTGAAACCGAAGACACAGGCCTGATGCAGGTAGATCATATTGTTGGCAATGTTCGCGAGAACGAAATGGATATGTGGGCAACTTACCTTAACAAATCTCTCGGGCTCGAGACATTTCTTGAATTTGGGCCGGGAGATATTTCCACAAAATATTCCGCTCTTCTTTCCAAGGTTGTCCGGTCGAAAGATAAAAAGGTGCGTAATCCTATAAATGAACCGTATGAAGGAGTGAAGAAGTCGCAGATCGAGGAATACATAGATGAATATCTCGGCTCGGGAATTCAGCACGTAGCAATTACCACGGATGACATTCTTAAAACAATCGCGGCAATGAGAAAGAACGGATTAGAGTTTTTAACCAATCCACCCGATACTTACTATGAAATGTTGAAGGAAAAAGGTTGGAATATTACTGAAAGTATTGATGAACTGAAGAGATTAGGTATCTTATGTGACCTCGAAGGCGAGGGATACCTTTTACAGTTGTTCACCAAGCCTGTAAGTGACCGCCCAACATTTTTCTTTGAAATCATTCAGCGTTGTAAGGGAAGTGAAGGCTTTGGGCAGGGGAACTTCCAGGCATTATTCGAGTCTATTGAGAGGGATCAGGTCCTTCGCGGTAACTTTGATAAAAACTGATTTTCAACTAATCTGAGAGAAACGAGGTAAACTATGCCGTATTATGTAAGGTGCGGAAAAGTTCCGCCAAAGAGGCACATCACTTTTTACAAGGAGGATGGAACCCTCTACCGTGAAGAATTATTCGGAACAAAAGGTTTTTCCGGGATTTATTCTAATAAGTACCATCTTTATATGCCTCCGCAGGTCAGCGCTATAAAAGAATTAAGTTTTTCTTTCGGAGATGAATGGAGTGATGCCCCGCTCAAATATTACCACTTTAAGACAGGAAAGGCAGAAGGAGGCGGAAATTTTATTAACGCGAGAAAAGTATTCCTCCATAATAACGACTGTACAATTGCGACTGCAAAAATTACCGAAGATACTGATTTCTTTTTCAGGAACAGTTATTCCCACGAGATGCTGTTCGTACATAAAGGGAAGGGAGAGATGCTTTCCGAGTACGGCAGGCTTCCGTTTGAACAGTGGGATTATATAATCATACCCAAGGGGACAACTTACCAGCTGAAATTCGAAGATTACAAAGACAATAAAGTCCTGGTAGTTGAATCATCTACTCCTTATGATATCCCGAAGCATTTTAGAAATGAATATGGACAGCTAACCGAAGAGGCTCCATACTATGAACGGGACTTTCATCCGCCCCAGTATATTGATCCAACTGACCAGCTTGGGAAGTTCAGATTAATCCTGAAAGTTAACGGCCGTTTTTTTGAGTATGAATTGCCTCATCATCCGTTTGATGTTGTTGGCTGGGATGGCTTTCTTTACCCCTACACATTTAACATCAAGGAGTATGCTCCTAAAGTCGGTAAAATTCATTTACCGCCTCCATCGCACCTTGTCTTTGTTACCGGTGGATTTGTCGTTTGCAATTTTGTACCTCGGCTTTTTGATTTTCATCCCCAGGCGATCCCTGCACCGTATTATCATTCAAATGTGGACAGTGACGAAGTGCTCTATTATGTCCACGGTGATTTTATGTCCAGGTCCGGAGTAGAGGAGGGAAGTATCACTCTGCATCCGATGGGAATACCTCACGGACCACAACCCGGAAGAACAGAAGCTTCCATCGGAAAGAAGGACACTGAAGAATACGCGGTTATGATAGATACGTTTAAGCCGCTAAAGCTTACAAAAAACGTGCAAAGCACACAGGTTGAAGATTACGAACTATCCTGGTTAGAAAAATAAAGTACTGATGCCATTACATTACCCTGAACATATCACCAATTTGACGCCTTATAAAGCAGGAAAACCTATTTCCGAACTTATAAGAGAAAAGGGACTGACGAAAGTCGTTAAGCTGGGCTCGAATGAAAATCCTTTGGGTCCTTCACCACTTGCAGTTCAATCAATCAGCGAAACACTTAATCAGCTTCACCGGTATACTGACCCGTCCTGTTTTAGTCTTGTGAAGAGTTTATCGGTAAAGTACTCAGTCGCTCCCGGGAAAATATTCTGCGCAAGCGGTTCAGACGCGATATTGCAGTACATAATCAGTGCAGTTACTGATCAGGGAGATGAGGTGCTAAGTTCGGAAGGAACGTTTATTGGCTGGTATGTAAATGTGAATAAACTTGGCAGAGTAAACCAGACTGTCCCGCTCAGAGATTACAAGTATGATATCCCGGCGTTGCTGGGAGCGATCACTACCCGTACACGAATTCTATATCTTGCAAATCCGAATAATCCGACCGGGACTATTTTTTCTAAATCAGAATTCGAAGAAATCCTGCTTAATGTGCCCAAGGATGTGCTTATTGTGTATGATGAGGCTTACAGCATCTATGCTGAGTCTGAACCTTCGTATCCGAACGGCCTGAATTACTTATTACCGAATGTAATTGTACTTCGTACATTTTCAAAGAGTTTTGGATTAGCCGGAATAAGGCTGGGGGTAGCGTTCGGGGATGAAGAACTGATTAAAACACTTTATAATGTTAAACTTCCTTTCGAGCCGAATATGCTAGCCCAGGCGGCCGCTGAGGGCGCGCTGAAGGATGATGAGTACTTCAGAAAAACAATGGAACTGAATAAAATTTCATTGAAGATGCTCGAAGATAAATGTAGAGAGTTGGGAATACTGACAACTGAATCCTCAGCGAACTTCTTTTTAATGTTGTTTAAGGATGAGGACACCGCAGCCTCCTTCACATTAGAATGCATGAACAGGGGATTAATACTCCGACATGTTAAGACATTCGGCATCCCTAACGGAGTAAGGATAAACTCCGGAACAATTGAAGAGACAGAGTTCGCGATGAATGTTATTTCTGAAGTAGTTCACAAATTTCCGGTTTCGATATGAAATTAGTCAGCTTTAATGATAATGGGAGCGACCGCCTTGGTATTTTCTCAGGCGGAGCAATTATAAATACCGCGGAAGCCAAAGTAAAGACAGGGATTGATTGCCCGGTTACTTTGAAGGAAGCGCTAAATGACTGGGATAAGTCTTTCGAAAGTCTGAAAAGAATCGAGTCGGAATATCAGGAAAAGGGGCTGTTGCCTGAACTGAAACGTGAAGATGTTCACTTGTTGTCACCAGTACCTTCACCGGCTTCCTGCCGCGACGGATATGCGTTCAGGCAGCACGTAGCAACTGCGAGGAGAAATCGCGGAGTAGAGATGATACCTGAATTTGATATGTTCCCAGTGTTCTACTTTACAAATCATCACGCAGTTTACGGTGAAGGGGAAATAATGCTTGAAGACGACCATTTTGTCAGATTGGATTTTGAACTTGAATGTGCGATAGTTATATCAAAAAAATGCAGGAATATTCAATCGCACGAAGCCGATAAATATATTGCCGGAATGATGGTAATGAATGATATATCCGCCCGTCACCTCCAGATGGAAGAAATGAAACTTAATCTTGGCCCGGCAAAAGGGAAAGATTTCGCGACATCATTCGGTCCTTACCTCGTTACGATGGATGAATTGGAAGCAAACGCCGTCAACACAGAATTCGGTAAGAAGTACAATCTCCGGATGACAGCGTATCATAATGGTAAACAGGTTTCCGAAGGGAATGTCGCTGATATGAACTGGACGTTTGCCGAGATAATTGAAAGAGCTGCGTATGGCGTTACCCTGCAACCGGGTGATATTATCGGATCCGGAACTGTTGGTACCGGTTGCTATCTCGAACTTAACGGAACTTGGGCGCTTGAGGCGAAGTCTAAAAACGAGAGTTTCAGCCCTGTGTGGATCATTCCAGGAGATACTATGGAACTCCAAATAGAAGGGCTTGGCAGACTGAGCAATACATTTACAAAAAATCCGGCTTCATTTTCACTTTTAACTAAATATAAAAAGCCCTGACATACTGGCAGGGTACGGCGGTGCTTCGATACGTCCCCGCAGTGTTGAAAAATGAGAAGATGCGCGGACTACTCAGCGACCTTACTTTTTCATTTATTATTTTTTGCTATTCAAAATAGAATGTCCTACCAAACTACTTGGAACTGTTTGATCCTCTAATCAATCTTTCGATTTCTTCGGGATCTACTGGCTTCTTCTGATCATCCGTTTCTACGACAATCAGAAGAGCATTGCTCAGATCATAGCTCTTAAGCGCGTCCATCAGCCGGAGTTGTTCGCTCGATATCAATTCACCCGTTTCTTCCGACCATATCTCGGGAGCGCATAAGCAGCCTAATGAAGGGGTGTTTGGATAATATAGCTCATCTTTATAAAACGAGACATCAATGGTGGTTCCGTGCGCAATAATTTCATTTCTTCCGGCTTTTCCAGCTCTGAATGCTTCAAAGATCATTGGTGAATTCGTCCACAATTCGGGGAGTAATGAATTATAAAGTTGCTCTGTAAATTCCTTCCCCGCAAAGGCTGCATTGTTCATAAATTTTTGCGTAGAATCCTCGAACGGTAATATGGTTTGCAGGTTCAGTGTAGGTCCGATAAAAATATTTTCCGATATGGCGGTACCCTGAACAGAAAAGACCCCTGTGGGTGTATTTCCGTTTGTAATATATCCCGGAAGATTCGAGATGGAGCGGGCTAACTGTTTTATATAAAATAATTTCCCGGAGTTCTCCAGAAGAAAGTTCGAATCCGGAAGGCGTATAATTGCTATTCCCGGGTAATTTCTATCCGGCCTTTGGATTGAATAAATAATCAGCCTGCCTTTGTAAACATCTGTTTTAAGTAGTCCTTCCAAAGGGGGCGACTTTGCATATCTGCGTCCGGTTAGATAAAGAGCGAGTGAACTCAGGATTGGATTACTCTCCCATTGGGTGAAGCGGCTATTCAGAAGCGCATAAATTCTCTTTTTATCACCTCCGCCCCTCACAAGATAGTGGGACATCATCGCGAAAAGTTTTGCTTCATTCTCTGTTCTGATCATTGTATCAATGCGTGCGTTGAATGAATCGGGATAAAGTGTGTATGCAGCTTCCAGTAATGCCCGCCTGAATCCGCCAGTGGCAATAGGATAATAGTCAAAACTTCGTTGCAGGATCATAAAAACTTTATCATTCCTTTTAAGCGAGAGCTGCGCCAGCCAGAATGCCTCCTGATATTTCCCTTCCGTGGAATCTGCCAGTCCGAGAGAAGAAGTTTTCTCAACGACAGCATCAGTTCTTTCTCTGAATTTTACTCTTTCAGAGCCAAGTACAGACGGAACCATTTTCTTTTCCTGTGCAACTGTGTAAGTAACTGAAAGAATGAATATGAATAAAAAGGGGAGATACTTAAACCTTCGGCTTATCATTTCAGGGGACTCCATTCAAGTGAGCAGAAAAAAGTTTTGGATTCTTCAGGCAGGAGGCGTATATCCATTGTGTGTTCACTCCTGTTAAATGCATTTGTCATCAACTCCACCGGTTCCAGGGCGATCGAATTACGGGGCCTAATGGGTAAACCATCCCCTGTAAATATGTAGAACACTTTACCAGTATGCGATAATTTTAGCTTAGTGTTTTCAGACTCTGAAATAAGTTCTGCTTTAATCCTTCCGTCAGAATCAGGCTCAATAGAGGTATAACAGTAGTTTATGATCTTATCGTTAATTCTTCGCTCTACCGGTTTTTTCCTGGAAGAAAAGCAACGCGGATCTGCTAATCCAATTTTTAGATAAGCTTCATTACCGGGGAGGGGAAGATAATTGGCGTCAGTTGAGATTATGGTCTCTGATTCAAGGCAGATGATATGATCGTTTACAGGCGTACTCCCGATTTTGAAATATGGGTGCCAGCCGGTAAAATAAGGAGCCGGTTTTGTGCTTTTGTTCTTTGATCTTATTTCAAGATTCAGTCTATTCTCAAAAAGTTCAAATATGATATCCGTTGAGAGATCAAAAGGATAACCGGGGAAAGTATCTTTTCTAATTCCGCTGTTGGTTAGAACAACTTTACAGTGGCTTGAGCAATCATATTTTTCTTTTATTTCTGTATCCATATTTCTTAAGAATCCGTGCATCATCGGAGGAGTTGGAGTTTCGGAGAGTTGATAATCGCAATCATCGAAAACATACCGGTTATTCTCGATCTTATTTGAGAAAGGGACCATAATGGCCGATCTTGCGGCGGATCCTGATTCAAGTTCCTTAACATCAAAATAACCGTCAACCACATCGATAAGTTTTTCACCTGTACGAATCACCAGTTTTAATAGTGTGGCCCCTCTGAGAGCGATAATGGCATACTCACCCGTGCTTTTGTTTTCTAGCTTCACCACTGGTATATGATTGTACTCAGCTACAAATAAATGATAACTCATATCAAACCCCGGTCTTTCAGAAAATTTTTCCGTGTATTACAGCATATGCAATATGGGTTTTTGCAAAGGAGTTTTTTGTATGAATTTTTAAAGAAAGACTCAGACATTGACTTTAACATACTTAAACGAATATAATAAATGCAGACATCCCCATAAACAGTTTTCGCTAGTTTCTGTTCTTCAAGAAGCCAGGTTTCGAGCTCTTCGAATCCGTTACTGCATCCCGGAACCTCTTCTAAATTAACTTCTCCCTCTTCACTCACTCCAACAGGCAAATAATCATCCTGCCAGCAGAAGAGATCGAGATATGGAATATTGAAAGTTCTCTCGAGATAGTGGAGATAAGTCAGCGAGTTGAATGTTGTTCCAATGAGCAAAGCGAATGAATCAACGTTTTGATCCATCCAGCCTACAGGACTGCTACCGCCCAACGGGTACGATGGGTTATTTGAACTTTCAATTTCTGTTGTTATCCTACCCCAAAGGGTGAAGGAGTGAGTAGGGGAGGATGTCCTGATTGTCCCGGGAAAATTTCTGAAAGCTTCTGAAATGTATCCTGTTTTTGCCGGAGCTGATTTGTGAAAAAAAGATTTTTCGCCATCCTTTTTCTTTAGGTTGTATGTAAACGCAGGAAGAATCACCGAACCCTTCGAGGTAATAAAAGAAGTTAAGGTACTAAAAAAATGTTCAGGGGTGATAGAAGGGAAGAGAGTCGAGAGACTCTTAAAGGAGGCGTGGACAATAATGTTATGTCCACGCCTGATCCCTATATCAAAAAGAAACCGGAGTAAATCCAAATCAGAGAATTACTTCAACGTGAATTTCATTTCCGCCGTAAACTTCGGTGTCGATGAAGTTTGAGTCAGTAACTTTACCGTTCACGATAATCTGGGTAAAGCCCTTATTTCTGCCGAACGGATTCTTTACGAATAATTTAATCCTCTTACCGCGGAATACACGTTCTGCCCTGAATTCTTTCCAGTGGGATGGAATAGCGGGATCGATTGTAATTCCAGCGATGGATGTCTTAAATCCAAGTATCTGATCGAGAGCTATGCGATACATCCATACAGCGGTGCCGGTGAGCCAGGAATGGCTCGCCTGCCCTTCAGTTGGGTGGTCGGGACTAGTAACATATTCAGCGAATACATACGGCTCAACCTCATATACATCAATTCTCTTCGATGAATTTACCGGGAGCATTCTTGTGTATATATCGTAAGCAAAATCAATATCGCCGTTGATTATTGATGCAAGGATAAACCAAGAGGAGGCATGATTGAAAATAGCGCCGTTTTCCTTTTTGCCCGGAACACAGCGGCTGATAAGCCCGACATTTTCTTCAACTTTTGTATATGAAGGCCAGCAAATCTGAATCCCGTTAGGTTTCGCAAGATATTTTTTAACTGAATTCAGGGCGGAGTCAGCTTTATCTTTGGGAGCGAGACCTGAGATGACTGACCAGGTCTGGGAATTGATGAAAATTTTGCCCTGTTCGGCTTTATGTGTACCGAGCGGGGATCCGTCATCTTTGAAGGCTCTAATATACCATTCTCCGTCCCACGCAATCTTCTCAAGGGTTTTGGTGAGGTCATTCAGGTAACTCTGCCATCTTTCTTTAACATCGTTATCATTTCTGAGATTCAATAATTCAAAACATTTTTTGATTCCATATGCGAGGAAGAAGGCTCCCCAGATAGTTTCGCCTTTACCTTTCGGGCCAACTTTATCAAGTGTATCGTTCCAGTCGCCGTTCATTATTTTTGGGATGCCTCTCTCTGATACAGCTGAGATAGCAAAATCAATAGCTCTGACCATATGCTCGTAGACTGTCCCTTCCCCCTGATCATAATACGTAACGACTTCATCAAGAATACTCAGATCGGCTGTCTCGTTTAAGTATTCGATAATTCCGAACGGAATCCAAAGCGGAGTGTCAGAGTGGTTGGTTTTTTCACCCCATTCGGTGATCTTAAAAAAGTTATGAAGTGTCGATCCGTCGGAGAACTGGAAGCGGAGTGCATTCAGCAGGCGTTTCCTGACGCGGTCAGGATTAGCAATAACAACACCGAGTATATCCTGGAACTGATCCCTGATGCCTGTACCAAAAAGTAATCCGCCGTGATAATATCCCGAATTACGCGCCATATCAAAGGTTACTGCAGCCTGGTACTGATTCCAAACATTAAGCATAATGTTTGTTCCGGTATCAGGAGTTGTGACTTTCACATTTGACAAATACTTGTCCCAGTCTGATCTGACCTTATTAAATTCCTTCTCCAGACTCTCTACTGAATGAAGTATAGGAAAATCGACATCTTCAAAAATGCTATCCTTCTTAGGTACCACAGTCATCGTAACGGCGAATTCAAGAGTCTTTCCAGCAGCCAATTTCTTCTTTGATTGCAGAGCAACAACCGGATCGCCTGCGGTTATTTCAGTATTACTCAATTTCCCTGTTTCAATCGCAACCGGATTAGACTCTGATCTCCAGCGCCCAATGAATTTATCAAGGCTGCCATCAAAACCTGAGACGGGGAGTGTCGTAGTAAAGATCAGATTATATTTCCAGTCAAGGTTCGGCTGTTCTACTGAAACTTTTCTGTTAAGTACCCAGTAACGGCGGGTTGCTACAAGGGACCTCTGATCCTTATGAAAGTGAATATCTGTAAAATGTTTGTCGTTAGGCTGATTGATGATGTCATTCAGAGCATTACCCATCATAAGTTCAGCGAAGGAATAGATTTCGAGTCTTCTTTCCCGCTTGGTAAGGTTTGTTAGTTTCACCTTCCAGACTTCCGTGTTTGATCCGGGGGTGATGAAATAGGTGAGTTCCCCTTTAATTCCTTCAGCCTCGGTAATGATCTTAGTATAACCCTGTCCGTGCCGGCATTCATAAGACTTGTATTTAAAATCTATAGTCGGCGCCCAGCTTAGTGACCAGTATTTGCCTGACTGCGCATCTTTCAGGATCACATACCTGCCGGGACGGTCCCAGGGAAGGCAGTTATACCTCATTCTGGTTAATCTGTTATCGCGCGGTGTATCAAGAAAAGAGAAACCACCGCCGGTATGAGACACGAGTCCCATCATTTGCTCATTCCATACATAGTTAAACCAGGGACGGGGAGTCCTGGGATCCGTGATGACATACTCCCTATAGTCCTCACTGAAGTATCCGTATTTATTTTTTATAGTTTTACTTTTCATTTTTAATCATCCTTTTTTTCGAAATAGATTGAAATTATTTTTTTTGAACCAGCTTTCACTGAGATTTTATTTCCATTCTCGATATCAACCCGTGATATTCGGATTTCTTCCAGGGTTGAATACTGAGCATTTTTTATTCCTAAGCCGAATTCAATATAGCCGGTAATAGTTTTTTCAGTCGGGTTATAAACTCTCAGAATATAACCGGTTCCATCCTCAGATTTTTTGAGGCAGCTAATAATCAGGTTTTCATTATTGATACTTACAAGAGAAGAATTTGGGGAGACAAAGCCATTCAACGAAATGCCAGACTGCACCACGGAAGGAGGAAGCGAATATTCGAGTGCTTTTCTATAGATTCCTGCTTCATCCCAGTTTTTATTATGCGGGCATAGCGCGAAATCAAAAGTTTGCTGACCAAGGCACTGGCTACCCGGCTGATAAGAGTAATCTTCTTTCGAACTCGGGTGAATGATATATGTAAAAGCACGAAGAAGAGTGAATGAAAGTTCACTTTCCGGACCGTCACTTACTTCATACTCTTTTAATCCGTTAGAGAAGACAGATAGTCCGTTTTCCCCGTTGAAGAGACTGACAAAATGATGTGCCGGAAAATCATACATTGGCTGCTCAATCCAGTTGCTTGTATCAGGCCTTGAAGTTGTCCGTTTAACTACGTCGAACTGGCCTTCAGCAGAATGCGCACTGACATTTAATTCAGTAGGGAAGACGTATCGAAGCCGATGGTTTATCGTCCTGCTTTCAACGTTCAATTTTATTCTGAGGAAATCCTCGTTCTTATTCAGTGTAAGTAAAACCTCCACAGGTGTTTTTACTTTCCTGGTGTTTTTCGGGAAGAGCGGAGACATCTGCACACGGTTGAGTGGGAGAGCAAGATACAAAGTGATCTTTACTTTTTCGGTGAGAGAATTTTTTTCTTCCAATTCAATCTCGGCAGTACCATTTAGCGAATCTATAATAGGGTCAACCGGTTTGTTTACCCATGCGTGTCCGGCTTCGCCTTCATCTCGCAGATAACCGAGTGAATAGTATTCATACCCCGTCTTCTTATAAAGAAGGTCAAAAGTTCCATTTTTATTAATTACAACCCGTAGATGGTTATTCTCAATTACGACTCTTTTGCTTCGATTTTTTGTGGAAACAAGCTGTTTAACAGCAGATAGTTTCTTTGGTTTGACAGCGAAAGCAGTTATCCCCATAGGAACAAGATCTTTCCACTGAACGGTCACAAAATACCTTCTCATACTGAAGTACATCGGACGGTCGGTTAACTGTTCGAGTACCGGTTGAGTTTCATCAACGGATCTGATCTCTTTCGGGAGTTTTTTCCCGTTAACGTCGATAATGTCAAAATCCCCTTTATCAAGATCAGATGGAATATCAATAACGATTTCGGAAGTTCCTGAACGTTTATAGGGGAGAGTATTGACAAAATTTAGCATTATTCCGGCAGGCGTAAAGGAACTAAAAGCCTTTAGATCGAGATTTTTAATCCAGTATTTAAGACCTTTCTCAAGTACTCCCTGAGATATTTCAATTACCTGTTTATAACGCCACATCATATCCTCATGTATTTCATCGAGGCTGCAGCCGCCGATGGAATCGTGTCCGGAATTCTGTACAAGATAGTCCCAGGCGAGGTTCAGGTAATTATTGTCCGTGTCATTACCCAGAAGAGAAGTCAGATTATAAACCGGTTCAGCATAGAACTGAAGCCATTTTTCCGCTTCATAATTTTTTTGTTTGAGGTACATGCGGGCGGAAGTTGTATATCCGTATAAATTACCGCTTCTGTTATCAAACTGTGCGCTTCTTCTTTCACCTTTTACCAGTGGCAGCTGCTCGATATTCACCGAGTTTATAACGGCATCCGCATAATCCTCGAGAGTACTGTGGATTACATTCATATTCTGGAATTGCCTGCGAATATCCTCAAGTATTTTAAGAGTATCAGCATTAGGCCCGCTTGAGTCATGCCCCTCCATCCAAATGACGTGGGGTGTGGTAAAGTCGTCTGCCTGTCTGGAGACAATATCTTCCACCGATTTTTTTATATTTTCGGGGAAATATTTCCCGTGTCCCTCTACCATGAAATAATCTTCTTTGTACATTGAACTATCCGCAAAATGGAAAGGGACGCCGCCACTCTGCCATTTATATTCAACATCATAAGGTGTTTCATTATGAATCACCGGACGATATATAAGAAAATAAAAATTATACCTTGGCAAGGTAGAGAAGCGGGAAGAAACCGCGCGTGTGCCGTCAGCACCCTCCCAAATAAACTCCGCGTTATGTGAATCGAGTGAATTCACTCCGCGGTAGAACATTATCAGCTCGATTCCGAATTGATTATAAAGCTGAGGCAGCTGTGATATCTGTCCCCAGGAAAAAGGGGAATACCCTATTTTCGAAACCCTTCCGATATCCTTACAGATCCTGTGACCGATTAACAGGTTGCGGATAAGATTTTCACCTCCTACAAGGAATTCATCCGGTAAAACATACCAGGGACCGATCAGTAATCTTTTCTCATTTACTAGTTTAGTAATCCGGTCTCGGTTTTTTGGTTTTATTTCAAGATAATCAGTAACGACGATGCTCTGGCTGTCGAGATGAAAAGCGCGATAGTCAGGATGCTTTTCGAGTATATTAATCACATTATCAATCATCTCAACAAGCATCTGCCTGTTTCTTTGGAAAGGGAACCTCCATTCACGGTCCCAGTGAGTATTGGAAATAAGATGGAAAACTTTGTCTGGTCTCATAAGTTTTTATAGCTTGATAAATATGTTATTCTTAATAATTATTTCTGGTAGTCCGCCTTCTGCGATCAGTGTCGCAGCAGCGAGATTATGCCCCTGCGTATGGGCGAAAGGAACTGCAATGCTCTTTCCTACGCCTGCGGCACGAATGGCTATTGTTCCGCTTTCACTGTCCTCGAATCCGATCACGTTCCTAAAGGATGATTTAGGTACTCCAAGTTTATAGAGAGCAATACTATAAAGATCCCTGTGCGGTTTTAACCTTATTTCACTTGAATCTGTTGCCGTAATTATTGCATCGTAAAAATTATGTGGTGAGGAAAACCTTTCCAGTATCCGTTTTTTTCGGGCTGCGTTTATTTTCCACTCAGCGATGACGTTCCTGATTTCTTCGAATAACTGCGATAACACAATTTCTGCTTCGTACATTATTGAAGACGTTACTACTGCAACCTTCACCGGATGTTTTTCGAAATACAATCCGAGTCTGCGTAACTTTTGCCAGATACCTGCTGTTGAAGAAGGAGGCAAAAAGGATTTGTCTTTCCTGATATAATCCGATATAAGCTCATCCGTAAGTTTGTCAGCTTCATTTCCGAGAAGCCCTTTCACTAAAGCGAGAAAGACCGGTGTGCCCTGCATTGGTTCAATCAGTGATTTTCCGGTTGCAAGTCCGAGTTCTTTTTGAAGTTTTTCTGATTCGCCTTTTTTTATCCTATGAAGAATTTCGTGGTAGCGCTGATAGTATATGTCAATTGAAGCGCGAACGATATCGTCCTTACCGTGAATGTGCAGTTTTCCATAGAATTTTTTTGCTGCTGATTTCAGTAATTCAGCAAATCCTTTTTTCGAGGCATTTGATTTGTCCGGAATAATCGAAGCGAAGACTGCTGAGTCCTTAACAGGCAAGAACTTCTTCAGGTTTACTTTAACTTCATTGACCCTGTTTAAATCCTGGGAGTAAATCAGTGTCCACAGAGCGGCAAAGATATAAGCTTTACTGAGGTTATCAGACTTAATACCTTTATGATATTTCTGGATGAGGTATTCAACGTGCTTAGTAGTGCTGTTTCCGATAATATGCGGGTAGTCTTCAGTCCGGTCAAGCCCTGGCCAGATCAAATGACTTTCAAGCCCCGAAATAACCCGAACCATATATTCAAGCGAATGGATGCACAATTCCTCTGTAGTGGTTGTCGTACCGTCCATATCCATAAGGACGGCATCAAGCATTTTCAGGGGGTTAAGGTTCCGGTCTGCAAGACGGTAAAACTCTCTTTCGGGGAATATGTATTCAGGATTATTTATTATCACATATTCGCCATCGTGCTGATTGATTAAATTAATAATCTCATTTTTATTTGTCAGTTTGATACTCATAATGAAGGATTATTTTATTGTTATTATGTCTTTCCCGATGTTAAGTAGTTTATCAACATCTTCATTGCTGTTACCCTCAGCGTAGAATCTGAGGAGAGGTTCCGTTTCAGATGATCTTATCAGAAGCCAGCGTGCATTCCCTCTGAAAGTGAATTTAAGTCCGTTAATTACATTCCTGCTGCTATAAAACGATTGGATTGACTTTACTTTCTCACCGTTAATTGCATCAGGATTTTTGCCATAAAGTTCAGGCAAGAGATCATTCCTGTCAGGAGAATGATATTCCATGTCAATTCGTTTGTAGAATGTATCACCGAACTCTTTTCTTTTTACTTTGACATATTCACTGAGTTTTGAATAACCAGAAACAGCCAGCATCTCAGTCATTAGTAACCCTGAAAGCAAACCATCTCTTTCCGGCATATGGTTTTTGTAACCGAATCCACCGGATTCTTCTGCTCCGAACAGAATATCCTCAGTTATCATCTTTTCGCAGATGTATTTAAATCCAACTTGTACATTGTGCAGGCCTCTTCCTGTCGAATTTGTCAGTTCGACCAGTTTATCTGTCACTGATGAAGTCTTGACAATATCACCGGATAGTTTTTTATAATTTATCAGGAAGTCGGATAAATATAGAATTGTCTCCTGAGCGCTGAGCCATTCCCCATTATCCATCAAGATCCCTACCCTGTCTGCATCACCGTCAGTAGCAATCCCCATTGCGTAATTACCATTTGCAATCAGTTCATCCCTTAAGGGAGTTAAATTTTTTTCAATCGGCTCCGGAAGCCGTGAGGCAAAATCAGATTCAGCAAACTTAAAAATCGTTTCCGCGGGGCAATGATGTTTGAGCAAAATGTTCTCAAGCATCTGCTGTCCGGCACCCGCCATCGAATCAATCAGAACTTTAATTCCCGATTTCCGGATAGAATAAAAGTCCACCATCTTTTCGATTTGCTGAAAATAAATGTTGGTAAAATCAACCTGGTGAATATTTTTATCGCTTACCTGCACGAGTTCGCGATCTATGTATGATTCCACTTTGTGCGTCTCTTCAGTGAGGAAAGGCCCGCCATATGAAGCCTTAAATTTTATTCCGTTGTACTCAGGCGGATTATGGCTTGCGGTAACCATGACGCCCGCATCAAGATAATTAGCTCTAACATAATAGGAGAGCAGGGGAGTGGGGATAATCTGCTCGGAGAAGAATACTTCGATATTTTGTGAGGCAAGTACTCTGGAGAAGAGGACCGCAAATTTCCGGGAGTATTGCCTGCCATCGTAACCGATTGCAACTTTAACCATCTTACCCGATCTGGTATTCTTAACAAGATATAACGCAAAAGCTGCGGCAACCCTTCCGATATTCTGGTTATTCAATTCTTCGTTAATCAGACCGCGCCAGCCATCGGTACCAAAGACGATTTTTGTTTTACTGTTCAATTTTTTCTCCTGATTGTTTCATTTTATTAACATACCACTCGGTTATAACTCTTGGACGGGTTATTGCGGTTCCAACAACGACAGCCCATGCGCCAAGTTCAAGCATTTGCAACGCATGTACCGGTGTATTGACTCTTCCTTCGGCGATCACGGGTTGGGGGAGTTGGGATGCCAGACGCCTTACCAGCTCGAAATCAGGATTATGTGAGGAATGAGACTTGGTCTCAGGAGTATATCCGCTTAATGTGGTAGAAATAAAATCCGCGCCATAATCAGCGCAGGCAATGCCATCATCGTAAGTAGAAATGTCCGCCATCACTAGACATCCAAAACGTTCCTTAACTTTAGTAATAAACTGCGGTCCGGTGATTCCCTCGCGTTCGCGGAAAGTCCCATCAATCGCGACGATATGGCAACCGGATTTAAGTATTGCCTCGACCTCCGCATAGCTGCCAGTGATCCTGACGAAACCATCACTGAATAATGCCTTGGTTAGGCCGATGACCGGGACGTTCACGTGTTTAACGATCATCGCGGTTTTTTCCAGTTCGCGGGAGCGTATTCCAACCGCTCCGCCCATCACGGCGGCTCTCGCAAAAAGAGTCACGCCTTCCGGAGTATTGAAAGGGTCACCGTCTTCGGCCTGGCACGATACTATGAGGCCGGATCTGATCTCGTTCTTAATTTTTTCAAACATCATTTTTTCCTTGACGATACAACTATCAGCATATCATTTTCACTTAAATTTCTTACTTCTATTTCTGCAAGGGAAACGATCTGGCTTTCAGTGATCAATCCGCAAAGATCCAGAACCTTTCTTCCGATTACGATAAATATGTCGGGAACTAAAGCCCCCGCGTCCCCGAAGGTAGTATTTTCCGCGACGATGCTGCCAATCAGGGTTTTAATTCCGTTCTTATTAGTGGTGTTTACCTGCGCGTCATTTACCTGAAGCCTGATAGTTCCGTCATTTTCCACTACTCTTACAGATTTTTCCGATCCCCCTCCGAACCACATAAAACGTGGTTTATTTTTCAGATAGGTGTAGATTCCCACGAATTCATTTTTTGCTTCAATGTTAACCTGTTCAGGTTTGCACCTTAATGATTTCGCGGCAATCGCGGCCAAACCATTTTCATCAAGTGCTGCCTTGTCCATCTCACTTGTTTTGAATTCTGAGGAGCCAAAAGCAGTCGCGATTACTTTTTTATTCTGGTTATCAATTTCAATCGTTACTTCGATACTTTCCGGTGAGGCTCCCATTTTAAGGACGGAATTAATTGCTTCCTGTCGAAGTGAGAGAATATCATTTTCATTCGGGCTGACAATATTACGCTCAACGGAATCTTTTATTATGCCCATCGCTGCGCCTATCGCGGAGACGACTTCACAATTTTCCGCGATCTGGTGAGGGACGTTCATAAAATTCCCTGTGAAGGGAACAATAGCCGAAGCGCCGCCTCCTCCGCCGACGAATCTTATTAACTCCGGATCAAGTTTGTATTCTCGAACCAATTGGAGTATAACGGGTTTTATCTTCAGAGCGCTGATCTTTAATATCTGCTCGGCAAGATCGGAGGCAGATGAGTTTAACAGTGAGGCAACCTTACTAAAAACTTTACCGATCAGTTCTTTATTTCCTTCACCGTGTCCAACTGCTGAAACAAGTCCCAGCTGGTAAGAGGCCTCCGTCGGGGAAATTGTGAATCGTTCATTCCCTAATCTTGTTTTAAGAGCGAGGTAATCAGACGGATCACCTTTCAGCGGCTGTACCTTTTCTACTTCAATTGATTCGCTGTCGATATTCTGATGATATGCAACATATTTAAGATTTGCTATATGTGCCGAACGCGGGCCGACATCTATAACTTTATTTCCCGAGATTCTTGGCACCGAACCTCCGGCAATTCCAAGAGTTCTGACATCAAGCGTTCTGAGAAATAAACGGTTCTTTCCGATTTGTGCGGATTTTATTTGGGGTTTACCGTTCTTGATAACTGAAATGTCAGTCGATGTTCCTCCTACTTCGAGGAAAACCCCGTCTGAAACTTTGATATACATAAGGGCAGCTGCAACGCCTGCTGCGGGACCGGAGAGCATAGTTAAGATGGGGCGCTTTCTCATCTCAGAGATATCCATAATACCACCGTCAGATCTCATTACCATCAGAGGTGCATTGATGCCGCTTTCCTTCACTGCTTTTTCAGTCATATTGGCTGTCTCAAGCATCTTTGGCATCATCGCCGCATTTATAGCGGCAGTGCGTGTGCGGACTCGAATCCCGTATAACTTGGATATGGAACCGGCTGAAGTAGAGAGGAAATTCAATTTTTCAGCCTCTGTTACAACGAATTCTTCATTGGCTGTATCATCTACTCCGAAAACTTCAGAGGCAACGATTACTTCGGCGCCTTCGTCTTTCAGTGAAGCGATCAGGCCTGGAACACTTTCCTTCCAAGATGATTTCCCGGTGTCGGCGAACCTGAAATATGTGTAGAGAAACTTCCCGGGAGACAACTCGATATTGCCAAGATTTATTTGTTTCTGCGCCAGCTTTGCCTCGAACCCTCTTCCGAGCCCGATAATACCCACTTTTGCGATATCGCCCTCGAGTAATGCGTTTGTGGCCTGAGTGGTAGAATGGGCTATCAGTATAACCTCATCGGGATGAATGTTGCTGATCCGGATCAGATCCAGCATTGATTCTACAACACCTTTCGCCACACCTTCTGCTGCTTTATGAGTCGTCGGGACGCAGGATTTACCAATAATACTGTAGTCAGCAATATTTACAGCCACCGCGTGGGTAAAAGTACCGCCGACATCAATTCCAATTTTTATCTGCCTCATGATTGCATCCTGTTTGTCATACATTAAAAATAAAAAAGAGAAGCGATTATCAATCCAATTATAGCAATCGCCCAGGTGTAGGGGAGAGTATTCCACAAAATTTTCTGGACATCGATCCTCATTTCATTAGCGAGCCAAACGTTCTGAGTGTTTGTAGGATCGGAAATTCCCTGTATCTGGCCAACGGAGAGGAGAAGGCCCATGATAGCACCCGGTGCGAGCCCACTTGCCAGAAGCACTGCAGCGATCCCGTATCCCATTCCCCAGACATTGAGCGGCCCACGGTAGAGTGCAAGGGGAGCCGCGAGACTGAAAATAAAAATATAAGTCAATGCAGATTCCGGAACTATGTTTGCAATGACCGGTTTAAGCAGCAGAAGCACAGGCCATCCTTCCGGATAAAATTCGCTGTAATTAAGATTCGGCCCCATCACCGCATTTAGCAGCATACCGATCCCGAGCATAAGGGCAACAGCCGGCATCACGACGCTGCCGCCTTCGAGGATTGACCTGATTAAAATGTTCAGGCTGTTTTTCCTGTATGTTGTCAGAAAACCATAAAGCAAGCCTACTATAAATGCCGCGATGAAGTTCATTTCGAACATCAGGATGAGCAGTAATGGAATTATTGGAATCAGGTAAGCAAAACCGCTAATATGATCGGTTGCTTTTTTTAGCAAGATTCGTATCAGGAAATAAACCATTACGAGAATAATCAGAGCCGCTACAAGGAGTTTGAAGAACGCATACAAGACCGACAGATAAAAGAGTACGGTGTCTACATATATTTTGGGTATCAGCGGATAGATATAAAACAGTACTGCAAGAAGCGCAAAACCAATGATTGAATAAACAGTAATTTTTTTCACATTAATATCGTGACCGCCCCTGTACAATTCGATTGTCACGTAAACTAAAGCAGCGAGGAAGGTTATAAGGAACATAACAAGGGCGAACGACCTGACTTCGGTTACTTCGAGGTGGAGGACGTTGGTGTAAACAGCCCAGTTGCCCACGTTTAAGATCCCCCCGATACTGAGTCCGAGTAAGAAAATACCAACAACTGTGACAGGAGCTACCCCGGAGGCAGCCAGTATCGGAAGTACGACAGTTGAGACCATAATAATTGCGCCCAAACCTCCTAGAGTCGTGAAGAGTAACATCACCAGAACAAGCATAAAAACTGAAATATTCCACGCTTTATCACCCGAAAGTTCGGCGCCGGTCTTGATAAACTTCTCGGCGACTCCCGTCTTCTGCAGCATTATGCTGATCATGCTTCCAAAAATCGCGATAGTATAGGCTTCAGCTAACCGGGTTGACCCCATTCCCATTACCCATTCAATCGTCTGACCAACGGAAACTCCGGATATTATGGGGAGAAAAAATGCCATAAGCGGCAATGCTAGCAGTGCCGGGATTTTCCTGAAGAACATCAGGAGTGACAGTGAAATAAAAACTAAAAAAAGGAGTAATAACTGGAGAGTTTCCATCAGAAATATTTTATTAATACTTGATTGACAAATTTACTATTTTGTAAGCATATTTTCACTCTTATTCTGAAACAAAATCTAATAAATGTTACTTTATAAAAACTCATCTTTGCGAAACTACAACTCTCTGCACCTTGAATCAGCAGCTGAATCCCTGGGCATTTTTACGAATATTTCGGAAATGCAGGAATTAAGGCGACTTCTCACCGAATTTCGCGGGAAAATCAGGATTATCGGCAGCGGTTCAACGATACTTTTGCAGGGCAATCTTAGTGGTCTCACTTTAGTGAATAAATTCAGGGGGGCGGATGTAATTGAGGAAGAAGACGATAAAGCAATTGTGGGTGTAAACTCAGGTGAAAAACTGGACACATTTCTAAAATGGTGTGCGGAAAAAAAGTTATATGGGTTGGAAAGCCTTTCCGGTGTGTGGGGATCTGTCGGGGGAGCGTTAGTAAGAAATGAATCGTCTTTTGGGAGAGCGATCGGCGACAGAGTAAGCGGGGTGAAGGTTTTTGAATTGGAGACTTCTTCGGAAAAAAATCTCAGCCGGGAGGAATGTGAGTTTGATTATCATTCAAGTATTTTCCGCGCTAAAGCAAAGAACAGGTTTTTTATTTCGAGAATAAAATTCGTATTGGATAAAGTACACTCCCCCAATCTGAACTACAGGGAAATAAAACAGATAATGAGAAGCAGGGGGATTAGTGATCTGGACGCTGAATCATACAGGGAAGTAGTACTGGAATACCGGAAATCCAGGTTTCCGGGAAAAGGATTTTACCATGCCGGGCAGTTTTTTGAGAATCCGTTAATTCCTGTATCCAAGGTCGAATCCTTACTGGAATTATATCCAGATATTTCCTTTAACAAAATTGACGAGAACTCAGTGAGGGTTCCTGTAAGATGGCTGATCGAAAAAACAGGCTGGAAAAATATGAATATCGGTCAGGCATTCGCCTGGCAAAAGAATCCGGCAATACTGACTCACCGGGGAAACGCGAAGCCGCAGGATTTTCTAGTACTGGTTCATCTGATCAAGAAAGAAGTGATGGAAAAATTTGGAATAGAATTGAATGAATTGGTGACGTTTCTGTAACGATTTATATTTGTAATTTAATGTCGGTAGGCGTAATTTATCCCGATGAAAAGTAAAAATCAAAATTTCAATTGAAAGGAAATCAATGGAGAAGAAAGAAATCCTGACCGCTTATGAAAAGGCAGCAAATGAAGGAATTGACCCACGGTGTATTCCTCAGAAATTGACTGAACCTGCCCCTTTAGGTGACGAAATCCGGTACCCTGATTATCCCGAGGAAGACCATGAAACCTGGAGTAAACTGTTCAACCGGCAAATGCAGCTTTGCGATGGAAGAGTATGTCAGGAGTACATAGACGGAACCCGACTAATGGGATTTAACGCGGACAGAATTCCTGCTTTGAAGGATTTAAGCAGTTCGCTTATGTCTGCGACGGGGTGGAAAGTTGCCAGGGTTCCGGGCTTGATCCACGAGGAACATTTTTTTGATCTGCTGAGGCAGCGTATCTTTCCTTCAACAGATTATATCCGTGGAAAACACGAACTTGATTACACCCCTGCTCCTGATATGTTTCACGATATTTTTGGCCACATGCCACTATTAACCAATAAAAATTTCGCTGACTTTTACCAGAAATTCGGACAGGCCGCGCTTAACGCAAAAGGGGAGCAGCATATTGCGCTTGAGAGGTTTCACTGGTTTACAGTAGAGTTTGGTTTGATCAATAATCCTGAAGGACGAAGAATTTACGGCGCGGGAATTATTTCTTCACTTAACGAAGTGCAGCATGCTCTCTCGGGAAATGTAAAAGTAATTGATTTTGATCCGGAGAAAATTGTTAACCAGGAATACGAAGTCTGGCATCTCCAGCCACTCTTATTTATTATTGATTCGTTTGAGCAGCTTGAGGAAGGTTTCGATTACTGGACTAAAAAAGAAAAATTGATCTGAAAACGAACTTTTTTATTTACTAAATGGTTTACTTAACAAATAATAGAGGATATGTATGAGTCTTATTGGAAAGAAAGCTCCGTATTTTAAGTTAAGGAGCCATAATAATGAACCTGTGATGCTAAGCCAACTTAAAGGTGAGCCGGTAGTTTTGCTGTTTTTCCCCTTTGCATTTTCTGGTGTCTGTACACAGGAGATGTGTAACATCCGGGATAATTTTAATGTTTACAATAACCTTAAAGCCAAAGTTTTAGGAATAAGTGTTGACAGCCATTATGCTCTTAAGGCTTGGGCTGAAACGATGGGTATCGGGTTCGACTTATTGAGTGATTTTAATAAAGACGTCTCCGCAGCCTACAACTGCCTGATGGAGGTTTTTGTGCCGGGAGTGTATGATTACAGAGTCGTATCAAAGCGGTCAGCTTTTGTTATAAACAGAAACGGGGATGTGATTTATGAAGAGATACTGGAGGATGCCAGACTGGAACCTTCTTATGACAAGATCGTGGAAATACTGAAGAGTCTCGAATGATTAAGAATTACAGGCCATCCCAGGTTAAAGAAATACTGGAAAACTCAACTGATTACAGGCTGATAGATGTGCGTGAGAGGTGGGAACACGAGATTTGCAGGCTGCCTGATTCTGAACTAATGCCTTTGAGTGAATTCCACACACACATAAAAAACATTAAACCTGATGAAAAAATAATCTTTTACTGTCACCACGGCTCACGCAGCCTTAACGTCTGCATGTACCTTGCTGGCAACGGATACTCAAACGTAATTAATCTGCTCGGAGGCATTGATGCCTGGAGCGACGAAGTAGATAATACTTTACCAAAATATTAAATAAAGGAAACATATATGTTAGAACACGGAAAAAAAGCCCCTGCATTTACTTTACCCAACCAGGATGATAAAAAAGTATCACTTAAGGATTTCAAAGGCTCTAAGGTTGTCCTGTATTTTTACCCTAAAGATATGACTTCGGGGTGTACTCAGGAAGCCTGTGATTTCCGTGATGAACTTTCACCGCTTAAAAAACTGAATGCCGTTGTGTTGGGTGTAAGCGCGGATTCGGTTACATCTCACAAAAAGTTCGCAGAAAAGTATAATCTTAATTTTGATTTGCTAAGCGATGAAAGTAAAGAAATGCTTGAGGCCTACGAAGTGTGGAAAGAAAAGAGTATGTATGGAAAAAAATATATGGGAATCGAAAGGACCACATTCATCATTGATGAAAACGGAAAAATATCTCACATATTTCCTAAGGTAAAAGTTTCCGGTCATGTTGAGGAGATAAAAAAAGCGTTACAGGGAAGTAAATGATTTATATTACCCGAAGAGAGGTTTTTGCTGCTTCTCACAGGCTGTACAATCCTGATCTCTCTGAAGAGGAGAACGAGTTGATCTATGATAAGTGCGCTAATCCCTACGGACACGGTCACAATTATATTCTTGAGGTAGTGGTTGCCGGAGAGATTGATCCCAGGACAGGTTATCTTCTCGATCTTAAAGAACTTAAAAAAATTATCAAAGAAAATGTTATCGCGAAAGTTGATCACAGGCATTTCAATTTCGATGTTGATTTTATGAAAGGAATTATTCCTACTGCTGAAAATATATGTATAGGTATATGGAATCAGCTTGCCGGTAAAATTCCTGCCGGGAAATTACATTCGGTGAAGCTGTATGAAACTGAAAACAATTATGTAGAATATAAAGGATAGAATAATTGCATCACGATATAGTTAAAAAATTAGTAACTGAACTTCTCTCCGAGATAGGAGAAGACCCGGAAAGGGAAGGACTCAAAAGTACGCCGAAGCGGGTTGCTAAGGCTTATGAGTTCCTGACTGCTGGTTATCACAAAGATATAGATGAAGTATTAAATAATGCCATCTTTAATGAAAAATATGATGAGATGGTCATAGTGAATAACATTGATTTCTATAGCATGTGTGAACATCATATGCTCCCGTTCTATGGAAAAGTACACGTAGCATATATTCCCGATGGTAAGATTGTCGGTTTAAGCAAGATACCGCGTATTGTTGACGTGTTTGCTCGCAGGCTGCAGGTGCAGGAGAGAATGACACAACAGATCGCCGATACGATAGATAAATATCTTTCACCCAAAGGTGTCGCTGTCGTTAGTGAAGCGTATCATATGTGCATGATGATGCGCGGTGTTGAGAAACAGAACTCTTCGGCTACTTCAAGCGCTATGCACGGAGTATTTAAGGATGACGCCAGAACCCGCTCGGAATTTCTTAACCTTATAAAGCTTCAGAAGGCCAAATAGTGAAGAAAGGTGTGATCTGGATAAACGGCGCGAGTTCGGGCATCGGTGAAGCACTGGCTGAATCTTTCGCGTCACACGGGGCATCTCTGTTGCTGACTGCCCGGAGGTATGATAATCTTGAGAAGATTAAAGGCAGGCTCACTGATACTCAGGTCGCTATAGCAAAACTTGATATCGGTAGTTTACCTGAAATTGAAGCGTTTGATCTTAACACTAAGTGTGAGTATGGCATCGGATGCCTTATCAATAATGCCGGTATAACAACTTTTACTCCTGCCGAGGCCGATCCTATGGATTTAATCAGGCAAATAGTAGAGGTAAATCTTATAGGCACAATAGCGTGTATAAAAAAAGTACTGCCGCTTATGATAGAACAAAATGGCGGAACAATTATTAATATTCTTACCGTCGCCGCGAAAAAAGTTTTTACGAATAGCAGTGCTTATGCCGCCTCAAAAGCTGGTCTTGCGATGTATTCCAAAGTATTAAGGGAGGAGGTTAGAAAATACAATATCAGGGTTGTAAATATTTATCCGGGGGCTACCGCGACACCGATATGGCCGGAATCAGTTTTACAAAAGCACAGTTCCAGAATGATGCAGCCTGAAGAATTAGCTCTGATGATCAGGAATCTTTATGAAAACCAAGGAAGTGTGGTAAGTGAAGAAGTTGAGTTAAGGCCTCTTAAGGGTGATTTATAAAAAAAGCCGGCTTGCGCCGGCTTTTATCACTCACTAATCACCAACAAGGTCCGAAGCCTCTTCCACCGTATCCTGCGCCGGGACCACCAAACCTGCCTCTGCCGCCTTTTTTGAAGGCTCTTCCTTCACCGAAGTTTGAACGGTTTCCGACGAAACTATCGAATTTTTCTTTCTGATCTTTGTCTAACAATCCGTAAACATCCATTCTGTGATTTGCTCTTTCGAGTGCCATTTTTTCACGGATCTTATTGGTTTTTTCAACTGCAGCTAAATATTTATCTTTCTGTATATTACCTGAACGCATAAGTTCTCTCTGTTCAAGCATTCCTTTCTGAAGATCAGCTCTCAGGTCGATCATTGCTTTATCGTGTTTTGAGCGGAGCCCGTCAATCTGGTCCTTCTGTGTATCACTGAGGTTCAGTTCATCAGCCATTACTTGCCTTCCATAACCTGATCTTCTCTGTGCCTCTGCATTTCCGGCAAATAAAATTACCAGTAAAAGCGCCATACCTGTCATTACGAATCGTTTCATTTTGTACCTTTCAGTTTGATTTTAATAATTTTCGTTTTCAGATTTTAGACACAGCGTAA
This sequence comes from Ignavibacteriaceae bacterium, assembly GCA_013360295.1. Taxonomy (GTDB): domain Bacteria; phylum Bacteroidota; class Ignavibacteria; order Ignavibacteriales; family Ignavibacteriaceae; genus JABWCL01. The sequence goes on along the minus strand of JABWCL010000003.1, from coordinate 29,208 downwards.
AACGGATTGGTTTAAAGTGAATTCCTTTAAACCCTCCGGCCGGCGCTATTGTCTAATAATTAACTAATTAAAAGAAAATGCCGGAAGAGTTAACTGATTTTGAACTTATAAAAAGATTTCTTGATGGTGAGCAGAGTGCGTTTGATGTGCTCGTTAGAAGATATCATTCCAGGATCTATTGGGTAGCGAGAAGGCTGACCGGCAGCCATTCAGACGCGGATGATATCGTACAGGAAGTCCTCATAACAATATATACTAAACTTTACACGTTTAAGTTTAATTCGGGTTTTTATACCTGGGCGTACAGAATCACCGTGAGGAAAAGCCTTAATATGATCAGGAGCAAAAAAATAAAGCGTTTCTTTAATTTTGAAGATTCGGAATCAGAACTGACCGGGAATATGGATTATCTGAAAAATATTGAGGATAAACAAAAACTTGAGATGCTTGATAAGATCCTTCAGAAACTCCCTGAAAAGCAGAGGGAAGTCTTTATCCTGAGGAATTATGACGAACTCACTTATGAGGAAATTGCCGACATCACGGGGAAATCAGTTGGCGGTCTGAAAGCCAACTACTTTAATGCATTTGAAAAAGTAAAAAAATATATGAATGAAATTAATTTTGAATGATGAATGATTATGAATACGAAGAATGATATCGACAGATTTATTGATCTTACAAAAAGGTCAGATATAAGAGAAGATTATTCCGATCTGGTGCTGCAAAAATTCCACTCTGAGAAGCAGACCCGTATCAGGAATAATTCCTTGCGCACAAATTTGATTTCAGGAATGACATCCCTGGCAGCAGTACTCATCCTGATGCTAACCGTAAGAGGAGTTGACAGCCCGCGTAGTATAGATTATTCATACTCCGGTCAGACGGGAATATTTAATGAATATCTGGATGATTACGCCGCCAACAGTCTCACCGGAACTGATCCGGATATTGATGAAATGTTCAAGGAAGAGATAGGCAACCATGTTTTGCCTGGCGATAATTCGGACGCACTTCTGCAGGTGATGAGAGAATACCAGATCGAAGCCGCCGAAGTGGTGAACGAGTTATCAGAAGATGAAGCAGAGTTTTTATTAAATAATTTATAAGAAGTAAAATGAAAAAGTCATTGTTAATTCTTCTTCTTGCAATTTTCTTTGTTCCTTTAGCGCACGGTCAGATGAGGGGACAGGCGAATATGCATAAACGTGTGGAAGAATACGAAAAAGTCAAACTGATAGAGGTTCTTAACCTTGATGAGACTCGCAGTGTGCAGTTTTTTGTGAAGAGAAAAGAATTCAGGGATAAACAACGGGAAATAACGTCCCAGATAGATAGTCTTGTTTTAAGGATGAAGCGGCTTGAGAAGAAACCGGACAAGGAGAAAACAAAAGAGTTAATAAACCAGTACGTGGAAAAAGAGAAGCAGATGCATGCCCTCAGGTCAGGTTATATCTCTGAATTAAGAAATATTTTAACCGAAGAAGAACTGGCAAAATTTATCGTTTTTGAGCGTGAATTCAGGAAAGACCTTCAGGAGATGATCCTGAAAAGGGGAAAGAAAAATATGCGCGGAATGGATTTTTAACAATTATCAAAGTTAATCCGCCGGTTAAACGGCGGATTAACTCAACTGAAACTCAGAAACAGATAATTTCCTTTTGCTTCTCACCTCCGGTGTATTCAACTCTGCCGTCAGGATGAACGAATACATCTATCTCACATCTTATACCAAAGTCACCCGGTAAATATATCCCGGGTTCAATGGAGAATGAAGTCGAAGGAAGAATTTTCCTCTCATCCTTGGTTTCAAAATTATCCAGATGTGGACCGCTGCCATGAAGAGAGGTGGTGATTGAATGTCCTGTCCTGTGAATAAAGTATTCGCCATATCCGGCATCAGTGATGTATTTCCTTGAGCACTCATCAATCTCCCATCCCCGAACTTCCATGCCTTTATTAAAGCGGTCGGTTACAAACTGCAGCGCTGCATCCCTTGCATCTCTGACGATATTAAAAACTTTTTCAATTCTTTCAGGGACCTTTTCACCGGCATAAGTCATCCAGGTAATGTCTGACCAAACCGAGTTCTCCAGTTTAGTATCCTTTGCCCAGAGGTCAATCAGTATAAGGTCACCTTTTCTGACAGGTTTACAAACTTCAGCTGTCGGGGCATAATGCGGATTGGCGGCATTTTCATTCACTCCTACAATCGGCGGGTGATCAGTAAAGTATTCTCTTTTTTCAAACTCTTTCATGATGAACTGCTGAACATCATATTCCGTTAGAGAAGAACCTTCCGAGAGGCGGGATTTCATAAACTCCACACTCAATTTAACAATCTCAACTAATGCTTTCCCGACGGGGATGTTATTACTGTACTGTTCATCGGTCCAGACAGCATCAAACAGGGTAATCAGATCCGCGCTGGATACTATATCAACTCCGAAGCTCCGGATCAGTTCAATGGTTCCACCGTCTACTTTTGAGACGTATGGGATCGAATTCATAGGTGAGTACTCCATCGCGACTTGTTTTTTGCCGGCGAGAGCCTCAGCGAGAAAAATATGAAGTGATTTATAACTCGAATACTTTTTCTCAGTACCGGGGAGATGAGCAAGATTATGCGCCTCAATGGCGTGAACTATTTTAACCGGATCACCTTTTGCGGGGATCAGGTAGAAAAAACGGCGTGTAAGATGTGCGTCTGACTTGAAATCCAGTATGCTCAGCGCGAGGTCATTTGAACCCCTGAAATCGAAAAATAACCACGCTTCGAGCCCGGAATTAATTAATATGTCCTGTACTTTTTTCAGATTGAATTTATTCATTTCTTTTCCTGTTTAAAGTAGTATATATGTTATCTTGGAGAAAATTTTTATTACCTCTGAAAGGTATGCAATTTATTCCAAAAAAGTCATATATTAAAATTATTATTACTTATTAATTAATTATCATGGAGGTCATTGATGAGAAAAGGTCTATTACTGATAGTTGCCTTTGCATTTACTGTCTTCGGACAGTTATACCAGGGACCGGCAGCCGGTTCAGTCGCATCCGGTGTATCGATAAACGTCGGTACATTTGAGCGTGTTATAGTTAATCCACCTAAAGAGGAAAGGTTTTTTAACAAACACAGTTACAATCCAGATCCTATGTATATACCTGAGGGTGGAAGCAGCATTGACCCCCTGAAGTTATATACAGAGGATAGGGCTGCTAACGCGGAAAATCTGGACACCGCCCTCACGCTATTGTTAAGAAGTTTTAATGGCATTAATCAGACGAATAGCATTCCGCCTGATCCTTATTGCGCGGTTGGTCCAACCCATATTATGGCTACCGTTAATTCTTCTTTTGCAATCTGGGATAAAAAAGGGAATCACGTAATAACCGTTGATGCAGATAATTTTTATTCAAACGTTGCCAGCGGACTTAGTGTCTTTGATCCCAAAGTACTCTATGATCATTTCTCCAAGAGATGGATAATGGTTTGGCTGGATCAGGATGATGCTTTGCAGCAGGCATCATTTCTGGTTTCAGTCTCTGATGATTCAATTCCAACAGGAACGTGGTATAACTGGCTGCTTCCGTCGACTTTAAATGGAACAACCAATACAAACGCGTGGGGTGATTACCAGGGAGTTGGATTCGACCAGAATGCAATTTATATAACCTCAAACCAGTTTTCCTTTGGCGGAGGCTTCCAGTATGTAAAGATCCGTATAATCCCTAAGGCTCAGTTGCTCAGCAGCGCCGGCGCTGTTACCTGGAATGATCTTTGGGATATCCGGTATCCGCATCAGTTAGCCAGCCGGGTTTTCAACGTTCGCCCCTCAGTTATGTATACTGAATCAGGTGACTACTTCCTGATTCATGCCCCTAGCGGAGGCGGAAACTTTTTCTCAGTCTACAGAATAAAGGACGTCCTTACAACTCCTTCCATGACCGGAGTAAATGTGCCTGTTTCAAATTATGGTAACGCCCCAAATCCAAACCAATTGGGGGGTGGTGCCCTCAGACTTGAGGGAGGCGGATCAGCGATAAGAAATGAACCAAAATTCAGAGACGGATTTTTGTATGCCATACACGCCACATCCAATCCTTCGAATGGTAATTATTCTACTATTCATTACACTAAGATTAATACTGCAACAAATACTGTTGCTGAGCAGTCATTCTTCGGCGCGCCAGGCTTTTGGTATTTCTATCCCGCTATTGAAATTGATAAGAACCATAACATTGTCGCCAAATACTCGCGCTCAGGTGACACCGCCTATGCCGGGGCTTACTATTCCACGAAACTTGCTACCGATCCTCCAGGTTTTTCGAAATCATATCCGCTTAAATACGGTTTAGCGAATTATCAGAAAGATTTTCAATCCGGCAGAAACAGATGGGGAGATTATAACGGTATCCAGGTAGATCCGGTAGACCAGACGAATATTTGGATGTTCGGTGAGTATGTCGTTTCTCTTAATACCTGGGCTACCTGGTGGGGAGAAGTCAGGCTGATCCCTTACCCCGGAGTATCTGTTTTCAGAGTTAATGAAAAACTGGTTTATGAACCGGTGGAAGTGGGGCGTGTCAGTGATACACTTACCGCCGTTATTGCTAATTACGGTGATACTGATTTCATTATTACATCCATGAACACCAGACAGTCAGAGTTCCGTGTTGTTAGCACGCATAATTTCCCGGTTACTGTCAGCAGTTACGATACTTTAATGATTAAGGTCTTGTTTGAACCAACACAGCACCGGTTATATGAAGATTCTCTGAGAATGAATGCTTCCACCGGCACTGAGTATTTCCCACTGACAGCCAAGGGATATATAATTACTCCCGTCACGGAAAGACAGATGTATGGAGCAGTCAAGTCCGGAAATGTTCTCACTATAAATAAGGTTTCGGGCGCGGCTTCTGTGCTGGGCCCAAGCACATATGCGGATTTGTCCGCTCTTGCGGTTAATTACAAAACTAATGTTATGTACGGAGTTGTTAACGCGACATCCACATCGACCCTGGTGAGAGTTAATGCGGCTGGCGGAGATGCATACAAAATGTATGATCTGCCGTTTGCAAACGTAACCTCATGCGCGTTCGATACAAGCGGTACTTTATTTATTGCCCAGCGTACCGGTGTTGTTTATAAAATTGATCTCAATAACGGTAATCTGACATATATTGATTCCATCAAATCAAATGTCTCCTCGATAGCATTCCATCCAACAACAAATGAGATGTGGGCTGCCGTTTACAGACCGGTCGGAACGGGAAGAGACCGTATCCTGAAGGTCAACCTTGGAACAGGTGATACTTCAGTAGTTGGTATTACAGGATTTGGTGTCGTTACCAACGATATCGAATTTGATGAAGCCGGAAACTTATATGGCATCAAAGGTACTACGGCCGCGAATAATGATCTTTTCCAGATCAATACATCCACAGGCGCTGGCACAATGATCGGCTCACTTGGAGTGCCGAATGTTGCGGCTATTGCGTATTCTACCGGACCGCTCACCGGAATTAAAGACGGTTTACTTTCAACAGGTGAAAGGCCAAATAGTTTTTATTTAGGTCAGAATTACCCCAATCCGTTTAATCCTTCAACCATCATTAATTACGGATTACCGGTTGATGCCGATGTTCGCATAGTGGTTTACAACCTCCTGGGAGAATCGGTTGCTGAACTGGTTAACCAAACTCAAAAGGCTGGCAACTACCAGGTTGAATTTTCTTCGGCGGCACTCTCAGTCGCTAATATTACCAGTGGTATTTACTTCTATGAACTTAAAGCCAAAGGTAATAATCTGAATTACAGCGACATCAAAAAAATGGTCATGCTGAAGTAAGTTTCTGATTTCCTCTTTGAAGCTGTCTCATTGGTTTGGGGCAGCTTTTTTTTTGACCGGAACCACCCCAAAATTTAACTCTGGCTTTCCGTGAATTTTTAGCGCCATTTAGTATATTACCAAGTTATTATATTTTTTGTGACTTATTGGAGAATGAATGAATCGGTTCAGAGGGAAATTCCAGGTTTTACCTGCAATTCCTGAGAAATTAAAAGAATTAAGAGAACTTGCTTATAACTTACATTGGGCCTGGAACCAGGATACCCAGCAGTTATTCCGGCGAATAGACCGTGAGTTGTGGGATGATACACATCATAATCCCGTTTTGCTGCTGGGAAAAGTCAGCCAGACGAGGCTGGAAGAACTGGCCAATGACGAGGGATTTGTTTCGAGAGTGAATAAACTATCAGCTAACTTAAAAAATTACCTTGAATCAGCAGCCTGGTATCAGAAACAGAACAGTAATGTGAAAGACCTCAGCATTGTTTATTTTTCCGCGGAATTTGGTTTGAGCGAATGCCTTCAGACATATTCAGGCGGACTTGGGGTCTTATCAGGGGATCATTTAAAATCCGCCAGCGATTTAGGATTACCGCTAACAGGCGTGGGACTCTTATACAAGGAGGGATACTTCCAACAGTACCTTACAACTGACGGCTGGCAGCAGGAGCGCTATGAGATTAATGATTTTGAAAACCTTCCGATGAAGCCTGTTTTCGATAAAGAGAAAAATCCTCTGGTGCTTTCAGTTACTTTTCCGGGAAGAGAAGTGTACTTCCGCGTCTGGAGAATTGATGTCGGCAGAACACCGTTATATTTACTGGATACAAATATATCCCAGAACAATCCCCAGGACAGAAAAATCACGGAGACACTCTACGGCGGTAACATCGAAACAAGAATTCAGCAGGAGATGATTCTTGGAATAGGTGGTTTCAGGACTATGATGGCGCTTGGGAAGAAAAATGTCATTTGCCATATGAATGAAGGGCATTCGGCATTCATGGCGCTGGAGAAGATCCGAAACCTGATGCAGAAAGAGAACCTTTCATTCAGCGAAGCAAAAGAAATTGGATTCTATTCAAATATATTCACCACGCACACTCCTGTTCCCGCGGGGATTGACGTATTTTCGAATGATCTCGTTGAAAAATATTTTGCTGATTATTACAGAAATCAGCTTGGAATCAGCGATAAAGATTTTTATGCACTGGGCACGATCAGTAAAGACCGACCTTCAAGTGTATTTAATATGGCTCATCTTGCTATGAACACAGCCTGTTATATCAACGGTGTAAGTAAACTTCACTCTGTTGTCTCCAGGAAATTATGGGCTAATGGCTTTAAGGAAATTCCCTTTAATGAGATACCAATTGATTATGTAACCAATGGTGTGCATATTCGTTCGCATCTGTCAAGGGAGATGGATGAATTGTTTTTCCAGTATCTCGGCGAAACATGGTCTCAAGATCCTTCCTTAACCGAACCATGGCAACGAATCGAAAAGATCCCTGATGTTGAGTTATGGCGTACGCATGAAAGAAGACGCGAACGTCTTGTTGCTTTCGCGAGGAGAAGACTGGTTAAGCAGGTGAAAGCAAGGGGAGGCAGCGAGCAGGAAATCAAACTCGCGGCAGAAATACTGGACCCTTCCGCACTTACCATTGGTTTTGCAAGAAGGTTTGCAACTTATAAAAGAGCGAAACTGATATTCCGCGATATCGAGCGGCTTGCGGATCTGTTGAGTAATACTTCTGCCCCTGTCCAATTAATAATCAGCGGTAAAGCACATCCAAAGGATGAGGAAGGGAAGAGGCTAATCCAGGAAATTTACCAGATCGCTAATGAAGAAGTTTTCAGACGTAAAGTGGTCTTTATAGAAAATTATGATATGAATGTTGCCCGCTATCTCGTTGAAGGCTGCGATATCTGGCTCAATAATCCGAGGCGCCCCCTCGAAGCCAGCGGAACCTCGGGGATGAAGATAATCGCTAACGGCGGACTCAATTTTTCAATACTTGATGGTTGGTGGGATGAAGCTTACGAACCTTCAGTCGGATGGAGGATTGGTAACGGCGAGGATTATGAAGAAACCGAATACCAGGATGAAATCGAATCCCGAATGCTGTATAATACTCTTGAGAAAGAGATCATTCCAATGTTCTATGAAAGGGGCGATGATAAACTGCCAAGGCGATGGATAAGCAAGATGAAGGCGAGCATCAAGACTCTTTCCCCTCAGTTCAATACGAGCAGAATGGTCAAAGAATATACAAATAAATATTATCTCCCTGCCTATGAAAAGCTGACGATACTGAAAGGAAGCAGCTGGGCAAATGCTAAGAAAATTAACGAATGGAAAGAGATGCTCAGGAATAATTTTTCATCCATTCGAATTGTGGAGATGAACAGTTCAGCTTCTAAAAAAGACCTTATGGTCGGCGACGAACTTAAAGTAAACGCAAAAGTATATCTTGGAGCATTATCTCCAAAGGATGTGGATGTCCAGATCTATTATGGTCCTTTCGATGAACTCGATGACCCCTCCCGCAATTCCTTCATCAATATGAAGGGATCAAAAGTTGGTGTGGACGGGGTGTATGAATTCACCGGAAGTGCAGTTTGCACCGTCACCGGATTGCAGGGCTACACCATCAGAATTTTACCGAAGCACGAAATAATGGTTAATTCTCACGAGATGGGATTGATTTTCTGGGCGTAATATCTTAAAATACACTTATGATATTAGAAACGCTGGACGTTAAGAAGAACGACATCTTTGTTTACTCGATAAACAAATTTGACCTGTTTAATAACTTCTTTTTAATCAATAAAGATACATCGGTTAAAAAGGCAATTCCAATTCATTATAATGAAGTTTGCCGGTATGTTCTCGACGGTAAGCCTAAATCGCTTATAGCATACCGGCTTCTCACTAATTTTGACGGCTTCAACGTTGCGTTAGTGAAATATGGACTGATCGTAAATGTTAACGGTCAAAAAGAGGTTATATATTTTGATCCTGTTTATGCCTTAAGAGAATTACAGGACTATGGTGATCTGGAATTTGTCCCTGATCTCAGGTTTAAGGTTCAGCAAATCGGGCTGCTTTCCACGCTCCGGAGTTTCGGAGAAGTAAACTATACGGAAACTTACGCATTCGACCTTGAAGCAAATGAAGTCCTGAACATAAATGACAGAGTTTATGCTGAGCTAATTTTTGTTTTTGATGAGACCATCCTTGATAACGACCCGGGAACACCCAGTTTCGGACCGGTTGACAGAAGTATGCAGATGCGAAGAATGGTTAAAATCACAGCCGAAGATCTTGACTCGAATGTTGCCGAGGTGAGGGAAAAAATGACCAGGGATATTCGAAAACAAACAGCAACTGGGGTAGTCGAAGATCATCCTTTCTTTAAGGGGGAACTGCTGAAACCTTCGTCGGAACCGGTAAAACCCGAGGAGAAATCGACAACATTACCTGGCAGCTTCGCGAGGGTAACCAAAGAAGAGCCAAAGCCCACCTTCAGTGATTTCCTACGGAAGGCCAAGAAGGAGAGAAGTGAATCAGGTGTCCAGAGTGAACGTAAAGAGCTGAATATGGTTGACCTATTTAAGTCATCTGAGAATATCAAAGACCTGGTTATTGACCGCGAAAGTAAGCAGGTTGTTCTAAAATTCAGGAATAGATAGGATTTACTTGCGCAAGAGCCGATAAAATCTGCTCTGTTGAAATCTTGTCCATACAATTCGGAACGAAATCACACTTCATTTTATAACACACCAGGCAATCCATATCAGGATAGATTTTCTGTATCCTTCCATAATCGTGAATCTCGTTAAAGGAAGTCGGACCAAAAAGACAGACAATATTTTTCTTTAATGCTGTGGCCACATGAAGCCCGAGAGTGTCACCGGTAACAAAATCATTGCACAAATTTACGAGACTGAAAAACCCACGGAGATCATTATTTGATCCGGTATTGATAATATTCGGGAATAGTTTTGAAAGCTTATCATTTCTATCCTCTTCTTCGGGACCGCCGTACAGAAGTATTCCCAGACCCGGTTTATTCTTAACACGATTGATAAGATCAACGTAACCCTCAAACCTCCACTGTTTCAATTCCCATCTTCCTCCGGCGCCGGTGTTAAGGCCCAATATATGAGAGAATCGATTGAGTTTATACTGATGGGCAAACTGTCTGGAAAATTCTTTTTCTTCATCCGTGAGAAATATCCTGATTTCACCACCGCTGAATTCAACCTGACAAATTTCATGTATGATTTGCTGGTAAGACTTTTTGTTTTTCTTTTTAAGGTTATCGAAAGCCCCCATCTCATACCACTCAGTTGCCTCTTTGTTATATGGATATATTACTCCAACTTTAGAGATACCGTATCCAAGTTTTTGTTTTGATAAAGCGGACTCAGCCAGTTTCGCACTGAATTTAGATGCGTCCGGATGATATAAAAGCTCAAATTCCTCGGTCAGCGCTGTGAGAACTGCATCAGTGTCCTCGTAGGCGATAATCCTGTTTACGTTCGGGTCATTCCGGAAAATTGATAATGCATTTTTCCTGGTGATCCAGGTAATATGTGAATCCGGGTATTTTAGTTTAAGTGAGGGTAGAAGGCTAGTTGTACGCAGAACATCTCCCACAGCGTCCAGCTTAATGATGAGGATTCTTTCCTTGAACTTTTCATAATGTGAACAATTATCACAGGTCAAATTCTGAGTTTTATTAAGGTAGCAGGGCCGGTCTCCGGGAAAGTGCCTGCAATCAGATTTCAAAATCATTTTTCACTATCATTAATTATCTGGGAAAAAACTTCCGGTAAATTATTGAATTTCGGAGAAGCAACGAAATTTCTGATATTGTTTTCAAAATCAACTGATTCTGTTAACCGGAAGAAAGTCTTCACGCCTTCGAGAATCTCATCTGGCGAATCAGGATTTATTATAATGCCGGTTTTCTCTTGTTCCACGAATTCACCCAATCCGCCAACGTTGGTAACAAGTACCGGTTTAGTGAATCCGTAGGCGATATTCAGAATTCCGCTTTGTGTGGCGCTTCTGTATGGAAGCACAACCAGATCTGCGGCAGAGTAATAGTTTCCAACATCTTCATTTGGAACATATTTGGCAATAAACTGTACGTTACCGGATATATTCAATTCTTTAACATGACCGAAATATTTATCACTATCCTGATAGAATTCTCCAACAACGAGCAGTTTAATGCTCTTATCATATTCAATCAGCGATGGCATAGCATTCAGCAGGATATCCAGTCCTTTATAGTGTCGGATATAGCCAAAAAAGAGGAGTACTTTATCTTGTGTTTCATAGCCTAACCCTTTTCTTATATCCTGTCTTTTGTATTCATCCATCTGGTAGCAGTCATAAATAGGCAGTTCGCTTCTGTATATCCTTTTTCCGGCACTCAATTCTTTTAATCCGTTTTCCACAATATTGGAAAGCGCTAAAAACGAAGCCGCATTTCTCAGACCAATCTTTGTAAGGATACCTTCAATAAAGCTGTCTTCATGTGACCTGATGTTTTCGGTTATGAAGAGGATTTTATTTTTATAAAACTTCTTAAGCAAAAAGGAGATTGAAAAATGGCAAAAGCTAAAAAACGGATGCCACCAGTCAAATACTATTAAATCCGCTTTTTCTTTCTTTAAACTGATGGCAGTCGTAACCCAGTTAATCGGATTTATTGAATTAACTATCCTCTTTCCTGAAACTTCAATAATTGTCTTTTTACTCTCGTCGTACTGGGTAGTACCGGGGAAGAGGAATGAAGGATAGAGCAATTCATAATTATAAATTACAACTTCGAAATCCGTTTTTAGCACTTTAAACAGGTGTGAAACGAAAAGTGAATTTCCTCCCCTGTATGGGGGGGCAGGACCGAGTATTACTATTTTCTTTTTAGCCAACGTTAATAAATTCGATATTCTTTCTCCAAATATAAGCAGAAATGAGGATTTTGGGGCGCGGAGAGCCATCTGTAACAAGAAAATAGTCTTAATTGAACTGCAAAGAAGGGTGAATTTGAATTTCATTTGGTCACAGTCCATTTTTCCCGAGATTGAGAAAATGCTTTGTCCTTTCATTGAATGACGAGGCTTCCCATGGCAGGTATCCCGTTTTTTGAGTTGAAGGATTAATTATTTTGCCGTAACTTAATTAGTTATATAATTTTAAATGATTTTGCGTTTCGATTTATTAGCAACAGATAAATACACTAAAGCCCGTGCGGGGATAATCTTCACTGACCATGGAAAGATAGAGACTCCGATCTTTATGCCGGTTGGCACTCAAGCCAGCGTTAAAGCAGTGAATCAGCAAATGCTGAAAGAGGTGATAGATGCTCAGATAATTCTCGGCAACACCTATCATCTTTATCTGCGTCCCGGGGAGGATACGCTGAACAAAGCAGGAGGGCTTCATAAATTTATGAACTGGGACCGTCCGATCCTTACAGACAGCGGAGGATTCCAGGTTCACAGCCTGGCGGAGTTACGGAAAATCTCAAAAACAGGCGTTGAATTTAAATCACATATTGACGGATCACGGCATTTCTTCAGTCCTGAGACAGTGATCAGGATTCAGAGAAATATCGGGTCGGATATCATGATGGTTCTTGATGAATGCACCAGTTATCCGTGTGATTATGAATACGCACGTAAATCAACCGAATTGACTCTGGAATGGGCTGTGCTTAATAAAGAAGCTTTCGCGAAACACCCGCCTCTATACGGCTTCAGCCAATATTTATTTGGCATTGTTCAGGGGAGTGTATATAACGACTTGCGGGAACGATGCGCAAGGGGACTTGTAGAGATAGGTTTTGACGGTTACGCAGTAGGCGGACTTGCGGTAGGAGAACCCGCTGAGATGATGTATAAAACAACTGATCACGTAACAGATTTTATGCCTGCTGATAAGCCCCGATATCTTATGGGAGTGGGAAAACCGGAAAATATTCTGGAATCTATTGAAAGGGGAATTGATATGTTCGATTGCGTGATGCCCACAAGAAATGGACGCAATGCATATTTATTCACCTGGGACGGGGTTGTTTCAATGAAGAACGCGAGGTATAAACAAGATTTCAATCCGGTGAGTAAGGATTGTGGCTGTTATACCTGCATGAATTATACCAGGGGATATTTGCGGCATTTGTTTAATGCCGATGAGATACTTGCTCTTGAGCTTGCGTCTATTCATAATTTATACTTTTATCTTGATTTAGTGAAGCAGGCGAGAATGAGGATTTTAAACGGAGATTTTTCAATTTGGAAAAAAGAAATAATAAACAAAATATCAAATAAACTTAGTCCGGAGGATTAGTGGCTTTAATTATAGCACAACAGGTATCATTTGCACAAGCAGACCCAGGCGGCGGGATGATGAGTACTCTCATTATGTTCGCTGCAATTTTCGCAATTTTTTATTTTATGATTATCAGGCCCCAGCAGAAACGTCAGAAGGAAAGAGACAAGATGCTTGGTGCGATTCAAAAAGGCGATAAAGTGATTACCAGTGGCGGGCTTCACGGTACGGTCGCAGGAATCGAAGATAACATTGTCCTTCTCCAGGTCGCAGATAACGTAAAAATGAAATTTGATAAATCCGCGATTAATGTAGTCGTTTCAAAGGCTTCAACCTAATTACTGAACTTTTATGTATTGCACGGTTGATGAAGCCATAGAGGAATTCCGTAAAGGCAATATCCTCATTGTGGTTGATGATGAAGAGAGGGAGAATGAAGGTGATTTCGTTTGCTCTGCTGAGTCAGTGACCCCTGAGAAGGTTAATTTTATGATAACTCACGGAAGGGGAATGGTCTGTGTGCCTATGATCGAGAGTGATCTCGACAGGCTTGGCTTACCAATGATGGTTGCAGATAATTCAGCGATCCATGGCACTCAGTTTACTGTTACGGTCGATGCCGTTGAGGGTACTACCACCGGTATCTCTGCCTCAGACAGGGCGATCACAATCAGAAAGCTGATTGATGAGGGGGCGAAAAATGAAGATTTTGCGGTGCCGGGACATATCTTCCCTCTAAAGTCAATAGAGGGCGGTGTACTTAGGCGTGCCGGCCATACAGAAGCCGTCGTGGATCTGTGTAAACTTGCAGGTCTAAAGCCGGCGGGAGTCTTATGCGAAATACTAAAAGAAGACGGTAATATGGCGAGGCTTCCTGATCTTCTGGAGATTGCTACCCGGTTTAATCTTAAGGTACTCACTGTTCAGCATCTAATTGAATACCGCCTTAGAAAAGAGACTTTGGTTGAAAGAACCGTTGGTGTCGATTTACCTACAAAACACGGAGATTTTCGTCTTTATATGTTTAAGAGCCTTCAGGATGGAAAGGAACACGTTGCCCTGGTAAAAGGTGAGATAGATGGCAACGAACCGGTACTCGTCAGGATGCACTCTGAATGTTTTACTGGCGATATTTTCCATTCCCTCCGTTGTGATTGTCACGACCAGTTGAACGCAGCGCTTGATAAAATCAATAAGGAAGGAAAAGGCCTCCTGGTTTATATGAGACAGGAGGGGAGAGGCATTGGGCTGGAAAACAAATTGAAAGCCTATGTACTTCAGGATCAGGGTTTAGACACAGTCGAAGCAAACGAAAACCTGGGTTTCAAGCCTGATCTGCGCGATTATGGTATCGGTGCCCAGATATTATTATCTCTCGGAGTCAGAAAAATACGTTTACTTACTAACAACCCGAAGAAAGTCGTTGGTTTGGAAGGGTATGGACTTCAGATAGTAGAGCGTGTCCCGATTGAAATTGAGCCGAACGACTTTAATTACAAATACCTGCAGGTAAAACGGGACAAGCTCGGTCACTTAATTTTAGAAGACGAATTAAAAAAGCATTAGAGCCCCCGTTATGAAATTCCCGTTATTTTTACTAAACCTATTCCTGATTTCTTTAATTGTATTTTTCTCTGCGCAAGAAGTTAGCGCCCAAAAAGCGAAAATCTACTATGCCTACATTCAGGATGATATTGATCTTGGGCTGGTACCACACATTAAACGGGTGATAACGGAAGCTGAAAAAAATAACGCTGCCGCGATAATCTTTGAAATAAACACTTTCGGCGGCAGGGTTGATGCGGCTACTCAACTGAAAGATCTGATACTCGATTCAAAGGTTTTAACTATTGCGTATGTGAATAAAAGAGCAATTTCCGCTGGAGCGCTCATTACTCTCTCCTGCAAAAAGATCGCTATGGCAAAAGGCGCCAGTATAGGCGCAACCACTGTGGTGGATCAGACCGGCCAGAAACAGGGAGAAAAATACCAAAGTTATATGCGTTCAGAGATGCGTTCAACCGCCGAGCGCAACGGACGACGCACTGATGTGGCTGAGGGGATGGTGGATGAAACCGTTATTGTGGACAGCCTGGACGATGATAAGAAATTAATCACTCTTACGTCAGAAGAAGCAGTTAAATACGGTGTTTGTGATACAATTATTGACAGGAAAGGCGCTATCCCCGCTGCATTTGGATTTAAGGATTATCAGTTTGTTTACCTTGAGACGAACTGGGCAGAGAAAGTTGTCCGGTTTCTGAACAATCCCATCATTTCATCGTTGCTTATTATGATCGGTTTAGTAGGGATGTTCACAGAGATTAAGACTCCGGGCTGGGGTCTGCCGGGAACCGCGGCACTAATAGCTTTAACATTATTCTTTGGCTCATCTTACATTTTGGAACTCGCTTCGATAATGGAGATTCTGATTTTTGTGACGGGGGTCGTTCTGCTTATTGTTGAAATTTTTGTAATACCGGGTTTCGGCATCGCGGGAATTCTTGGTATACTTCTTATTATAGGTTCCATATTTTTCTCTTTGCTCAATACAGAATTCTATTTTGTCGACAATCTCCTCTATTCCGCCATTATTCAATTGGCAGGGTCCCTGGTAACCGGAATTTTAATCTTCGCGATCATATTCCGTTATCTTCCAAAGTCGCGTAACTTTAGTAAACTTGTGTTAGCCGATCAGCTGGAAGGTCATGACAATACTAGTACATCAAAAATTGAAAATGTCTTGATGGGAGCTACAGGCAATACTATAACTCCTCTGAGGCCTGCCGGAAATATTATGATTGAGGGGAGTCGCTATGATGTTGTTACGGAGGGAGATTACATTGATAAAGGGGAGAAGGTAGTAGTAACTCACATCGAAGGATCAAAAATTGTTGTGAAGAAAGCTCCGGCAGAGGGATAGAAAATATTTTCTAAGAAAAAAAGAGCCGCTCATTTCTGGCGGCTTTTTTCATTTTAAAGTAATTCTAAAATATTTCGGGTGACGGCATTCTGGATTCGTTTGACTTTTCTCATCCCTGAAGGGGTGGGTGCCATCATTTCCATTGTAAGATGAAGGTCAGTGCGAGTTGTGACTTTCTGAAAGAGTTTTTTATCCACATTGAAGTAGAACTTGCCGGTACCGGAATAACTCGGTTTTGTTACCGTGACACCGTTTCTTTTTGCCTCGGGTGATACTACAATATTCGAAATCAACTCAACGTCAATGACAGCAATTTTATTTTCGTTATACTTTTCAAATCCCGTGACCTTATACTGATGCAGGTTATTAAGTCTGAAAATTGGGAGTTCTACCGGCTGCTGTAGCATTTGCCAGGTTGAATCTTTAGAGACCTTGCGATCAGTAAGTTTTCTGAAAATCTGATTGACTACAGGTTTCAGAGCGCCTTCGATAAGGTCCAGCTGGTAATTCTTTTTTTCAACGGAAGAGAGTGAGTCCTGATAGCCTCTCATTTCCAGAGCTTTATTCGCGATCCTGTCAGCCCTCAGAATTTCGAGTATCTCTCCATACCGGTCTACCCGTGCCGAAAAAGGGGTGTTAATCATAGCTTCATACTCAGTGTACTTTTCTTTATCAGCCGAATCAAGTTTTGTCCCCGAGCGGTATGTAACCTTATTTCCGTTTACATCAGCATTCACGCCAATTTGCGCGAATTTAAGTTCAACTTCAAAAACTTTTGATTGATCGACTTCCTTGATTTCCGCGTCAATTAGATAACTCATTGTCTGAAGGACAGTTTGACTGATGGTGGTATCAGCAACTATACTCTGTTTATCTTCGGTTATCGAAGTCAGCCTATAACGGAATTTTGTTCCTGGTGCAAGTTCATATGCCAGCGAGACATCTTTTATTTCGTCTGCTGCCAGAGGCACTGTTTTTAATGCCGAAGAATCAAAGGCGAAGGTATCCGCACTCTGTGATTCTTTGGGTTTATCAGTATTGTCGCCGCAGCCGGCAAGCAATCCTGCAAGTAAAAGAGGGAAGATTATTCTTTTCATTTCTATCCTGATTAATAAAGTAAATATTTAATTCTTTTTTCTTTGAATTCCTGTATGCCGGTATCTGAAGAGTTGAAAATTTTTTCAGCGGAGGCGTTACTGGTAATTAGTTCATAAATGTTATTATCTCCGCATAACCGGTTGAACCGGTCCCTGGTTATACTAAATTTACCCGGGTATAATTGATTCAGAGTTGAAAGCAATAGCAGCCCGAATCTCACCGGTCGGAAAGTTACCGGATCAGTAACTCTCATTTTAACTCCGAAACACTTTTGTCCTTCATGTTTAGGATTGACTGCCATTCCGGGAATATCTCCCGGAATAAATTCAGCAGGCTTTAACTCAACTCCAACCGTGCCTTTCAATTCCAACTGATGAATCAACTCCTCCGGATTTATAAATGGCGCCCCGTAAACCGAAAATGGTGTCTCGGTTCCGCGCCCCTCAGAAACGTTAGTTGCTTCAAGCAGGCAGGTGCCGGGATAAACCAATATAGAGTTAATATCTGCCAGATTTGGGGAGGGTTTTACAAAATCTAATCCGTATTCCACGAATGGTTTGCCGCGCGACCAGCCTTTCATTTTAATGACCCTGATTTCTGCCGACCTACCTGATTTCTCTTTGATGATATCGTTAAAGTAAAGTGCTAATTCACCTACGGTCATTCCGTGAACAATCGGAAGTTCTGTGATTCCGACAAACGAATAAAACTCTTTTTTAATTATCGGGCCCTCAACCAGTTCGCCCCCTAATGGATTAGGGCGGTCGAGGACTATTAAGGGAAGATTATTTTCTGATGCAGACTCAACACAGTGATATAAAGTGGAAATATATGTGTAAAATCTTGCTCCTACATCCTGAATATCGAAGAGCAGGATGTCGACATTCCGGAGCATTTCCGCTGTTGGTTTTCGATGTTTACCGTACAGAGAATAAACAGGGATGCCGGTTCGCGGATCTCTCGAATCATCGATATGATCTCCGGCTGGGGCATCGCCTCTGATACCGTGCTCAGGCCCAAAAAGGGTGGTGATGCTTAATATTTTGTGCAGAGTATCAACAATGTGGACTTTACCGCCCACTAAAGCTGTATGGTTGGTGACAACGCCAAGTCGTTTATTCGCAACAAGTTGGGGGATTTCACTAAGGAAGACATCTGCACCGGTCTGTAAAGTCTGAGGAGTGATAACCGGCAACCAGAGAAGTGATATAAGAGTGGTTAGAATGATTCTTATTTTCATATTATTCATCAAAAAGGTGATTCGTCAGTGACCAGGCAGCCAGGCTCAAACCATCCCACATCTGATTTGTTTTTATAAATTCTTCAACTTTTTTACGGGAGCAAATAAGGATTTCGATATCCTCAGTGGCATCCATCTGCAGCGGAGCATATTCAAGGTCTCGTGCAACGAAGACGTGAGAGATCTCATCAGCTGCTCCGGTGAAAGGAGTAAACTCTCCGACTTTGGTAAGGTTTCTGGCGAGATAACCGGTTTCTTCGCGTAATTCTTTTTGTGCGTTCTCATCCGGAGTAAGTCCGCGTTTAACTCCCCCGCAAGGGAATTCTATTCCTGACTTTTTATTTAGGTACCGGTACTGGTTGATAAGGAGAAAATTTTTGTCAGGTAGAACCGGAACGATTATAGTAGATCCCTCAGTATGAACGTAATGATAATCCCCGCTGATTCCGTTTTCGATGGAGAACTGATCAATGTAATAACTCCAGTAATCGTTCTCAAATTTAACTGAAGAACTCTCAGTCCTCCATCTTCGGAAATTCATAATCAGAGAAGCGATTCCCCGGCAAAGAAATGCGCGATCTCTTTATCCGCATTCTCATCAGAGTCGGAACCGTGGACAGCATTCTCTGCTTTGCTCGCGGCATATTTCTTACGAATAGTACCCTCATCCGCTTGAGCCGGATCGGTAGCGCCGATCAATTTACGGAATTCGGCCACGGCATTTTCTTTTTCGAGCGCGATGGGGACACAGGGGCCTGAAGTCATAAATTCAACCAGGTCGTTATAGAACGGCCTTTCTTTATGTACCTCATAGAACTTCATTGCAGATTCTTTACTTAATTGTGTCATTCTGAGGCCATTTATTTTAAATCCGGCGTCAGTAATCATAGCGATGATCTGACCAATATTATTTCTCCTGACTGCGTCAGGTTTGATTATTGCGAGTGTTTTGTTACCCAAACTGATATCCTTTATTTTTTAGTTTTTGATTTAATTTTCGATTTAGAAACGGCTTTCTTGGCAACAGCTTTTTTCTTTGGTGTAGTTTTCGGTTGTGTAGTTTTTTGTGCTGCTGCTTTTTTCGCCGGAGCATTTTTTGCTTT
Organism: Ignavibacteriaceae bacterium; assembly: GCA_013360295.1. Lineage (GTDB taxonomy): Bacteria > Bacteroidota > Ignavibacteria > Ignavibacteriales > Ignavibacteriaceae > JABWCL01. Next base: position 9,638 of record JABWCL010000003.1, on the reverse strand, counting down.
AAGCTTTGCTATTGCCTTAGCCATTGTGATCCCCATTTCTGCGGGAGATTCAACAACCATAATTCCGGCTTTTTTCATTGCAGCCATTTTTTCAGCAGCAGTACCTTTTCCGCCAGAAATTATTGCTCCGGCATGACCCATACGGCGTCCTGGAGGGGCAGTCCTGCCGGCGATAAAACCAACGACCGGTTTTTTAACATTCTTTTTAATAAATTCGGCGGCTTCTTCTTCCGCGGTACCTCCGATTTCACCAATCATAATAATACCGTCAGTGTCTTTGTCCTCATTAAAAAGTTTAATGATATCCACGAACTTTGATCCGATTACCGGATCACCGCCGATACCGACACAGGTAGACTGTCCGAGATTCTGATCGGTTAGCTGTTTAACTGCCTCGTAGGTCAATGTTCCGCTTCTTGATACGACGCCGATACGTCCCTTTTTATGAATAAATCCGGGCATTATGCCCACTTTGGCCTGACCGGGGGAGATTACTCCGGGGCAGTTAGGGCCGACCAGGGTGATATCTTTACCTTTAATTGAGTTATAGACATTCATCATGTCAGCAGCAGGAATACCCTCTGTGATACAGATAATGACTTTAATACCGGCATTAGCTGCTTCGAGAATGGCGTCGGCAGCAAAAGCCGGAGGCACAAAGATTACAGAAGTGTTTGCTTTCTGATTTTTCACAGCATCGGCTACAGTGTTAAACACCGGAACTCCTTCGAATACAGTGCCACCTTTTCCGGGTGTAACCCCGGCAACGACTTTTGTTCCGTATTCAATCATCTGAAGGGAGTGAAATGAACCTTCTCCGCCGGTGATTCCCTGAACAACGAGACGTGTTTTATTATTTACAAGAATACTCATAAGCCTCTTTCATTATTCTTTTATTAAGATTTAAAATTCTGAACTACAAAATTAGAAAACTTTAGTAAGTTTTCCTCATTAAATTGTTTGGTTAAAAATTGAATTCCGATCGGTAAACCCCGGCTGTCTTTCCCCAAAGGGATGCTTATTCCCGGAATGCCGGCGAGGTTCGCGCCGGTTGTGTAGATGTCACTGAGATACATTTCGAGCGGATTATCTGATTTTTCCCCCAATTTGAATGCTGTTGTTGGTGTTGTGGGTGTTAGAATGATATCAGCCTTTTGGAAAGCCTTGTCAAAATCTTCTTTAATAAGCCTTCTGATCTTTTGTGCTTTGGCGTAATATGCATCATAATATCCTGAAGAGAGCACATAAGTCCCGAGTACTATCCTTCGTTTTACTTCTTTCCCCAAACCCTCAGTTCTGGATTGAGTATACATATCCGATATATTGCCGGAAGTGGCGGTGCGGAATCCATATCTGGCTCCGTCATACCTTGCCAGGTTGGATGACGCCTCGGCGGTAATAAGGACATAGTAGGCTGCAATCGCGTACTCAGTCATCGGAAGGTCAACATCTATAACATCATAACCTTGTACGGAGAGAAAACTTTTTAATTCTTCAACCTTATCACGTATCTCGCTTTGCAAACCTGCGGTGAAATATTCACGCGGGATTGCTATTGTAAGTTTTTCTTCAGAAGTCAGATTGACCGAATAGCGGGGTACAGGCAGAGGAGCACTGCTCGCATCTCTTTCATCTGTTCCCGCAATAAGTTCGAGAATTAACGCAAGGTCATAAAGATTATTTGTCATTGGACCGATCGTATCAAAGGAGGAAGCGAAGGCAGTGAGGCCGTACCGCGAAACACGGGAATATGTAGGCTTTAACCCGAATATTCCACAGAAAGCAGCCGGCTGTCTGATTGACCCGCCTGTATCTGTTCCAAGGGCTGCGTCGCATAATCCGGCAGTAACAGCTGCCGCTGAACCGCCGCTTGATCCTCCCGGTACACAAGACTCATCTACCGGGTTAAGGACTTTCCCAAATGCCGAATTCTCATTAGAAGATCCCATCGCGAATTCGTCGCAGTTTGTTTTACCAATAATAATTGCGTCTTCATCAATGAGTCTCTGAACAGCGGTCGCCGTATACAGTGGTAAAAATCCGGAGAGAATTTTTGATCCTGAAGAGGTGACTTTATCCTTTATGGATAATACATCTTTTATTGCAACGACCATACCAGCAGCTTTACCGCCTGTTCCATTGGTAATTTTATTACTGATTTCCTGTGCGCGTGCAATTGCTTCTTCTTTATAAACCTGAAGATAACAATTGAGGTGGATATTTTGTTCGATCCTGCCAATAAATTGACGGACGTTCTCTTCAAGATTAAGGGAACCGGATGATAATAATTTTAATTTTTCCTTGTGTGAGGAATAGTGAGGAAAAGGATTCAATGGGTGTCAGGATTTGGGCTTATTATTTTCGTTCTTCTTGTCCGGGCCGGGGATATCGACTGAGCTTTTGATTTCATCCTCGACATCGCGTACTGCTTTCTGAAATTCGCGCATACTTTTTCCAAAGCCGCGGAAGAGTTCAGGAAGTTTTTTTGGCCCGAAGATCAATAATGCGATCAATCCGACGACAAGTAATTCACCAGCACCAATATTGGAGAACATAGGTTTGATTCCTATTTATCTATTTTTTTGTTTTGATCAGTATCCTCGTCTTTAAGGGCTTTTTTAAATTCTTTCATACCCTTTCCTATCCCCTGAGCGAGTTCCGGAATTTTCTTCGCGCCGAACAGTACTAATAAAATTAATACTATTATCGCTATTTCCATAAAACCAAAATTAGCAAACATAATAACCTCGAACTACATTAAATTTTTTATAAGCGATTTAAATATATCAATGCCGCTGTCGTTCCCCAAAGTATTATCGGAGCACCTTTCAGGGTGTGGCATCATTCCAAGCACATTGCCTCTTTTATTAATAATTCCGGCAATATTACCCAAAGAACCATTAGGATTAGAATCAGCAGTGATATTTCCTGATTCATCCGAATATCTGAAAACAACCTGGTTGTTCCCTTCTATCTCAGCAAGAACATCCGGCGGCGCAAAGTAAGAGCCGTCACCGTGTGCAACAGGTATCCTTAGTACCTGTTTTTCCCTAATGCCTGACGTAAAAGCAGAATCATAGTTGGTGATTTTGAGAAATGTATCCTTACAGACGAATCTCAGGGATTGGTTTCTGACAAGCACACCGGGGAGAAGTCCTGATTCAGTGAGAATCTGGAAACCGTTGCAGATACCCATAACCACACCCCCTTTTTCAGCGAAGGCCATTACGTCCTCCATAATTGGGGAAAACCTGGCAATGGCGCCTGTTCTCAGGTAATCACCATACGAGAATCCTCCCGGAAGTATAATTATATCATATCCCTTAGTAAGCCTCTCCTTATGCCAGAGAAACCTTGTATCTTCACCTAAAATGTGTTTAAATACGTGATATGCGTCGTGATCACAGTTTGACCCCGGAAAAACGACCACTCCAATAACGGGCTTTTTCATATTTTACTGATCTTCAGCTCGTAATCTTCCATAATTGGATTAGTGAGTAATTTCGTACAGAGCTGGCGGGCTTCTTCATTTGCCGCATCCTGATCCTCTGACTGAATAGTAAATTCAATAAGGCGATCAATTCTAACGTTAGATATATTCTTAAATCCGAGTAATCTTGCCCCTTGTTCAACAGCTTTACCCTGCGGGTCTAAAATTACTGGCCTGCGTTTTACAGTTACTGTAACGTGATACACACTATTGCCTGTAGTTAATTACGTTTGATGAAAAAGAAATTATAAATGTGGTTAAAAATACCAAATAGGACTACCAAAACAAAGACATAGAAGAGCACCTTAAGTCCGATCACAAAAAGAGAAATTACCGCAATAATTAAAAGTACAAAAAAGACCGGTTCTTCTTTTACTCCTCGTTTGTTAAAAGAGGGAAGTTTGGGGTAACGGACATTACTCACCATCAGTCCCGAAATAAGAAGGACGAGAATTACAAGATAAACCTGAAAGTCATTTGGCAGAAATCCGTTCTCTCCGAAGGTCAGAATGAATGCAGCGAGTGTCATAGCCGCGCTTGGAATCGGTAATCCGGAAAAGGCTTTTTTATCGAATCCCTGAAGGTCGGTATTAAAACGTGCAAGTCTGAAACCTCCTGCGAGCATTGGCAGAAACGAAAGTACCAGTCCCGCATTTCCCATTTGATTGAATGTATGGTGGTACAGCAGATAGGACGGAGCTACTCCAAAACTTACAATATCAGCTAATGAATCAAGTTCGACGCCAAATCTGTTGCTGGTTTTAGTGAGACGCGCGCTTAAACCATCGAGAGCATCAAAAATTGCCGCAACAAAGATCAGTATTGCTGACATTCTAAAATCTCCGTCACTAGCCCTGATTAGTGAGAGAAACCCTAACCCCATTGAACCAAACGTAAAAAGATTCGGAATTGCTCTTTTGATAGAAAGATTATTCAATTTATTACTCTGCGTTTCTCTGGAAGAGAATTGTTTCCCCGGCTTTAACGATTTCTCCGTTTTTAACAGTTACTTTCCAGCCATCGGGTACAATAACGTCTACACGGCTTCCGAATTTAATCATGCCGAATCGTTCTCCCATTTTAACTTTCTGGTCAATTTTCAAATCATATACAATTCGCCTGGCGACAAAACCTGCTACCTGAGTGAAAAACACTTTTCCGTATTTAGAGAGTATGCCAAGTTCAGAGCGTTCATTTCGTTCCGAGGCTTTATCCTCGAAAGCGGCAATATACTCACCCCTGACGTACTCTATGAACTCTACTGTCCCGTCAATCGGAATTCTGTTAACGTGGACATTCAGCGGTGACATAAAAACAGAAACCTGAGTACCCCGGGACTTCAGATATTTGTTTTCTTCAACAGTCTTGATGAGAATTATTTTGCCGTCGGCAGGGGAGACGATAATATCTTCGCCTTCCGGGGTTTTTCTTTCAGGATCCCTGAAAAAATTAAATGTGAAGACTAACATTAAAACGGCGAGTGAAATACTGACGATCCTGAAGACCTGATGATCCCACATCATCCCAAGAATAATCAAAACTATAGATAACACTACGACAACAGTGATAGTATTATATCCGTATTTAGTCATTATGATAAATCGCCTCTAATATGAAAAAAGAATATTTTTTGAAATTTAATGATTTAGTATAAGCAAAATTCAGTAAATCGGGACTCCCCGGATTAAGTAATTTTAATGTTAATGGATTAAATTCCGGTATCATTTGGATTTTTTGTCCCTGGATTCGGAATTTCAACATCCACTCGACCAATAAAATTTCACGACGTTCAAAAAAAGATTTAAGAATAACATTCACTTTGCTTGTTACCCTGTTCAGTTGTCGTATCTCTCCGGGAGAGAAAAGCCCTGATGCAAAGAGGAGGTTCTCGCTGATTTTATCTCCGGTCCCTTCTATCAGATAATCATACACAGGAACCAGGAAAGGGGAATATCTTCCGGTGTGAAATATTCCCGAGGTCTTTTCATTATGGTTATTCTGGACACACACATATAAGTTTGGCCTATCCTTAAGACTGATTGAAGTACCTGACAAGAGGTTTTCGATATTGCCGGCAGAATCAGGGTTAATTGAAAATCCGGCTATATATTTTGAGACCAGTTCGTTTATTTGCTGAAATACCTTGTCGAGCCCTTTAAACTTCAGCTTTTGAGAATGGTATACCACGGAATCCGGAGGTAAATATTTGAACATTAATTATTATGAAATTTAACGAAATTAAAAGTTGTGAAAATTTACACACAATGCCATTAGCAAAATATAAAAAAAGAAGTAATTATTTTATATTTGCATTTTTATTGACAATTATATAATTCTTATCCAAGAAAGGAAACTTATGAAAGGCGGAATGCAAGGAATGCTTAAGCAAGTGCAGAAGATGCAGGAAGAGATGCAAAAAGTCCAGCAGGAACTGGCTAATAAAACAGTAACTGAAGAGTCGGGAGGCGGTATGGTGAAGGCTATCGCTAATGGCAGCAAAGAGTTAGTGAGGATTGAGATTGACCCGTCGGTGATCGTAGCGGAAGATAAAGAAATTCTTGAGGATCTCATTGTAGCGGCGGTCAACAAAGCGCTGAGTTCCGCCAATAAAATGGCTGAAGCGGAAATGGGAAAGGTCGCTAAGGGGATGATACCTCCGGGACTAAATATACCGGGATTCTGATTTGATAATCTCGGATCCATTACGAATCGCTATTGAGGAATTCTCCCGGTTTCCCGGGATAGGGAGGAAAACGGCTCAGCGTCTTGTACTGCATTTGTTGCGCTCGCACCAGGAAGATTTCGACAGGTTTATTGAGTCGCTTACTAATATCAAACTTAAGCTCCACTATTGCAGTCGGTGCTTCAATATTACAGAGCACGAGCTTTGTGAGATATGCTCGAGCACCAAAAGAGACGACAAGATCATTTGTGTAGTTGAAGAGATTAACGATGTAATCGCCATTGAGAAGAGTAACGAATTCCAGGGAGTATACCATGTTTTAGGGGGTGTTTTGTCTCCGCTGAACGGAGTTACTCACGAGGACCTGAAGATAGAGGAGTTGATGGTGAGGGTTGAGAACAACCCTGTTCAGGAAATTATTCTGGCTCTGAATCCGGATACGGAGGGTGAAGCTACATCGCTGCACATATACAAATTGCTTAAAGACAGAGAGATCAGGGTTACCCGGCTGGCAAGAGGCATCCCTATTGGTGGTGACCTTGAATTTGCAGACGAAGCTACAATCGGCAGGGCAGTGCTTAACCGGGTCGAATTATGAGAGATGAGTGGTTTAGAACCTGGTTCGAATCTGATTATTATCTGAAGGTATACAAGCACCGGAACCTGGAGGATGCAGAGAAACTTGTCCGATTGATAATTTCTCAGGATGCTATAAAATCAGGCGGCAGGCTTTTAGATCTCGGCTGCGGCGCCGGAAGGCACGCGGCCATTTTTGCAGGCGAAGGTTTTGAAGTTTTTGGTATTGACATCAGTAATAACCTGCTAAAACTAGCGAGAAGAGATTCAGAACAAAAAGGAATCTCCCTCAGTTTAATGAGAGCCGATCTCAGAAGAATTCCCTTAAGGTCAGGTTTTGACATTGTAACGAACCTATTTACAACATTTGGATACTTCCATTCTACCGAAGAAAATTTTTCTATCTTCCGTTCTTCATTCGAATTGTTAAATCAGGGCGGGATATTTGTTTTTGATTATCTCAATCCCATTCATCTTTCAAGAAATCTTATAAGTGAAAGCCGCGAAGAATTCGACGGAATTTTTCTTTTGCAGAAACGAGAAATAAGTGGCAGCAGGGTAAGGAAACATATCACTCTGCAAAGCGGAGAAGAGAGTTTTAATTACTGTGAGGATGTCCGCCTATATTATGATGATGAACTTAGAGAAGGACTGTCGGAGGCTGGTTTTGATTTAATACAGCTTTACGGGGATTATAGCGGGGCGAAGTTTGAACATGAAAAATCACCAAGATTTATCGCGATATGCCAAAAATCATAACTGCAATAATTTTCTGTTCAATTTTCCTGGGCTCCTGCGATCTGTTTGAGACGAGGGAAGCACAAAAACCGAATATCTCGAGTGATAATTTTCCCCCCGCCACAACTCCAGAAGTACTGATCTCAAATTTTTTACTCGCTTACCGTGCCAAAGATGAAAATGCTTACGCAAGATGTTTTTACTCGGCATCAACCGGCCGACAGAAGTATATTTATTATCCTGCAAGCGGTGCGAGGGAATCATATCCTGTATTCACCGATGAATGGGGCATAGAGCAGGAAGTACGGTTCTTCAGAAATATGATATCACGGGTAGCTGAGGGGAGTTCGGTTAGTATAACAATCAGTGATTCGTCCTCAGTCAATTACGGGGACTCCCTTCGTTTTACCGCGCGGTATTCGGTATTAATTCCCGAACAAGGCCAGTCCAGCTCGTTTACCGGTCAACTGGAGATGAAACTGGCTGTAGATGAAAGACTTACGTGGACAATCATAAGTTGGCTTGACTTCAGAACGGGAGTTTATCTGACCTGGAGTGATATGAAAGGGTTCTATTATTTCTAAGAACTTCTTTAAATATACGTTTTTAATGATGGTCTTATTATTCGCTGGTTGTGATAATCCATTTGCACCCAGGCTTGATTTTAGTGAAGACTCAGGGAATTCTCCTCTTGCGGACCAGACCACCATCGACGGAGTATTCAGAAATCTTCAGTATGCTTATACATTCAAGGATACTTCGATCTACAGCGGAATTCTGGCGCCTGAATTTATTTTCACCTACCGGGATTATGATCAGGGCTTAGATATATCATGGGGTAAGGATGAGGAAATGAAAGTGACATACGGGCTTTTTTCAAATACTGAGAGGCTTGATCTTATCTGGAACAATATCGTTTTTTCTTCTGAGGATAGCTCTTACAGTACGATCATTCGCGGTTTTAATCTTACAATAACCTTTAATCCAAATGATATCTTCAGGCTTGATGGGAAGGTTAATATAACACTCAGGAGGGATCTGACTTCTCAAAAATGGCAGATCACCAAATGGATTGATGAGTCAAATTTTTAGTTAAATAATGAAAACACGCTTTATACTTAAAGAAACTTTCCGTGCGATAGGGAAAACCAGGTTTATCTTTTTCCTTGGAGCACTTCTGACATCCACAGGGTTACTGATGAGCCTGCTGCTAGCTACTAGTTACAAACTGTCATTTCACCTGGAGTCCGAAACGAGACAGGCATTCAGATTTAATATCTTCCTGAGTGACAGCATCACAGATGACCAGTTAGAAGAGATTAGAGAAGAAATTCTAGCATACGATGGAAAAGCTAAAATTGACTACATTGATAAAGAGAAAGCCCTTGAGAAGTTTATTAAAGAAACTGGTGAGGAAATAGACAGTGTGCTTGACTATAATCCAATCCCGGCAACACTGGTGGTCACTTTTAACGCATCCACTTCTGATAGTTCTTTTGAATCGCTGAACTCAAATTTGAAAGAATCACCCGGCGTGGAAGATACTCAATTTGAGAAGGATCTGTTGCTGAAGTCTGTCGGATACCTTGAGCAGTTTAAAGAATACCTTCTTTGGGGAATGGGTATTTTAATATTTATTATTGCTATTTTCCTTGCAGGACTGTATGATCAACTTAATATCCATTTCCAGAAGTTATTTGCCCCTGTTTTGCTGGTACTAAGAAATCTTCGACTTATTCGTATGATTTACATCACATACTTCCTCAGTGTGGGTTTCATTTGCGTGATAATCTTAGCAGCGGTATTAACTTTCCCTGGATACACCCTCTTTATCCGGCTAAATCTGTCAGAATACAATGTTTTCAATACTTCAGAGTTGGCAATTGGCCTTGGGGTGTACCTTACGGTCAGCTTTTTATTGCCCTTTCTCTGGGTAAACACAAGAATGAAGCGAAGGATTTTTGACTCCCGGATGAAATAATTGAATTGGGGATGTTAAAAATATTATTTAACTTTATTGTTTGAAATATTTTACAGGACTTTTTAGGTGAGAATTAAGAAGTATTTATTATTTGTATTTTTGGTCATTTTAGGTGGACACAGCCTGGCTCAGTCAAACCTGACAATCGGACGCCCTTACGATCAGCAGAT
>JABWCL010000077.1 GCA_013360295.1 Ignavibacteriaceae bacterium | reverse complement strand
AAAAACCCGGAGGCCCGATGAAATCCTCATTTATATTTGGCATAAGGCGCTGGTTGATATTGGCGCGCGGAAAGTTTTCTCCTCCCCTGACGGAGGGGGTTAACCGTGATATGCGCTGTTTAGTTTTCTCTCTTCCCCTAAGGGATGTTCCATCCCTATGGAATTTACTGCTTTTTCTCCTCGTTCTTTTGGCAGTCCCTGCCTGCAAGCAGCCGACTGCGCCTGACCCTAAACCTGAATTCTCTTTTACTATTGAAGACGCCTCCTGTACCGAAGCCTGGCTTAACGTTAAGACAGCCAATTTCGGAAGCGGATTTAGCTTTGCGCTGAACAGGAACGACAGCACCATTTGGCGCTTTGCCGCACTACCTCCTGATACCATAATTGTAGATGCAGGACTGTTACCAAATAAAGAATACACCTACGAACTCCTTGCCATAAGCAGCAAAACCGCCCCGGTCTCCGCCGGAAAGAAAAAAGTAACCACTATGGATACCACCAGGCATAACTTTACGTGGCAGACGTGGGAGTTTGGGGATATTGGGAGTAGTGCGCTTTATGATGTGGCAATAATAGACGAAAATAATATCTGGGCAGTTGGAGAGATAAGTATTAGGGACAGCAGCCATAACGGCTATACAACGTATAATGCTGTGCATTGGGATGGGGTGGAGTGGGAGTTGAAGAAGATTCAGTTTTACACATTTTGTGGTCAGCAACATACTGATTCCTATCCCGCAAAATCAATTTATGCATTTGGGCCAAATGATGTTTGGATTGGGATGTATGGTTCACAAGTTGTAAAGTGGAATGGACAGAATCATATGGTTCACAAGTTGTAAAGTGGAATGGACAGAATCAATCTTCGCCGATTTGCACACCTGTTTCAATCAACAAACTCTGGGGTACATCAAGCAGTGACCTGTATGCGGTAGGCAACAGCGGGAACATCGCGCACTATGATGGGGTGAGTTGGAAGAAGATAGAGAGCGGAACGACAACTTTAATAAGTGATATTTGGGGAGTTGATAAAAACGGAATAACTACAGCTTTTTGTCCGGTCTCTTCAGTATTTAACCCACCACAGGATAAAAAAATTCTAAAAATCACTAATGATAAAGTTGATTCAATTAATTGGGAAATAAATAGTATAGTGTACAGTTGTTGGACTAGTAATCTGAATTTTCTTTATGTCGGAGGCGAGGGAGTATTTATTAACAAATTCGGTATTTGGGAAGAAATCAATTTACCGGCAATAACAATAAACTCAATACGTGGAAATGATATCAATGATGTATTCGCAGTAGGATCGCTCGGCACCATTTTCCACTTTAATGGCGCTAATTGGCAGGTAATAGAAGTTTATACCGAAAAAGAGAACTACAGAGTTGAGGTTAAAAATGATATCGTAGCAATTTGCGGTTATTACCATGGTAAAGGGTTTATTCAAATTGGAAAAAGGAACTGATGTAAAAATAAGGAATTTAAAAGGAACGAAATCATAAGTCCATTAATAAATAAAAAATTTTTGTAAATGAAACCAAACCCGCCGGCTGTTATAACGTAATATTTAACGCGTTACACCTGCCGGGGGGGAGTGTACATATAAGAAATGCGGTCGGGGATTTCGATCACTCAGGGGACTGGGCGGCCGATCAGATTGGTGAATAAGAAAGCGCTTATCGAATTGATGATTACCGAAATATGACAAAGCCATTTTTACATGATTCTATTGGGCACGACCACGAATGTGCATCAAGTTTAATTTCGGGAAGAAATTGATTTTATTGGTACATTTTTCAAACCTAAAGAGGTAAAAATAAATGACTTGTATATAAGACTAACTATTTTTACCTTCTTATTGAGAATTTATACAAAGATTGAGGAGGTTTTTCTATGAGCGAGTTCAGCAGCATTAATACTTGGGATTGGAATTGTAATGGTAAGAATGATCTCGACTACAGAGCTGAGTGGGGTGCCGCAGGTACTATCTCAATTCAAAGGAATTATCTGCGCTCCGTTACATTTAAAATCATTGCCTGGAACGAAAAGGATGGTCAGGTAGAAGTTAGTTCATTTAAGAACTATGATCCTCCAACTTCAGAGACACAAATATTAGATACCGTTTTTCTTGCAATTCCCTTTGCCAAAGGAGTGGCTGATGAATATTGGGGAGTTGGTTATTGGATTAAAGGTGAATTTACCATTATATCCGGATATCCGGAATTAATTGATGAGCAGACTACAACTACCGTACAAGGTATTTTTATTGGCGGAGATGCAAATTACAATAGTGAAATATTTCCCGAGTGTACACCTCCCGAAGAACCATAACGGAGAACAAGATGAAATCCAAAATACTAATAGTTGTTTTTTCATTCATCATTCTTGATAGTTTTTCTTTAACATACTCACAGAACAACTTCACACACGTTACTTCATTTTGTAAACATAATACCTATATTTATATCGGCACAACCAGCGGGGTATTCAAATCCTCCGATGAAGGAGAAACCTGGTTGGGGGCTGGGTTAGACTCCTTAAATATTCAATCATTGTCAGTCTCCCGTACTAATGAATTATGGGCGGCATCAAACTCAACTTATGGATTATTCCGCTCAACCGATGCAGGATTAACCTGGGTGAATACTACCCCGCAGATCTCAACCGGTTTTAATGACGTACAGTTTGACTCCTCCGACGGAATCTTAGCGGCATCAGATTATGATTACCTTTACCGTTCAACCGATAATGGCATGAGTTGGGTGCGTCTTGGCTTCTCACAGATAGGCAACAGGTTAATAAAAATAATGACCGCCTCCAACGGGGACATTTACGTCGTGGGAGAATATCATCTGTATCGAAGCAGCAATCTGGGTCTTGGCTGGACGATTTTGATTGCTAAATTTTTGGGATCAGAATTTATATTTGAATCGGATAGTATAATGTTTTACGGCGCACGGTCAGCAAACGGAGGTATTTACCGCTCAAGCGATGCAGGAGCTACATGGGAAAAAAGGGACTCCGGTATAGTGCAAAAAACAGTATGCGCTTTATTATCTGTTAAAAACGACATACTTATTGCGGGGACAACCACCAGTGGAATATACAGAAGCGAGAATGGCGGCTTGCATTGGCTAAAATCAAATTCACCTTCGCAATTTGTACTCGATTTATACAAAGTAAATGATACCACCTTTCTTGCCGGGGGAGATTCAGGGGTTTTCAAATCAATCGACGGCGGGAAGAACTGGTTCAGGGGCGCCGGAATGCTGGTACAGGCAGATGAGAAAATTATCAGTGCGGATAATTACACTGCAAAATTGTTTCAGAATACTCAAAATCCATTTAGCCATTACACAAATATCGGATATGAAACATCAACAGAGAATAAAATATCAATCAAAGTATATGACATACTCGGCAGAGAGATAGCCACTCTTGTAAATGAAACAAAGCCGGCGGGGAGTTACAGCGTAAACTTTAACGCATCACACCTGCCAAGCGGAGTGTATATATATGAACTCCGCGCGGGGGATTACAGGAGCGTGAAGAAGATGAGCCTGGTGAAGTAATGATTAATGATAAATTGTAAATGGTTAATTGATATTAGTAATAATTCAGGCGCGTGCGGGGACGCGCCTTTTTT
>JABWCL010000030.1 GCA_013360295.1 Ignavibacteriaceae bacterium | reverse complement strand
CTGACAAAGGATTTCATTATACCTCCTTGTTTATCCTTTTGTTACAGAACATTATTTTTCCACAGCAATAATAAAAATAAAAAAAACGAAAAAGTCAAGAAAAAAATCACGTTAGACAAATATTCTTTCAACTACAACCACCAGCTTGCTCCCCTGTACCAAATATATCGGCTGATAGCTGCTACCAGGATGCCGTAGCTACGCAACTGATTATAACATAATCTATGAAGTGATTTTATTTATGAATAAGAAATAGTTCTGATTTTTCCTTTCTCCATTATCAATTATTTACCTAATCTGTGCAAATCCATAAACATCCGTGTCATCTGCGTTCCATCACACCGTTTTAACTAGCAGATAATAAAAAAGCCGCCCTGAAAAAGGACGGCTCAATTCATATTAAATTACTATTATATACAACTATTCAGGAATCTCAATCCCCACGAACCTGCTCGTCCCCTGACGGTCAACCACTTCAATGAGCACCGCCTGCCCTTTCTTCCGGTCAATTATTGATTTTAATTCATTTACATTACTTATCTCTTTTTTGTCGGCTTTGGTGATAACCAACCCCGTACCAAGGCCCTGAGTCTGAGCTTTTCCAAAAGCTTCAACAGAAGAGATCATTACGCCGTTTTCAATCTTATACTGCTCACGCTCCCTTGAAGTCATATTCTTTACAGTAAGACCGATATTATCAAATTTTACTGTTCCGCCGGAATTATCTTCTTTACTTTCTTTTTCTTCATTCCTTGCCGTTGCAACTTCTTCCTGTTCATTTTTTGGTTTCAGTGTTACAGTTTTCTCGACTTTCTTGCCGTCCCGCCATAAAAGTAGTTTTACTTTATAACCTGCCGACTTTGAAGCTACGTAACTCTGCAACTGGTTAGGTTTATCCACCTGGATTCCGTCAATTTCAAGAATGATATCGCCGCGCTTTACATCAGCCTGCTTTGCCGCGCCGTCATCCACAAGCCCTTCAACTATCACTCCGGTTGGTTTGTCAAGCCCAAGTGACTTAGCGAGAGCAGCGTCAACTTCCCTGATCTGCACTCCGATATACCCTCGGCTAATCTTCCCATTTGCGATAAGGTCTTTTGCCACAGATTTAGCGAGATTTATCGGTATGGCGAATCCGTATCCGATATAGGTACCTGATCTGGTTGCAATGGCCGTATTTACACCGATCACCGCTCCGGATAGGTCAACAAGCGCTCCGCCGCTGTTACCGGGATTAATTGCCGCGTCCGTCTGTATAAAATTCTCAACTCCGTAACTATCCTTGATAAGGTTCAGCTGTCCGCGGTTAAGCGCGCTGATAATACCTGCGGTTACAGTCGAAGCAAGCGAAAGGGGATTTCCGATTGCCATTACCCACTGCCCGACTTTAAGTTTATCCGAGTCTCCCAGGTAAGCAAGAGGTAGTCCTGATGAATTTATTTTTATTACCGCAAGGTCGGTAAGCGGATCGGTACCGATAACCTTACCGTCAAATTTCCGCTTATCAAATAATTGCACGGTTATCTGTGTTGCGTTCTCCACAACGTGGTTATTGGTTAAGATGTATCCGTCCTCGCTCATTATGATTCCGCTTCCTGAGCCCTGCTGTTCTTTTGGCATCTCAAAATCCCGGAACGGGAAGAAGAAGAAATCTTTGTGAGGATCATTTTCGTTTTTTGAGACTACCGAAATCTGCACAATAGACGGGGTCACCTTGTCGGCTACCTCAATGAACGCCTGGCTGAACGAATTTGCGTCCACATTCAGATTGACGGGAGGATTCTTCGCCCCAAGATTTATTCCGGCAAAGCCGGGCCTTATCCAGCCAAATCCTGAAACAAGAACTGCTCCTAAAATTATACCTATCGCAATCAACGCGAACGCACCAAATAACTTTTTGGATTTCATATACATACCTTCGAATGTTTTTGTTTATAAATAAGGAACAGTAAAAACGTGAATAAAATTCCTAAAATTTGTGTAAAGAATTCAGCCCGCTAAACGAACTGACGTGATATTTTAAATAATTTTCAAAGTGAGACAGGATTGCCTGCACCATCCTGTGGTTATAAACAACCGCCTTTTTACCATATTTTAGACACTCAAGCAGCCTGAAAAGTTCCCTGTCGAACGGCACAAAACTCAGATGCTTTTTTGAACAATCCATACAGACCATCCCTCTGGCATAATCCATTCCGGCTATGTTTTCACCGCTTATGACTCCAGAGCACTCCGAGCAGACATTCACCTGCAGTTCATAACCGATCTCCTCAATAAAAAAGAGGAAATACCTCGCGAAAATAAGATACGGTTTTTCGGAAAGCGTTTCAAAATTCTGGAGTATCTTTTTCGTCCCGGCAAATATCCTGTGAGACGGTTCATTTTCAGGGAGCAATCTATTTATCAGTTCAATCACGGCGGAGGCATATTTGATTTTGTCATAATCTGACTTGATGGACGGATAAAATTGCTGAAGGTCGGCGCCGCTCAGCAACTGTACTTCCCTCCCCGGTTTATTATAGATAACCGCGTTTACCAGGTTCAGCACGTCAATCACCCTCCCGATTTTTGAGTTGGAAGTTTTTGCCCCCTTCACGATCACCGGTATCCTGCCGAATTCACGCGTATAAAGATTGGCGATCTTGCTTGTCTCCCTGAAATCAATCTTCGTAAGAACAACCGCTTCAGTTGTGGCTATAACGCTCATTTTAGATAGTCTGTCTAATAATCAAAGGGAATAGGCGGAAACTGTTCACGGAGCGAAGCGAAGTAAATGGTTTATGAAAAATCATAGGGATACTTAAAAACTCCCTCTTCAGTAATGATCGCGGTAATGTTTTCTGCCGGTGTTACATCGAACGCAGGATTATATACAGGGTAGTGCGCGGGAAAAATTTCAGCGCCGCGGTGCCTGCGCAACTCCGAGGCATCACGCTCCTCAATGATAATTTCCTTCCCCGCGCGGAGCGATCTGTCAATTGTGGTTGTCGGCGCGGCAATGTAAAAAGGTATGTTGAACTGTTTGCAGAGTACGGAAAGATTAAACGTCCCGATCTTGTTTGCAGAATCCCCGTTCGAGGCAATCCTGTCCGCGCCTGTTATGACAAGGTCAGCCTTCCCCTGCGAAATAATGACCGCGGCCGCGGAATCTACATTTACCGAAAACGGTATCCCCGCTCGCTCAAGTTCAAACGCGGTAAGCCTTGAGCCCTGATAAAGCGGCCTGGTTTCGTCCACGTATACGTGTTTGATCTTCCCCTCTGTAAAAGCCTGTTTAATTACACCAAGTGCCGTGCCTGTACCTGCAACCGCGAGCACTCCGGTGTTGCAATGTGTGATTACGTTTGATGGGGACTTAATTAAAGCGCTGCCGTGTTGAGCGATCCTGGCGCAATTATTTACTTCGTGCAGATGAATCTCTTCAGCCGTAATTTTTAAACGATGGAAATTGTCGCCTGCTCCGGGGATATAATGTGATATCATTTTGTCAATTGCCCAAAAGAGGTTCACTGCGGTGGGGCGGGTTCTTTTCAACCTTTCAGCGGCTCTCAGGAACAGTTCCTCATCGTCATTTTCCTTCAGGGCAAGCGCTAACGCATAGGCTGCACAAACGCCGATTGCAGGCGCGCCCCGGACCTCAAGGCGTTCGATCGCTTCAGCAATACGTTCATAGTGTCCGGTTTCAACATAAACTTCTTCAAGCGGAAGTTTAGTCTGATCCAGGAACCGAAAAATTTCCCCGTCAAATCCGAATGGATTTATATCACCCTTTTTCATCAACGTGAGAAATCGAAAGGAAATCCCGGTACCTGTCCTGCACTCTTAAATATGAAAGGTTTTCCAGGCCTTTGGTACTAAATGACTCAACGCAGAATGACGCCATAGTACTTCCGTAGATGACCGCACGCTTGATATTCTCTATGCTGGTATCCTGTGTTTTATAAATATAGCCGGAGAAACCGCCTGCGAAAGTATCGCCCGCGCCTGTAGGATCAACAATTGTCTCCATCGGGTAAGCGGGAGCGGAGAATATCGTTTCTTCACTGAAGAGGAGCGCACCGTGCTCTCCCTTTTTAATAATAAGAGTTTCCACACCGAGATCACGGATCATCTTCGCGGCCTTTATCAGGTTCGGTTCGTGCGCAAGGAGCCTTGCTTCAGAGTCATTTATTATCAGCACATTTACCCTTTTAAGCACTTTAAAAAGTTCCTCTTTCTTTCCTTCGATCCAGTAGTTCATCGTATCGCAGATGATGAATTTCGGATTATCAAGCTGATCGAGCACTCTCAATTGGAGAACGGGGTCAATATTGCCAAGGCATACGTAGCGGCTTTTGCGGAGGTGATCAGGAATAACAGGATTAAAATTTTCGAAAACGTTCAACTCGGTAAACAGGGTATCGCGTGTGTTCAGGTCATAATGATATTTACCCGCCCAGCGGAATGTTTTTCCCCCTTCAATAACCTGCAAGCCGTTAAGGTCAATGTGATGATCTTCCAGAAGCTGTATATAGCTCTTTGGGAAATCTTCACCAACCACACCGACAACGTGGATCGGGCCGGTAAAGTAACTTGCTGATAAAGAAATATATGTGGCTGAACCGCCGAGCGCTTCATCCACTTTGCTGAATGGGGTCTGAACGCTGTCAAGCGCTACGGAACCAACGACTAAAAGTCCCAAGTGATACTCCTGAAATAAAAATTAATGGGTGATTATCTTAAAAGGTAAAATCAAACTTTAAGTTACGTCAATTTTAACAAAATTCAGAACACTTTCTTTTTCCATAAGATATTCGGTGCAGATGCTTATACTGCGCCTCTGCCCCTCCCACGCTACCATAGAAGAGGCCTCCGCGGGTGATACCCACCTGTATTCATCGTGTTCTTCTGAAAGTGTCACTGTGCTGCCCGGGGGGACCTCACAGAGGAAAACAGGCAGAAAGTTTACGGTATCCGTCTCCGGGTAATAAAAACTGTTTATATTGGGGGCGACCCAGAACTTAACCGGAACGAGCGAGGTTTCTTCACTCAGTTCCCTGAGCGCGGCTTCATAAGCCTTCTCTCCTTCGTTCACTTTGCCCGAAACCATCTGCCACAGCCCGGGGTATGTTTCATTTGCACCGCGCTTCAGCAGCAAATATTCCACTTTCCCCTCTTCACGCCTCGCCACGTGAAGCTCGATCATTGTTGAGATAACGTTCAATTAAATCCCTTATTCTGAATCGTAGCTGATCAGCGACCTGATATCATACCCCTCAATCGCTTTCCTGCCATTAAGGAAATTAAGTTCTATTATGAACGAAACCTGAGCAACTTTTCCGCCGAGCTTTTCAATAAGGTTGCACGCGGCTCTCGCCGTTCCGCCTGTGGCAAGCAGGTCATCGTGAAGCAGAACCTTATCGCCTTCGGAGACGGCGTCTTTGTGTATCTCGATCGTATCGGTACCATACTCAAGCGAATATGTTTCCTTAAGAGTTTCCGCGGGAAGTTTTCCCGGTTTTCTTACCGGAACAAATCCCACTCCGAGTTTAGCCGCGATCGCGCCGCCCAGAATGAATCCTCTTGATTCAATGCCTACTACTTTGTTTACTCCGGCTTCTTTGGCGCATAAATAGAGTTCATCTATCGCGTAATTGAGGGCTTCGGGATTTTTTAACAGCGTGGTAATGTCTTTGAATACTATCCCGGCTTTCGGGAAATCTTTAACATCGCGTATCTGTTCTTTCAGGTTCATTTTATTTTTCCTTTTTGTTCAAAAACTTTTCCAGTCCGGACTTGAAATCTTTCGAAAACCTCGCGACCGCGTTCATCCGGGAAAGGTATGGTATGGCTTCGTCCGCGGAAAGGTTTCCGCAGACGCGAATTAAATCTTTAGTGCTCTTAATGCTCTCACACGAGTTAGATGCCAGCAGAAAGCCGATCTCAACCGCGCGCCTCAGTGGTGTTTCGGAGAGTTCATCCACAAGGTGTATGGCGTGCGCGTTGGCGGCGTGGATGATCTCACCGGTTATAAGAAGTTTCCTGGCCTGGTACTCCCCTATCCTTTTCACAAGGAAAACACTTACTATGGCGGGGAGAAATCCGATCCTGACTTCAGTGAATCCGAATGTAGCAAGCTGTGTATGCGCGACCGCGAAATCGCACACTATCGCGAGCCCGCATCCTCCGGCGATAGCGGGGCCGTTCACCGCGGAGATCGTTGGCTTTGGTGAATTGTATATGGTAAGGAACAGCTCCGCGAGCATTTTACTGTCGCGTTCGTTATCGGCAGCTTTATATTTCCTCAGATTGTTCAAGTAATCTAGGTCTGCGCCGGCGCAGAATGCCTTCTCGCTTCCCGTAATGATAATTGACTTAACGGCTTGATCGTCTATTGCCTTCCTGACTGTTACCGTCAGTTCGGTTATCATCTCCGGCGAGAGGGCGTTCCTCTTCTCGGGACGGTTCAAAGTGATGACCATCGAGGATTTTACAAGTTCATTCGTAATCAGGCTCATTTATAAATCCTTTTTACTTTTCTGTTAAGAAATTTATAAAATTCCTCGTTAGAAAAACAATTAATTACTTCACTACTTTGCAGGCCGGCTTTGCGCGCGACTGCCAGACCGTACCTCGTAAGGTCAATATCAGATAAAGAATGGGCGTCGGCATTGATCGTGAAAAATGCCCCTTTTTCTCTGGCATAGAAGACATTCCTCCAGTCAAGGTCAAGCCGGTGAGGATTCGCGTTGATTTCAATCGCCACTGAGTTTGCCGCGCAAGCGTCAATGATTTTTTTAATATTTACTTTATACCCGTCTCTCGCCAGAAGAAGCCTTCCTGTGGGGTGACCTATGGCATCAGTAAACGGGTTCTCTACTGCCCTTATGATCCGCGCAGTCATATCATTTTCTGAAAGGTTGAACTGAGAATGAACCGATGCTACAATAAAA
The DNA here is from genome assembly GCA_013360295.1 of Ignavibacteriaceae bacterium. Taxonomy (GTDB): domain Bacteria; phylum Bacteroidota; class Ignavibacteria; order Ignavibacteriales; family Ignavibacteriaceae; genus JABWCL01. The sequence goes on along the minus strand of JABWCL010000030.1, from coordinate 49,599 downwards.
TCAAATACCGTGAGAAAATCGTCAGAGAAATCGAGAGCGCCGTCGGTAAGAATATCGCATTCAATCCCCTGGTAGACCTTCGTTTTTAATTTTTCAGATACCGCTCTGGTCAGTTCCTTCTGCTTTAATATCCTTTCCTCGTTCAGCCCATTGGCGTAAGCGGCGTTTTTACTGTGGTCGCATACGGCGAAATATGAATAACCCTTAGTTATTCCGTATCCCGCCATCTCTTCAAGCGAATTATTTCCGTCTGACGCGGAGGTGTGAAAATGCAAAAGCCCGTTTAGCTTTTCCTGTTCAAGATCAGAGGACTTTCTCAATTCTTTAGCAGTGATATCAAAGTACTCCTTTTCACGCATCTCAGGAGCGACAAACTCCATTTTTATATGTGAGAAAATCTCTTTCTCTTCCTCTAACTTTTCCGGCACTTCCGTAGCTTTAATGTTCTTAAGAAATTCTTCAGATCCGGTCGTAAGAAATAGTTGTTTAACGAAACTGCTCTGCGATTCAGAAAAATGAATATACACAGGGATAGAAAAATCGCGGACTACTATTTTCTCCCCTTCGGATATCGCGTTAACAAAAAGTGAAATGGTTTTCGCCACAGTCTCCGAGATTCCGGCGCAAAAGACAACAAACTTCAGTTCTTTCACCACTTCCATATTGCGCCTTATTTCGCCGGAAACAGACACCTCATCGAAGAAGCCCGAACTTTTCAGGATATCTCTGACTTTATCCGACAGCCTTTCCGCCTGATGCATCAGTACAAACTGACGATTATATTCCATCTTTGAGATTTCTTCAAGCAGCTTTGCCTGCGTTTTTTCTCCGAAACCTTTTACTTTCGCGAGTTCTCCCTTCCTGCAAGCCTCAGCTAAGCCGTTGACCGATTCGAACTTCAGTTCATTATATAAGACAGATATTTTCTTAGGGCCAATTCCCCGTATTGAAAACATATCAAGGACTCCGGGAGGAATTCCTGTAATTATTTCTTTGTAAAGTGTTGAATCACCGGTGCGTATAAACTCAGTGATCACTCTTCCCGTTTCTTTCCCGATCCCCTTTATTTCGTTCAGCTTTCCTTCAGCTGCCAAAGCCTCATAATCGCCTTCGTACCTTCGAAGAGCGTTGCCGGCATTCCGGAAAGCGCTGATCTTAAAAGGGTTTTCTCCTTTGAACTCGAGTATGGAAGCAATACTCTCAAGTAAATCTACAATTTCACTTTTTTCAGACATTGTTCATCAGATTAATGTTAGTAAAAGAAATAATTATTCCGAGCGAGGCACCGGCGAAAACCTGGCTGAAAGTATGGCATTTCAGCTTCAGTCGGGCCCATCCTATAACAAGCACAATCACGGCAAGCGCAGGAATATAAGCGACGTTAACCGCCGCGAATGCTCCGGCAATCATACCAACACCCATCGCGTGAGCGCTTATCTTCCAGAAACGGTTTATGGTAAGTAAAGAGACATTACCAATAAGAAAACTGATCCAGAGCGCGAACGAGTATCCGTTGATATTCATAGTATGAAAAATCCAGGCACCGATTATCAGCAAGCTGATCCCGAATAAATATGGTATTGTCCGTTCCTCTTTGATCCTGGCATCCACATCGCTGACTTTACTTCTCTTCATCAGGAAAACAAAAAACGCAATGGGGAGAATAAAACCAAAAAGGAAAGAGTACAGAAGAATATAAAGATAATTCGTCCTGTCGGCTTCAAAAAGATAACCCATAAACGCCATACAACCCAACACAACAGAAGGGGGAATGAAGATCATACTGAGGATATGCGCCGTCTTTTCAGAAAATATTTTGTTTAATACTTCAGTCAATTATTATTACAGTTCTTCTTTAATGGGAAAATTTTATCGAATTAATATTTGTTTCTTCTTTATCAGTTTAGAGTGAATTATTTTTCTTTGGTATCCTTGATTGTTCTCCATAATACAATATGTAAGTGCGGTGGTTCCGTAAGACCGGTCCCACGCAAAGCCGCCAAGTTAACGCCAAGATCGCAAAATATTTCTATTAAAGGAAACAAAACACTGAGTTATCACGGTAAATATTTGCACTTAGCATCTCCCCTCCCAATTCGTCCCGATGCATCGGGATGAGTGCATCATCTTATCCCTTATGGGACAAGTGTAAAAAGGTGAAGAGAATGATGTGCTTTAACGTTCAATTTACAACTAAAAATTTTATTCTTAATTCTTAATTCTTAATTCTTAATTCTTCAAGGTACTCCATCAGCACACCCTCCACCTCATCATACGTATAAAGTGTCATAAGTTTAGCCCGGATTGGAGAAACATTTCTCATCCCCTTCAGGTAGCCGGTATAAAATTTTCTGTGCTCAATAACGGCTCGCCTTTCACCTTTTATCCCTATTGCAAGCTTAACGTGTTTCAGGCAGGCTTTTATTCTTATCTCCTCATTTACCGGTTCTGAAATCCCTCCCTTTGTCATCAATTCCTTAACATCCCGGAAAATCCAGGGATTACCGATCGCTCCCCTTGCGATCATCACTGCGTCGGCTCCTGTTTCTTTGAAAGCCCTGACAGCGTCCGCGGCTTCCATTACCCCGCCGTTAAGCGCAACAGGAATAGAAACTACCTTTTTAACTTTTGGTATCCATGTCCAGTCGGGTACGGCTCTGTGCGCGTCTGCTCGAGTCCTGCAATGAATAGTAAGCGCCGCGACACCAACATCCTCAAGCCTTTTCGCGACTTCCAGTATGTTAATTGATTTGGAATCCCAGCCGATACGGGTTTTAACGGTGACGGGAATCTTTACTGCTTTCACGACATTCCCGATCATCTTCTGCATAAACTCAGGATCTTTTAGCAATCCTGCCCCCGCGCCGCATCCTACAACATTCTTCACCCAGCAGCCCGCGTTTATATCTATGATTTCAGGATTTTCCTCTTCGGCAATTCGCGCGGCGTTTATCATTGATTCCTCAGCGCTTCCGTAGATCTGTATCCCCGCGGGACGCTCGTCGGCGAGCAAACGTAATTTTTTATGCGTTTTTTCACTCCCCCTGACTAAACCTTCAGAGTTCACGAATTCTGTATATACAACATCCGCGCCAAGTTCCTTGCACACGATCCTGAATGAAGCATCAGTAACATCTTCCATCGGCGCCAGAAGAAGGGCGTTTTCAATATTTATGCTCCCAACCCTGAACATTTATCTCTCCCTCGTCTGCGGCACGTGGTGCGAAAGATAGGTTACACTGAACAGAAAAAGAAGCAGAATAAAAAATGCTCCTGTAAGAAACGGAATCTGGTATCCCAAATACTGGAATGAAAAACCGCCCCAAAGAGGGCCCAGCATTCTCGCGAAGGCTGACATTGATTGATTCACGCCAAGCACCATTCCCTGTTCCGTATCCGGTGCGACCTTTGAAATCAGGCTTAACAGTATCGGCTGTAAAACTCCGGATCCAATACCTAAAATTGCAGTGACAATTACAACTCCTGTAAAATTAACTCCATAAGGAAGTAAACCAAGTCCGAATATCATAAAAAAAGCTCCCGCACGTATCAGTGATTTATCCGGATACTTCTTCGAGAGCCTCCCAATAATGCCTCCCTGCATCACTACCCCAATAATACCCATAATTCCGAATATATATCCGTTCTGCATATCCGTAAAGTGATAAACCTTAGTGCCTAACAGGGCGAAAGTGCCGTAAATATTTGCCACGGAGAATGTCAGAGTAAAAAATAAAAGAATCGAGATTGCTGTGGCGGGCGATTTCGCTATTTTAATAAACGCCGAGGGATCCAGAAGCTTGCGCCCGGATTCTCGAACGGTATCTTTTTCCTTCAGACTCTCAGGCAGGAAGAAATAGCTCATAATGAAAGCGAGCAGCGAGAATCCTCCACTGGCAAGTCCGGTTATATCATACCCGAAATGTGAAAGCATTCCGCCGAGCGGCGGCCCGAATACAAATCCCAGTCCAAACGCCACGCCGATAAGCCCCATTCCCTTTGACCGCTCTTCCCTTGAAGTCACGTCAGCAATATATGCCTGCGCCACTCCGATACTGCTGCCCCCTATTCCTCCTATCACTCTTGAAAGGATGAGCATCCAGAAGGTATGTGTATATGCAAATATAAAATACCCCGCGGCATTCAGCAAAAGGGTGAACAGTATCACTTTTCTTCTGCCGTACCTGTCAGAAAGGCTTCCGAAAAACGGGTTAAAGATAAACTGCGTAAGAGAATACATCGCCAGGACAATCCCTATCGCTGATTCCGAAGCATTCAGCTCATTAACCGCGAACGTAGGGAGGATAGGAATGAGTATCCCAAACCCGAGAAGATCAATAAATACGACTAAAAAAATCAGTGAGAGAGGAAGATTCTTTCTCATCCAAGCTTATCTAACTGACGTATAATTTCATCGGTCATTTCAACTGTGGAGACGGGATTAACCGGATTAATATCCTTTGTAACAAACTTTTCCTCTTCAATTACTTTCGCGATCGCTGCCTCTATCTTCTTTGCAGCTTCCGCTTCTCCGAGATAGTCGAGCATCATTACGGATGCAAGCAGTATCGCGCAAGGATTTGCTACACCCAGACCCGCAATATCAGGCGCGGAACCGTGAACAGCTTCAAAGATAGCCGCGCCGTCTCCGATGTTCGCTCCCGGGGCAAGCCCCAGTCCGCCGACCAGTCCTGATGCAAGATCAGAAAGAATGTCTCCGAATAGATTGGTCGTAACGATCACATCAAACTGATACGGATTCATAACCATCTGCATTGCCATATTATCAACGATCTTATCATCGAACTTAACATCGGGATATTCCTTGGCTATTTCGCTTCCCACATCGAGGAATAAGCCACCGGTATATTTTAGTATGTTCGCTTTATGGACAAGGGTGATCTTTTTCCTGCCGTGCTTTCTTGCATATTCAAACGCGTACCTGATAATTCTTTCAGAACCGCGCTTGGTAATGATCCCGATAGTCTCCGCGGCAGAACGGCTGCTGTCTATATAATGCTCGATCCCTGAGTAAAATTCTTCAAGGTTCTCCCTGAAGATCATCAGGTCAATGTGATCGAAATATAGTGTCTTTATTCCCTTGAATGTCTTCGCAGGCCGCTGATTCACGTAAAGTTCAAATTCTTTTCTTAACGCGACATTCACGCTGCGGAAGCCTTTTCCCACAGGAGTAGTGAGCGGTCCTTTAAGCGCCACTTTGTTTTGGGCGATTGAATCAATCACGCTCTGTGGCAGCGGATCGTGAAACTTGGTCAGTGCCGCAACTCCTGCTTCCTGTACGTCCCATTCTATCTCAACCCCGGCGTGTTGTAATACTCTTGCCGTAGCTTTGGTTATCTCCGGCCCTATCCCGTCACCGGGTATTAATGTAATTCTGTAAGCCAATTTGTTTTCCTTAATAAAATTTAAATTTGAAATATAATTCCTGCTGTTGAAACTTTAAGAGTGAAAAGAATATCCTCTCCCGTAAACTTTTATATTGTATGATATTAACGGGAGCCTGCGTTGTGCCCGGAGTTTTTACTTTTTCCCCTGTGAAAAAAGTATTTCTCTTGTATCCTGATAAGCCTGCCGGATTTCCTCCACTTCTTTTCCGGAAAGGAATGGATAGCCAAGCGTATCCGGCATATCGGTTGCGGGGAGTATATAGTATTGTCTTTTCCCGTCGTAATTCCCTGAATAAACCCAGGTAGGCACGGGGTCGATTTCGGTTATCCTTATGCCTCCGGAGTTGTTATTCTTTTCGACGGTAAGATTGATGATGACGCCTGCGTCGGAATAACGCCACCTCTGGTTTGAAAGAAAATTTCCGAGAGAATATGCTACAAATCCGGTATCCGTCCTCCCGTTATTGGTCACATATCTTTCCATTCTCTGGATTACGTGTGGATGGCTGCCAATGATGATATCTGCACCGGAGCGGATCGTGAAATCAACTATCCTTTTCTGAAAGCTATCCGGTTCTCTTTTATACTCCGAACCAAAATGATACATTACTATAAGCAGATCAGGTTGAGCGGCTAACGCGGAGTCGATATCTTTCGCAATCAATATAGTATCGATAAGATTGACAAGGTACCCTTTCCCTTTCGGCAGGGCTATCCCGTTAGTACCGTAAGTATAATTGAGAATCGCGGTTTTAATACCTTTCGTTTCCTCGAACCTGATTGAATCCCTGTCACGCTGGTCCGAAAATGTTCCGGTTGAACTTAATCCGTTCGCCCTGATTTTTTCCAGAGTCCTTAGTACGCCGTATTCACCGCGGTCCATACTGTGGTTATTACTTGTAACCAGAAAATCGAAAGAAGCATTTTTTAACGCTGGTATGTAGCCATCGGGAGTATTAAAACGTGGGTAGCCGGAATAAGTCTTCTCCTTCCCGGCACAAACGGTCTCAAGGTTTCCGATCATTAAATCGGGTTTAGAGAGGTACTCTTTGATAAAACTGAACATCGGTTCAAAATCGAATGAATCTGCCTTGACCCGTGCTGACTCGTACAGAGGCTGATGGCACATCAAGTCACCGACAAACCCTAAACGGATAGTTACTACGGAATCAACGGACGGTCTGCTCCCCGAGATCGCTGAGGGTTCAACGAGTGTGTGCAGAGTAAAAGAGGAGAGAAAAAATAAAATGAATGGAAGCGTGCGCACAAAAAAAGAGGGGCTGTTACTGCTAACGGATAATTTCAATCAACAGCCCCTTAATTAACTAAGAACCTTTTTGTTCTTTTCTATCCTGGCGGACTTTCTGAACATCATTCCTGACATCCTGAGCGAGTTTCTTCAATTCGCTTAGTCCTTTGCGAAGCCTGGTGCCAGCGGCGCCCTGCCCTTTTTCATAAAATTTATGAAAGTCAGCTTCCAGTGACTGAATGTGTGCAACAAGTTTATCGAACTGTTCCATAGTGATTCCTTCTTTATTTATGATTATTGGTTTTATTTTAGATTTTCAAAAACTATTTCAGCTATATCCTTTACCCGGACTTCTTCGGTCTTCTCTTTTGCTTTTATACCGTCGGTCATCATTGTCATACAGAACGGGCAGGCGGTGCCAATCGTATCAGGGTTGGTTTCAAGAGCTTCCCTTACCCTCTCTTCATTGATCCTGCCCCCCTCAACATCTTCCAGGAACATCCGTCCGCCACCGGCGCCGCAACAGAATCCGCGGCTTTTATTGCGCTCCATTTCGGTAAGTTCGTTCTTTTTGACCGACGAAATTACTTCCCGTGGAGCATCATAAATATCATTGTATCTTCCAAGATAACACGAATCGTGGAATGTAACAACCTCCTCTTTTTCACCGGCATCTACTTTTATTTTTCCGGACTGAATAAGTTCATTGATAAGTTCGGAATGATGCTTAACTTCATAATTACCTCCAAACTGTCCGCATTCATTCTTTAATGAATTGTAACAATGAGGACAGGCAGTCACGATTTTCTTAACACCGTAATTATTCAGAGTCTCCACATTCTCCTGCACAAGCATCTGCGCTAGATATTCATTGCCGAGCCTGCGGGCAGTATCTCCGTTACATTTTTCCTCGGTACCAAGTATCCTGAATTCGACTCCCCCCTTCTGCATTATCTGCGCGAAGGCACGCGAAACTTTTTTATAGCGGTTGTCGTAAGAACCGGCGCATCCAACCCAAAAAAGATATTCTCCGCCCCGGTCTTCAGCCATCGTTTTAATGTCTAACCCTTCAGCCCAATCAGCCCGTTCAGCCTGATTAAATGCCCACGGTGTATAGTTAGTCTCAAGATTTTTGAATACCGGATTAAGTTCAGCAGGGAAATTGGATTCTGTAAGTACCAGATGGCGCCGCATATCCACTATGGCGCCGACGTGCTCAATCATTACCGGGCACTCTTGAACGCAAGCCATACAAGTTGTGCACTGCCAAAGTTCGGTTTCTGTTATGTAATTGTGAACCAGTGTATTTCCCATTTTCGGGTCATCCGCTAAACCCGCTAAAATTAACGGAGCTTTTTCCGCGGTCCGCGCACGGATATCAACGATGATCTTTCTTGGTGAGAGTGATTTCCCGGTATTAGCTGCCGGACACGCCGCGGTACATCTGCCGCAGTGAGTGCATGAATATCCGTCAAGCAGGTTCTTCCACGTCAGTTTTTCTATATCATCAACACCGAAGTAATCCGCTGATTCATCTTCAAGGTTGAGCTTTTCAAGAGCATATTTCTTATCACCAATCTTCGAGAAGTAAACGTTCGGGATGGAAGTAATAACGTGAAGATGCTTGGAGTACGGTAGATAATTCAGAAACCCAAGTATCAGTACTATGTGCATCCACCAGAAAATCTCATAAAGAACGGGAGCGCTTCCGGCCTCACCGGTCACAGGATCAACAGAATAAAAAAGTGATGCCAGCGCACCGCTAATGGGGCGTATCTCAAAATCGGCGAATATAAAACCGTTCTTCGCGATATGCGAAATATTCTGACCGAACATTGAAACCACCACAAGAAGAATCAGCGACAGAATAAAAGCCGCGTCCAGTTTCCCCTCTTTATCCACATCCAGTCTTTTAACTTTCGCCACAAAGCGGCGGTAAAGTGAGATGATGATCGCGAGGATTACAAGGAGTCCGAGAAAGTCCTGGGTGAACGTGACAAGCGAATAAAACGGCCCGAGGAATTCAAGGTTAAACGGAGAGTAAAATCCCTGTATAAATCCTTCCACGACCGCCACTCCAAAAAGCATAAATCCCCAGAAAATAAAGAAATGGAGCAGCCCGGCAAGAGGTTCTCTCAGCAGCTTCGATTGCCCGAAAGCGACAGTAAGAACATTCTTAATTCTTATGCCGGGGGAATCAAAACGGTTTTCCTCTTTTGCGACCTTTAACTGGCTTAACAGTCTTCTGCAGCTTGTAATGAAGAAATAAACCGCCGCAAAAAAAACCGGGATGAAAACAAAATTCTTCAGCTCCATACTATTACCGGAGTTTATTTAATTTTTCTTAGGCTGAAATAAATTGCTGAAGCAGTGAAGACTTTAACTACCGTCCAGAGTGAAAAAACCGCGCCGCCTAAAAGGAGTGAGTTTTTCAGATCGTGAACGAATACTAAGTCCAGGTAGAGTGCGCCAGATACCAGTATGGCAATATTTCCCAGGAACATTGCAGAAACTACCGCAAAATATGAGCCGTGTTTTTCAACAATTAAACCGGTGATAAGTGCACCAAGCGGAAAAGCAAGCAGATATCCGCCTGTGGGTCCGAATAACCGCAAGAATCCGGGAACTGCATCAGGAACCGGAGCAAAAACAGGTAAACCTGCAACACCGAGCAGCAGATACGTCATCTGGCTGTAAGCGCCTTTTTTCGCGCCGAGCATAGCACCAGCCAGCACAACTACAGCAGTCTGGAATGTAAACGGAACTGGCTTTGCGGGGAAAGCTATCTGAGCGCTGACAGCAGTAAGCGCAGCGAAACTGATAACCTGAAACCAGGTATTAGCTAATATATTTCTTAAGGGGAGTGAAAGGGCAAAATCTTTGATATTCTGCATTTAAACCTCGATAATTTTTAGTCTGACAAATATTGTTTCAATTATATTTCCCCCAAAATATGAAAAAAACTGCAATTATCGGCTAATTTAATTAAAAATTAAGAATTAAAAATTAAGAATCTGCTTTGGATGGCTGCGGCGGTTTTTCCCGGTTTTTAACCTCCTGGAGGGATAATAGGTTAATGAGTCCCGGCGCAGGGTTTAATCCATCGCAGTGCCAGCCAAGTCTGAATGGAGGGATTATCCGGGGAGGTATTAATCGACGTTACTATATCCACCTATTCTTACATTAAGGCATCTAAAATCTTATTCCCTGCTGAATCATATCGTTAGCACCTATTTAGTCCAGTTTTCAACTTTCAGTCCTTCGATTTTACGGAATTCCTTTTCATCGGTGGTTACAATGATAAAACCTCTGGATAGTACCTGCGCACCAATCAACATATCCATACCCCCGACGGTGGTACCCCTCCGCTCCAGTTTAGCTCTAATCACACCGTAGGAAATAGCATCCTCTTTATTAAATTCAAGGATTATCAAGGGCTGAAGGAACTGCTCAAGCGCGACCTGATTCTCAATTCTTTTAGCGCTCTTTTCAATCCCATACTGCAATTCTGCAACTGTTATGGAAGAGATATAGACATCCCCCGGCTTCTTCGATTTTAGATTTCTCTTGACTGCCTCAGAACTGCTCTTAATGAAATATTTACAGATACTTGTATCAAGGATGAATTTCAACCGAACATCGCCTCTCTTTCCTGAGTCTCAGGCTGGTCGCGTTTCTTCATAAAATCATCACTGAATTTATGAAGGCTGTCAAATAACTGCTCCCAATTCTTTTTCTTGGGCAGTATTACCAATGCGTCTCCCACTTTGGTGATGTACGCCTCCTTACCTTTTAATCTGAAAACTTTAGGGAGCCTGATCGCCTGGCTGTTTCCGCTATTGAAGATTTTTGCAGTGTTCATTATTACTCCGAAAATATATACATTTAATATATACATTTTACTGATGCAGAGTAACCTGATATTCGGGGGAAAATTTATTATTGGAATAATATGGCAAGTGCCGGAATACTCAAATTTACTATTAATACTTCCACAGGTGCAGGAAGCTAAAACTTAATATCCTCTTCCACCGTCTCCAGTATCCGGAGATAACTGTCGTACCGGTCCGCGCTTATTTCACCGTTCTCAGCCGCTTCTATAATGGCGCATCCCGGCTCGTGGTTGTGAGTGCAGGTGTTGTATTTGCAGTTATTTATGTATGGTTCAAATTCTATGAAATAGTGGCCTAAGTCTTCTTTCCTCAGACCATAAGGATCTATCTCGCGCACGCCGGGAGTATCAACGATATAGGTTTCATCCCCCGTTTTAATCATTCGAACCATAACGGTAGAATGCTTTCCCTTGTTCGTAAACTTGCTTACTTCTCCTACCACAAGATGTAAATGTGGAAATATCGTATTAAGCAGCGTGGACTTCCCAACACCGGACTGCCCCCATAAAAAACTTGTTTTCCCTTTTAGTACTTCGCCTAGCAGGTCTGTCCCCTCTTTCGTTTCCGCGGATGTAAGGATAACTTTATAACCAATTTTATTATAAAGATAAACCCATTCATCAATAAGGTTATCGGGGTCAAGGTCTGTTTTATTAATTACTATTATGACCGGAATTTTGGAACTTTCAGCGATGACGAGAAAGCGGTCAAGTACTTTGTTGTTGAAGAATGGTTTATATACTGATGTGACGGCGACAAATTGAGATATGTTGGAAACAATTAGCTGTTCAAGCCTCTCTCCGCGGTAACCGGCTCCTTTCAGCCTGGGAGCTTTTCGGGAAATAAAATTCTCCCTTTCAAAAACTTTGGTAATTACGCCTGAGCCCCTCTTAACTTCGTATTCGACTTTATCCCCGACAACAGCATAATCCGCAAGAAGCATCCTTTCCCTCTTCCGGACAATATCCTGTTTGAATTTTCCCCGGAGCATACATCTTATTTCCTCCCCTCCTCCGTCGGGAAGTACATAATAGTCTTTGCTCGCTATTTTCGTCAGTTTACCGAGAATGCGATTCTCTCCGTGTAAAAGTTGGAATTCTCATATGGTAAATTTAAAAAAAGAAGGGCGAGTTAACAACCCGCCCTGTAAAAGAAAAGACAAATCTCAGAACCTGTAGTTGAACGAAGCGATGAGTTTGGACGATGTAACATCCTGGAATGTCCTGGAAATACCCGCTCCGTAATTATCGCCGTAAGTTTTCCAGAAGCCGTGAGCGTAAGTGAAATCAATCGCCACAACCTGGTCAATCAAAAATCCGAAACCGCCGGTGATAAATGTCCTGTTATATTCGCTTGGATCATTCTGATACGGCGAATTCTGTGTGAAGAAACCGGCCCGGACTCTCATATCAAGGTCCTTGATGGTATATTCCATACCGGCACGAAGATCTACCACAGCCTTAAAGTTTTCCTTGATTTGCTTGTTCAGTCCCTGCACATAGTTCAGTGTAAGTCCGCGCGGATTATCATACTCGATCTGGGTATAGTCAACCAGTCCAACTTCTCCGGTTACTATCAGCCCCATAAAGTTTACGCTTGCGCCGAGATTGAACTCAAACGGTGTAATAATGTCATACTCAACATTATCCGAATACTTATCCGGATCAAGGCTGTACTCCTGGTTTCCGATAAAACTTGCTTTACCTGTTAACGCGTATTTCTCTTTAACAGTCAGCGATTTAGGGAACTGAATTGTTGCTCCTATGCGTGCGATTTTTGTCTGGTAAATAAGCCCGAGTTTGAAGTCATATCCTGCTATCTCCCAGTCAAGGATGCTGTTAAGATTCAATGTCCTGAAATCTCTCGAAAAAGCGTATCCGGGAGCGAGAGTATCATTGTCATAAATACCCTTGGTATCATCTTCATAGTAATCGCGGTTGAATTTATATTTGCCGGAAATGATATTAAGCGTACCGCCTACAAATAAATTTTTATAAACCTCAACTGCCGCGCTTAAGCCAAAGTCACGTGTATTTCCGTCTTCCAGTACTGTGCCGCTCTGATTAAGTTTACCCTTAATTTTTGTATAATAGTTATCATCAGTAAGATAAAGATCAAAAGGCACATCCGAACCAATGGCGTTCAGGTGCTGGATGTATGAACTGTCACCGTTATTAAATGAATTAAAGTTAAGAGCTCCGTTAAAATTATTCGATTCGTTATATGACAACCCGATCACAAAACTGCCGCGCATTGTCGGGAAAGGGAAAACAAATGCCAGCTGGCTTATGTCGGTACTGCTGTTAGAATACTCGGTTGTATTACCAAAGAAAGTAGCCGTGTTATTAAAATTATCATATTTCAGGCTGCCCGCAATCTCAAGTTTGCGGATGAATCCGAGTCCGGCGGGATTGAAAGCCACACCTGCGGCATCATCGCTGAGCGCTGTATAAGTATTACCTAAACCAAGCGCCCTGGCGCTGAAGGTCTTAATCGGATATGAAAGCCTTAGCGCGTCATTGATTGTCTGGGCGTTAGCATAAATGCTTAAGAAGATCATCAGTACTAATGCAAAAGAAAATCGTTTCATTTTTATCTCCTTTTAGGGTCGGTTGCCCGGCCACCGTCATTCCTTGTATTATTGCTGCCGCTGCTGTTTGAACCCTGTCGGCTCTGGGTATTTGTATTACTCTGCGAACTGTTGTTATCGCTGCTTTTTTCAACTTTTTTTGGCTTGGGTTCATCACCCTGCTTTACAGAATTTTTATTGCCCGAACTGCTCCCTTCCTGTGAGCGGGTGGCAGACGGTACAGTGACGCCGCGTCCTTCCGGTGCTGCCCTTCCTGTCCCCTCGCGCCTGAGAAGCATTTCCTGTGTCCCCCGGTTATTTTCTTCACGCTTTGCGGGATCTGCAACCACGCCACCGGAACCATAATAAGCCCACCAGGGAGTATTGTAGAAATAATAATAGTCGCCGTAGTAACCATCATCATAATAAAAATAGTTGGTTTCTGCAGTTCGTTCTTCCGCCGTGAAGTCCTGAGTATGTACATCAGAAACCAGTACTGTATAGCACCCGGTTAAAAAGAACGGTGTTGATATAATTAATGTTAAAATAAATTTATTCATTGTTATCGTGATCTCCTTGGACTGTCATTACTGCCGCTGCCACGGTTACCGCCGCTGCTGCTCCCTCCGCTTCTTGAAGGCGGAGTGCTCTGCCTTGAACCACCATTGTTAGAAGGCGGATTATATGAAGGAGGCGTACTCCTTCTTCCGGAGTTATCATCATTCGGCACTACTCTCCTCCGCTCAGATTCATTGGATCTTGCAGGGGCTTTCTTTTCAGTATCTTTCTTTCGTTCGCGCGGTACATAAACCGGTTTCCGTTCCCGAGCGGGCTCGCGGTCATTTTCACGCTGCCTCGGACGTACTTCCGGAGTCCTGCCCGTGTTGCCGGGATCCTTTGTGCGGTTTCCATCCCTTACTGTTCCTTTGTTTTCCTCACGGGTTACGCCGGTTCTGCCCTGCGTGGAAACTCTGCCGTTACGGTTTACTTCACTTTCACGCGTGGATATTGCTTCACGTGTACCGATACTTTCACGTGCGCCGACTCCCTCGCGGGTAGCCGGACGATTACGATCGTATGCTTTAATTGCATCGCGGGTGGTATAACTGCTTCCGCGTCCTCCGTCGTTGTTCCTGATTCGCGAAATGTTATTATCCCTGTATTTATAAGTTTTGGGATTATTGTAGTTATCCCAATGATAACCGCCATAATAGTAATAATTTGGGTGATAATACCAGAATGGATAATAGGCTACCGGCGGATACCAGGGATCCCAGTACCACCATCTTGGGTACCACGTATCCCATAACCAATAGTCAAAATAATAACCGCTGCCGATTACTATCGAAGTGGAAGGATAATAGTGCCAAAGATATCTTCTGTAGCCGGGGAGAATGTAGATATTTTTTACTTCCCCTTGGGATGCTTCTTCCTCATCGTAATATATCGTATCGCTTTCAGTGTACTCTTCGTCACCGTAGCTCTCGTAAGTATATGTCCTTTCAGGACGGCGCTCCTCGATCGCGAGCTGCGTATAGCAGCCGGAAAGAAAAACGGCAAAAACTGCCAACGTTAAAAATCTTAATGTTTTCATCGCAAACTCCTGTTATCCATAACTTTAATAAGCAAAAAACGCGCCAAAATTAAAAGGCATTAGTATTTACCGAAATCCTGGTTTTCCCGCGTATTACGCCTGTTTCACTGTATATTATTTTAGACAAAATGAACAAAAATAATGAACACTTACCCGCTAACTAGTCTTAATGATGTCACCCAGCCTTTTTATAAGTTCCTCCCGCGCCTGGGGTGAAGCCATAATGACCAGAACATCGTCCTCACGGACCTTATACAACCCGGAAGGATTGAATTTATAATCATCCCCGGTTTTTACCGCAAGCAGAAGAGTGCTTTCATATTTATTTATGTTTAGTTCTTTAACAGTTTTTCCGTCCGATTGGTGCCCCAGCGTGATCTCCTCCACCCTCAGGCTCTGTTCCTTATCACGCAGCATAGTATCAAGGAAAGAGACTACCGTCGGGCGGATCATCAGCGATACCATTCTTAATCCCCCGATAATGTTGGGAGCAATCACGGAATCCGCCCCAGCTTTTTTCATTTTTTCGAGGTGCGTAACCTCTCTGCACTTAGAAATTATTTTAATATCCTGACGCATTGTGCGCGCGGTGAATGTTATAACCAAATTATAATTGTCATCTCCCGTCACGGCAAATATCCCGAGAGAATTATGTATTGACGCTTTCTCAAGTATTTCCTCATTAGTTGCATCCCCCTGAAGGAAAAGAAAATCAAAATCACTCCCCGAAAGTTCGGGGCCCTGCTTATCTATTAGTACAAACTTTCTGTTGGTGGCTTCAAGTTCCCGGGCGATGTGCATGCCGATGTCGCCCACTCCACAGATGATGTAATGGTCTTTTAGATTTGCAATCTCTTTTTCCATTTTTTTTCTTCTCAGTGTTTTGAATAGTTGATCACCTACGGCGAATGCCGTGAGGTTGGTAAGTATGTAAGTGAAGGAACCGATCCCGGAAAGGGCAATAAAAACAGCGAATATCCTTCCGACAGGATTCCCCTCCAGCCTGATTACCTCTCCGTATCCGATAGTGGTTATGGTAATCATTGTCATATAAAAAGCATCTGTCAGGGAGGTGCGATGCCCTCCTATCAGCTTAAATCCGCCGGTACCAATAATAACAACTATTATCAGTATGGTGAATGAAATTTGTAACCGTCTGAGGAATTGATCCAAAGAAAAACGCTTCTATAAAGTTATAACCGAAAAATAGCAAGAATTCCATTAATATACTTTGAGTAATTACAAATATTTCTTTTAGTCCCCCCCGCCTCAAAAGCATAGCAGCCACAACATACATCCGGAAAAGTCTTAAGCCGCAATAATCCGGTTTGATTAAATTCTTTCATTTTTTAATACTATCTCATAGGCGTATATTTATTTTTTATTATAAAAGAATTAGGAAGATAAGTGAGAATTCTGATTAGCAATGATGATGGCATACACTCCCCCGGCATTTTTGCCCTGGCGGAAGAATTAAAAAAAATCGCTGAGGTAACCGTTGTCGCCCCTGCTTTTGAACAAAGCGCCGTGGGACACGCTATTACAATGAAAGTCCCGGTTAGAGTAGCTAAATATTACAAAAATAATGAGTTCTTCGGTTACGCGGTTGACGGCACCCCGGCAGATTGCGTTAAGATGGGGATCAGGAATATTATGGAATTCCCACCGGACATAGTTGTATCGGGAATTAATCACGGTTCTAATACCGCCACTAACGTGATCTATTCCGGTACTGTTTCCGCCGCGAGGGAAGCCGCTATTATGGACTTCCCCGCAATAGCTGTTTCAGTTACCAGCCACGACGCGAAAGAATTTGGCTATGCTGCAAGAGTCGCCACGCACTTTTCAAAGCTTATTCTAAGCAAAGGATTAAATCCCGGCACGCTTCTCAATATTAATGTCCCTGACCTCCCTGAAGACCGGATCAAGGGAATTTGTCTCACCAAGCAGGGACGGTCAAAATGGGATGATATTTACGAAAAAAGGCTTGACCCCTACGGTAAGGACTATTACTGGCTTACCGGGAACCTGATCGAACTCGATCACGATCTTTCTTATGATCAGTTTTGTATCAAGCAGGACTATGTTTCAGTCTCCCCGATCCACTTCGACCTTACCGATCACGAAGAATATTCGAAGATGGCTTCCTGGGAAATTGATAAAATCAAATCTGTTTGATACCAGGTTAGAGGTATAGCCTGACTAGCTTTAGTTTCTCACTTTCGTACCCGGCCATTCTCTTTATTCTTATGCTCGCCATACTCGGCGCGGGGGCGATATTATATTACCGGAGGACTGTCCCTGAACTCCCTCCTTTCCTCAGGATTTTATTAATGTCTTTAAGAGGACTGGTACTTATTATTGTGCTCCTGGTTCTCTTTGAGCCGGTAGCAAAACTGATCAGCACCGAAAAAATAAACCCGGTAAACCTTGTCTTTATTGATAACTCTGCTTCCATGTCGGTAAAGGAAAAAGACTTCAACCGCCCCGAAACAGTGAATACACTTTTATCTGAACTGCAGGGGAGCGGACTGAACAACGTCTATTATCTTTTCGGTGAAAGAACAGCTGTTTCTTCCTCCCCCGCTTTCAACGATCCTGTTACTGACTTCGGCGGGATGTTCAGCGAAATATCGTCCTCAAAACAGAATATTGCCTCTGTCACTATTATTAGTGATGGCGTTATCACTCAGGGAAGCGAATCGTTCCGCGGGCTAAATAAGTTATCTGTGCCTTTTTATACAGTACTGATCGGCGATTCGGTCAGGAAGAAGGATATAAAAGTTGACAGGATTACGACAAACGACCTGATCTACGCCGGTGTATCCTCTCCTCTCATCGTTAACATTTCCGCATCAGGTTACAGCAACACTGATGTGAAAGTGCAATTGTTCGAAGAGAATTCACTGATCGGTGAACAGCCGGGTTTCATTACCGGCGGCGCTCTCCGAGTGCGTTTCGATTACAGGCCTACCTCACCGGGAGAAAAGAAACTTGCCGCAAGGGTTACACCTCTCAGGGATGAAGCATATCTGAATAATAATTCCATGGCTGCTTATGTTAATGTTTTATCCGGTAAACTTAAAGTGTTTATTATCGGCGGCACTCCCTCAAGTGACATTTCCGCCATCAGCAATTCACTGACTGCCGATACAAATTTTACGGTTAAAGCAGCAGTACACATCGGGAACGGCAGGTACATCCCTAAGGATTTCAGCATTAAGCAGCTTGACAGTGCAAACATTTTGGTGCTCTCGGGTTTTCCTGCCGGAGATACTCCGCAGGAATTGATTAATGCAGTAATTACACTTGCTGATAAAAAGAATACTCCGGTCCTGTTCATCACCGGCAGCAGCACCGACCTTATCCGCCTGCGTACCCTTATGCCCTATCTCCCTTTCGAGATTACGGGACTAAATTCAGGCAGCAGTGAGGTTCAGGGAAGTGTTAACGGCGCTGACGTGAACCACCCGGTGATTAATAATCTTACTGAATCCGCCGGATGGAACTGGAGCGCGCTCCCCCCGGTGACGCAGCCTTCTTTCAATTATAAACCGCGGGCAGGCTCGGCAGTCTTACTCTATTCTTCGATCAGAAACGTCCGCACACAAGTACCGCTATTCTCGGTAATGCGTCTCGGTTCGAAGAGGTCAGCGGCATTCTCAGCGGAAAACCTGTGGCGGTGGAAACTGAACCAGCCGGGTAACAATATCCTCTTTGATAATTTTATGATCAGCATCATCAAGTGGCTGAATGCCGCGGATGATAAAAAACAGGTAAAGATCACTACCACCAAAAAGATCTATTCCAGCGGCGAGTCAGTTGAGTTTGTTGCTGAAGCATATAATCAGACATTTGAACCCCTCTCCGGTGCCTCTATCGGTCTTGAAATAAAAGACAGAAAGGGGAATAAAATAAATCTTACGCTTAATGAACTTGAGAACGGACTCTATGAGGGATCACTCCTGGAACCGGAAGCATCTGATTATACATTCCGCGGGACTGTTACTTACGGCAATTCCGTCATTGGCGCTGATTCAGGAAGGTTCAACGTCGGAGATTTTAGCGCTGAACTTATTGACCCGGGTACGAATCCTGATTATATGAACAGGTTGGCCACTCAGACAGGCGGCAGGTTCTTTTATAACAATGATACCGGCGGGTTAACCGAGTTGCTCAGACAAAAACAAAATTCGTCCGTCCGTGAAAAAACCAATACCGAAGAGTATGATATATGGGCAAGCAACATTCTTCTTATTCTTGTGATAGTTTTTCTCGGTATAGAGTGGTTTTTAAGAAAGCGCGAAGGAATGATCTGAGCCGTGCCACTTATGCCGCCGGTAAATGCGCTCCTCCGCTCATTCTTTGATGCACTGATCCCCCGTATCTGCGCGGGTTGCAATACCAAACTTGAACTTACGGAGAAAGTAGTCTGCGACAGCTGCCTCTCAGGAGCCGAATATGCCGGTGACGATTATATCCTTCAGCAGTACAACATAAACTTCAGCGGCAGCGCCGTTGATTCATTCACCACACTTTTCATTTTCCGTGCTGAGAGTATCGTGCAAAAGATATCTCACTCCTTCAAGTATTCGGGAATGTTCAGGAACGCTGTTTACGCCGGTGAATTGCTGGGAGACAAGCTTTTAAGTAAAGAGATTACCAACGAAACCGATTTTATCTTACCGGTACCGCTTCACCCGCTTAAGAAACACGAACGCGGGTATAATCAGACCGATTACATCTGCCGTGGTATATCACGAGTAACAGGCCTGGAATTACATACAAATGTGGTCAGACGGATAAAAAATACACGGACGCAGGCTAAACTGAACAGAAACGAAAGAATGGAAAATGTAAGGGATGCATTTATAGTAAAAAAACCGTTTATGGTTAAAGGGAAAACTATACTGCTCGTGGATGATGTGAAAACTACCGGATCGACTTTAGCGGAGGCGGCGAAGGTGCTTAAAGACGCAGGATGCAAAAAGATCATCGCGGCAACCTTCGCGATTGCCGCGGGTGATACAATATAATTACATTCTCTCGGGGGCGCTTACTCCTAGCACTCCAAGTCCGTTTTTAATTACGGTTTTCACGGCTTCCGCCATCGCAAGGCGCGCTTCAGCGGTTTCCTTCTCGCTTCCTATTATCCTTATCGCCACATAAAAACGGTGGAAAGCCGCGGCAAGTTCCTTAAGATAGCTTGCAATCCTTCCCGGTTCCAGCGTATCAGCAGCAGTCAGCATCTCCTCCGGGAAGCGGTGAAGAATCTTTATTAGCCGCTGTTCGTCCGGAAGTATTAGAAGATGAATATTGTCAAGTGATGAACTTAATCCGGCTTCCGATGCCGTTCTGATTATCGAACATATTCTCGCGTGCGCGTACTGAAGATAAAAAACAGGATTTTCATCAGAATGTTTCTTCGCCAGTTCAAGGTCAAAGTTCATATGAGTGCCAAGGTTCAGCATATTAAAGAAGAACCTGACAACGTCACTGCCTGCCTCGTCTATCAGTTCATCAAGTGTGATGTAATTCGCTTTCCTCGTGGACATTTTTATCACCTCGTTCCCCTGCATTATCGTCACGAACTGATGAATCAATACTTTCACCTTACTGACATCATAACCGAGTATCCTAAGCGCGGCAAGCACGTCAGGGTATGTCGCTGCGTGATCAGAGCCGAAAAGATCCACGATAAGATCATAATTCCTTTCAAACTTGGTAACGTGGTAGGCGATATCAGGCAGGCGGTATGTCGGTTCACCTGTGGATTTAACAATAACCTTATCCTGTTCATTTCCCGCTTCGCTGAACCTGAACCAGACCGCGCCGTCTTTTTCGTAACTGACACCCATCTCCTTAAATTTGTTCAGCAGCCCGTCAATTCTTCCGTCTGTATAAAGAGTATTTTCGTTATAAAAGATTTTATGCTTTATTCCGAGCCTCTCAAGTGAAACCTTTATCAGTTCAAATATTTCCGATTCAGCCGCGTCCTTAAACTTTCCTTCCGCGGGTTCATTCATTAAATCATCGCCGTGCTTCTCTTCCAGCCGCGCGGCTATTTCTCTGATATATTCTCCCTGATAATAATCTTCGGGGAACATTACTGCTTCTCCGCACAACTCAAGGTATCTTAACCTGACAGAATCGCCGAGCACACGCATCTGCCTTCCGGCATTGTTGAAATAGTATTCGCGCGTAACATCGTAACCAACCCACTCAAGCATATTCGCGATCGTGTCTCCGCAAACAGCGTTCCTTCCGTGCCCTACCGTAAGAGGACCCGTCGGGTTTGCGCTTACAAATTCTACGTTTGCGGTCTTACCGGAATATTTCGAAGAAGTACCAAATCGTTCATTCTCCCTGTGTATATCCTGTATTATTCCGGTAATATAGGGAGCCGTGAAGAAAATATTGACAAAGCCCGGTTTAACCAGTTCAACTTTTTCAATGATCTCCTTATCATAACTCAGTGCATTACATATCTCCGTGCCAATCTCCATCGGGTTGCGTTTGAGTTTTTTCGTGAGCAGCAGCGGCAGGTTTGTCGCTAGGTCCCCGTGCGCTTCCGACTTCGGAGTATCAAATATCAGCGGCACATCATCCGGTATATTCAGCCGGGTGATTACATCTTTAAAAATAATTTCGAGGTAATTTTTCAATTCTCTGTTTCCTCGACCAGACTTTTCGCAGTATCCCTGTGCTGAACCACGGGGGCATCGCCCCAAAGTTTCTCGAGTGAGTAGAAACTCCGTGCTTCCTTATGAAATACGTGCACGACAACATCTACATAATCAAGCAGCACCCAGTTCAGTCCGCGGTACCCCTCTTTATGCCACAGCCTGATCCCTTCTTTTTTTAAGCCGTCTTCAACGTGGTCGGATATTGCTTTTACCTGCGTATCGGAATCCGCCGAACAGACAACAAAAAAATCCGTCAGAGTAGAAACTTTCTTTATTTCTATGCTCTTTACTTCGTAACCTTTTTTCTCGAAAATCAGATTAACGATTTTCCTGGAAAGTGATTTTGAATTCAATTTATTTTCTCCATAAATGGTTTAAGCTCTTTAAAGTCCCTGCCGATTATTATCGAAATATCAAGCAGGTACTGTTTATTTAATTGTGAAATGATCCTCGTTTCGTCTAACCCGAGCAGTTCGGCTACTCTTTTACTCTTACCCGGGCTCCCCGTCCTGTCAATTACCAGAGAGTAATCATAATCGGGTGAGGGCATATTCCCAGTCTGAAGTACGTCAATCCGTTTTTCCATCATATACGATCTCACTGTGCCCGTCAGCCGGTCAACTCCGCAGCCGTTCATTATCTCAACGTGTATATCTTCGTTACTCAAAGCATCCGCGGGCAAAGATTTTTCCGTGAAAAAATATTTTACGGTTTTGCTGTAGATGTTATATCCGAGGAACAGCGCAAGTATGAAGAGGACAAGGCTGCTTACAATAAAAAACCGGTTGGAGTAGTTGGTTCCAACCGGTTCTTTGTTATAATCTGAAGTTGAATTCTCAGGCAACTATGAGATAACTCTTACCTTGTGAATAATTCATTCGATGGCATAAGAAACGGATTATACCTCTGGTAATAGCTGTCAAAAGGAGAATAATAGTTATAAGGCAGGTTCTGATACTGCACTGTTATAAGCATATTTTCCGTCGGTTTATAGTCAAAACGCGCGCTGCTAATGGAAAAACCGGATAACTGGTCAGCCGCGTTCTTTCCGAAAGTATTATACGGGGAATGAAACATACTCGCGTCAACCTGGAAACTCATATTCTCCGCGAGTTTGAAGAGCATACTGTTGGTATACACACCTAACGCCAGGCCTCCGCCGGCAAAGGAAGTATAAGACATACTGTAAGAATGGTTCATCCTGAATTTTTCAGGACTAAAAATATTAAACAAAGATCCCGGCGACTGGTTAACAATACTGTTTACTACAGACGGCTGAGATATTTTCTGTTCTTTCAACTGCGGAAAGGCGCTGACAGACAAAACGATTAACAAAACAAATAGTATTCTTGGCATAAACTTCTGATTCTTTTCCGGCATATTAAAAAGCAAAATTTAAAAAGTCAATGTATTAAGGAGTGATTTTTGTTACACGGTTCTTTTCATCCACAAACGCGATACGGGGGATGTGGTTCTTAGCCTCCTCCTCGGTCATCTGCGCGTAGGTGATGATCACCACTTTATCTCCGGGGTATCCGAGGCGTGCCGCGGGCCCGTTAAGGCAAATGACCCCGCTTCCCCTTTTACCTTCAAGGGCATACGTCTCCAGCCTGGCGCCGTTATTAAAATTAACCACTTGCACCTTTTCAAAGGGGAGGATATCCGCGGCGTCGAGCAGGTCGCGGTCTACAGTAATACTTCCTTCATAATATAATTCTGCTTCCGTAACTGTCGCGTTATGTATCTTCGATCTGAAAATTTCTCTTAACATCTTATCTTAAATTATTAACCTTAAAATATAAGCATTTTAACCAAATTTTTCCACACCATGCTTTATGGGTATACCACCTTGTCCTCCCCTGACCGGAATCTGCCGCGGCGGCGAGGATTAATTATCTCAGTTTTGAAAGAAATTCCTGATTATTCTGACAAATTCATCTTTGAGTACCGGCTTCTGGATATATCCCGCGAAACCATGATCGAGGAATGCTTTCTCATCCTCCCTGGTACCAAATGCAGTAACAGCCACCACCGGAACGTCCTGATAACCCGGCATAATGTGGATTCGTTTGAAGGTCTCGATCCCGTTTATTCCCGGCCCCAGATTGATATCCATTAGGATCATATCGTACCGTTTCAACTCCGCTAACGCGATAGCTTTGACCCCATCAGCGGCTTCTGTGACCCTGAAATTCTCACTGAGAATCTTCTTAAAGATCATTCTGTTTCCTTCATTATCTTCGACCAGAAGAATGTCCGGCTTCTTTGGATCCTCATCACTGAACTCGCGCGTAACTGACCGCCTGGCGGAGTGT
The DNA here is from genome assembly GCA_013360295.1 of Ignavibacteriaceae bacterium. Lineage (GTDB taxonomy): Bacteria > Bacteroidota > Ignavibacteria > Ignavibacteriales > Ignavibacteriaceae > JABWCL01. The sequence continues at coordinate 25,885 of JABWCL010000030.1, read as the reverse complement.
ATTCTCGCTTTCAGCTCAGTTTCTGACTGTACGATGGGGAGTTTTATTGTAAAAACAGAGCCTTTCCCCTCGCTACTTTCCACGGATATTTCCCCTCTTAAAACATCCACTAACTGCTTCGCTACAGTCAACCCGATTCCCAAACCTTCGTGTGACCGGTTTAATCCCTCGCTAACCTGTCTGAATGGTAAAAAGATTTTCTCAATCTGTTCCTGTGAAATACCTTTCCCTGTATCTGCAACGCGGATAAACGCGCAAGGATATGTTCCCTCCTCCTCAATCTCAACTGAAAAAGAGATACTTCCTTTAGTGGTAAACTTAAGGGCGTTATCAACAATGTTATCAACTACGGTCTTGAGAAGATCGAAGTCGGTTAAAAGGAAAACTTCAGATTCCGGGATTTTGTGCGTTAAAGTAAGCCCCGAAATGTCCGCGCGTCTTTTATACCCTGGCAAAAGCCCCTGAATAAGATTGACAATCTCAGTCCTTCTGAGATTAGCTTCAATCTTTCTCTTCTCAATATCTACGAGCGCGAGTATGTCGTTAAGTGTACGCTGAAGCCTTTGAGCAGAACCGTTTATGTATTTAACCTGTCCGAGTATCTCCGGATCTTTCACGTCAAGCATCAGTAATTCAGAAAAACCAAGAATGGAAACAAGCGGGGTGCGGAATTCGTGGCTGACATTCGCGAGGAAGAATGACTTAAGTTTATTCATTTCATCAGCCTTATTCTTTGCGATAGTCAGTTCCTCGTTGGTAATTTCGAGTTCCCTAGTACGCTCTCTCACCTTATCCTCAAGCAGCAGATTCTGTTCCTTGAGCCGGGAAAGAAGATAGACACTGAAAAGGAGATTTTTGATCCTTAACCCTACTTCAACAAGGTCAAAAGGTTTTGTGAGGAAGTCGTTCGCTCCCCCTTTCAAAGCTTTCAGTTTGGCTTCCTGTGTCACGTCGGCAGTAAGGACCAGGATGGGCATATATTCCGATTGCAGGTTTTCACTTTTAAGGAGATCCATTACCTGGAATCCGGTAAGGTGTGGCATCATCAGGTCTAGGAGTAAGAGGTCGGGTTTAATTTCTTTGACCTTAGGTATGATTTCACGCGAATCCGAAAATTCGTATAAATTCTCATAACCCTGCATAAGCAGGAATTCCCTGAGCACCTCAATGTTTGATTGCTGATCATCAGCAATTATAATCCTGGCATCCTTTAGATCTGATCGCATAGTGGGTTCCTCAATCCATTTAAATATGAATTACAAATTAATTAAATTATTGGGCTAACCATCAAAAGTATTCTAAAAAATAATAACCGCGCCCCTACTTCAAAAAGACAAAACACAATAACGCAATTATTGATATCTACTTCCTGTTTCTTTTCTTTCTACTTTTAATAGTGTTCAAGTAGTTCCTTCTTAAAGTCAACATAAAATTTCTATATCTCTTTTGGGAAGAACCAATTGCCCAATTGGAAATAAATGATTTGTCAACTTAACAGCATTCAACTAGTAAAATTCGCCTTTTCTTAATGCGCGGATAGAGCTTATCTCAGGGCAAAAAAATCAGCTTTTAATCTGTAAAAATTTATCAATTGTTTCTAAAAAAACGTCAATTTGTATCGGTTTAATAATATAATCTTTCGCCCCGGCTTTCAGAAGTTCCCCGGACTGCCTGCTGATGGCATCCGCGCTCACTATCACGACAGGGATATCCTTTGTAGCGTTATCACTGAGTAAATACCGCAGAACGTCAGAACCGTGGATGTCCGGCAGATTAAGGTCGAGAAGTATCAGCGAAGGGTGATGCTCTTTTGCAAGAGGAACAGCGTCCGAGCCGAATTTACTGAATACCAGATTTATCCCGGGACGCGCAGTCTCAAGGATCTGTTCAACAAGTTCGATATTCGATGAATTATCCTCAATCAGAAGTATAGTGGAATGTAATTCGGTTTTCACTTTTATCGAATTATCAGCATCCAGCTCAGACTTAATATCCCTCATTGTGGGAATACACTGCTCAAGTTCAAACCAGAAATCTGATCCTTTTTCATATTCACTCCTGACACCGATGCGCCCGCCCATAACATCAATTAGTTTTTTGACTACAACCAGACCCAGACCTGTTCCCTCAATTTCTGTTTTTTCCGCGCCGATCCGTTCGAACGGCCTGAACAGTTTCCCGATATCAGACTCGGATATCCCCACTCCATTATCTGAAACGGTAATTCTGACTGACGGAGCCGAACCGGAGGCTTCTTTGGATACTTCAGCCTTTACGGACATCGTTCCTTCTTTACGGTTATACTTAATGGCATTGTTCAGAAGGTTAAGCATAACCTGTTTCAGCCTCTGTTTATCAGCCATAACAAACAGCCCCGTATTCACGTAAGGCTGCCACGTGATATTATTCTTTACCGCGAGGGGCATCACTGCATCCGAAAGTTCGGCAATCAATGCATCAAGGTTTATCGGTTCAAGCGATACTGATATCTTGCCCGCTTCAATCCTTGAAATATCAAGCACTTCATTGATAAGCCCAAGAAGATGTTTACCGCTCTTAAGGATATTTCGTATCGCCTTTTTGTGTGAGTCGCTTATATCCCCCATCTCAAGAAGCTGAGCAAAACCAAGAATAGAATTCATTGGCGTCCGGAGTTCGTGACTCATCCTGGATAGGAACTCACTCTTTTCGCGGTTTGCTTTTTCCGCAAAGTTCCTCGCCTCTGCCAGATCATTTTCAGTTATTATCCTTTTTGTAATGTCCCTTGCGGCAGCGTAGATCATATCGCTGGAAGGCATACTCCGCCATTCTATGAACCTGTATTCGCCTGAACGGGTCCGGTAACGGTTTATAAAATTAACTACCGGCGTGTCTGAGCCTAACTGGCTCATCGCCTGGTATGTAGCTTCGAGGTCATCCGGATGGACAAACTCGATAAACGTCCGCTTCTCAAGTTCCCCGGCCGGATAGCCGAGTATATCCTCCCAGGCTTTGTTTACTTTAATAAAATTGCCGCTGAGATCAGCGATACAAAGCAGATCAAGCGCAACATCAAAGAATTGCTGAAGCATTCTGGAGGACTCGGTAAGCGCAAGTTCAGCTTTTTTCCTGTTTTCTATTTCAGCAAGGAGCTCAGTATTTGCTTCAGCTAACTCTTTTGTCCTTTCGTCTATCCTTTTCTCCAGGTTCAGATTTAATTCCCTGATATACTCTTCAGCTTTTTTGCGCTGAGAGATATCCTCCTTAACAGCGAGATAGTTTGAATAAGCACCATATTCATCCTGAATGGGCGTAATGAAGATATTCTCCCAGAATAACTCTCCGTTTTTCTTCTTATTGAGGATTTCGCCGTTCCAGGTTTTCCCTGTTGTGATAGTCTCCCACATATCTTTGTAGATCCTGTCTTCTGTCTTCCCGGATTTGAGAATACTGGTTTTCTCTCCCAATACCTCCCCCTGTGTGTAACCGGTTATTTTTTCGAATGACTTGCTGGTGTACTGTATGCGCCCTTCCAGATCAGTAACAATTATCGCGACAGGGCTCTGCTCAATCGCGAGAGTAAGTTTTTTGATTTCCTGTTCAGCCGCCTTTTTTTCTGTCACGTCAATGCTCACTCCGCTGATCGCGGTGATTTCATTTCCTTCGAACAGAGGCACCATATCGGTTTCCATCCACCTTACCGAACCGTCCGGCATTACTATCCGTGATGTCAGATTAACCTTCTTTTTTTCTCTGAATAAGATGCCATAATCTCTCTCAATCAGAGCCTTATCCGCAGGATGCGTTCTGTCTTTAATTTCTGATAAAGATATTTTATTTCCCTTGCGGTCGATACCAATCAGTTTAAGATAGTTTTTGGAACATTTCATTTCGTCTGTTTTCAGATCGTATTCCCAGCTCCCCATACCGGCGATTTCCTGCGCGAAGTTAAGCTTCTCTTCGCTTACTAAAAGTGACTTTTCATAGTTCTTTATCTTTGTAATATCAAATGTAGTTGACCACATATAAAGCGGCACACCTTCTTCGTCCCTAACGAGCATACCGTTCATAAGCGTCGGAAACGTTGTCCCGTCCTTCCTTTTGTGAGTCATCGGGAATTCTTTAAACTCCTGACTCTCGATAAGCATTCCTACAGTGAGCGGCACAAGGTCAAGATCTTCATCAGCGACAATTACCGAAATCGGCTGTCCTATTAATTCACCCGGCACATAACCGTGGGATTCAGAAAAGTGATCATTCACATAAGTAAAGATGCCCTGTGGATCTGCGATAGCGAAGCTAATATTAGCTTTGTCTGAAATAGTGCGGAATTTCATCAATTCATCCTCCGCTGCCTTTAGTTCAGTTATATCAATAAGGGTGGATGAAATATAAAGCGGGCGATTCTGATCATCAGAGATCATTGAACCGCTCATAAGCGAAGGAAATGTCGTCCCGTCTTTGCGGATATGGCCAATCTCGGTAGCAGGGAATTCTCCTGCCGTGAAGAGGATCTCAATTGTTTTCTGAACCACAGGCATCTGCTCCGCGGAATGAAATATTGAAAGATTCTTTCCGATAACCTCCGCCGGTTCGTACCCGTGCATATTAGCGAAGGCTTTGTTGCAGTAGATCAGCCTTCCGTTCAGGTCCGCGATGGCATTTCCGTGAGCGGCTTTATCAGCGATAAGCTTAAATTTACGGATCTCATCTTCCGCACGCTTCTTATCGGTTATATCCTGCCAGGTTGTAAACAGTGTCTGTTCACCATTGTATTCCATAACAGAAAGATTAACCCGCGCAAGGAATTCTGTACCGTCGCATCGTTTATGAAGCCACTCAAATTCAGCAGATCCGCTTGCAAATACCTGTTCGATCAGTTCATTTGCGTATTCCTGAGACTCTCTGCCGTTTGGCTGATGAGAGGGAGATATGTCCCAGGGAGTTTTTCCGATAAGGTCATTACGTTCCCCGCCGATCATCTTTTCACTTGCCTTATTGCATTCGAGAAATTTTGCATCCTTAATAATAAGGTAGCCATCCGGGGAATTGAAAAACAGGTTCCTGTAGTTTTGCTCGCTTTGCTGTATCTTGATTGCCGCTAGCTTTTTCTCGGTTATATCGGTAGCAATTTCCATGCGGACAAGCCTGCCGTCCGTCCACGGAATAGCGTTATCCCGGATGTCGTACCACCGGTTATTCACAAGGTTCTGAAACTCCCATTGATAAACGCCTGCCGGTTGCCCCTCATTATTCACAAGTAATTTATTCGTACAAAAATCACAGGGCGAATCTTTTCCTTGTAGAACCTGATAACACACTTTCCCTTCCATTTCTGGGCCCCAAACAGATTTTCCGTAATCGTTAACAAAGAGAAGTTCATAGGTTTCCATATCAGCTATATAGACAAACGCCTCAATACTGTTCATAATTTTCGCCATCCGTTCATTCGTCGCTTTCAGCGTACGCTGTGAGTTAAAGCGATTCTGAAGGTTGTGCAGCATCTGGGAAAACACGAATATCAGAGTAACTTCGTACGGAGTGATAGTGTGAAGATGACGCACAAAGTCTATTCCGACAAAACCCGTGGGTGTATTCCCGCTCAGCACCGGAACAGTGACCATACTTTTTACCTGCTGAGACATAAGTATCCGCCGGATTAAAGTATCTTCAGGCAGCGCGCTGACATCCTGGTAAATTATTGATTCACCGCGCGAATGAATTTCAAGCCACTCGGGGGCGATATCAAACGATACCTGCTGCAAAGAATCTATCTGAGGTTCGATCCCCCGCGCGCACCATTCATTAATGTTGTTTGTCCATCTGTTTTTATAATCATATTCAAAAATGTAAACGCGGTCTGCTCCGATGAACTCACCAATCTCCCTGAGCGCCTCAGAAATCGCCTGATCGGCATTTTCAAGCGGCATATCAATAAAGGAATTAGTGATCTTCAGAAGCAGTTTTTGCATATCGTAATGTTTCTTCAGTTCCGCGTCACGCTTTTTCAGTTCCGTAATATCAGTAAATGATGTGAAAACGCGGTATGGCTTCTCCTCACCTGCCCTGAATTCCGGTTCGGCGTTTATTATCATCCAGCTGTAGTCATTTTTTTTCGGATTATAAACACCCATCACCGTTCCTTCAACAGGTTTCCCGGTCCTGAGTGATTCCATAGCGGGATGTTCTTCACCGGGGAAATCAGTACCGTCTTCACGCAGGGGACGCCAATGAGGATCAATGGACTTTCTTCCCTGCATCTGGTCTAAGGATAATCCTAGAATTCGTTCTGCAGCCGGGTTCGCGCTGATTATCTCTCCGGTCGTATTCTGGTAGACAATTCCTTGAGCAATTTCTTCATAGAGGTCCCTGAACTGCTTTTCCTCCTGCCTCAGCCGCTCATTATTGATTAATTTTTCCGCGAAATCGGAAAGCCTTAGCGCGACAGCATTAAGTAGGTCCTGTTCTTCAGATAAAAAACCGGGTTTATTCTTTGCCTCTTTGCCGGGATTATAATATACTTTTAAGGCTCCAATTTCTTTCTTTTGCAGTTTAATTTTTGAAGTGAGCACGATACTGCTCTTCCTGAAATCCGGTGTGCGATATTCCTTCCCCATCAGTTTCAAATAAACTGAAGCCATCCCCGGGAATTGAAAAGCGTCAGGAAGTTTTTCTATGACTTGCAGGAGTGTATCCTCCGTGGAACCTTGTGTTTCACTGAGAATTCTGGATATTTCATATTTCGAGTGTAGTTCTTTAATCCTCTCTTCGAAATTATGGCGGAGCTCGGCGATAGTTTTTTCCTGCTCAAGCGCCAGTTTCTGGTTCCGCTTTAATTCGCGTTTCAATTTAAGCAGTTCGCTTTTTAGTTCAGATGGAGTACTATTTTTTTTGTTCATCAGCAGGTCTCCGCTTACAAAAATAATGTGAATTTGATGATGTCATTCCGCAGGTATATCATCCCCGCAAGTTGAAGGAAGGCGGCAGCCGGCTTACAGGAGAGCATGTATACCAATAAAAGTGCATAAATTATTACTAAATATGAAATTATTGTGTGCCATGCAGTATATGTATAACGGTAAGTGCTTAATACGATAAGTCCCCCAAAGTAAGATGCCATTCCCAGTACTAAAAATACTGCGGCATTAGAGCATCAATTCCGCGAATGGAACTGACGAAGTAACTAATAATTTCATAAGGAAAATAAGTATTTTTTATCAATACTAAAAAATGGAATTTAAGGAGGCGCCCTTTTTTAGTCGATGATTTTCGAAGAATCAATCAAATTTGAAAAGCAAGCAAAAGCGAGAGAATGAACCGTAATTCTGGTTCATAGCAAGAAAACAGGGATCTTCTGCACTTTAAGCAGGGCAGACTCTGATTGAAAAATTCCGTTTAAGGGAGATTAACCATTTCAATAGTTTCCTACTCGCACGACTCCCAGAAATTTTATTTCCTCTGACTCAGTTTACGGGCACACAAACGGTTAAAACCATTATCCTTCCACCTATGTTTTGCAGAGTAACAATTACAATCCGTAAAAGTTGAAACACAATGGAAAAATGAGAAATGGATTTCACGTAAGGGTACCCCGGGGTGAAACAAAAAAGCCGCCCATATTCAGGCGGCTCAAAAAGTTGTTTCTTTACCGGTTACTTGTTCAGTACCATCTTCTTCCGCTCACGCGCGGTACCGGTATTCAGTTCATAGAAGTAGATCCCTCCCGATAAACCGGACGCATCAAAGTTCAGACGGTGACTCCCCGCGGGAAAGATTCTCTCAGTGAGCGTAGCAACCCTTGCACCCAGCACATCATAAACATCAACCCTCACAAAGGATTCACTGAACACACTGAATTCGATAGTAGTTGAAGGATTGAACGGATTTGGATAATTCTGCGACAACCTGAAACCGCCGGGACTAAGTATACCGGAGAGATCAGCCTTCACAAGCCCGGAATAATTTATTTTACCGTCAAAGTCATACTGCGCCAGCCTGTACCATACTACAGATTCCACAGAAGGCTCATAAACAAATTTATACTGATTCCTCTCCGTAGTCGTCCCGCGCCCGTTTACAAATCCGATTGAATGCCACTCCTTCTCATCGTAAGAAACTTCAACACCGAATCCGCGGTTGTTCGTCTCTGTCGCGGTCTCCCAGGTTAAAGCTACTGATTTACCTTCAAAAGCCGCGGTGAATGAAGTCAGTTCAACAGGTACCGTATTATTATCCAGCAGAAAATCTACTATGTACAGGCCTGTATTAATGTCGGATACGATTATATTCCCCGAAGGAAGATAAGGATAAACGCCCCATGCACCTTCGTAGGTGCCGGTAGTTCCGGGATATGTATCATAGTGCCCAACTTTCACAGGGTTTGATTTATTGGTAATATCAAGGACCACATATCCATCCTTATAATAAGAGATATGAGCATAGTTCCCTTTGACAAAGACATTATGCACGGGGCTGTTTCCCGGCATCTGAAACTGTGATGTAAGGAGGTTCCAGCTTGTGCGGTCGCTTACATCCCAAATAGTTACATCCCTCACGTTAAACTCTTCGCAGGCAATGAAATACTTTTTATCCTCGGTCAGCCAGCCGCTGTGAGCGTAGATTCCGGGCAAGGCAGCGCTCTGACTTATTCTCACGGGATTTGACTTGTTCGTAAGATCTACTATATCGTAAGTATCTTCGGAAGAAGCGTAAGCAGTATCATCCACAACATATACATCGTGAATATAACCGCTTGTAGTGTAGTAGGCAGTCCTGACGGGGTTCGTCGGATTTGCAAGATTAAGTATATGCATTCCGCCACCGTTACCTGTGCCGATAATATAAGCGTAGCCGTTATCAATGTAAATGTTGTGTGCAGTCGTGAACCAGGTCGTAACGGTATTCACAAGTGTCGCGGTATCAGGTAAGGTCGCGAGATTAACGATCTGCAGTCCTGTCCCCGGTCCCGAGCCTTCGGTCGTTATATACGCGTAATGTGAATGCGTTTTAATATCCCGCCAGATCGAGTTCGGGCCGGGAATAAAAGCTTTCTGAATCGGCTGAGCAGGATTGGTAACATCAATAATTGATGTTCCGTGGTAAACGCCTATGATAGCGTATTCCCTCCCCTGCGGATCCACCCATCCCCAGATATCGCTGTAATCGCGGGTCGGATACGGATTAAGTGAACCCAGAAGCCTGGTATTTAATATTGCCTGTGAATTAGCCTGCGCCGTAAAAAACAATACGGCGGCCACGATCTGAATGTACTTCATTCGCAAATTGATGTTCCTTAAAAAATTATAATGCTTTTACTTAACTAATGTAAGTTTTACTGATTGGTGAAAGTCCGGGAACCTGATACTGATGATATATATTCCTGAAGTCCGGATTTTTCGGGAGATGCCCTCTCCGCTGCAAATATATACAAATTCTCCTGAATTATCAGAATTTATTTTTTCTTCCGAAATTTTTTCTCCCGCCGTGGTGAAGACCTCAAGTGTACCTTCAATTCCTCCGTTACCGCAGTTCCCTCTCACAACAAAACTTCCCCGCGAAGGATTTGGATAAACTGTGATGCCGGAAATCAGCGGCCTCTCTTTTCCCCTGATTGACGTACCGGTTTCTGTGTTGCGGAAAAAAAGTAAACCACCTTTCGAACACCCCAGAATCAAATCACGATCTGAGTCTCCGTCCGCGTCAACAAGAAGCGGTACGGTGTTCCCGCCCGACCTGTTATCATAAATAACTGTACCATTTAAAACCCATTGAGGTTGTAAAACAGTTCCTGAATTATCATACCGGTAAACTCTTCCGTTCCTTGATCCGATGAACAATTCCGGTTTACCGTCATTATTCATATCGGTAAAATAGGGTGCTGAGTTATCCCCAGCGTCAATTCCGGCGAAATAATTATCATCCCGGACAAAGAGATAAGAGGATGAATTTCCTGCATTCCTAAACAGGAAGATCCTTCCGTTAAAAGCGCCGGAGACAAGATCGAAATCACCGTCAGCATCAATATCGTATGTAAAAGGCGCGGCGTATAGACCCACATCAATCACTGCACCGGCGCTGTCGGAGAGAGTAACCGCCTGATTAAAAAGAGGATTCCCGGCTGTCCCCTGATTTGTATATAAACTTATTGTTCCGTCAAAATTCCCTGTGAACATATCCTGATCAGCATCACCGTCTATATCAGCAAACGCGGGAGCGGCGGTGAGATCGCTATTCACCGCTGACAATGTTCCGTCTTCCAGTATGAAAGGCCCGAATGCAGAAACGCCTGTACTCCGGAAAAACGATACCCTTCCGGTTGTCCCTTTGCCATGACCGATAATTAGATCTTTATCACCATCACCGTCAAGATCTGCGAGCGTGGGATATGAGTTAACGCCAAGGTCGAGTGTATTAAGGAAATCCTCATTGTGCAGCCTGAAATCGGGAAGTGAAGCGGTACCGTTGTTCTTAAAAAACATAAGAGTTTGTCCGACCGTCGGGTCATACAGCACACTCACAAACAAATCTTTGTCTCCGTCGCCGTCAATGTCACACAGGCGGGGCATATTAAAGCCTGATGTTTTTAGGCTGTCACTGTTATTCGGATAGACAGAATATTTAAGTTGAATATTTGGTACTGACGGTGTGCCGTTATTCTGCAGGTAATAGATGCTCTGACTGAAGAAATCACCCCAGAGAAGGTCAGGATCACCGTCGGAATCGAGATCGCCGAATTCAAGCGCGCTTGCGCCGTGCAGTGAGCTGTTATCACCCGAAATGATGAGAATCTCCTGCCAGAATGAAGTAATAAACTTAAGCCGGAAATTCTGGGGGCTGCCTGTGTTTTCATAAAAATTCAGCGTCCCGATGGAATTTCCCGAAATAAAATCTGCATCGCCGTCACCATCCACATCAGCATAAACAGGGTTACTCCCCGACTCACTGAAAATGATATTACCGTCAATGTCAAGTAAGGTGTCAGTTAAAACTGAAAAGAAAGGCTGGAACTTACTTCCGGTATTTTTAAATAAACGGATATGATTATTCGAATTACTCGTGAAGTAATCATAGTCGCCGTCCGCGTCAATATCCGCAAAATAAAACCACCCGAAAAACTCTATTCCGGGAAGCGTATCCGCCTGCATTTCAAAAACGGGATTCGTTACACTCCCGGTGTTTTTAAACCATCCGTGTGATCCATCGCTGTCAAGAAAAAAGAGGTCGAAATCATTATCGCCGTCAATATCAACAAAATGAGGCTCGATATTATTCACTCCGCCGGAAAAAGGATTCGTGTACGCGCCTGCCGGACTGCTGATGTTAAATGGGGAAATTTCGCGTTTAAAGTTTTGGGGGAATGCGACGGTGAAAATAAGGATCAAAAACCCTGCGGTTTTAATCATCAATGCTCTTGTGTTCTGAAGTGAAAAAATAGAGGCACGCGTCTCCCGCCTGACGGTATGCCTTGATGCCAAAATTCTTCTCGTCGTTCTCTCTTGTCTGAATTGAACGTTCTATGAAAAGTATTCCCTCCGGCGCGAGTAACTTATTTGCATATATATTTTCTACCACATTATAAATATCATCTTTGAAGAACGGAGGATCCGCCACAATAAGATCATAAGGATTGGTGATCTGAGCAGAGGTAAAGGAAACGGCAGTTCTGCGGGCGACGCCGCAAACACCCTCAAGACTAAGTGATTTTAAATTTGATTCAAGAACTTTAACCACGCCGGGATGATCTTCCACAAAATCCACTCTCGCCGCCCCGCGCGAGGCAGCTTCAAATCCGAGTGAGCCGGAGCCGGAATAAAGGTCAAGCACCTTCATCCCCTCCAGATCAATCCTGTTCCAAAGGATATTAAATACTGTTTCTTTTACACGGTCGGTGGTGGGACGTGTCGTCTTCAGCTGCGGTACTATGATATACCTCCCTTTGAGGGACCCGGATATAATTCTCAGTTTCATAAGCGAACCGTCAGAAAAGGCGGTAAGCTATTCCCGCCGCGGGAGCAAAACCGTAACTCCTGTCGCGAAGGTACTTACTGATCGCGAGAGCTTTTGAAGTGCTCAAACCGGCAAAAGGATTAATGCGAAGGCATTTTATCCTTAGCTGGTCTTCAAGCTGTGAAAGAGTCTGATTGGATACCTCATCTCCCCAGACAATCATCCCTTTAAAAATATCCCTTTTGATATTCAGGCCTGACTTGTTAATGATGATATTGATCTGCCTGACGATATCCTGCGCCTCGATCTCTTTAAAGAGTTTGATGAAGACAGGTTTACCGTCCAGCAACACCTCAAGTGAAAGAGAATTGCCGGTAATGAGGACGCTGATGTACCATCCATTATTAAAATCGCCGGAGATCAGTTCCAGGTTCTTATCAGAAGCGAAATGGCTGTAGTCGGCAAAACGGAAATAAAGGCTGTTCTTTTTACAGAAATTCTGGATTACCTTCAGGCATTTCCTCGGAAAGGCCACGACTATGGCGTTATTATAATTGAGAAGGAGATTCTTTTCGATCCTGAAGTGATCGATAACAAGGTCATCGATCGGCAGGTTCGGATAGAGCACACCGAGTTCCCACTTGAACTGGGCAATAATATCCTCTTCTATAAGCGTGTTGTCATAGGGGAATTGTTGTATATAAAAAGTTTCCGCGGGAAGCGATACCGCCGCTCTCTTCGTCCTGAGCGGTTTGCGGATCAGCATCTCGTTGAAAGCCGCCTGCAGCAGAGCTATTGATTTGCTCTCCTTATCGTTCACCAGGTCAAGCTGTTCGTCAAAATATGCTTCATCCACGTTCTCAAGGAGATATTCTCTCCCGGTGTAATTGACTTCCACCATCTGTAGTTTGTTGGCGGAAACATAAAGGCCTATCTGACTGTCGAATGTAATCATAATTAATTTATCTTCTTGCGGCTATTCCCGTGGCGTAAGCGCCAAGTTCAAGCACTTTTTCAACTTTGAGCGTTGATGTATTTATGACCGATACCGTGGATTCCTGCAACCCGCCCGGTTTGGCGTATCTTGGCTTATATGTGTTCGCTTCATTCGAACCGGTAACATAAAGGTATTTGCCGTCTTCGCTGAGATCCGCGCCGTATAAATGAGTAAAACCCGGATCGGAAACAGACGCCGTCTGCGTTACTGTTGTTCCGTTATCATGCAGAACAGCAATCTGCCCCGAGTGCATCAGGTTCACGTATATTCTGCCGTCGCCGGCGACAGCCGCCTGCATCGGATGAGAAGGAAAAACTATCTCCTGAACCACACTGCGGGAAGAAAGATCCACTACTAAAAACTTATTTGATTTCCTTGAACAAACATATAATTTCGCCCTGTTATGTGAAAGATAAATATGCATCGGTTCGTTCCCCGTATCAAGGAGTATGTCATTTCCGTCAAGTTCCTCGGTATTCAGATCGAATACAGATATCCTGTCTTTGGTCAGGTTCGCGACAAAAAACTTGTTCGTGGTACGGTCTATAGCGGTACCGTGTGGTATGCCCGCAACAGGAATTGTCAATTCGCCGGTAAGTGACATCGTCTCGGTATTAATGATATATATTTCACTGTAACTTCCCGCGGCTGAAGAAGATTTTGAGACATAAGCTGTTTTTCCGTCCCCACTTAACAGTATCATTCCGGGATAAGTCAGTCCTTCGGTCTGCGCCACAAGATTCAGTGTATTTTTATTATACTTGAGAAATCTGCCCGAGGATATGAGCGTAACGTAAAAATAGTCACCGTAAATTTGTACGTGATGCGGTGCGTCTTTAGTTGCGATGAAATCAGTGCTCACCGTCCTGTGCACTACCTTTTTTTCCGGGTCGAGAAGATAGAGCATATCAGAACCCTGGCTGCATACTATTACAGGATCCGCAGGATTACTGAATGGCACTTCACCTTTATTATTCTGCAATCCGTTTTCAACCCAGTTCCTTAATAGCGCAATCTGCTGTTCCGAAAGCGGTGATCCTTTGTACGGCATCCTTAATGATGAATCGGCGACATCACCCATAATTAGCCTCATTGCAAGGCTGATGCCGGGATTATAAGCAATGAACGCCTCCCCTCCGTAAACAGTTTCTGAAGCAAAGGACCTGCCTGCTTTGTGATTGTGATGGCTTGTATCTCCGATAAAACCCCGGGCGTTTGATCCGCGAAGCATATTATCATAAGTTGACAGAGAAAGCCCCCCCGACGGGAGAATTCCGGCGTGGCATCCGCTGACCGCGCAATTATAGACAATAACTTCGGCCACTTCCTTAGAAGGATATCCATTATTATTCGAGTCGATGAGAGGCTCTGTATTGTGTGAACCGTGATCATCACACGACTGGAGCAGTATCGAAAGTGCCGCAAAAATAAGTAAGAAATAAAAACTGCGTTTCTTCACTAACTATTATTTGGAATTATCGAGGATATACTGTTTGATCGCTTTGCAGAAATAGGGAAGGTCGTCAGGACGCCTGCTCGAGATCATATTCCTGTCAACCACTACAGGTGCATCAATCCATATCGCTCCCGCGTTTTCAAGATCGTCTTTGATTCCGGGCGTGGATGTGCATTTGTAACCTTTAACGATTTTCGCAGAAATCGGTATCCAGCCGGCGTGACAAATATGCCCCACCGCCTTGCCGTTTTCAAATATCTTACGGGTAATCTCAAGTACCCTGACGTCACGCCTTAATTTATCCGGGGCAAATCCGCCGGAGATGATAAGCCCGTCGTAGTCCGAAGGATTAACCTGGTCGAAAGAAATATCCGATGATGCCGGATAACCATTCTTTCCTTTATAAGTTTTAGACTCCTCCGGGCCAGCAACAACAACTTCTGCTCCTTCCTCGATCATCCGTAGACGGGGATAAAGCAACTCGAGATCTTCGAAGAGATCGTCGATGAACATTAAAATTTTCTTACCTGTTAACATAAATTCTCCTATGAAATACGGAATTCAATTGAAATTCCTGACTGTAAATATCACTTTATTAAACATTCAAGATAACAAAAATAGTTCAGCCTTTATCATCCCTGAAATGGTTTAGTATCTTTTCGGCTCTCGATTTCCCTGCTACGCGGGCAAGTGTTTCCAAATCACTGGTTTTTATCTTCTCAACGCTGCCGATCTCACGGATCAGTTTTTCCGCCAGTTTTTCGCCGATACCTTTTATCTGAAGCAACTCGCTCGTGAAGGTGCGCTTATCCCTCCTCAAGCGGTGGAATGTAATCGCGAACCTGTGAGCCTCATCCCTCACCTGCTGCAATAACCGTAACGAAGATGATGTCTTAGGAATATTTTCAGGATTAGGATTACCCGGCATAAACACTTCTTCCAGCCTTTTAGCCAGTCCTATGATCTGAAAATCTTTATAACCAAGCTCCCTAAGCGCAAAGACCGCGCTCGAGAGTTGCCCCTTTCCCCCGTCAACCATTATCAGTTCCGGCAATTCCCCGTTCTCTTCTTTCAGGCGTTTATACCTCCGGGTTATCACTTCGCGCATACTCTCAAAGTCATCCGGCTCCCCTTTCTCGGAAATTATGAATTTGCGGTACAGGCTTTTCTTTGGCTTGGCATCAACAAAAACCACCATACTGGCAACCGTATCCGTCCCCTGCAGATTCGAGATATCGAAACACTCAATTTTCCGCGGAAGGCTTTTCAGCCGGAGATCCCTCTGCAAGGCGGAGAGGACATATGGGACATCCCCTTCTTTCTTCATTTTTTGCAACTGCAATTCCTTTAACCTCAGCGATGCATTCTGCCTGCACATTTTCAGTAACGAGAGCTGCTCCCCGCGTTTAGGAATATATAGCTTTATCTTTTCTCCGGCTTTCATTGATAACCACTCAATAATCGCTTCCGCGTCAGGCGGTTCTTCCTCCGCGAGTATCGTTTTGGGGATCTCGGTGGAGTCACTGTAAAACAATTTAATGACCGAGGATACTACTTCCGGAATAGGGTCTTCGGAATTAACGGCGAGCTTTAGTTGTTTTATTCCGATCAGTTTCCCGGAGCGCACAGTAAGGATTGAACATACAGCGTCGTTAGCTTCGGTAGCGATGGCAAGTACATCGCGGTCATCATCTGCTTCACTCACGACTTTCTGTTTATCTGAGAGCACTTCAAGATAGGAAATCCGGTTCCTTAGCGTTGCCGCTTTTTCAAATTCCAGATTCTCCGCCGCTGCTGTCATCTGCATTTTTAATTCACTTACCAGTTCGCCGGTCCTTCCGCTGAAAAGTTTCACCACCTGGTTTACCATTTGTTTATATTCTGCCTCGCTGATAAATCCTTCGCAAGGGCCGTCACATTTTTTTATGTGATAATCAAGGCAGACTTTGAACTTTTTCTTATCTATGCTGTTCTGTGTTATGTCGAGTTTACAGCTTCGTATTCGGAAGATCTGGTTGATCATTCGCAGCGACTGTTTCATACTCCTTACATCTGTATATGGACCAAAATACCTGGAGCCATCGTTGATCTTCCGCCGGGTGGGAAATATCCTGGGGTACATCTCATTGGTGATGCGGATGAAAGGGAATGTTTTATCATCTTTAAGCATCACGTTGTATCTCGGTTTTAACTCTTTGATGAGGTTATTTTCAAGAACCAGCGCTTCAATCTCGGTATCAGTAACGATCAGCTGAATATCCTCGATTTTCTTTGTCATTAACGAGATGCGTGCGGATGGAAGATTGGACTGGAAATAGCTTCTTACCCTGCTGCGGAGGTTCTTGGCTTTCCCGACATACAATAACTTCCCGTCCCTGCCGAGGAACTGGTATACTCCCGGCGAGTCAGGTAGATTGCTTAATTTAACTTCGAGGGTTTCATTGGCCACTTTTCGTGTCTCCAATAATAATTAAAGGCACAGGAGCCAACAGCATCCTATTTAAATACGTAGTTCTTTGGAATGACCACGATTCCGGTTGAAGAAACGTGAAAGCGTTTTTTATCTTCCAGCGTGTCAAAACCTATTTCAAAACCTTCAGGTATGTGCACATTCTTGTCTATTATCGCACGGCGGACTTTCGCTTTCCTGCCGATGTTGCAATTGCTCATAATTATTGAATCAGTCACATAACTGTATGAATTGATCCTCACATTAGCGCCGACTATGGAGCGTTCAACAAGTCCTCCCGATACAACGGTACCGTCGCAAAGCATTGAATTGAGCGTACGCCCGATACGTTCCCCTTCGTGGGATACCGTCTTCGCGGGCGGGAATTGGTGCTGGTAAGTCCTGAGCGGCCAGTCCATATCGTAAAGGTTAAAATCAGGGACAATGCTTATCAGATCCATACTCGCGTCATAGTAACTTTCGAGTGTTCCGATATCCCGCCAGTACGGTTTTGATTTTTTGTTCTCATCGAAAAACTCATAGGCCTTCACATTAAAGTTTTCTTTCACCATATAAGGGATAATATCCTGCCCGAAGTCGTTGTTCTTCATTTTTTTGTTCTGCATGTCAAGCAGCACATCCTTCAGTACGTTCGCGTTGAAGATGTAGATACCCATATTAACGAGGGATTGCCCAGGTTTGTTGGGATTTTCCGGAGGGGTTTCAGGTTTTTCTATAAACGAAAGTACTTTATTGTCTGAATCCATTCCAATTATCCCGTACCTGCTCGCTTCATCGACGGGAACATCAATACAGCTAATAGAAAGATCAGAGTGGGTATCAATGTGGTACTGAAGCATCTTCAGATAGTCCATCTTATAGATGTGGTCACCACTCAGGATAAGCACCCAGCGGCATTTCTTATCCATTGAGAAGAGATTGATATTCTGGAAGATAGCGTTAGCGGTTCCGAGATACCAATCGCCGTTCAATTTCCGCTGAGGAGGCACAGTGAAGATGAATTCACCAAGTTCCGGATTAAAAATGCTCCAAGCTTCAAAAATATGCTGATTAAGCGAGTCGGATTTATACTGCACCAGAACGTAAATCCTTCTTAAACCTGAGTTGAGGCAATTGGAGAGAGCGAAGTCGATGATCCTGTATTTACCACCAAAGGGTACAGCGGGTTTACTACGGTGCGCGGTCAGCGGGTATAATCTTTCGCCCTGCCCGCCTGCAAGAAGCATCGTAACTGTATCTCTTAATATTGACGATCCTGGGAACAACATACTATCTCCGGAAAATGGGGGATTTTATAAAATTAATTATGTAAATATATGAATAGTAATTGACTGTATAAAAGATGTTACGAAGATTTTGCGATCTTATCAGGATTTATAAATTTCCCCGGTAGGCTTAAAAAAAGATCCGGAAAACAGGTGCCGAAAGAAGTATATGTTAGATCCGCTGAGGGGTGAATGTACCGTTCGATCCGCGAAAAACAAAAAAGGCGCCGCTCACCTGAGAACGGCGCCTTAAAAAAACAGACTGGGTTACTTGAGAATAACCAGTTTCATTGTCCTGCTGAAACTACCCGCGCTCATCTTGTAATAATAAACGCCGCTTGAGAGTTTATACTGGTTAACATCAACTATCCTTGAGTGATAACCCGCAGGAAGGTTATCATTCACTATCGTGGCTATTGTATTACCCAGCGCGTCATAAAGTTCAAGTTTCACGTGTGTATCTTCAGGAACCGAGAACCTTATCATCGTGGACGGATTGAACGGATTAGGGTAATTCTGGCTCAGGTCATACTGAGTTGGTTTACCAGCCTCGGTCTGGATGCTTTTCGAAACATTAATGGTACCGTCAAAGTCCTCCTGGACGAGCCTGTAACTGTAACTACCGGCAGCCACCCCGGCGTCAGTATAGGAGTAATTCATTTTTTCGGTTGTGGTACCGTTCCCGTTAACCACGCCAATCCTGTTCCATCCTGTATTTTCAAAGTTCCTCTCAATATGGAAACATTTATTATTCGTTTCCGTAGCCGTTGACCAGCTGAGAGTGATTCCTTCAGCCGATGGCAAGGCAGTGAAAGAAACGAGTTCAACAGGGATCACGCCTCCGATCTCGAGCCTGACAGGGATAACCTTCACCGGAACAGCAGGATCATTGCTGCTGATCTTCATATCCATTGAATACTGACCGGCAGGATAATCTTCGCTGCGGAATTCAAGCCTCAGGGCCGCTGAGTTTCCGTTATAAAGTAATCCGCCAAAGTGATTCGTTGTCACCCACTCCGGATCTGCCGAAATTTTAACCGCGAAATTGTTCTTCACATAATTTGCGTTGTAAGCCATCTGCAGCCCAACAGCTCCGGCGGCATCCTCAATACCAACTGTAGCTGAGTTGAGCGTCGCGTTCATATTATTATAATAGAACATTATCCTGCCGTTAGAATAAAGAACTATCTGGAACGTTAACGATCCCTGATTAGTGTACTTATGCCAGTTAGTGAACTGTATCGTAAGTTTTCCGGGGTCCTGTTTGTAGTAAACGTTTCCGCTGCTCACGCCGTCCAGGTCATCCCAGAATGGAGCGATGTATCCGTTCGGGTCAGATGTGAAAGGTATCTGTGAGTTAGTGAAAATATTTGCAGTCGGAGCTGTGAACAGGATCAATCCATTTGAAGATACATATAGCTGAGTCTTAGACTGTCCGTAAAATTTAAATGGGAAACCGATCTGTACCGGTCCGGCATATCCTTCATCTTCAGGCTCAAAGGTTCCGGTCGGGATCCAGTTTGTAAGCTCAACTCCCGAAGAAGCAATATCATTCCAGATGTATAATGGCCCGTTCTGCTCATCGCTGTCAATCCATTTGTAGCCAAAAGCGTCAGGTCCTCCCTGCCCGTCAATGTATTGACCGGGATTAACTTCATTGTCCTGTGTCTTGTAATCATCAGCAGTGACAATAAGTTCATTTTTAACGGGTTCAAGATTTACTTTTAACCCGCCGGGGAATGTATTATTCAGCAGCTCAACCGTGTATTCCAGGGTTGAAGGATTAACTGAAGGATTAGAGATCATTACCGAATCAGTAAGTACCGATGAAGTCGCCATACTGTGGGAAACCGTATCCTTGGAAGTATTCAGCACAGGCGCGAACAATGTAGTATCAGAAGCTATGTTGCTTATCAGCGAAACGTTATTCCAGAAATCCGATGAACGCAGGGCGAAATAGTATTTTGTCCTGATATTTAGGTTCCTGATGATCACCGTTTCAGCGCTGCCCGAAGGAAGCGGAGAAAAGGCGTAATTGACCGGAGTAGCGGCACTAAAACTTGCTGTATCTGTTATTGGTGATGTAGAATACCTGATATCATATTTTTTTACTCCGCCGTAGGAGGTATCAAGCGGAGCCGTCCAGCCTAAGGTAACTGAATTAGAAGTTTTCTCAGCCACCGCCAGGTTACTCACTCTTGTAGGTGCAACTGTATCGGGGGTTCCGATTGAAGGATCCCAGCCGTCGAGCGTAATGACACCGGTATTGTCCGGATCAAGCCAGTCTTTAAGCCTTGTAGCCGGCGTGGTACCGTAGTCCCAGCTCATTGAGAATTTACCGTAAAGATCCGATTTATCAGACGCAGTGCACGAGGAAGGCCCGCCGTGAAGCTGGCCCATTATCCGCTTGTTCTGATCATAAATTGGTGATCCTGAAGAACCTGGCTCAGTCACGCCTTCGCTCCATCTTGTCCTCCAGTGTGAATTGGCAGGAGTTCCGCTCCAGGTATCGTGTTCAAACGGAACACTGACAAATGAAATCTTTTTTATATCGCCTGAGGGATGATGAATACCAACTCCTGTTATTGCCGGAACATCCGCTCTGTTCCAGCCTGCCCAGTGTACCTGGTATGAATCGGGAGGGGCCTCGTTAAGAAGTAAAAGCGCGAAATCGGAAGCACCGTTATTTGACTTCCGGGTTGAACCAGAGAGAGTATAGTAGGTCGGTCCGTTGATGTTGGTGCAATTCGGGCTTTCATAACGGAACATAAATAACCACGAGTTGGATCCCGCATCGAGGCAGTGATTAGCTGTCAGGTAATAGGGCATAAGATCCTGACGCACATTATTGATGAGTGATCCGGTGCATAAACGCGAACCGCCTGAGCTTAAGATCATAGATACTGACCTTTTATTATTCTCCCATCCGACTCCCTGCGGACAATTCACATTTACGTTGCAGGAACCTGAAGATCCGAATTCTTCCCAGAAGGGGTATTCTTTGAAGATATCTTTATAACCGTGCACAACTGTGGCTAATGTAATTATTCCGTCATAAGGGGCGGAGGCGGGCTGATAATATTCGAGCGTAACTATATCATCCGAGATAAGCCCTGTTGAGAATGCCATATCATCCTTGTTATTCCGGTGCGTGAACGCTCCGATCCACTGCGTGCGGGCTTCATTGTATATATAGAGTTTCGCTCCGGGCGGCACTCTGTATTGACTATATGTAAAATTAATTGAAGACGCCCCTTTGCATTGTATCCGGAGCCTCCACAGTTTTGAACCGTCGTTTAATGTCGTCCAGGTTCCGCTGTTGAGCATTGAATAACTTACTTCAAAAGGGTAACCGAAACGGAAAGGGATTCCTTTCTCCTGTTCGATCCTGTCCTCTTCAAGCAATGCTCTTTTATTGATCGGCGGCATTTTAATTTCAGCGTACTGAGCGCTGATGTTCTGCTGCCACGAAACTGGGATACCACCTTGGCTCAACTGTGAAAAAATAGAAATATTATTTAGCAGAATGAACGGTACTGCGGCTATAAGCGCGGTACGGATCAGGATGAACCCGCGGAGAAATATGTTCATTGTATTTGTTTGTATATAATAGTGAAATTGTTATTTATTTTCAAGTTCGGTGAAATTAATATCCATAAGATGATAAGACTGCCACCCTTTAAAATCATAGTGCCACCATTCGGACGTAATGGATGCAAATCCGTTATCTGTCATAAGCTGAAGAAGAAGGGTGCGGTTTTCGAGCACTTTTGGCGGAAGGTTTTTGTAAGCGTGGTGTGCTTTCTCGGTAAAATCATCATACGGGGTCGGCATTTCGATTTCTTCTCCTGTTTTCAGGTCAACTATTGTAAGATCTACAGCGCACCCCCTGTTATGCCTCGATCCTTTCTTCGGGTCCGCGGCATACCGATCGTCTTTCACGAATTCCCACATAGCGCAGGTCACGGAATATGGGCGGTATGCGTCCCATATTTTAAGTCCGAGCCCCTTTTTCTTAAGCTCCTGCTGAACTTTCAACAGTGCTTTAGCTGCAGGAAGGCGTAGGTAAGCGCGTGAATAAGGGTATAGCTGCATACCGGTAAAATTTTGCGCGGAGGCGTACTTGATATCAAGTACCATATCGGGAATCATACCGGTGATATCAACGAGCTCGTGATTTGGGTCTTTCTTTACAAGCTGCTGGTACTGTTCAACAGTTTCAACAACTTTCAGTCCGTATTTATTGTCCTGGATTAACTGCGGAAATAAAGGGGCCGCGAAGAAGAAAAATATGACAAGGATCCTGAAAAGGATTAAGTTAGCAGTCAATAGAATAAAATATTTTTATAGAAATATAATTAGTTATTAAATATACGCATCTTTATTTTTTTTGCAACCCCCGTCCGCTACAATCTTTTTTCATTTCAATGTGACAAACGAACGGAATTACATTCAAATACCTGCAAAAAAAAGCCGTATCACCTTCCGGCAATACGGCTGAATCTAAAAGAAGTTATGTTACTTCACGAGGAGCAGTTTCTTGCTCTGAACAAAATTTCCTGACTTTAATTCATAGACATACATTCCTGAGGTTAAATCGGAAGCATCGAATTTTACCGAATGGTATCCAGCTTCTTTCACTTCATTCACAAGCGTTGAAACTTCCTTACCGGTCACATCATACACTTTCAGCGATACTTTACCGCTTACCGGCAACTGGAAAGAAATAACCGTTGAAGGATTGAAGGGATTCGGATAATTCTGACTGAGTGAAAATTCCATAGGCATGCCTACATTAACTTCAGCAGCGGGGCTGTATTTGAACGTACCGTCAAAATCAACTATCCTGAGACGGTATGAATATTTACCGGCGCTTAACCCTGCATCAGTGAAAACATAATTTCTGATTTCAGTTGAGTTTCCTGAAGCGGAAACGGAACCGACCTTATTCCACTCACCAGTGGATTTTCTTTCAATCTCAAATGACTTGGTATTTACTTCCGTGGCGGTTGACCAGTTAAGATTAACTGACGTTCCGCTCACTGTGGCAGAGAAAGAGGTCAATTCAACCGGAATCGGAATATTTCCCTCATCGGCTCCGCGATAAGGATAATCGGAACTGCGGGGCTGACCATCAATATCGGTAGTGATCCCATCAATGGTAAGTCCGGCAAGTTCCACATCGCCGACTGAAGCGCCGGTCAGATGCAGATCAACTGAATCAACAAACAGAGGCTGCTTGAAAATCGTATTCTGTTCATTTGGTGCGGCAGCAGTCCGGTAGTCATTGACAGAACTATAAAGAACTCCATTCCAGCCTGCGTGCTGTGATGCAGCGTCGAATCCGTAATATACATTGTAATCAACACTCATTGTACCAACCATATTTGCCGAGGCAACATAGAAACTGGTATGAAGTCCGCTACCGCCGCTCCGTTTATTTATTAAAATATTATTTTTCATATTGAACGTGGAAGTCGCTCCGGTTTGCGTCCTTTGTATACCTGCAGATACTACAGCTCCTGCCGTTCCGCCTGTATGAATACCGGCTAGATACACAGTATTAAAATAGATATTTGAGGTATGCTCAGATGGTCCGGCAATGAGAATTCCTATGTAACCTGTCTTTGTTCCGTTATCCAAAGGAAGGCTGACAAAGTTATTTACGATATTGGTCACTGATCCCGCTGTATTCGTAATCTGCATACCGCGCAGAGTTGTGCTGGAAGTATTCTGGATATTGTAAATCTTATTTGATACTATATCCATACTTCCTGCACCGGAAATAATTCCGAAATTCAGGGTATTATACCCAACTGTTTGAAATATCTGGTTTTCAGCCATCACTGTATTGTTGGATGAAGAGAGTACCCAAATACCGGCGTAAGCGAAATCATAAATCTTATTCCTGTAAACCACGTTGTTATTATTGGGATTAGCTGAAGTGCCTGCGAAACCGATACCTGACCTTCCGCCGACAATTTCATTATATTCAATTAGGTTGTTAGAATTTCCGGTCGGATTCGAGACAGAAGTACCAATCTCAATCGCTCTTGGCCCGGCGGTATTCATCGTGTTGTTCGTTATTTTTACATACCTGATCTCGTTGTAGGTTGCGCCGTCAAGGAATCTAAAAGTAAATGAACTCGAGGTTGTAGCAAGATTTTGTACCGTAAGGTTAATTGTGCTTCCTGTACCGCCAGCACGACCGTCGAATATAACATAATCACAATTTGAGAGAAGGAAGATCGGTTGTCCACTGGCAGTTCCGCCAACTGTTACCATACCGACGCCTGCAGCAGGCCTTACTGTAACGGTCTTAGACGCGGAAGCGCTGTCACGGACTGAAATTGTTATAGGAAACGTTTCGTTAGCGCCCGTATAATCGGATTTAATTTCGATGATATATGCACCATCAATGGGGTTAGGTACGGCGTTGTAGGCAAGTTGGATTGAGGCAAAAGAATTTACCAAAGTTCCTGTTCCTGTTTTCAGCTCGACGGAACCGGTCTGAGCTAACATTCCGACCGAAAATACGGCCAAAAAGGTAAAAGCAGTAAGAATTCTGCGCATACTGGACTCCTGAAATGATTGAATGAAATATATCTTAAATATTAATGAATTTTATACTAATATCATAACAAAAAAGCACAACTTTCACCAAAGTTTTTACAGCCTGAGAACTCCACATTTTCTGGAACTCGTAAGGAAAGATTATATTCAATGAATTTCCCCATCACAAAAAAGTAAAAACGTTTTTCAATTCATAAACTTATTTTTAAAATATAAAATTCACCTTCCCTCATATTAAGCCAATATTTACTGGTTTTTCAAAACACTCCATAGCTTCGTTTTCCGGAGATTGATCACTTCATCAATTTATTCACACCAATAAGCAGCAGAATGGTTTCAACCACTTGCGGTCATACATCCCCCTACTTTTACTAATCCGCGGTCATCCGTTGCATCTGCGTAATCTGTGGTCCGTCACAGCAAATTATGCAGGCTATATTTGCAAATTGCTCAAAGTTATTTGTAATGTCCTTTTAATTAAAAAATTCTTAACTATTAATTTTTAATTGCAAACACTACGCCCTCGGCAACCTCTCCAGGTAAGAGCTGTTGCTCAGTATTGCGAAGGACTGCTTGGAACGTAATTCATCCAACGTAAAAGAATTCATATAACTCATAGCGCTTCTTAATCCGTCCGAAATACTGTTAATAATATTTCTTACCGTCCCTTTATACGGTACCATCGTCTCTTCCCCTTCAATAAACTCATTTTTCATCTTAACACCAAATGACGCTGAACCGCGGTACTTTTTCCACAGTTGACCGTTGTATTTAATAACTTCGCCGGGCGCTTCTTTCGATCCCGCAAGCATTCGTCCGAGCATCACTGTATCCGCTCCGAGTGAAATCGCTTTAGCCACATCACCAGGGGACTTGATTCCGCCGTCGGCAATTATTTTAATATTTAATTTTTCCTCTTCTCTTTTGAAATACACGTCAAGAAGAGAAGAAACCTGTCCGATACCGATACCGGTCTGGATTGAAGTTGTGCACACACTGCCGCTCCCTATTCCTACTCTTACCGCGTCGGTACCCGCGGATTCCAGGCTGCGTAAGGTTGCGCCGCTGGCGATATTTCCGGCGATTATTCTTATGTTAAACTTCTTTTTTACGTACTCGATCTTATTAAGAACCTCGCTGTTATTCGCGTTTGCTGTATCAATACAGACAATCATTTTCATCTCGGCGAATTTTTCCCA
>JABWCL010000076.1 GCA_013360295.1 Ignavibacteriaceae bacterium | reverse complement strand
CCGCAGTTGAGTTCTGTGCAGTTAGGGGATGATTACAAAAGTTATTCCTTTGGTGGCAACAATACAATAATAAATAACGGAGGGGAAGGAAATGAGGAGGAAGTGTATTTATCCGGTGATGCGAAGCCGGAATTTGAAGGTGGCCATAATAATATAACGGACCTCAGGAGCGGAGAGACAGAGTTGATGGAGTCAGAACAGCAGTGTTGGCTAAATCTGACAGGTAATTATTTGGGAGAGGACTGGGAAACAAGGATAATAAATATAAACACAGAGGGAACTGTATTATTGAACACCCCTACTGACTATGAATACACTTCGGCCTTTATGGAGATAGCGGAAGAGGGCAAGGCGATAGATACAGTATATGAAGTTAATCAGGTAATCGGGAGTTTAAGCGGCGAAGAAGCATTGTATTCCATAGGAGAAGGATATTATCTGCAGGGGGAAAACCTTGCAGCGATACCATATTTCAATCAGATAGTAGATAGTTGGCAGAATGCGCGGTTAGCCGTTCAGTCTGCATACAGATTGATAACGATATACAGGGAAATGGAAACATATACTGATTCAATCATATCTCTTGAAAATTATTTGGGATATAGGGAACAACAGAGCGGAGAAGAATCAGAAAAAATAGCTATACGATATTTGGAAAGCCTGTGCCAGATTACCCGGGGGGAATATGTGATGGCTGAAGATAAAATAAATGTAACAGTACAGAACAATTGGGGAGAAGAGCGGGGTTATTTTGCCGGAATAAATCTGGAACTTATATCAATGTTAGGAATGAGTGCGAATAGCCCGCAAACCGGAACCGGAGGGATTCCGCAAGGCATAGATAAGGGGAAAGAGTTGAGACAAAAGAAAAACAATCTCCTGAAGTCAAAGTATGGAATCGGAAAAGGAAATATAACAGAAAAAATAACTCCGGAGGCAGTGGAAGTATTTAATAATTATCCCAATCCTTTTGGGGGAGAGAGCAATAAAATCACCCGGATAAAATTCGGTGTGCCGTACAGGGCAATGACGGAACTTTCTGTATTTGATATACTGGGAAGGACGGTCGGGGAAATAATACCACGCGGATACAAGGACGCAGGGTATTATGAAGCAGAATTCAACGGAGCGGGATATGCGAGCGGAGTATATTTTTACAGATTGACAGTGGGAGAGAAACAGATAATAAAAAAGATGATACTTGCGAAGTGAAAATATGAAAAAGTCAATATTATTAATATTAATAATTGTAAGCATTAGAGCGGAGATAAGATATGTAAAAGCAGGCAGCCCTAACCCTGTGCCGCCATATATCAGTTGGGCAACAGCCGCCGACAGCATAGGGAAAGCGCTTGCGGTATGTTTGCCGGGGGATACGGTATTTGTCGGGAACGGAACGTATAAAGAAACAGTGGTAATACCGTACGGAGTATCACTTATCGGCCAGGGGCGGGATAGTTGTGTATGGGATCTAAGGACTCTTACTTCCCGGGCATCTGAATTAGGATATATTCACTTAAGAGATTCCTGTATTCTTAAAGGATTTAAAATAATTTCAAGGGACACGGTAAGTTATATCAATATCAGTACCGATAAAAATGCCCAAAAGAGTTTAATTACTGAGAACGAAATGTTATATGGTTCAACTGTCGCAAGAATCAGCAATGTTATTGGAAATGTTTTTAAGAATTGCCCGGCGGCGATGTCTGTTGATTACGATTTTGTGCCCAATAATACAAAAAACACACCCTGGTTAATAAAAGATAATATTTTTATTGATTGCAAAAGCGGGATTTATGTAACAATACAGGTATCGGCGGGATCACCCTTAGAAATAAGTAATAACTATTTTTATATTCAGCCAAATCGACTACGAGACTATGACCATTGTTATAGCAACTTTATAAGCTTTCGATATTCTATTCTCTTTTCAAATAATATTATGGTTGCCTACCCAAGAAACTATTCAGTTCTACCGCAAGTTGGCTTAAACGGGGGAGAGATAATAAGGAACAATGTTTTTTCAAGCAGGAACCATCCCGACCCGATGTACTATTACAGGGAGCAGATAGCAGTGAATTCACGGCCGGAGGCAAAATTAATAAACAACCATCACGAAAATAATCCATTGGCAATAAATATTAGCCCGCAGGGAATGGCGAACGGGGCGCAGATAAAATATAACAATTACTGGAATGTTAAGTGGAAATATGATATAGATAACCCTGATTCATCAACAGAGCTTAGGGCGGATCCGATGTTTGTAAAAGACACAGTTGATTTTCATCTTCAGAAATATTCGCCATTAATAGACAGGGGCGATCCGGAAATACAGGACAAAGACGGCACAAGGAGCGATATAGGGGCGTACGGAGGTTTGCTCGGAGAGATTTACACGTATATAGATAAAGCGCCGCGGATCCCTGTTGGGTTACAAGTAAGTAAGTCGGACAGTTTTATTGTATTAAGGTGGCGGAAGAATACGGAAGCTGATTTTGACCGGTACCATATATATGGTGACAGTGTAAGCGGATTTACGGCAGACAGCGGAAAGTATCTTACCTATACAAGGGATACGGTACTGGCTATGCCGGAGCGGCTGTTCAGGTGGAGCAAAGCGTATTTCAGAGTAAAGGCAATAGACAGGCAGGGGAATAAGAGTGAAGGGAGTATGTGGGCAGGGATTGTACTTACAGGAATGAATGAATGGGCAAAGGTTGCCGAGAAATACCGCCTGAACCAGAATTATCCGAATCCGTGGGGTAGCGGCGGAAGAGAAAAAACGCGAATAAGTTACGAGATAAAGGAGAGGAGTTATGTAAAGCTGAGAGTGTATAATATTTTGGGTGATGAAGTCGCATTATTGGTAAACGGAGAGCAGCCGGCGGGATATTACGAGTACGAATTCGGAAACCCCGTGATAGCGGAGGAATTAAAAGGGATAAAGCTTGCCAG
>JABWCL010000075.1 GCA_013360295.1 Ignavibacteriaceae bacterium | reverse complement strand
TATCTGGTACTTTATTGATGTCTCGGGATTATCAAAATGGATGGCTCGGGAGAACGGATTCAGCAGATATTTTATTTAATCACTAACCTTATCTAATATGTAAAAATGACGTTCCTGATTTTATAAACGATAAATAGTTCCGTAGGAACGGCATCTTAGTAAAGTGCAGCGCTGGGGGAAAATAAAAGTTCCGTAGGAACGACATATTTTTTCGATGTGTTATGGTATTAAGTTTATGAAGGTTGATACTCCTTTAGAATTACGTACCTAAAGGCACTAATAGGAATGGAGTTTTTCGGTTGTTACTAAGACTTCGTCCCTATCGGGACTATCAATCAAGTACTACCGATAACGCGGATCAAATTGTAGTACCAGGATAATTATGTTATTCAATTGTTATTTTCCCTATGAACACAGGTTGGAATCGCACCCTGATTCAATTACTACCTTTTTCCTAAGCATATCATTCTTATACCCTAGATTTCCCATAGATTCATATACCTGGTACATAATCCCCTGGTTTCCGGATATTCTCACAATTTTATTCTGTCCGTTATGCTTAAATGCCTCACTCTGCGAACTTAACTGCGTCCCTTTCATATTTGCAGAGACAACCGCGCCTTCTTTCTTAAATACCACGCCGGTTGTTGGGCTGTTAGCATTCTGAAATACAGCCCCCGGAACGCCGTTAACCGTATTTGCGCTCCAGTTCTGAAAATAGAACGTGTGCTCCCGGTTTGTCTGTGCCAATGTGCAGGTCTGCGGGTAGATTGCCTGAACGGAGTAATAAGGTTTATTTGGGTCTAAATAATCCTGATCCAAAAAAACGCCTTTGTAAACATCTCCGTTATAGTTGGTTGTGTAATCAGGATAAAATGGGGAGGATCTTTCCTTAAACTCAAGTTTATCAGGACCGCTTTCTTTCATTCCTCTGTTCCTCACTGAGTTCCCGAATAATGGGTCTGCATAATCTATAAGCCACGGGTCTTTGAACTTTAGATTGCCCGCTATTATCGCACTGGATTCTGTTGTATTATTTATCACCACGTTCGATTTTGTAATGTCAAACTGTGATGTTAAACTAACGTCCGTGGGCATTAAAAGAAAAGTATGATGATTGATTATATCCGTTATAATTTCATCCCCCTTTTTCCATACGTTATACTTCTCATTTGAAATAATTTGTTGAGCGCCCTGAAATGTATAATTTGAGTACGCCCAAAGATTCAATGTTGTCCCAGAATTAATATCGGAGCTCCAATCATTGGATTCCCAGAGTTTTAATGTTCCTACCGGTTGAGAAGAACTATTCTTTTGATTGAGTGTGATGTTTAGAGGAGTTACCATTTTGGAGCGGTACTGAGACATGATATGTTTCATACGATTAAATTGTCCCTGAGTAAAATGATCAAGGCATGGGTCACTACTGTAATCCATAAAATTATGTATCGGATCATCGCCAGGCTGTGGACAGGAATTTCTCGATGACGGACAGCCCACAGTAGCAGAAAGCTGAAAAGGAGTATCTTCTACGGCATCACCTGGCTCATTACAACCATTCTGAAACGTGTGATACAATCCACAAAAGTGTCCGATTTCATGTGTACCTGTATCTCCTTCATTGTAATCCACCAATGATCCACCGGGGAGTGTTTTATAAGAAACAACTACTCCTTGGAGATGTTTTGCGATGTTCTCCCAAGGGAAACGAGCATAACCTAGTATCCCCGGTAAATCACAAATATATAAATTAAGGAAATAATCCGGATCTAATGATAATGCCGCTTTCATATCGTTCTCGGCTAATGAACCGAACGTGTTCGTTGTCCAAAACGTATTATTTATCCTTTGCGTGCTATAAAGCCTGAATCTGAAGTTCGTATTGGCAAAGCCAGTATTTATGGCGTCAATTTGATCATTTATCTGCTGATCGCTTACGTCTGCTGATCCGTTGTCATACCTTATTACATGAACGACAATTGGGATATAAACAATTTGAGGACCGATAATCATATTGCCCTTCTCAAGCCATTCATTCAGTAATTCCTCAATCTGCAGTACCTCCTCAGGCGTGTAGGATTCAACCCCACACCGGATTGTCTGACTTCTTAACTCTTCTGCTAAACATAGCATGGTGATTATTGAAATTAGTAATGCTTTAATATAAAGTTTCATTTTTAAACCTTTGTTATTTAATAAATATTGTTTATCTCAGGATATGAATAAAAATGGTACGGTAATTCTATGAATTTCCGCACTTGCTTCTTTACTTTTTCAGGGCAGCAATACTGCTATATTGTTGCTCATTTTTATCGAATGTCTGGTGGATTCATCTCATTCCCCATTACTGACTTTACCTTTTGCCAAAAAGTATTGTGGCTTTCCGGTCGTTGAAACCTACTATTACGACAATATTCTTATGCATCCTTACACCACCATACGCGCCGCTTAACTTTCCCAACTTTTCCATATAGCTTTTCCATCTGATACCATTGAAATACAATACCTCACCGAAATCCCCCACTACAAAAATGTCATTCAAAGCGTTCCCAAATATTTCATTCGTGTTATACCGTGTTATTCCCAATATTTCTCCACGCCATTGCTTTTCGCTCAATCTTATTTTGTCATAAATTCCTGAACCAACTAAGTAATAGTGTCGGTCTGGAATAAACCAGACACTAAGCAAATCCCATGATGCGGGACTAGTTGATAACCATTTTAATGTTTTGTTCTCCATACTATACAGCCCCCTTCGGTTAGCCATAAAGTCGCAGCAGACTAACAATATCTCCATTTTCTGCGTTTTTGGATGTTTGAACCCGGATATATGATAAAAATCCATATCCGTCCCGCTCTCTATCTTCTTCCAACTCACCCCATCATAGTGCGCTATGTTTCCGCTGTTGCCTACCGCATACAAGTCACTGCTTGATGTACCCCAGAGTTTGTTGATCG
>JABWCL010000029.1 GCA_013360295.1 Ignavibacteriaceae bacterium | reverse complement strand
CAAATATAATGCTTTTATTCCGCTTTTCCTCCTGTATTCATGCGGGTACAACCACCATTTCTCATATTTTATTTATTATGCTTATGCGACAGCCACCTTGGGACTAATTCTTAATTCATAATTTTTAATTCTTAATTAATTATTAACTGTTATTTACCGAACTGAACCAACAACAGTATCACGGTTGCGATGCTGCCCGCTATTCCGAAATAACCTGCCACCATTCCAACATACCAGTTGTACGAATAAACAGGCTCTCTCTGCACAAATATTACATCACCCGGTTCAATCACTGCGCTTTTTTCAGCAAGGTTCACCCACTCTCTGGTTACATTTTTAATGAGCCATATCTCATCATCAATAGCATATTCCCCTAGCCCGCCGGATGTGCTGATATAATAATTATAATCCTTCCCAGCGGCGTGTTTATAGTTCCCGGGGTAACGAACCTGCCCGAAAACATACACCGATGTTTCTTTCTGTCCGACAAAAATAATATCTCCCAGTTTCAGTTCACGCTGCCTGGCATCTGAGTCCGAAGCCTCATATCCTGAAAGGTTCACTCTGTCATAATCTATAAGATTCTTTAACCTGGTTTCCGCGAAGAAATATGCGGTATCAACTTCAGTTAATCCCGACATCCGGTTCATTTCAAGCCTGTCAACCTCGAGGAGGTAGTTAAAAAATTCATCAGCGGTTTCGTCCACCGGTTTATCATCTTCATAATCAGAGCCATATAACTTCTTAAAGTAATCAGGAGGCAAAGAACTCGAACGGAATATCTTTGTATTGGACGGGTCAGCTTTTTCCGTCAAACCACCGGCGGTCTTAATAACGTCGGCAAGGTTTGACGAAGTTCTGGAAACCGGAACATAACCCGGGAACCTGACTTCTCCCAGCACCAATATTTTATAATCCTTCCGGTAAGAGACTTCGGTCCCGACACGTATTCTGTCACCTCTCTTAAGAGGGAAATCAGAATTAACATCAACCACAATTTTGTCAAGTTTCGTTCCGTCTGATGACAGCCTGTAAATCTCAGACTGAGTTACGTTTTCAAATGCTCTGCTCATACCGCCGGAATAATAGATCGCGTCCTGAAGATTATCCCCTTCAACAAACTGATACCTCCCCGGTTTATTCACCGCGCCGTCAATTGAGAAGTTATCCCTCTCAAGGTCGAGCACGGGAAAAATCAATACATCATCATTTTTCATGTAGGGGTTGTTCTTAAAGTCGCCATCCATTCTGAACCGCTGTAAATCAAGTATCAGTTTACTTCCGTCTGATCTTTTTAATGTAATATTTCTCAGCGCGAATTTATTTTCTTTCACTTTATTCCCCTTCATTTCGGAGGCAGTAAGAGGGCGCATCGCGTCGGCTCTCATCGCTTCAACGCTGATCCGCGTAACAAACTGGTCGACTCTTTCATTAACCATTGCGGGAAAAGTACCGGTAACGATGAAATCACCGCCTATTGTCACGCTCAGGGCAGCGGCCGCTGAATACATTTGCTTCTCAGTCTGCTGCTGGGCAGAGGTGTTAACACAAAGCAGGATGAATAATAATAAAGTGAAGTAGATAAAGAACTTATTAACCATATTAATGTTAACCTTTGATTCTGGTGCTGTACTGGTCCGAATAATATTTCTGATATTCTCCTGAGATTATCCTTCCCCACCATTCCTTATTTGATAAATACCATTCAACTGTATTCGCGATCGCGTCATCAAACGTATACTGCGGCTTCCAGCCGAGTTCCTTCTGTATCTTGGATGAATCAATCGCGTACCTTCTGTCGTGCCCCGGACGGTCTTTAACATACTCAATAAGTTCCTCGCCTTTACCAAGATGACTCAGTATCAGTTTAACGATTTCGATATTTGGCATCTCATTACTTGCACCGAGATTGTAGACCTCGCCAATTTTACCGTCATTAAAAACCAGATCAATCCCGATATTGTGGTCAATCACGTATATCCAGTCCCGCACATTCATTCCGTCACCATATACAGGAAGTTTTTTATTATTAAGTGCATTGATGATCATAAGAGGAATTAACTTTTCTGGGAACTGAAGCGGCCCGTAATTATTCGAACAGCGGGTCGTTACAACCGGCATTCCATAGGTATGATAAAAAGCCTGTACCATCATATCAGCGCCGGCTTTGCTTGAAGAGTATGGGCTGTTTGGTGATAGGGGTGTCTGCTCGGTAAAAAGTCCGGTTGCCCCGAGGCTGCCGTAGACTTCATCCGTAGAGACCTGCAGGAATCTTTCCACTTCGTACCTTCTGGCAGTCTCAAGGAGAACATTAGTTCCTATCACATTTGTCTGATAAAAGATTGCAGAACCAAGAATGCTGCGGTCAACGTGAGACTCCGCTGCGAAATTGATCACATATTTAATATTGTATCGCTCAAAGATGTATTCTACAAGTTCCCTGTTACAGATGTCTCCTTTAACAAAGACGTAATTTTTTTTATTCTCAACCGGTTTAAGGTTTTCCAGGTTACCTGCGTAAGTGAGTTTGTCAAGGTTAACGATGAAATAATCATCTCTTTTATTCAGGAAATAATTAATGTAATTACTTCCGATAAATCCGGCGCCGCCGGTAACTAAAATGCTTTTCAACTTTTCTCCGTTATCAATATGCAAAGAAACCGAACATTACACCTGCCTGAATGAACAGGTTATTGCCGTTAAAAGAATCAGGAACATTAAAAATTTCCTTTTCATTGTCCACTTTCCAGTCGCTTCCAAAAGCAAAGGCGTAGCCGGCGCCAATCCTTACAGCGAGAAATCGGTAAAGAGGTATATCAATATTCAATGTTGGGGCGATGGTAAAATAGTCCTGCCTGAAGCTCCTCGTAAAACTTGACGCGTGGAGAGATGTGTCAGAGATCTCAGTCCAGATCTCATTCCACTGATAACTCCCCTTATTGCGGGAAACCATCAGCGATAACTCACCGCCTCCGAGTATCGCGCCTATTGATACTCCAAACGATTTAATAAACGGCAAAGTATATTCAGCAGTGAATCCGCCGAACGAATTCGAATAAATGATCTCTCTTTCGGTGCCGTCTTTAATTCCTGTGGCTTTCATTGTTCCGCTCATCCCGATACCGCCTATTCGCAGATTGGGGATCACGCCAATATAAGCGAATCCCGCGCCGCCTGAGGCGAAGAAACCGGAAGTTGACAGTTCCTCAGTCCCAAAACCAACAAGTTTTGTATTAATATCATCAACATTCGGTATGAACCACGCAGGAACAAATCCGCCTCCTCCTCCGAAAGGTGCATCAAAAAATGTCCGTGGTTTTTCATCCTGTGCGAATAAATTTGTACTGATAAGAAATGCGCAAAACAAAGCAAAAATGTTTTTCATCGTTTACCTCACTAAAATTTATTTTTCATCTTCATTAATATATTTAACATCCATCGAATAATTCCACTGGTCAAAGTACAGATTTCCGCCCCTCCACTCTACTTCACCCCGCTGAAAGTCAATCGTTTCACTTCTCGGGTAGGTCTTCGCGGGAAAGAAGTCCGAGGAGTAATCATCATTTACAACCATATGATATGAATCCGTATTCCCCAAAAAGAAATAACGCTCCTTCTCACGTTCAAAAGACTGCCTCCCGAAGGACTGATCCACCGGTACCCAGCCGTATCCGGGGAGATTTACCTGGCACCAGTCATGCAGATTTACGCTGCCCGGGTGAAGCATCCATCCGCTCTGCCATCTCGCGGGGATTCCGTTATAGCGGCAAAGGGTCATAAACAGCAGAGTCTGTATGCCGCAGTCACCGTGCATATTTTCAAGGGCATATCCGCTAATATTGGGAATAGTTGAGTACTCTCTCGCGCTGGCCCAGGGGATACTGTCACATATCCAGTCATAAATTTTCTTTGCTTTATATACAGGATCTGTTTCCTTACCAACAATTACTTCTGAAAGTTTTTTAACTTCATCCGTAAAAACAGTATGCGGAGGCCTTTCGCCGAGATAAGGAAGCATCGCTTTAAGGTTATCATATTTATTGTCAATCGCCTTCTCAAAAGAAATTCCGCTGAGTTCAGAGTATGAAGTAAACCTGTAGCTGATTTCAAAATCGGTAGTAGTATCCTGGTTAGCTTTCTTCTCCATATAAATAGTAGAGTGCAGAACATCGGGTGGTGAAACCACATAATTATCATCATTCACCGATAGAAGTTCAAATTCCCTGTGCCGTTTTTCCGCTGCTCTGGGAACAGGAAGCCAGCAGCGAATAGTTTCACCATCGGGAACCATCCCCTTTTTCACACTAACTTTATATGTAATCTCCATCTTAACCGGGTGTACGTACTTCTCCCCGGCCGTCCTCCCGTCCCTGAAAACTGCAGGTATATTCAATTTCAGGAATTCATCAAGTTCGTCAGAGGCAATCCCATCCGTTTTCTCTTTAACCTTTTTTGCGTCCGGATTTACTCTGAACAGATTCCTCGCCGCATGGTTAAAATAAAACTTTTCACCGTCGATCATTTTATATTCCAGATCTTTAAGCTGCTCCCATAACGCGATCTGCTGATCGGAAACTGATGGATAGTACTTGGAAAGAACGGGAAGTATATCTTCTTTTTTTCGTTTAAAATCGATCTTTATTCTGCGCATCAGGTCTCTTAGAAAGTATAATTCATACTGCTGCGATTCGGAAACTCCGGCAGTCAGAAGATCATTTACCTGCTTATCTACTGTTTTAAAGTCACCAATGTGTACAAGAGAGTATAAATCAGGGTAATGCTTCTGAGCGAAAAGGGAGAATGAGAAAAGTAAAATAAAATAGAATATTGTTCTGTACATACAATCCAACCTGTTATTGGTTTTTTCTGATTAAGTCAGCAAATTCACGGTAGGCTCCCTCCCCACCTTTTTTCTCACAAATGTAGTCCACTACTTCCTTTATTTCCGGAACAGCATCAGCCGGGGCAGCGCTGAATCCAACCGCTTTCAGTATCTCGAGGTCATTGACATCATCCCCGATAAACGCGCAGTTTTTAAATTCCACTCCGGTCATAGCGCAGATTTCAACCAGGCTCTGTACTTTATCCATTGAACCTATTTCTATAAAATCAAATTTCAGCCTCTCCCCTCGCGTTTTAGCAATGGTTGAGACATCCGTTGAGATAAGTCCGACCCGAAAACCAGCCTGCCTCAGCAACACGCTTCCCATCCCATCCTTTACATTAAATCTCTTGAGCTTTAGCCCGTCCTCATCATAGATCATTCCCCCGTCCGTGAGAACTCCGTCCACATCGGTAAGCACAATCCGGATATTTCTGATTTTCTTCCGGAGCTTTAAACCTATTTTAGCTTTGTTCATCTCTAATACTTGGTAAGTTTTTATTTTCTGGCACAATATTTGTGAAATATATAGTGTAAGATAATAACAAAATAACTTATTTTTATTTACTAAATTTTAATATCCAAGGACAAAAATGCGACTTCTGATAATCCTATCCGTTCTTTTTTTTCAAGGGTCAGTAATGGCTCAGAATTTTACTTCCAAATGGAATTCACCCTCTATTCCTTACGCAACCTATGCTGCCTGGCTTGATTTCGAAAAAGTCGGAGATAAGTGGAAAAGCCGGTTATACGCAATTGATTCAAATAAGATCCAGATTATGTCCGATGGGCTGAACTACACACCTCAGTATACCTACAACTTCACTGCGGGTGAGAAACTTGCGGACAGACAGATTTACTCCCTGGAAGTTGACCTGACCGGAGACAACATTGTCGAATTCTACGTCCTGAGTTGGGCCGGAACGACCACTAATTACCGCCAGTCATTCAAAATATTTGATATCACCACCGGAAACACGTTATTTGAAAAAAATGATGCTTACTATTATTCTTATCCTATTTTATGGGATATGGATGCTGACGGCAACCTTGAGTGCCTGGTGACAAAATTCGTTTACCCCTCCTTCACGACTTATACTTTTGAAGTTTATAATACGGGCATTTCCGGGATCAATGACAACGGAAGCCCGGTGGGCTCTTTCAGCCTTAAACAGAATTTTCCAAACCCCTTCAATCCGTCAACAACTATCTCATTTGAATTGAAAAGCCCTGATAACGTCAGAATTGAAATTTTTGACGTGCGTGGCAGCCTTATCAAAACCCTTTTTTCCGGAAACCTGGAACCGGGTTCTCATCAGTTGGAGTGGGATGGAAAAGCCCAGAGCGGGGCAAGATGTCCGAGCGGAGTTTACTTTTATAACCTTAGCGGCAGCAACAGCAGTGAGAGCCGCAAAATGGTTATGCTCAAATAATTCAAATGAAAAGCGGTGTTTCACGCAATTAAAATGATAAATCACGCAATTAGAAAACGAAAAGACATAAAAATGACGGAAAAATCGGCCATAATTCCGGCACGGTTTTTGCACTCGCATAACGTCAAAAAATGGAGACCCCTATGAGTAAATATATGATCCCGGCAAATCTTGCTGTCAGCGATACCGGATTTCTGTTCATGCCCTCGACCGGCGAAACATTCACTTTAAATGAGATTGGAAGAGATATATTTAAACTGCTTCAGACCGGATTAACTGAAGATGAGGTTGTATCATCCATCTGTGAAAAATATGACTGCGATGCTTCGACCTGCAGGAAAGACCTGGATGATTTTCTTGGTCAATTAAAGAACTATTCCCTTCTAAGTGAATTATGAAAATAGGACTGACAGGGCTGAACGCCACAGATAATCCGGGCCCCGGTGTTCCGGTTGCCCGCAGCCTTAAGGAATCAGAGTCCTTGAATGCGGATATCATTGGGCTGATATACGATACACTCGAGCCGGGTGTATATATGAAAGACATTGCGTCAAAATCATACCTGATCCCCTATCCTTCCAGCGGATTAGAGAATCTTTATGAAAGACTGAAAGGAATTCATTCAAAAGAAAAACTTGATTTTATTATTCCAAACCTGGATTCGGAAATTCCCGGGTTTATCAAACTGGAGCCGAAGCTGAACGAGCTCGGGATAAAAATGTTCCTTCCCACGCT
Organism: Ignavibacteriaceae bacterium; assembly: GCA_013360295.1. GTDB lineage: Bacteria > Bacteroidota > Ignavibacteria > Ignavibacteriales > Ignavibacteriaceae > JABWCL01. The sequence continues at coordinate 52,040 of JABWCL010000029.1, read as the reverse complement.
GGAACAATTTAATATGAGGTCGAAGGATAAACTTTTTGACTTCTGTACAAAAAATAAAATAAAGGTACCCAAAAATATTCTGGTCAGTTCATTTCAGGATCTGAATTCCGCTTCCAAAGATTTTCAATACCCCGTGGTTGTAAAAGGTATTTTTTATGACGCCTACATTGCAAATAACCACGAAGAAGTTGTTACTGCCTTTAAGAAAATCAGTTTGAAATGGGGACTTCCGATCATTATCCAGGAACACCTGAAAGGAAGTGAATATAATGTAGTCGCGCTTGGAGATGGTACCGGCAGGACGATTGGTGCGGTTCCGATGAGGAAAATGTATATTACGGAAAAAGGGAAAGGCTGGGCAGGAATATCAATAGATGATAAAAACCTGCTTCAGATTTCTTACCAGGTAATCGAAGCTATGAAATGGAGGAGCGGCCTTGAACTGGAATTTATAAAATCTGCCGCAACTAATGAATTTTATTTACTTGAAATTAATCCGAGGTTCCCAGCCTGGGTTTACCTCGGAACTGCCGCGGGCCAGAATATGCCTGAAGCTATGATAAAACTTGCACTAAAGGAAAAAGTGGAACCATACACTTCCTTCAAAGTTGGTACAATGTTCGTCAGAAGCGCCTGGGACCTGATAACTGATATAAATGTTTTTGAAAAATTTACCGTCAACGGAGAATTATAATGAGCGAATTAAAAAGATATGAACGACCGATAATAAACAAACAGTATTCCGGATTTATGAATAAATTCGGAACGAGTCCCATAACCACACCTAAAACCGAGATTGACGGTATTGCTGTGAATCACCTTGTTGAACAATTCGGCTCACCGCTGTTTGTGATGTCTGAAAGAAGGATTCGCGAAAATCAGAGGAATGCGTACAGGATCTTTAAAACCAGGTACCCCAAAGTACAATTTGCCTGGTCGTACAAAACAAACTACCTCGATGCAGTATGCTCTGTATTCCATTCGGAAAATTCGTGGGCGGAAGTAGTTTCGGAATTTGAATACGATAAAGCGAGAAGGCTTGGCATAAAGGGGGACAATATTATTTTCAACGGTCCGGACAAGAGCCGTGAAGCACTCGTCAAGGCGATCAGGAACAAATCAAAAATCCATATTGACCACTTTGATGAATTATATCTGATAATTGAGATCACAGAACAGATACAAATGAAAGCCGAAGTTGCTATTAGGATCAATATGGATGTCGGTGTTTATCCCAAATGGGACAGGTTTGGGTTTAATTACGAAAACGGCGAAGCGTGGCAGGCAATAAAACGGATTATGGCAAATAAGAACCTGAAACTGGTGGGCCTGCATACACATATTGGAACCTATATGATGAGCGCCGAAGCATACCGGATAGCCGCGACAAATATGGCTTTGCTTACCCGCTCGATTCGTGATGAATATAAACACCTTCTTCAGTATATTGATATGGGCGGCGGATTCGCTTCCAATAATACTCTTATCGGGCAGTATCTTCCTGCTGAGCAGGTTGTCCCGAGCCTGGAACAGTTCGCCGATGCTATTTCATCTGGCTTGTTTTCGCTATCATTTTCCGCGGAGGATCTGCCGCTTTTAATTCTCGAAACCGGCAGGGCGCTGGTGGATGACGCGGGTTATCTTATTACAAGTGTGCTGGCTAATAAGCGGCTTTCGGGCGGCAAACGCGCATTAATAATAGACGCGGGAGTCAACATACTTTTTACCTCTTTTTGGTATAAACATAAAATAAGTCCGGCGCAGGAGTGCGGAGTCTACCAGGAGGAAGCTGCTATATATGGGCCACTCTGTATGAATATAGATTGTGTCAGAGAAAGTATTACGCTCCCATCACTCAAACAAGGAGATAAGTTAATTATAGAACACGTGGGCGCGTATGATATGACGCAATGGATGCAGTTTATTACTCTCCGGCCGAACGTCGTAATGGTGATGGAAGATAAAAGTACTGAACTTATCAGAAAAGCAGAAACTCTGGAATATATTATTGAGCGGGAAAATCTCCCTGCCAAGTTCCAAAAAAAATAAACTATACTGACGGCCAGTACCCGTCCAAAAAATCTAAGAGACGGTTTACAGCCGTCTCACAAATTAATTTACTATGTTAAAATTTTTCACAGACGCAGTTTTTTTAAGTTACAGCCAAATATTTTTTTCTAACCGGAAATGGTTTGGCATATTGATATTCCTTGCGGTGATGGTCAATCCCCTTATCGGAATTTCATCCCTGCTTGGTATCCTTATTACCAACCTGCTGGCAATGCTCCTGAAATTTGATTCCGAAAAGATCCGTTCCGGATTCTACGGTTTCAACGGAATGTTATTCGGCGCCGGAGTAATGTTCTACTTCGAGCCTTCATTTTACTTGCTCGGCTTAACGCTGATCTTCATCGTAATTACTTTCTTCATATCTGCGGTGATAGAAAACTTTTTTGCCGTAACGTTAAACCTTCCGGGACTAAGTATCCCGTTCGTGATAACAACCTACATCTTCTTTGTTTTTCTAGGTAAATACGACTTCATCCGTTTCGCCAATCTGCCGTTATATCACGGGCCGGTTAATACTGCTGAAGGATTCATACTTAATTACTTACAGGCGCTTTCACTGATAGTGCTGCAGCCTTCTGCCATTTCGGGGATCATCATCGCGCTCGCGCTTCTGCTCTTTTCGAGAATTGCATTCCAGTTGAGCCTGCTTGCGTTCGCAATAAATGCTCTGGCAGTAAATATACTGATACCTGATCCGTCACCTAACTTCATCATCATTAGCAGTTTCAATTCTATTTTAACTGCTTTGGCTTTAGGCGGTGCGCTGATAATTCCTTCAAAGAAAAATTTATTACTTGTGGTCTTATCGATATTTATGGTTGTTATATTTACGGGCTTTTTTGCAAACGTTATGAATTCTGTGGCCTTGCCCATTATAGTGCTTCCTTTTAATTTTATTGTCCTTGCCACAGTTTATAGTCTGAAGTTCCGGAAAGATCACACTGAACTAACTCTGTTGTATTACAAACTCCAGTCGCCTGAAGAAAACTATTACTATCATAAGAACCGGCGCGCAAGATTCGATAAATTTAAAATTTCATACCCGGAACTTCCGGTATTCGGAGAATGGTACATTTCACAGGGCTTTGACGGTGAGTATACCCATAAAAAAGACTGGCGTTACGCCTGGGATTTTGTGGTAGTTGATGAGAAGGAATCTGAATATTCATCTGAAGGTAACCGTTTTGAAGATTATTATTGTTATAAACTTCCTGTAATAAGCCCGCTGGACGGAATGATTTCCAAAGTAATTGACGGCATCCCTGATAACGATATCGGGGACATAAATGTTGAGAAAAACTGGGGAAATACGGTTATAATTAATCATTACGGAGGACTTTATTCAGCGCTATCTCACCTTGAAAAAGATACGATCAAGTTCAAAGAAGGAGACTATATTAAAAAGGGAGACATTATCGGGCAATGTGGTAATAGCGGGCGCTCTCCGTATCCGCACCTTCATTTTCAGTTTCAGTTATCAGAAAAACTCGGAGAAAAAACTTTCCAGCATCCGTTTGTTCATTTCATCTCCAAAAGTGATGGAGGTCTAAAACTGCATCTTTTTGAATACCCTGAAAAAGGAATGCGGATCCAGAACCTTGAAACTCACAAAATTCTCAAAGGTGCATTCGATTTCTATTACGGAAGAAAGTTTTCATTCGCGTGCGAATTCAAAGACAAAAAGTTTATTGAAGAGTGGGAAGTAAAAATTGATATTTATAACAACCTGTTCCTGGAAAACGGCTCCGGTGATATCGCCTACTTTGTTCAGGCCGGTAAAGTGCTTTATTTCTCGGCATACTCGGGGAATAAAGAATCTGCCCTCTATTTCTTTTATCTTAGCGCGATGCAGGTACCATTTTGTTATCACGAAGATCTTTACTGGGAGGATAAGTACTCTCCTTCAGAATTACCAAAGAGTGCGCTTTACTATATTCCGGAAATTTTTCTCTTATATCACGACCTTATCGATGTTAACGCGAGATTTAACTTCGCGCCGAGAGAAGAGGACTCAGAAGATTTTATTATTGAAGGGAATATCAGGCTCGAAGGAAAATCATTCGCGAAAATATTTTCTGAAGAATTCCGATCAAAGATCAATATCGGAGGTGAAGGGGAAATCACAGACTACGAATTCGAAATAAATAACAAAAATAAATTTAACGCTAAACAAATTTTTAATGATGAGGAAACGAAATGAAACGATTCACATTTTTATCACTCGGCGGTATCGCGATTATAATAGTACTGCTATCGGTTACTATTAAGTCTAACAGGAGTAACGAAAAGGTCACTGCGTTCAATAAATCCATAACGGCAGGAAATAAGTATGATTATAAAGCGGCAGCGGACATCCTGATGAAACTTTATAACGACAATAAAAACGACTACCTGTTCAACCTCAGGCTTGGATGGCTTTATTATAACCTGAAAGATTATAAAACATCACTTAATTATTACGCTAAAGCCACTGAACTGCAGAAAAACAGCATCGAGGCTCTAATGGGTTACACCCTCCCTCTGGCGGCCCTGAACGACTGGGCTAAAGTTGAGCAGACTTATTCAAAGATTCTCAGAATAAACCCTAATGACTACTATGCGAATCTCCGTCTCGGACAAATATATCTGAACCGCGCTGAATACGCCAAAGCTGCCGGCTACCTTGAAACGGCTTATGCTGGCTATCCCGGAGAATATGAGCCAAACCTTTCACTTGGCTGGACATACTATTACCTCGGCAAGAAGAATGAGGCAAAAAAATTATTCACCAACGTGATTATGCTCAGTGAAAATGACTCACTGGGGATGCTTGGACTAAAGCTGGCGAACTAATGAGAAGAGTGAAATATTTACTGCTCTTAATTATTTTATTCAGCGGAATCGGGAGTTCTCAGTCATTCTTCTATCTGGCGCCGGGTGTGTACAAAACCATAGGCGATTACAGTACCGGGAAGAAGACAGATGATTACACATTGTATCTGAGTCATAATATCACTCCTTCTCTTTACGGGACAATGAACCTTGGCAAACTGACTGCCGAACAGGATGATTGGACTTACCCGCAATATACTGCCGGTTATCACTTAGCATACTATGACTTCCCTTCTACTTACAAGATAGATCTTGGGTATATCACCGGTACGTTTAATTATTCCCCTGACAAATCCTTCAATTATTCTGACAGAACTTTCCTGGGAGGGATAGACTGGTTTTATTTTTATAACGATATGTATGTGGGTTTTTCCCAGACATACCTTAACGCAAAGGGTATTCTGACAACCGACTCGGTAAAAGAGATCTCTGTTCACCAAACCAATCTGCGCTTTACCTATATCTTCTTTCCTGAACTTAGTATAACTGTTAAACCTTCCATGCATCTTTCGTCAGATAATAAAAAGTTTTTTTCGGTTTACGGCAGAATCAATTATCAGGCATCCCAATCACTCTATCTCAAAGCAGGAGGTTTTGCAGGAAGCCGCATTTATAATTTCGATACTGATACATACGCCCTTTTCAACCTCTTTCAGACGCAGAAGAATCAACTATTTATTCAGGCAGATTATAATTTCTTCTCTAATTACTATCTGAGCCTCGGTTACCAGTTTACCAGGTTCAGCGGCTACAAAATAAATTATTATATTGCGGGGGTTAATACTTCTTTCACATTTTATTAATTATTTTGTCCGTAACAAACCTTTATAAATTAGCTCAAAAAAAAGAAAAATACGTTGCCGGGCTTATGTCCGGAACCTCAGTCGACGGTATCAGCGCGGCGCTGGTTAAGATTACAGGTTCCGGTACTGCCACGGAATTGAAATTTATCGGCGGTATAGAACACTCTTTCCCAAAAGGAATGCGAGAAAAAATACTTTCACTCGCAGAACCCGGAGGCGGCAGTACCGCTGAAATATGCAGGATGAACTTCTTCATTGCCTATGCTTATTCGGAAGCAATAAAAAAGCTATCATCATCTACCGGGGTCCCCTTAAGAAGAATCGATCTTATAGGTACACACGGTCAGACCATACATCATCTTCCCGCCCGTGAAAAAGCTTACGGTTTTCGCTCAGGCTCAACTCTGCAAATTGGTGATATTGCCGTTATTGCTAAAAACCTGGGTATTACCACAATCGGTGATTTCAGAACAGCAGATGTCGCGCTCGGCGGAGAGGGCGCCCCCTTTGTTCCCTACTTTGATTATATAATACTCTCATCAGATAAAACAAACCGCGCTTTGCTGAATATCGGCGGAATTGCCAATATTACAGTGCTTAAGAAAAATGTCAAACCCGCGGGAGTTATCGCGTTCGATACAGGACCGGGAAATATGCTGATAGACGCCTTGATGCAACGGCTTTATGATAAAAAGTTCGACCGGAACGGAGCGGTTGCATTTAAGGGAAAAGTGAATAATGCTCTGCTACAAAAAATGATTGACTCAGATACCTATATTAATCGTGTTCCGCCTAAATCAACCGGACGGGAATTCTACAGCCACGAGTTCGTCGGGTTCATACTTAAGAATTCGAAAAACGTACCTGCTCAGGATATTATTACTACAGTAACTTTTTATACTGCCTGGACTGTATTTTATTCTTATAAGGAGTTTATCTTTAATAAAGTTAAAATAAGCGAACTATACGTCAGCGGCGGCGGCTCGAAGAACAGGGCGTTATTGGCTTTTCTCAGGTCGCTTTTCGAGGCCTCTGTCATAATCGAAAATGTAAAAACTATCGGCGTAGATTCGGACTATAAGGAGGCCATTTGCTTCGCGGTCCTCGCGAATGAAACTCTCTCAGGAAACCCGGCAAACCTCCCCTCTGTTACAGGAGCCTCCAAGCAAACAATCCTCGGAAAGATCTGCCTGCCGTGAAAGTATTGATTACTGGTGGAAGCGGGATACTCGGACAGTATTTAAATATCGAACTAAGCAAGCATTTTGATATACTTACTCAGTTCAATACAAATCCCGGTAACTGCAAGGAATATAATTCAGTCCGGCTCAATATACTGGATCTGGCGAGACTGGGATCAGTTATTAATGATTATGCTCCGGATATTATTATCCACGCCGCGGCGATGGCAAACACTGTTTCAATCGAGCCTTTCACTCCCAAATATATCTATGACCTTAATGTAGGTGTCACAGCATTCCTTGCCGCGAAATGCAGGGAAAAAGGGATTAAACTGATCTATATCTCAACAGACCAGGTCTATGCAGGCGACAGAGGCTCATATCTTAAAGAGTCTGCAAAACTTATGCCGATGTCCATCTACGGTGAGACAAAACTGGTAGGTGAATATAAAGTCATAAACACATTCGATAATTATATTATTGTCCGGCTTGCTCTCTTATTCGGACTTGGATTGAACCACTCCCGAATGCACTTCGATGTTATGCTCGACAATTTCAGGAATGGGAGAAAAGTTAAGTTATTCACTGATCAGTATAGGACTCCCCTCTCTGTTATTGAGGCCGCCAGAATTATCAGGGAATTATGCTCCATTAACTTACAGAAAGAATTATTAAACGTCGGAGGAATAGAACGTGTCTCCCGTTATGAATTAGGCGAAATGGTATGCGAGCTGACCGGCTCGGACAACTCTCTCATTGAACCATCAACTATGGACTCCGTCCCCGGCCTCTCCCCCGTCGCCGATGTATCTCTCAATTCCTCCAAACTCTCCTCCCTCGGAATAGACAGGAAAGATCTGTTCACTTCCTTAAGAGAAGTATTACAAAGGTTTTCCTGATGTCTTTAGCTATAATTTGTGTTTACAATTTTGAATTCTTAATTCATAATTCTTAATTGAAGATGTTGTTACTCGGCGCGCACACTTCTACCCAGGGCGGACCCGCGGCAGCAGTCCGGCTTGCAGAAAAACTTGGCTTCACCGCTATGCAGATATTCACAAAAAACAACAACAGGTGGTTTCAGCGTCCGCTCTCAGACTCTGAAATCAGTGAGTATCTCGGCGAATTATCCCGCTCCAATATTCGCTTCGTACTTTCACACGCTGCGTATCTTATAAATTTATGCGCGGTTGGAAAGGAAGTCCTTGAAAAGTCAAGGGAAGCCCTGATTGACGAATTATTCCGCTGTGAGCAGCTGAATATCCCTCATTGTAATTTTCACCCCGGCTCGCACGGCGGAAACGGCGAGGATTACGGAATAAATCTTATTGCGGAGTCCCTGAATATAATCCACGATAAAACACCGGGATTTAAGGTAAAGAGTATGCTTGAACTGACAGCCGGACAAGGAACGTCACTCGGCCACACATTTGAGCAGATCAGATCAATAATTGACCGCGTTGAAGATAAAAGCCGGATCAGCGTTTGTATAGACACCGCGCACATATGGGCAGCGGGTTATGACATAAAATCTGAAAAGGGGTTCAGGCAGACAATAAAAAACTTTGATGCCATAGTCGGGCTTGACAAACTGAAATGTATTCATATGAATGACAGCAAAAAGGATATTGGCACTCGTGTTGACCGCCACGATCACATCGGCAAAGGATTTATCGGGGTTGAAGGATTCCGGAATATCATGAATTCTTCAAAACTAAAAATGATTCCAAAGGTTCTGGAAACCCCTAAGGGAAAAGAGCAGCTCGAAGATCTGGAAAACATAAAAGTACTGAAACGTCTGATAAAAAAATAATATTAAGTTACAATCGGGTTAACCCTGAATATCATACGATAAAACAACTGCTTTTTTCTTTGTTAAATTATATTTCAGACTTCGTAAATTTGCGTAATGACTGATAATCTTAAAAAATCCCTTTTAATACTTGCCGATATTAGCGGGTATACAAACTTTATGCTCGCCAACAGCAGATCGCTTTCCCGCAGCAATAAGATAATATCCGAACTACTTCTCACGGTAATCCGGCATATCGGACTGAACCTTACCATTTCCAAGATCGAAGGGGATGCGGTCTTCCTCTATGCAATGCGCGGCAGTGAAGAAGAGTGGAAGGAACTTCACGAAAGGCTTGGGGAGAAACTGGTTTCGTTCTTTAATATCTTCAGGCAAAAAATTGATGAGCTTAAAAACTCCGTTCTTTGTGAGGGAGACGCCTGCGAAATAATAGATTCTCTTGCCGTGAAGTTCATTATTCACTCCGGTTTGTCGGAGGAAGTCGAAATTGAAGGTTTCAGGGAATTAGCCGGGATCGACGTGATCATTCTGCACAGGCTTCTAAAGAACAGCATTAATGAAAAAGAGTACATTCTTCTTACAGAAACAGCTTGTGCGGAAATGTCATTCCCCCAAATTATTTGCCTGGACCGCTCGTCTGAAACGGTTGCCGGATTGGGTAAAATAAACTACTTTGTGTATCATCCTTCACATCAGAAACAGCCTCCCTATTAATCAGGCCCCGGACTAGTAGAAATCCGGTCATAAATCCCCGTCCATACCGGAATTATCGGCTTCCTTTCCCTAAATCAGCCTCCCTGCTCTATTACCGGGCTCCTATAATACTTAATAAGTTAATAAAAGAATTTTCTAAAGTATTCAGTTTTCCGTTGAAATCTAAATAAATTTGCGGTAAATTGCATTGTTATGATCAAAATAAAATTTACGAAAATGAACGGGGCGGGTAATGATTTCGTAATGATTGACAAGAGAGATCTCGGTGATTACACTTTATCGGCCGAGGAAGTTATCTCAGTTTGTGACAGGCGCAGGGGAATCGGCAGTGATGGTATGATCGTTATACAACCATCGCAAACTGCTGATTTTGAAATGATCTATTACAATTCAGATGGTAAACCCGGCTCCCTCTGCGGTAATGGTGCGCGGTGCGCCGTTAAGTTCGCGCGTCAGCAGGGTTACTTCGGAAACAATTTGACCAACTTTGAGGTCGGGGGGAAAAAATTCTCCGGTGAGTACTATAATGATAACCTTATGGGGTTTCATACCGGACCTCCGGAAAAGATCAAACTGAATTTTAAGATTAAGGCATTTGGCCAACTGATCACTTCACACTACGCGAACACAGGGTCTCCTCACGTTGTGATCGAGATCGGGAATATTCTTGAAGACCCGGGGAAACCAGATTCAGGATTCACAAACCTGGAAAAGGTCCCCGTACTCGATATAGGAAAAGAAATCCGTTATTCTCGTGATTTTTCCCCCGGCGGGGTGAATGTAAATTTTATTAGTCGTATCGGGAACGATGTTTTTATCCGGACGTATGAAAGAGGAGTTGAAAATGAGACCCTCGCTTGCGGTACCGGATCAATCGCCGCGGCTTTAGTCCTCAATTCAAAATACGGGATTCAATCTCCCGTCAACCTGAAAACAGCCGGCGGAGATACACTTAATGTTGAGTTTTCTAACAATGCAGGAACCTACTCAGGTATAAATCTGACTGGACCTGCCAAAATTAATTTTACTGGAATTTTTAATATAATTTAATAATGGAGAAATAATGAGCAAAGTTGTTTTTGCGGTACAATATGAGATAGAGGCTGCCAAGCGGGACGTTTACCTTGCTGCGCTTCCGGAGCTGAAATCTCTTATCAGCGCAGAAGGCCTCGAAAGTTACGGCGTTTATGAAATCAAAGGCAAACCGAATAATTTCGAAGAGATATTTATCTTTTCTTCTTACGAAGCCTATGACGCATATGACGACGCTGAGAACGAAAGGTTAAGCGTGCTGATTTCCAAGATCGAATCGCTTAAAGTAAATAACACTTCTAAATACAACGTTTTAACGGAAGTTACTTCCGGTTAGTTTTCCCGGGGTAATCCCTCCGCTTTTTAAGGGATTGCCCCTACTTTCAACTCCAGTGTTTGATAAATCCCGCAACTTTTCCGCTGAATGAACAACACCCTGCATAAGCTTTATATTGGGTCATTTTTTGTGATCGGCATAATCTCCGCTTCCCTGTTAATTATCAACGGGCATAATTATTATTCCTCCCCTGTCTCCGAAAGATTCTGGATCGAACAGCATAATTCTCTTAAGCCAAGCGGAAGCATTGGGCACGGGCTCGGAATCGTTGGAACGCTGATGATGATTATCGGAGTCAGTTCTTATATGATCCGCAAACGTGTACGCGGATTGTTCAATATAGGGTTCCTTAAGCACTGGCTGGAATTCCACATCTTTATGTGTACTCTCGGCCCGGTGTTTGTCCTCTTCCACACTGCGTTTAAGTTCGGCGGTATAGTTTCAATTAGTTTCTGGAGTATGGTGGCAGTTGTTCTCAGCGGTTTCGCCGGAAGGTTCATTTACCTGCAGATACCCCGCTCCATAAAAGGAAATGAGCTAAGCCTGAAGGAAATTGATGAGCTTAACGTTTCTCTGCAGGAGGAAATATCTAAGTCCGGTATCGTCTCACCTCGCATTCTCGATCGCGTCGCGTCGTTTCGGCGGTCTGTTGAGGGTACTGGAGCGTCGTTAGGGGAGGCATTCAAGTCTTACCTTGCTTCAGGGAGAGAAGCCGGCTCAATACTTCAGCAATTAAGAGCTGAACTGGCAAACACCGGCACAAGTGAGAAAAAACATTTGCTTAAGCTGGTTGGATCTAAACTCTCACTCACCCGCAAAATAGGTTTTCTGAAAGTGATGCACAGGCTTTTTCATTACTGGCATATCTTTCATTTACCCTTTGCTATATCAATGTTCGTTATTATGTTAATACACGTAGCAGTTACAATTATTTTTGGTTATAAATGGATCTTTTAAGGAGAAAGAATGAAATTTAAGTTTTCACCTATTTACGTATACCTGGGAATTATAGTTCTCGCCGCGGTAGTTATAATCTTCTTTACGGATGTTAACAACGGCACTTCCCCAAACGCAACAGCGCAGATGCCTGATGATGATATTCACAGAAATCTGCCGAAGGACGGTACCCCGCCGTCAGCCGCAAACGTTCAGAAAGAGATCAAAGAACGTATTGACGCGATGAAAAAAGATGTCGAATCAAATCCCGCCGATACACTTAAAATGAGGCAGCTCGCGGACCTTCTCTTCCAGGCACATCAGCCCGAGGAAGCAGGTAAATATTACGAAATGATCATCAAAAAAGACCCCAAAAGGATTGATATGATGTTCGCCCTGTCAAGTGTTTACTATTTCAAACAGGATTTTGATAAGACAGAAGATATTACAAAACAGATTCTGAAAGTCAGCCCAAATAATCTTGAAGCAAAGTTCAACCTTGGCGCGGTTGCCGCGACAAAGGGTGATACTTTAAGAGCCCGCACATACTGGAAGGAAGTCCTTGCCGGCAAGCCTGGCCATGAGCTGGAAGAAATGACCAAGGACGCGCTCGAACGTACTAAATGAGCGAAGTGTTCATTGAAGAGTTAATTATATACGGTGCCGTTATCGGCGCCGTATTTTTTATCTTTTTCTTTTACCTGAAAAGAGGCGCAAAAAAAAACAGGGAGACGGAAGAAAAAATCCAGAAAGCAAAAGAATTTGGGTTATATGAACCCGTCTCACTCCACCCAGTTGTTAACCCTGATATGTGTATCGGAACTGCCGCCTGTATCGAAGCCTGCCCTGAAAAAGATATACTCGGACTCGTTAACGGAAAAGCCTCAACAATAAACGCTTCCCGCTGCGTGGGGCACGGAGCTTGTTTCCACGCCTGCCCTGTGCAGGCGATTTCGCTTCATATCGGGACTGAAAAACGCGGGGTTGACCTGCCGCACGTAAGCCAGGAATTTGAAACTAACGTTCCAATGATATTCATCGCCGGTGAACTTGGTGGAATGGGTTTAATAAAAAACGCGGTCGAGCAGGGAAAACAGGCAGTCAGTTACCTATCAAAAAAATTAAACCGCACTGAAGGGGCTGCTTATGATATTATTATTGTCGGCGCCGGTCCTGCGGGTATATCCGCAACACTCAGGGCAAAAGAATTAGGGCTTAAATTTGTTACTTTTGAACAGGACACGCTCGGGGGCACAGTATATTCTTTTCCTCGCGCAAAAATTGTGATGACCTCAGCGATGTCTCTCCCTCTTCACGGTACAGTTAAGCTCGGAGAAACCTCTAAGGCCGAATTGCTGACTCTATGGAAAAGCGTGCTTTCGAAAAATAATATTAAAATCAGCGAGAGGGAAAAGGTTGAATCAATCGAACGGTCAGGTGAATTTTTTAACATTACCACATCCGGAGGGAACTACACGTCTGCTTCAGTACTCATAGCAATCGGAAGGCGCGGTACTCCCCGGAAACTCGGTGTAAAAGGAGAAGAGGGGGAGAAGGTTTATTACCGCCTGCTCGAACCCGAATTAATTAAGAACAAAAATGTTCTGGTTGTTGGCGGCGGAGACTCTGCAATCGAGTCCGCGATGCTGATCGCGGATGAAGGTAATAATGTATCCATCTCTTATCGCGGCGAATCCTTCTCCAGGCTTAAACCTAAGAATCTTGAAAGAATTGAATCTGCCAGGTCAGAAAACAAGGTTGATATATTGCTCAACACAACGGTAAAAGAAATTCTGCCGGATAAAGTAATACTCTCTGAAACTTCAGGAGGTATTAAGGAGATACCCAACGATCTTGTATATGTATTCGCAGGCGGTGAACTGCCTAATGCGTTTCTTGAGAAAACCGGTATCAGAATTACAAAGAAATTCGGAGATGCAATTCTTAAACATTCCTGATAATTTTGCCTTCCCCTTCCTCATTCCCACCAGCTACTTTTTATAAATAAAAGCACAATTTTTTATATTATTCCAAAGTTTTTATTAATTTATACTATTACTATTTCATCAGGTACTCATTTTTGTTACGATCGCTTTCAGCTCTGCTTTTCCTTTTTCCGGCTCTGCTTTATTCTCAGATATCTCCCGGCGATCTCTCCAAGGCTCATAGCAAACTGGAAGGCTTAAGCAATTGCACTAAGTGCCACGTGCTTGGGGAAAAGGTCACCAATCAAAAATGCCTCGATTGTCATTCAGAAATCAGAACTTTAATAAATAACGGACGCGGGTACCACGCTTCCTCCGATGTGCGGAACAAGGAGTGCTTTGCCTGCCACAGTGAACACCACGGTTTAGGTTTTAAACTGATCAAATTCGACCCCGGTGCTTTTGACCATAATAAAACAGGTTATCCACTCACCGGGAAACACTCTGAAGTAAAATGCCAGGATTGTCATAATTCAGGGAAGATTACTGACAGCAAAATAAAATCCCGGGGCGGCACTTATCTCGGGCTTAGCCGTAATTGTTCAACCTGTCACTCAGATAAACATAACAAAACACTTGGCAGTGATTGCGCTGCGTGCCATACAACAGAAGGATTCAGTCCGGCTAAACTTTTTAATCACGATAAAACTTCTTTCAGGCTCCGTGATTCGCATATCAGAGTTGAATGTACTGGCTGTCATAAAAATTTTGCCACTACTAACGATGGTCATCTCATTTTTAGTATTGCGAAATTTGCCTCTTGTTCTGACTGCCACAATGATGTTCACGAAGGGAAATTCGGGCTCAACTGTTCGAACTGTCATAATACCGTTTCTTTCAAATCTGTAAGTCTCTCCGGTTTTGATCATAACAGGACAAAGTTTCCGCTCGTCGGATCTCACACTAAAGTCGAATGTTCTTCCTGCCATAAAGGTTCTATGACCTCTTCCGTAAAACATACTTATTGTACGGACTGCCACAGCGATTTCCATAAGGGGCAATTCGTGAAAGAGGGCACGACCAGAGATTGTTCCGAATGCCACACTCCGGCATCTTTTTCACCTTCAAGTTACACCATCGAGTCGCACAACAAACTGAATTTTAAACTCGCGGGGAGCCACCTTTCAGTCCCGTGCATCTCCTGCCATCTCAAAGGTACTGAGTTTCATTTTGCAAATCTTAGGCGAGAATGCATCGACTGCCACAACAATGTGCACGGAGAAGAGCTGACAGGGAAATTCCTGCCTGACGGAAAATGCGAATCGTGCCATAGTGTTAACGGGTGGATGCAAGTCACATTTGACCACAACACTACCGGATTCAAACTCGTCGGAAGACACTCGGAAATTAATTGTGCTGCGTGCCACACAGATAAAAATGATCCGGACAATGTGCGCTATCAGTTTGCGTCATTAAATTCAAATTGTATAAATTGTCATCAGGATAATCATTTCGGTCAATTCGCGGCAGAGGGCAAGTCTGACTGCGAAAAGTGTCATTCATTTTCATTTTGGAAACCGGCAGTGTTCAATCACGACAACTCAAGATTCCCGCTGACCGGCGCCCATAAAAATGCCGATTGTTCAAAATGTCACAAATCGGTTGTTACACAGGAAGGATCATTTATTAAATACAAAATGGAAGATATCAGATGCGTTACCTGCCACTCCTGATAATTTTAATCCAGGTATACATCTGCGCGCAATCACCACACGGCACCACTTTTGCCAGGGAATGTGTGGAGTGCCATACAACCGCGAGCTGGAAGATCAGCGCGGAGGAACTGAAATTCGACCATAGTTCCACCGGTTTTACTCTCAGCGGGCAGCATAAAAATGTCAATTGTATTCAGTGTCACGGGTCGCTGGTTTTTGACAAGGCAAAACCGGAGTGTTCTTCCTGCCATAATGATATGCATAAAGCATCAGTATCCCCGGACTGCGCAACCTGCCACAATACAAACAGCTGGCTTGTAACCGATATTTACAGACTTCACCAGGCGGGCAGGTTTCCCCTTGCCGGCGCACACAGGACCGCTGATTGCATCCAGTGCCATACCGGTGCAGCTGAACTTAATTTTGAATCACCTGGCATCTCCTGTTATGAGTGTCACAAGGCAGATTTTAATGCTACTTCAAATCCGAATCACGTCGCCTCAGGTTTCTCTAAAGACTGTGAACAGTGCCACAGTATGCTTCAGACACGGTGGGCTCTGTCTGAATTCGCTCACGCATTCTTTCCATTGACCGGTGGCCACGCAATACCAAACTGTTTTGCTTGTCACTCCTCCGGCAATTTTACGGGACTGAGTAAAGATTGCTTTTCGTGCCATAGCAACGACTATGCGTCAGTTACCGATCCGAATCACACGGCAAATAATTTCAGTACGAGCTGTACGTCCTGTCATTCGATCAACGGTTGGAAGCCCGCAAACTTTAATCATAGCACTACCTCCTTCCCGCTCACAGGGGGACATATTACTGTAGTATGCGCTGACTGTCACTCATCTGGTTACGCGGGAACGCCCACTACGTGCAACTCCTGTCATAATGATAATTACCTCGCCACGACGAATCCAAACCATCAGGGTGCGGGATTTCCCCTAACTTGCGAAACCTGCCACACTACAAACGGCTGGACTCCTGCTCAGTTCGATCACGACCAGTTATACTTCCCGATTTATTCCGGAAAGCACCGTAATGAGTGGCAGCAATGCTCGGATTGCCATACTTCTGCTTCAAACTACTCCGTTTTTTCCTGTGTTGATTGCCACGAACACAATAAGCAGGATATGGACGATGAACACAACGATGTCAGCGGATACATATATCAAAGCAGCGCGTGCCTGAGTTGTCACCCGGACGGCAACACCCTCGGCGCTTTTAATCATAGCCTCTCGCAGTTTCCCTTAACAGGCGCGCATATTGCGGCAGAATGCAGTGACTGCCACGTCTCAGGCTTTTCAACTTCTCCATCAGTTGAGTGTGCTGCCTGCCATACTAATGAGCGGAATAATGCATCAAATCCGGATCATACCGCCGCAGGATTTACCGGTGCCTGTACTGACTGCCACACTACCACTGCCTGGCTCCCCGCTTCATATGATCATGGTGTTACGGGATTTCAGTTAGCCGGGGCGCATGCTAACGTTAACTGCTCAAACTGTCACACCAGCCAGTATCAGGGGACAGAGGCAACCTGCCAGAGTTGTCATATTTCAGCATACAATAATGCTGTTAACCCTAATCACCTTACAGCAGGGCTCCCTCAGAACTGCAGTGAGTGCCATTCTTCCACCGCGTGGATTCCCTCTTCGTTCGATCACGCTTCAACGGGTTTCCAGCTTTCCGGCGGGCACGCTCTATCTGCCTGCTCGGATTGTCACTCCGGTTCTGTTACCACGGCATCAGGCGTTTGCACAGATTGCCATCAGGATGATTTTGCGGCTGCAACAAATCCAAATCATACCCTGCTCGGATTATCCTCCTTATGCAGCGACTGCCATACAACAAATCCCGGATGGAGTCCGGCATCTTTCCCGGTCCACAATAATTACTATATCCTTGCCGGAGCGCATTTTAACATCAGGAATAATTGTGTAAACTGTCATAACGGTAATTATACAAATACACCTAACACCTGTTATGCCTGCCACACTCAGGACTATAACTCAGCGACAAACCCTAACCACGTAAGTCTGAGGTTCCCGGAAGACTGTACTGATTGTCACGGACAGTCATCGTGGACACCTTCTACGTTTAATCACGATCAGCAATACTTCCCGATATTCAGCGGTAAACACAGAAATGAGTGGTCTGACTGCCAGCAATGCCATACTAATCCGGCTAACTTTGCGGTTTTTTCGTGCGTTACCTGTCACGAACATAACCGCACGGATATGGATAACGAACATTCAGGCGTCAACGGCTATCAGTATCTTAGTTCGGCTTGTTTTGACTGCCATCCCGATGGCGAGGACAGAAGCCTCAGACACCCACGAAAGATGACTGATTAAATAATGGGTAGATCGATCATTAGGTTTTCCGTATTTCTCGTTGTCCTGAGTTTCAGCAACCTGCTTCCGCAGGTAACCCGTAGTACTGCCGAAGGAATAATAACTTATTTCTCCTCACAAAATATCTACGTTGAGTTTCCTTCAACCGCGGGAATTCGGACAGGCGATACTATTTTCGCTGTTGACAAAGGCGTCGGCGTGCCGGCGATCCTGGTACGTTTTATTTCGACACGCTCTGTGGCTGGAGAAAAGATCGGATCATTCTCTCCCGCACGCGGAATGAAGGTTTTCGCGTTTCCGTTAACTGATAATCTAATTGTTTATGATACAACACGCACCAAAGAACCGGTTGAAGGAAAAGACTCTTTGAAGAAGACGGAATTTTCACCCAGCGACAGGTCAATTTCCGGACGCACACTTAAAAATAATGGCAGGTTTTCTGTTCAGTCCTCCTCTGATTTTAATTCCGGTGATATTTCCTCCAGGGGATGGCAGAGGTGGCGATATACTCTCTCGTACAATTTGTACAACCTGGCGAACAGCGGTATCGATTTTCAGACTTACTCAAATTATACATATACCTCAAGGTCTTTCTTTAAGCAGGATAAACCGTTTTTTGAGAACCTGAAAATCTACAACTTCAATTTTGCTTACAGTCCCGGCGGGCAGTATGAACTAAGGCTCGGAAGATTTCAAAGCAATGAATTGTCTAGCCTTGGCCCGGTGGATGGTGTTATCGCTGCCGGAATATTTTCACAGTTTAAAGCCGGGGTTGTCGCGGGATCGCGTCCGGATTACAGTTACTACGGCTACAATTCATCTCTTATGCAGTTTGGATTCTTCGTCAGCCGTCCTGATACTATTGGGATTGCAACTACTCAGCAAAGCGCCGGTGTATTTCAGCAGATGAACAAATCCGAAATTGACAGAAGGTTTTTCTATTATCAGAATATGATAAACTTTACTCACAGGTTATACTTTTTCTTTTCATCGGAGTTTGACCTTTACAAAAAAGAAAGCGGTGTGGAGTCCTCCGGGTTCACACTCACGAGCCTGAATACTTCTCTTCGGTATTCTCCTGCTCACTTCTTTTCCGCCGGCATCTCTTACGACGCCAGAAGAAACGTAATCTACTATGAAACGTATAAAAGTTTCCTCGACAGTATCATTATCAATGAACTCCGCCGCGGAATCAGGCTCAACCTGGTGATTCGTCCGGTCAGGGGGCTAACGATAGGGCTTAATAATTCATTCCGCAGTCAGAAGAGCGATGCAAAGCCAAATCTGAATTTCGGTGTTAACGTTAATTACTTCTCACTCCCCTATCTGGAAGCAAGCCCCTCCGTTTCCTATACCAGGCTTACAAATAGTTTTTCCTCTGGCTACAGCGCCGGCCTGAACCTGGTTAAAAATTTATTCGCGCTTATCGATATATCTGCCGGTTACAAATATTACAATTATCATTTTCTTAAAAGCAATTACCGGCTTGAGCAGCACGTTTATTCTGCCGATGCTTATTATTCCTTCAGCAGGAAATTAAGTGCAGGCTTAAATTTTGAAAGAGTCTCGGACCGGGCTATAACCCAGAACCGGTTATTCATTGATCTCACCGTGAGATTCTAGTTTTATTCAAAACCAGGTTACGGTGTTATCCTGCGCCTGCATATGTCTGCGTTCAGCCGCACAATCTGATTGCTGACTTCAGGACGACTTTTATCACATAACTTTGAAAAGGCATTGAATAAAAGGCATTTATGTAATATATTGAGATGTATATTATGCCTAAGACAATAGAATACGTTGGAGTTATACATCTGCATTCGGTGTTTTCGGATGGATCCGGTGAAGTAGATCAGATTGCCTCAATTGCTGCAGAGTGCGAACTCGATTTCATAATTCTTACCGATCATAACACCCTCCGCGCCCGCGATGAAGGTTATCAGAAGTTTTATGATAAGACCTACTTTATGGTCGGATGTGAAATTAATGATAAGGATAACAGGAATCATTACCTGGCTCTCGGTATTGATAAAGTTATTTCCACCAGACTCCCGCCCCAGGATTATATCAATAAAGTAAACGAGATGGGCGGAATCGGTTTTATTGCCCATCCAGATGAAAAACGGAACCAGATGAAAGAGCACCCACCTTACCCGTGGGTGGACTGGGACTGTACCGGCTTTACCGGTATTGAGATCTGGAACCATATGTCCGAGTGGATGGAGAACCTGACCGAGGAAAACAAATACCAGGCTTTTATGCACCCTCTCCGGACTATCCAGGGCCCACCGCCCGAAACCCTCGCAAGGTGGGATAAACTGAACCAGAGCCGGAAAGTTATCGGCATCGGCGGAGTCGATGCCCACGCCCATAAGATTAACCTTTTAGGCTTTTTTGAAGTCGAGGTTTTTCCTTATAAAGTCTTGTTCAAGTCTGTCAGAACTCATATCTTATTGGATGAAAAAATTGAGATTTCTTCATCCCCTGAAGGAATCCGCAAAACTGAAGAACTGATATTAGCTGCACTAAAGCAGGGAAAATGCTTCGTCTCAAATTACTACCACGGTGACGCGAAGGGTTTCCGTTTCTTTGTTAAAGATCCTGCTTTTAATACCTGGGGACAGGGCAGTGAACTGGAATTCAGAGAAAACCTTCAATTCGTCGTCAGGATACCAGGTCCGGAATGTACGGTTAAGCTTATTCGTAACGGCGAAGTCACTGACATTACCAAGTCAGATGAAGCTGTTTTCGAACTTCAGGAGCCGGGAGTATACAGGGTTGAGGTATATAAACATAACAAAGCATGGATTTTTTCAAATCATATCAGAGTAAATTGAATTTTATAATTATGAAAGGTTCTTAATGATCAGAGAAAAAAAGAAAATTACAAGGAAAGAAATTAAAGAGGATCGCCTTGTAACTTTTTATTATAAGGCGGTAAGTATGTATAATCAGTACCAGCGGCAAATTATGATCGGCGCAATTGCTGTTGCGGTGGTCATCGGCGGCTATTACCTGATGAGTTATTACAATAACATTGACAACGAGGAAGCTAACTTAAAACTTGCCCGTGTTATGAAAATTTACGACGCCGGACAGTTTCAGGAAGCAATTGACGGTAACCAGGCGGCGAATATTGTTGGTTTGAAAAAATTAGTTGAGGATTACGGTTCATCGAAAAACGGCGAAACCGCTAAAATATATCTTGCTAATTCCTACTACAACCTGGGGAAATTTGATGAAGCCCTTGAGGCTTATGACGATTACAGCGGAAACAGCGACCTCCTTAAAGCAACCGCATTCGCGGGAATGGCGGCCTGCTACGAGGCTAAAAATGAAACTGAAAAATCAATTGAGTATTACCTGAAGGCTTCTTCTGTTTCCCCCGAGACTGTGCTCAATCCACAGTATATGCTCTTCGCCGGTATTAACTATATCAAAATCGGCAAGAACGAAGATGCAAAAGAATTATTTCAGACTATTAAAAGAGATTACCAAAAATCACCATTCAGCCGGGACGTAGATAAATATCTGGTTCAGGTTGAGTAATTTTATCTTATCAATATATACGGAGTACTAATGAAAAAAATGTTACTGGCAGCCGCTCTGATTTTCGTTTGGAGCGCGTCGCTACTCAGTCAACCGGTTGGAGTAAAAACCGCGTTCAATTTAGCAAATCTTACCGGCGCGGATTCTGTGCGCCCATACTCGAATGATAAAGGTATGAGATCAGTATGGTTTGCTGGCGATCTTGATAAAGACGGTAAGAAAGAATTAGTTACCACAGATTATACAAACGGCGGACGCGTTCACGTTTTTGAATTTGCAAATGCAAATACTCTTGAACTCGTCTGGTCATCACCAACACGTCCCGTTGGAACATCCAGCGGCAGTACCCCAAGATGGGTAAGAACCGGCGACCTCGACGGTGACGGTAATATGGAAATTGTTTTCCCGCTCTCAACCGGAACCGCTGATTTCGAAGTGCAGGTTTTCGAACATTCTGGCGCAGACAATGACTACGGTACCGTTCCTGCTTTTACACTCGCTAATAATTACTTTGCCGCTCAGGGTCTCGGTAACTTCAGAACCAACCGCGAAGTGGCTATGGTTTATGATTTTGACGGCGACGGCTCGGACGAACTTATCATGTCTAACCGTAACCACGGTGTTTATGTATTAGGCGTATTTGGTACTTTCCCCGGATTTGCAGGCTGGACCCTTGAAGGCGGCGACCCGACGGTTGTCCCCGGAAACAGCAATACATTCTCTGTCTCCCACTGGCATTCAATACCCGCAAACCTTGATGGCGCCGGAAGGAAAGAGATCGTGAACATTCACTGGAATTTCTGGGGAATGTGGTCAATTAAACCTCTCGGAACCGACTCCTATCAATACCCAGACCCAACTATCCCCGGATTTTATAAAGAAATGTTCAGATATACTCTTGGTGACCACGTTCCATATATGGGTATCCAGGCTGTAGATGTTGACGGCGACGGCTCTGATGAAATTGCTGGTATCTTATATGGCGGTACAACCATGAATTATGCTCTTGCATTGTCTGACTTCGGTCCAGCGGATTCAACAGTATATATCTGGGACTCCACAAAAACTGCTATTATCTCCTCATCAGCATGGACTGCAGCAGGCCTTGATGTCGGATCATTCTGGGGCATCGGCGCGGCAGATCTTAACGGAAACGGAAAGACTGAAATTCTCCTCGGCGGCGGTAACGGGTTCAACGTTATGGCAGTTGAGTATAAAGGGACTGGAAGCCTTCTCGATAGCAATAGTTACACAAATACACTGTATTATACCGGAAGAACTCCATACCAGTGGAATTCAATTGCTATCTATGATTCAGCCGGAACGATTGATACAATCGGAACTGAAAGCCCTTTTATTTCCAAAATGACCGGGACCTTTGATTCGGACAACAACGGACGCATCGAAATCGCTGCCTCCTACCAGAGCGTTTATGATTCAATGCTGGTTAAAAAATATACCTGGAACTCAGGTACAAGTGTATATGTTCTTACTGACAGTTTTAAAGTTAAAAACGCTGAGGTCTTAAGTGTACGCGTTTTTGAATCAACTATAACCGGACTCGAAGAAAAAGAACTCAGCTGGATAACACCGGATGATTTCAACCTGGAACAGAATTACCCGAATCCGTTCAACCCTTCAACAACACTAAGATTCACCGTTCCTGTTGATAAACAGATCTCAATCGCGATCTATGACGTTTTAGGCAACAAAGTAAAAACATTGGTTAACAATGAGATGGTAGCCAAGGGCGCTTATGAAGTAACCTGGGATGGAACTTCAAACAGCGGTTCGAAAGTTGCAAGCGGTACTTACATTGCCGAAATGAGATTTGGCAACTTTATGAAATCAGTAAAGATGTCTCTCCTCAAGTAATTTTTCTCCCTCGGAGATTAATAACCCCCGTATTATTGCGGGGGTTTTTTATTTTAAAGTACTTTTGGTGGAAATTCAGTTTTATTTTGCCTACATTTACAGTCAGGAAATTTTTTTCCTGCGATACCGTCCTGCGGCTTTGCATATTCAGTTACGGATCCGCGTTTTTGGAACATATAACAAATGGATTTAGAATGAAAAACTTGTTTCTTATCATCGCTTTACTTCTCCTGGCAGGCTGTACCGCCTCAAAAAAAGTCGCGGTTAAAGATGCCGCAAGGGTCATTGATACCGAAGCGCCTGTAAAATTCCACAAACCGGTCAATATGAAAATCGCCTGGTACCCTTATACAACGGATAGTTTAGTCCGTCAGAGCGACACAATTTATCTCAAAGAAGTTGAAAAGGCAGAACAAACCGGGAATGTCCCGCTGATTGTTGTAACCCAGGAGGGTTCGGATGAGGCGGTCACCATCCCTATGAATATTGACAATGAACTACTTGGCAGGCTGATTAAACACAGTGTTATGACCCAGATGCCGATAAAACGCCCATTCAAGGAGTTTCTTGAGCAGTCCAACTGCGCAAGCTGCCACCCGAAGGATATTAAGATTAATTATTGAAATTAAAGTTATTCCCGGAACTACAAAGCACTCTACTACTGCAAAAACTCTACTAAATCGCGTTATTACACTCCAGTAAATGTAATAAATTTTTGCATCAACTAAATCGCTTGAGTTATTTCACGGATTTAATGGAAATTATTTGTTTGTGAAGAGTTTAATTCCGGGGATAGCGATAGAAAAATATGCTAAAACATTATAAGTTCGCTTAATAGTTTAAGCATATTCTTGTTCTTGCTCAAAAAGAGTTGATTAAAACTAGTGGAGGTGGCGGGAGTCGAACCCTGTGATTTTAATCAAATTTTATTTTACCTATCTTAACCAAGAAATCCCGTAACCCCTTATAAAAGAATATAATATCACCCACTAAACAATACTTCAAACTTAAAGTAAGTTAAAATAAATTTCATTTTTTTATACGAATCCTATACGAAAGTTCTTATATTTGAAATGAAGGTTCATTTTTTTCTGAACTATAACCTTAAATATTTTAGGCAAACGATATGATTACACTGAATTTTTATATTGAGACCAAACCGAAAACGGTTCTTCAAGACCAGCCAATTTATCTTCACGTTACCCGCCTTGTGAAGAATAAGCTTTACCGGATTAATACCCGTGAAAGAGTAAACCCTAAGCATTGGAACCCGAAAACGCAGAGGGCTAAAGCAAGCAGCGCGGGAGCCTTTGAACTGAACGAACGCCTTGACGGGATAAAAAAGCATATTACAGAACTTTACAGGAATATGGTAAATGATAACACTGCCATTACCCCCGATGAATTTATCACCGCTGTTAAAAATTACTTCGATCCCCAGCCTGATAAATCTTTATTTGATTACATTGATACCTATATTCAGACACAGCGCACACAAATAAAGCCACAAACTATTAAGAAATTTCAAGTATTAAAAAGCCACTTACAGAGGTTTGAAATCAAAATACGAAAACCGATAAGTTTTTTCTCTATTGATGTTTTATTCATTGAAAAATTTCTTCAGTACTTAATTGAAGATCGAGGATTAATTAATAATTCAGCCCATAAGCTTATCGGAATCTTTAAGATATTTTTAAACTGGGCTACTGACAGGAACCTAAATACTAAACTTGATTATAAAAGATTCCGCCGTAAAAAATCAATGGCTGAAACAGAAATTATACATTTAACCCGTGAAGAATTAGAATTGATGTTTGGGGCGGATTTATCCGGGAATAAAAAACTTTCCAATGTCCGTGATACTTTTTGCTTTGCCTGTTTCACAGGTGCCCGTTATTCCGATGTTTCGCAAATCAAGGCTGAAGATATAAAGGGTGATGCCTGGTATTGCAGAACCATTAAAACGGAAACACTGATAGAAATTCCCCTGAATGATTACGCCCTTGAAATCCTTGACAGGCACAAAGGGGAACGGAAACCTTTACCCAGCATATCAAACCAAAAAATGAACGTTTATATAAAGGAACTTTGTAAAATTCTTGGATTCGATGAACCGATAAAAACAGTAAGATACAGAGGCGCGGAACGGATTGAGACCACAAAGCCGAAATATGAAAATATCGGCACACACACAGCCCGCCGAACTTTTGTAACGCTATCACTTGAACAAGGTATGAGACCGGAAACGTTAATGAAGATCACCGGGCACACTGATTTTAAAATGCTGAAAAAATACATTAATCTTACTGATAAGGTTAAAAAAAGTGAGATGAAAAAAGCCTGGTTCAGAGAACCGAGACTAAAAGTATATAACAACGAACTATAACCAATAACCACTAACAAACCCGAAAGGTATAAAATGAAAAACACAAATTCTGATATTAGTGAACTCAATGACCATTTAGATGAATTGAGTAAACGAATGAAAATTATGACGGCTTCAGTTCAAGGTATCGCTGGGAAAGCTGCAAACATTGACCCGCTAACTAATGAAATCTTAGATGGCTTATTATTCGCCTTTTTTGATCTTCAGGAAGCAGTTGAAAAAGTTGTAGCTTTTAATTCAGCGATGCCAGAAGCGACACAATGGGAAAGAAGCTATACGTCATAATACAAATAATCATAAAATGAGGAAGTAATACAATGAAAAGCAAGGCAAACGAGAAAAGAAAAACAAGAGGACTCCCCGCGAAGGTATCGGAGAAGATTCAAACAAATAATCCGGCTGAACCGCTTAAGGTTGTTTCAAATAAAGCTGAAATATATTCAGAATCCACACGGATCAAGCCGCCTTACATTACGAAAGATGCGGACTTTTGGGAAGTTTTTATGGATGCCAATACTACCACTGCCATTTTTGAACATTTTGGAATGGATTTCAAACCCGAAACAATGTTTGAAAGATTTTTCTTTTTTACTTTTTCTCAATATTGCACGGGAGAAAAACCGAAAATAACCTTAACCAAAGACTTGATTCAAGTTTTACGATTTGCATTATTCAGCGCGGTTGAAAACTATTATGGAGCAATGCAGAAAACTTTTAACTTTGAAAAAGTTAAAGAGGATTTACCGTTATCAGAATTTATTAAGGCAGTTGAAATGGAAATGATTAAGAATATTTCGCGGGGAAAAGATATGGATCGAACAGGGGCGAACAGCCGCCGCCTTTCTACCTTTTTTGAAGAATGCAAAAGAGTAGAAGCTCAATTAAAAAATGAGGGAGACAAAGAACCCAGCCCAAGTGAAACAGTAAAGCGAGCAATTCTGAAGATCAAGAAAGAACTCCCGGAATATGCTGAAAAGATTTCTGACTTGTTACCAGATACATTTCAAACAAAAGACAATAAATTCAATTACCTTTATAAAAAATGGTGTAAACTTAAATAAAGAAAGAAAAAAAAGATATTTTCTCAATGCAATGAGAAAATTCTCACAATGCAAAAAGCCGCAAAAAGAAATTTAAATTAGTTTTATTTGCCTTAGAATTATTTAACAATTTTAAGGCATATAAAATGGAATCTACAAGCGCAAACATAATATTAACTTCGATTCCAAGATCGGAGTTCAAGGAAATAATCCGCGAAGTAATAAGGGAGACCACACCCGAAACACTTTCTGAGATCATTGGAAAGATACCCCCCCAGCCCGTTCAAACCAAAGAGGATGACCTTATCCGTATTGAAGATGTTATTAAACTGTTAGGTATATCAAAGGTAACTTTACACCATTGGAGAAAACAGGGTAAACTGACTTATTACAAAATTGGCAAGATAGTTTATTTCAAGGAACGTGAAGTGATGGAATCTTTGAAGAAAATTGATCTTTGTAAAAAGTAGTTACCCAGCCCGGTAATCATTCAATAAAATTATCTTAAGGCAAGTAATGGCAAGACCAATTAAAAACGGATTAGACTATTTTCCCCACGACACGGACGCCTTTAATGACTGGAAAATACAGGCATTGAGAGCAACCCACGGGAATAACGGTTACGCTTTTTATTTCATTACCCTTGAACATATTTACAAAACCGCGAACGGGGAACTTGATATTTCAGATCAAGTAATGGAAAACCTGTTAATCAAAGCCACCGGACTTAAACCTTTCAAGTTTAAAGCAATCTTGGAAACCGCGCTGAAGTTATCACTTTTTAACGAAAATCGTTTCAAATCCGGAAAAATTCTAACCTCGGACGTGATAAAATTGCGTTTCGATGCTATCAATGAAAAGCGCGCAAAATACCGCGAAATCAAAGAAAAAAGAGATTTAGGAAATAGTTTTCCATTGAGAAAACCCCACAAGAAAACCCCACAGGAAACCCCTCCCGAAACGCCACAAAGTAAAGTAAAGGAAAGGAAAGCAAATACTAAGCAGAAAAAAAAATTAAAAAATGAATATTCAAAAGATTTTCTTCAGGCGTATAAGGATTATAATTTCAAAGCTGGGAATAAGTTTGAGGCTTTTCAAATTTGGCAGGAATGTAACGACACAGAGAGAATAATGATACTGGAAAATATCCCGGATTACGTCAAAGCAACCAAGACGGATTATGAAGATACCAGCGATTCGAGACCGGGGAGAAAGCATTTTTCCAATTATTTGAAAATGAGACAATATGAAAACCCCGCGCCGCCGCCGCTGAAGATCACCCACGGCACACAATCACCCAGCCCTGTAAATGAAGATTTTAATTTTGTGAATTGAGTAACCAATGAAAGTAAACAGAAAAATTAAAACTGATCTTCACGAACAAACCGCGCTGGGAATATTATCGGTTTGCTGTAAAGAACCTAACAAAATTGATCTTATCGCCCCGCACATTGACGCATTTCCTGAAGCTTATAAGGGACTTGTTTCTTTTCTTACAGGTTTGAATGATCAAGAAAAAAATGATATACTCTTCCGAGCGGCTAAATTAGACGCGAAAACATATCAGCTATTTACTGAAGCCTTCGCGTACTTGCCTGACAAAACCCTTGATATTGAAGGATACGAGATTCCAAAGTTATATGAAATATCTCATTCCCTTCTTGCCGAAGAAATTTTTTCAAACCTGCTTTCTGAATCGCAAAACAGTATCGATGGCTTAAGCATTCTTGAAGATGGAATTTCTAAACTTACCGAAATTAAGGACAAGCTGGCAACGAAATTCAAGGGAGAAAAATCCTTATTAGATCAGTATGATCAAATTCGACAACGTTACGAACATAACAGCAAAGAAAACTTTTATCAATATTTCCTAACAGATTATCCGGGAGTGAACAAAGTTACAGGCGGTTTCCGCCCGGGAAACTATTTGGGGATTGCCGGACTATATAAAAGCGGGAAAACAACCCTTGCCCTTAATTGGATTATTGATTTTGCAATGCAGGGTATTTCCGGTGCGATATTTACTAAAGAAATGACTACAAGCGAAATGCAAGACAAAATAATTTCTATCATAACCGGCATACCAAGCGGGACACTTAGAAATCCCGTGAATCTTACGGGCGAACAGATTACAAAATTTAATGTTGCGGAACATAAGTGCAACGACATTTTAAGGAATATTTTCATCAGCGAAGGAGACTTCACAGAAGTATCAATCAAAAGCAAGATTAAAGCTTATTCACAGAGGAAAAATGTAAAAATCTTTATGATTGATTACTTAGGCTTAATTGATTCAGCCCGGAAATTTGACAGCACATATTCAAAGTTAGATTATATTTCTTCATTCTTTAAGCAGACAGCTATTGATTTAAATGTTGTAATAATTATGACCGCGCAATTAAACCGCGAAGGTTTCACAAATGCAAAGACAGGAAATAAAATCCCAAGTTTTGGCAATCTTGCAGGATCATTGGCATTGGCGCGCGATGTGGATTATGGATTCATTACCATTAATCCGATTGCTACCGGACTTGAAAGTATCCCCAGCGCGCCGGGTTCAAAAGAGAAAATCAATTTCGATAAAAATGATTTTGTCCTGAAAATGGATATTTCGCGTCATACTGAAGGAAATCAATATATCAGCCTTAGACTTAATGAATTTGGGCAAATGTCCGAGTACTCAAAAAAAAACAATCAATCACCTTTTTAGTAACAAAGGGAAATTAATATGGAATATCAAGCGAATTTATTAGACTTTGAAATTATTTACCGCTGGGCAAATACCGTTAAAATGGAAGCTGAATGCAGGATTATCAAAATTGACGGAGAAAATGCACGAAAACAATTTATAAAATCGGTTCATATCCTTAACGCGCTGAAGTTGAGACCGGGAAACGCAATAAAAATAATCCGGGAAAGGCTTATTAGCGCGGGCTTCAAAAATGACTTTATCGATTTTATGATAAAAACACTAAGCGATTACTTTAATTCGTTCACACAGCCCGAGTATATTCCCCTTCAGAATACTTTGAACATACTTTGTAACAATAAAAATCAGATTTTAGGTAAAAAATGAAAACAAAAAGAACACAAAGCAAGACGCCCAAACCGATCACCGGGCTGGGAGACCTTAACGATATGGATCATAAAGAGATTAAAAGCAAACTGAAAAAAATTCTTGTTATGGAACTGAACGATCTACCGGAGATGCTAAGGGCACTTGATCCGGCTAAGCGGTGCGAATTACTGAAAAGTATTATCCCCTATGTTTTGCCCAAAGCCGAAAAGGGTGATGATGACGGCGATTTAATGGCGGATATTTGGAAAATCTGAAGCCGAACCGGGTTCTTATAAACGGATATAAATACCTGATTCTCTAAATATTTTGGCTAATTTTCTATTATTTTGAATTAATGAAATGGCATTTCAAAAGACTTTCCCCGTGATCCTTGATGATTGTTTCACTTTGACAATAAGGAAACTGAAGCAATGGGGATTCCTTGAACCGGAATCCATTGTATTTAACACCTTTAGAATTAATACCGATTACGGAAATTACTTGATCCGGCTGAAATCGAATCTTACTGAAGCCGTTCCGTATTTGGAACTAAGCTACAAAATAAGGGGGCACCCTGTGAGTTACAAAATTAATCTTGAATCCGTTCCGTCAAATCTTGGAAAAGGTTTATCCTGGTATTTAAGATGTCCGGCGACAGGTGTACGGTGCCGAACATTGCACTTTATTAAAGCCGTGTTTGTTCACCGTACCGCCGCGCCTAATGCTTATTATGAAAAGGAGATAGTTTCGCACCTTTACCGTAAATATGAAAAAATGTTTGCGGCTGTTAAGGCTGAAGATTACGAACAGGGGCAATTCTCCGAGAAAAGTTTTACGAAGTACTATAAGGGAAAACCAACACGCAAATATAAGCGGGTACTAAACAAGCTGGGTGCGGCTGAACGGTACTTAAAAAACTTTGAAGTGTCAGGTAATGTTCCTTAGGTGTTCAAACCCAAACGCAAAAAAGCCTAATATGGGTAACAGAAAAAAGCAGAAATGATTTCTATTAGGCACAATCTTCTAATTCGAAAAAAAACAAAAAATACAAAATCCCCCCTATAACAGCGAAAATTAAAAACCCCGCACTAACTATCCAGATCGTAATAAACGCGCCCCAGAACGCGCCTAATCAAGAATTTGGGCTATTCCAGAAGTGATTTTAATCCTGTTCAGGTTTCGGGGTAATGGTACCGGGCTAAACCACAAAGGCGGAGTTATGCAACCCTGATAAATTCCCAGCCCTTCATACTATGCCGAAGCGAGAATCGGAGAGATATTTTCAAAGATGCCGAAAGTACAAGGCGGGGACAGGCGCAGCAATAATTTCAAAAGTTGCACCGCTGCAACGTTTGAAAATACAAAAGAAGAAAAAATAAAAGAACTTGGTTTTGATAAATATCAAGTTCACCGTTTCGAAACCTTAGCGAAGAATACTATTTCAGTATGCACCTTGAACCGAATAAAATAAAAAACCCGCTTTGAAGTGATCTTAGCGGGTTAATGAAAACTATCAAGGCAAACGATAAATTTTCTGTATGCAATATAAGTAAAAAATGAGGGATTTCAAGAATTGTAATCGAACCTAAAGGCACTTGCAACGGTTAAAAACTATCAGGTTTTTTTAAGTTTTATACGAACCAAATACGAAATTAAATTTGAATCCCCGTAAACCATTACAATAAAACAAGTTAGTAAAAATATTTGTGGAGGTGGCGGGAGTCGAACCCGCGTCCGATGAAAATCCACGATGAACCTCTACGCATGTAGTCAGTTTTTGTTAAACCTGCTATTACCAAACTGACTAGGGGTCAGCAGGCTTTCCCTTTAAGTTTTCACTTCGCCTTCAAGAGTACGGGGCTCGGCAATCCCATCTAAACGACGCCTGTCCGGTTACCGATGGGCAAACATCCGGCAGACGGCTACTTAACTATTAATTAAGCAGCGAGGGCGTAATTAGATTCGCCAGTTAATTGTTTTCCCGACTTTTTAACGTGCTTCCGGGAAACACGATGCGCCATTCAAAGCAGTATTGACACCGTCGAAGCCAGTGCACCCCCTTAAATTATTTTGTCCAGTTAACATCCCCTTTGCCTGATACTTTATTTTCGTAACGGGCAAGAACAAATAATAGATCTGAGATCCTGTTAAGAAAGATAACCAAATTAGGGTTTATCTCCTCTCCCATTTGTAATGCCACAACGTGCCGTTCAGCCCTTCGGCAAATGCTGCGCGCAAGGTGAAGCCGCGCTGCGGACTCACTTCCCCCTGGTAAAATAAAACCGGTTAATGCCGGTAATGATGAATCGAAACGATCAATAGCACTTTCTATTTTTTCTATATGTTCCCCGCTTATGCGTGGCACACTGATCTTTGAGCCGGAGTAATCAGACGGAGTCGCCAGGTCAGAACCTGCGTCAAACAGGCGGTTCTGCAGTTCGGTAAGGAGTTCCTGAACGTCTTCAGCGACGGAAGCACAAATGCATAATCCGAGAGCGGAGTTGAGTTCATCCACAGTACCATAAGCTTCAAGCCTCAGATTATTTTTACTTACCCTCGTTCCGCCAAATAACGATGTTTCTCCCCTGTCTCCGGTTTTGGTATATATTTTCAATTCTTTCTCTAATAGTTTCTGAACCTGACCGGCATTTCAATTCCGCCGGTTCTGATAAATAGTTTTTCGACGCTGTCGAGGTACCGTTTACGAATATATGCAATACCCAGCGTCTTTCCTTCAGATTCAACAAAATAACCGGAGGTAATAGTTCCGGCGTC
This sequence comes from Ignavibacteriaceae bacterium, assembly GCA_013360295.1. GTDB lineage: Bacteria > Bacteroidota > Ignavibacteria > Ignavibacteriales > Ignavibacteriaceae > JABWCL01. Next base: position 19,600 of record JABWCL010000029.1, on the reverse strand, counting down.
ATCACCGTTCTCATCCGTGATCTGAACCGGCACTGATCCGTTCAGATTTCCGTCAACACTAACTTTCCTCACACTTCTCTGTACCTTGTCGTAAGTGTCAAGCCGGGCAATCACTTCCTGCCCGATATAGCAGCCCTTTGTGAAACTGACTTCCTTGATGAGCCCGGCTTCGTGAGGATTAAAATTGTCGTTTAACTCCTCTCTGGACATAACCCCTCTCTCAATCCTGAGCCGTTCGTATGCGTCTTCACCGGTAAGCCCGACCTGATAGATAAATTTATTCTGCATCGAATCAAGGATAAATTTCTTTAGTGAGTCAGCCTGCCCGGTGATTTTATAAAAAGCTCCAAAATCAGGTAAATCGAATTTAATTATCAGGAAAAACTTACCTTCCCACTCAAATTCACCGAAGGTATCTTCTGAGAGAGAGAGTATCCCTTCACCGAACTTATATGTCATAAAGGATTCACTCTGCGGTCCGGTTATCTGAATAACCGTCAGGTTCTTTTCTTCCTGCACAGTAACATCATCCATAATTATATACTTGTGCAGCCATCGCTTAAGCCTTTCATCGTGATTCCTGTTACCAAAGAGCCATATAGCCTCTTCAGTTTTTACGACGTTTACGCGGTCAATTATCCTCCCCTTCTCATTGCAGAATATCGTATTTGTCGCGACACCCTGTTCCAGTGACCTTAGGTCATTCGTTGAGATACGGTGAAGAAAATCCTGCGCGTCCTTGCCTGTGACCTTCAGTAAAGCGTGGTCACTCAGATCGCGGATACCCACGCCGTGCATCAGAATATCATATTCCGTCGCGGCATCAGAATAAAATCTCGCGGGATAAGCACTATCTCCGTGAGTAATAAAACCCTCTGTTTTAAAGAACTCCTGTAACACGCTCATTATTTATTATTTAGTTTTTCGAAATCTAAATCGTAAAATTTCCTCTTCTGTTTCGGATTCCGTGTGTTTACGTATACGCTATCACGGAAAACGAAAGGCACCGAGTCTGCCACAACAATCTCCCTGCCCGTATCAAAATAGACATATTCATAATAGTCGGGATACCTGTCGTTGTTAAGATCCGTCAGCGACCGCCTGGCATTAATACCTTCATAACTCGCCACAAGGTGCGGCATTGAATCAATTCCACCTACAAAGAAATAATTGTAATCAACGTGCCCTATATCCTCGGCATCATAAAACCTTATCTTGATATAAGGGATTTTTTTCTTATCCCAGGTTTCCATAGTCAGAATGTTAAAACCACCGTGTGTGGGAACGGGAGCTTCCCAGACCTTAGAGAATGTTCCTCCGGCGTATTTGTAATGATTCAGGAAAAAGTACGCGGTTCCGAGTTCGGTACTGTCAAAGTCAATGAAACTTGCGTCGTAACCAATCAGGTTTTTAATTTCTACCGTGCGCTCATCTTCTTTCTTTGACCTTGCTATCAGCGCGTATATGTCTAATGAATCTTTCGATTTCCCGTAGATAACAGCTGACCTTGGTGTATTAGTTGAAAAAGTTTTATCAACATCCAGCAGATACGTCCCGGGATCATAATTCTTGAGTATAAATTCCATCAGTTCAAGCGTGTCGCCGGGAAACCTCTGCGTCGCCATCTTTATTCTCTCTCTGAGTGTATACTCCTGTATGCCAAGGTCAGTTGACTCATCGTGCGCGACCTCTTTCTGCGCATCGTCCGTGCCGGTGCTCGTGGTATCACCAAAGAATCCTTTGGTATAAAAATAATACAAAAGCGCGGCAGCGAGGACGAGCATTAATAGTACTATAGGTATAGATTTTTTCATTATATAAAGTTGATTTTCCTAAGTCAATATAAGGGTTATCAGAATCCTGATAACCCTCATAAAATATGATATTTATTTTGCCATCTCTTCGAAGAACAGGGCGGAAGACTGAATGCCTAATCCAAAGTGTGTAAGGTTAAAATGCTCGTTAGGCGAGTGTAAATTTTCAGTATTCAGGCCGAGTCCCATCAGAACAGATGGAGCCTTAAGTAATTTATCAAAAGTTGCAACGATAGGGATGCTTCCTCCCTCGCGCATATACACAATTTTTTTGCCAAAAGCTTTTTCCATCGCTATTGTAGCGGCTTTTGTGGCAGCGTGCTCAAGCGGAGTAATCGCGGGATAAGCGCCGTGGAGACTGCTGACCTTGACCTTAACGCTCTTCGGCGCGATTGATTTGATGTGTTTTTCAAATAGCTTCGCGATCTTCTTTGGGTCCTGGTTCGGGACTAAACGCATACTGATTTTTGCAGTCGCCTTTGACGGGATAACCGTTTTGGCACCCTGCCCGGTGAATCCGCCAAAAATACCATTGCAATCGAGTGTCGGCCGCGCCCAGGTTCTCTCCAGCGTAGAGTAGCCCTTCTCTCCCTGAAGCTCTGCCACACCCAAATTCTTGGCATACGCTTTTTCAGAGAATTTAAGTCTTGAAAAGTTTTTCTTTTCCAGTGAAGTTATAGGGAGAACATCACCATAGAATCCCGGAACAGCTACCTTTCCGTTCTTATCGTGAAGCTGCGCGATAATCTTCGCCAGAGTATTGATCGGGTTTGCTACCGCGCCGCCGAAAGTACCTGAGTGGAGGTCGCGGTTTGGGCCGACTAATTCAACTTCCATATAACAGAGCCCGCGTAAGCCGTATGTTAAAGTAGGAACACCCGGTGCGTACAATGAGGTATCTGAGATGAGTACCACATCGCACTTAAGCAGGTCAAGATGATCTTTAATAAATGGTTCAAGGCTCGGGCTTCCAATTTCCTCTTCACCTTCGATAAGAAATTTTACGTTGACAGGAAGGCCGCCGGTTTCCTTAATCAATGCTTCAACGCTCTTGATGTGCATATACATCTGCCCTTTATCATCGGTAGCGCCTCTTGCAAAGATCTTGCCGTCCCTGATTACCGGTTCAAATGGAGGGGACTCCCACAGATCAATCGGATCAACCGGCTGAACATCATAATGGCCATATACAAGGATAGTGGGTTTGCCGGGTGCTGCGAGCCATTCACCGTAAACAATAGGATGGCCGGGAGTCTGGAAAATTTCTACACGATCCATTCCTGCCGTCGATAGTTTCGCGGCAACATATTCAGCGCAGCGCTGCATATCCCCCTTATTTTCCTCCTGGGTACTGATACTCGGAATTTTAAGTAGCTCCTTTAACTCCTCGATATAATGCAGCTGATTATTTTTTATATGGTTCAGAACAACGTCCATACACTATCCTTTCGTTTATTGAATTTGCCTTAATTTATATATTATGGGTATATATTTTTTGAAATTGTCAATTGTCACAGGATCCAGGGAATTTATTATTTCCTGACCCGGAATATAAAAAGTACGCCACGGATCATCTACACAATAAATATACCCCTTATCATCTATTGTCACCGATTCCAGCGCCATCACGTATGAGCGTTCCGGGTATCCGGGCATCCTGCTCGTTATCTCGTACTCCGCCAGCTTTTCCAGACTTTCGTCATTTACTTTTACCCTTATCAATTTGGCGGTGTTCCTGTCCATTAACCAGACAATTCCGCCTCCCTCAGAATACATCCCGCAAACTGTACCTGCACCTACTGATTTAGTACTGAAGACTTTTCTGATTTCCCTCGTATTTTTATCAGCGACAAAGATCAGCGAGCTATCAGCAAAAAACATCCCTTTTTGGAATCCCTCGAGTCCCAGGTAGAAGAAATTCTCGTCAACACATATTCCCTCATAACTTATGTTATTCTCAAGGTATTTCAGAAACAGATCCTCAGGAGTAAATTTTACCGGTTCGAGACGGCTTATCTCACCCGTATTTATATCGTTCCCACTGAAAACGATCCTGAAAATCCCCGCAGTTGTTTTAGGGGCAGGAAAATTACCTTCAATTGACAAATAGACGTTCCCTGTATGTCTGTCATAAGAAATCTCTTCGAAGTCTTTTTTAGGAAGTTTCGCGAGGAAGTCTTCCGCTTCTTTACCAAATCCGAACTTTCGCAGCATATAACTCTCGGTTGCATCTATGGTAAGGCTGTACACCGCTCCGATATCATCAGCTAAAAGGAAGAAAGCGCTTCCGTCAGTCTTTCGTTCAATAAAAGTTATACCGCTGGTCTGGTCGGTAAACTGAAGGGAATCCTTCAGCCACCGGGAATACTCAGCCTCGATTTTAGCCTGTCCAAAAACCGGAAGTAAAAGCAGGGCGAAAATGTAAAGAGTTCTCTTCATCTCTGATTTTCAAAATTCAAAAATACGAATTAAGCTTTAATTTTTTGCTGTTAAAAATTGTATGCCTCCCCGCGTATTTTTATATTTACGTAATGATTTTAGCCTGGTACATACTCAAGAACCATCTGGTCCCCTTTGTCTTTGCCTCGGCAACCCTTATGGGTATTTTCCTCTTACAATTTCTGATGAAAACCGCCGACCGGCTCGTGGGAAAGGGGTTGGATACGATGCTTATCATACAGCTTATCGCCTACAATCTCGCGTGGATGGTTGTTCTCGTTGTACCAATGGCTATGCTGATCTCCACACTTATGGCGTTCGGCGGAATGTCTCAGAATAATGAAGTCACCATAATGAAATCAAGCGGGGTGAGCCTCTACAGGATGCTTCTTCCCCCGGTATTATTCTCTATGGTGATTTTCTACGGATTGATAGTTTTTAATAATGATGTCCTCCCGGACGCCAACCACGCCGCAAAAATCCTTATGTTTGATATCTCCCAGAAGAAGCCCACACTTTCTCTGGAACCCGGCGTCTTCTCTCAGGAAGTGACAAATTACGCTATCCTGGTGAGGGATATTGACCAAAAAACAAACAAACTGTACGGGGTTACTATTTATGATTATAATGATGCAAACAAGGTCAACGTGGTAACCGCGGTAGATGGTAAAATTTACTTCTCGCGGGATATGACTAAACTTATAATGGATCTGAACGACGGTGAGATACACGAGACTGACATCGCGCAGTCCGGGCTGTACCGCAAACTTCGCTTCACGCATCACCGCATCGCAATGAACGCTGAACAATTTTCGTTTCAGCAAAGCACACCGGGCAGCAGCCAACGAGGCGACCGTGAACTTAGCACTGCCGATATGCAGATCCGCGTGGATAGCCTTGAAGCCATCCGCCAAACTTATGCGAAAATGTATGATGACGAGGTGAGGAAAATCTTTTATGGCGACCCGACAATAAAGCCCGTTCCGCCCAATTCGGCTTCACCGGAAATGAGGCTGAGGAACCTTCTGAACACTCTCCACGCAAATAAAAACGCTGTTGTAAGCGCAGTCGTCCGCGAACAGATGATGCAGAATGAAATTGATAAGTATATGGTTGAGATCCATAAAAAATATTCCATTCCGTTCGCGTGTGTTGTTTTTATTTTATTAGGCGGCCCCCTGGGTGTTATGACCCGCAAGGGCGGGTTCGGTGTTGCCGCCAGCGTCAGCCTTTTCTTTTTCCTTGTTTACTGGGCATTCCTTATCGGCGGAGAAAAACTTGCCGACAGAGGCCTCCTCTCCCCCTTTATGGGAATGTGGTCGGCTAATATCCTCCTCGGTGTGGTAGGAATCATCCTTACGTATAAGACGGCAAAAGAAAGTGTAACGATTGATTTCTCATCACTGAAAAGATTCATCCCGAAAAACTGGCAGCAGCAGGAACAGGAGCAGGAGCAGAATTGAAAATAATTGACAGGTACCTGATAAAACAGTTTCTGCAGTCCATCCTCTTCGGCCTGCTCGCTTTCACTCTGATCTTCGTGGTGATAGACTTGATGGAAAATCTCGACGATTTTATAGATATGAATGTCCCCAACGGTATTATTCTCCAGTATTATTTTGTCTTTATGCCTGAGATAGTCCGGTTAATGATGCCCGTTGCCGTACTCTTTGCAAGTCTTTTTACCGTCGGGAAAATGTCTAACCTGAATGAACTGACGGCGGTTAAGGCGGCCGGAGTGAGCCTCTACCGTTTTATGCTGCCTGTTATTATAGTTACTGTCCTCGTCTGCGTTTTCTCCGTTTACTTTGGCGGCTACGTTGTACCCAAAGCAAATGAAAAGAAACTCAGCCTTGAAATGAAATACCTTAACCGCGGGTTCAATTTTGCGGGGAGTAATATTTTCTTTCAGGATTCCCAGGCAAAAATTGTAGCTATCTCATATTTTGATGAACCGAACCTCCAGGCGCTCAGAGTCGGGATCCACACGTTCGACCCCAAAGATATAACCCGTTTGGTAGCAAGAATAGACGCGCAAAGGCTGAAGTATGACACGCTTAAAAACAAGTGGGTCGCTCTTAATGGCACCCAGCGCCAGTTTAACGGACTTAGTGAAACCCTCATTCAATTTAAGGAACAGGAATTAAACGGACTGAACTTTAAGCCGGAAGACCTTTCCTCAAAACAGATGAAACCGGAAGAGATGGATCTGGAAGAACTGCGTGAACTTATTGATAATCAGAAAAGGGCAGGCACCGATCCTTCAAGAACGCAGATCGAATATCACGCAAGATTTGCATTCGCTGTTACCCCGTTTGTAGTTGTCCTTTTTGGTTTGCCTTTCTCGGCTAATAAGCGTAAAGGGGGATTGGCGATTCAGGTGGGGATTAATATCCTTATTACTTTCATCTACCTTGTATTAATGAAAATAAGCCAGGCGTTCGGTAAAAACGGGGCGATGGACCCGTTCCTCACTGCCTGGCTTGTAAACTTTTTATTCCTTCTGGCTTCTGTAATTAATCTTGCCCGTTTCAGGCAATAATATTTAGCCTTTTAGAATTTCCACCTTGCGCTCGTCGCGAATGCTATCCTCTGAGCGTCTCCCGGTATAAATATGTAATGGAAATCCGGTGTGGCAAGGTTAAACTCGACCGGTCCCCAATTAAACCCTATACCTACCGACCATATAAATGGAGAATCTCCTCCAAAAGAGAATCCGCCTCTCATATAAGGGAGCCATTTTGTCTGATTCCACTCACCGCCTATTGATATTCTCGGTGATGTACTGTTCCTCGGCTCATTGTTAAAGCCCTGGTTGTAGTCCATACTAAGTAAAAAATACTTAAAATCGTTTTTCCAGACAAGAAACGAGGCACCCAGCCGGAACGCTGTGGGTAATGGTTTTGTGAATGCAGAAGTATATCTCCCTTCCCCTTTAAGGAATGTAACCAGCGAGTCCCTCTGAATTGGATCGATGATCTCAGTAATGGTGAAATCGTGATAACTAATGTATTCCGCTACATTCTGACTCCAGGTCATGGATCCGATATCGGTAAATGCGAGACCAATTTTCCATCTGTCCCCAATTTCGGCGGTAAGGCCAAAGTCAATCCCGAAACCCGAACCGACCGGTTTAGGGAAAAGTGAGAATGTGAAATTCTTTTTCTCCGCGGTGGAGTCGAAATCATATTCCACGCCTACGTTATCCGAGAATGCGGTCAGAATTCTCATCCTGCTTTGACCTGTGAGTATGCCGTCAGGCTGAGTGGTGAAATTAGTATTCATTTCGTCAACTCCTGCGTATGCCATTCCCTGCATATATTTCAGAGTGACACCTCCGTAAAGATTTTTAACAAACTTGGGTTTCATAAAATTCAGATCTCTCGCAAAGGAAAATGTATACTCGCGAAGATAACTGATCTTTACATCTAGGTCGTTAAAGTCGTATGTTTTATTCGGCGGGTTACCGCTTACGAAGAGGTCTATCATTCCTGCGGGAATGTTGAACTTCTGCATCATATAATCATTCATTGTGAATGCAAGGACACCCTTGTTGTTATTTAGTTTATATGCAACCGCCAGATTACTGAGAGCGATGTCCGCGAATATCATTCCGCCTCCTTCAAAGACGTTAAGCAGACGTTCCTTATCACTCTCGGTCAGGTAGCGCCCCTGCGTTTCACCGTTTGGGCCGGGCTCTCCGCCAAAGAAGTAGTTGTATTCATTAAGACTGAGGAAGTCTGTACCCACACGCATATGGACGTTCGGCAGCGGGAAGTGGCTTGAAACTTCCCACCTTTTTGCTTCGGTGAGATAAAGGTTCGCGGGGTTTTTACCTATCGCGTATAATCCCTTCGCCAGCACGGTATATGTTTTACCGGTAGATGTGCTCCACGCATCGGCCGCGCCTGTTGAGCCGCCGCCCTGTGCGTATAATCCGGAGAAGAGTAAATTAACTAAGATTACAATAAAAAACTTTTTCATTTTCTTCTCCTTCACCTACGGTTTCACTCTGTATTTAACGGCACCAAAGCCCCGGATCTTAATATAATCCGAAGTGTAAAATGAAACCGGCGCAACCGCAGGAAGAGATGTATTCATCTTTATGTAAGACCTGATTGATTTGCTCCTTGAAAACTGCAGGAACTCATCCGCTTTCATAAAGATAGTCACACTGTCTACTGCCGGAGCTGTCACTCTTTTTGTGGTAGGCGAAACGGTTCCCCCTCTTATCTTTAGCGTGTCACTGTTTGGCGCGTATCTTGGCGGTATGTACATAGTTGTATCCCCGAACTCGTTCAGCAATACCGCGTTGAAGTTGATCGCCATCGGCAGGTGATTTTCAATAATCAGGGTGATCGAAGCAGACTGAAGCTGGTCAAGCTGCTCCTTATTTGCTTCCTGCATATTAATTTCACTTGTATCAACAAACCTTCCGTTGCCCATACCCATAGTCAAAGGAGTAGAAATATGGCCGGTACCGTAGATACTGTCTGAGTCTTCGATCTTACCCGTTAAATAATTCGGATTAAGAACGGCATTGTACTCAAAAATAATGCTGTCAGGAGGTGCTGTTGCAAAGGTATTAATAAAATTTATTAATTCTGTTTCAGAGAGTATAATCTGCTGAGTTGTTCCCGGATTCCCGCTTAGAACAGTTGAAGGTATGTTAACCGTCGCCTGTGTGTTTCTGTTCTTTCCGCGGATCTTACCGGCAAATCTCAGTTGTTCAGTACTGCTTGAATTAACAAACATTTCCACAAGGAACTTATCAAACTTCAGGGTGGAAGCATTAAAATTAGAGAGCGAACCAAGCTGAAGTGGAATCGGTGTTGCCTGAAAATCAAGCTGTGTGGGCTTTACCCTTCCGTCAAGCGATTGCAGTATCAGGTCAGTCATATCTATGTTCACTGCCATACTGTCATCTTTCCGCAGGCTTCGCGGATCGGTAGTAGCATTCGGCGTCAGCCGTACGGAATAGGAAAGCTTATTAGTAAGCTGCCCTGTGACAAGCGAGACAATCCTGTAGTCGTGAAGCGAACTCACTGATACAGTCTGTCTGTCACCGGTCGTCCCCCTCCTCGTCAGATTAAAGTTCGCCGTGAAAGCGTTATTTGACGGATCTTTAAGATTATTAAAAGTAAATACCGCGGTGAGGCCAACATCCAGGTAATTCCTGACTTCAAAAACGAGCGAGCCTTCCTTGATCACGATCTCACGTAAAAATGTTGAATCATCAAGCGCGATGGTGCTATCAATAAAAACCGGATCCTGCGGAGGCAGCACCGCGCGTACTTCCTCAACGGAGAAATTTATTATTCGGGCATCAACCGAAGTTCCGGCGTTCGGCGGCAATTGTACAAATGACAAACCGCTGCCGGGGGAACTGACAACCATCTCAATGATCATACTGTCAACAAGTGTGGCGCCCGTGAGGTTAAAGTCTTTTTGTCCGGATGCACCTGAATTAATTGTAAGAGGTACACTTGATTGTAACTGAGGAATGACCTGGCTGGTATAGGCGTTTTTGAAATCAATACTGTTAATCGTTATAGCTACGCCGTTATTATTCGTAAAAGTCAGGCGGAAAGTACCGGATTCAAAAGTCGCGACAGAGAACTGTTCAATCCTGTCAAGGTTTTGAGTGATTGATTTATTACTTATCGCCGGGAAAATGATACTGTCAACTCCCTGCGCCTGCGGTACAAGTTTTACAACGCTTATATTTGACTGGATAGGTTCAGGGTCATTTATTGATATGGTTCCCGTCTGCACCGCTGTGTGAACACCTATCGGGTTCATTACCAGTTTATCCTGTACCAGAACCGGCGCGAGGGGCTTCACATCTTCATAATAGAGCAGTCCAAGTGATGACGGGTCTGTAGAACTCTTTAGCACTGTAGTGTCTTTATTGATGAGTTCCATAAGTGTGTTTTTCCTGTCGAGTATTGGTATAACCAGGTCGGCATCGTAGACCGGCAGGAATGGTTCTTTCACCTCACAACCTCCGAAGAAGATGAGGCCCGAAACGAGCAGTGCAAAAGTAGCGAAAGTATATTTCTTCCCTGACAAATAAGGAATGATTCGGAACAAAATTATCTCCATAAATTGAACGATATTATAAAGTGGAATATAGCTATCAATACTGTTTTAATAAAGTATTGAATATCACAAAAATTAAAAGAGTGACACGACGCAATAAATAAGGCAGAGAGCCTTATCTCAGTAACACATCTGAGTAAATACGGTATTTACTATTCCAGACGGCAAATAAAAAAGGACGGCTGCCACTTCTACTGTAACAGCCGTCGAATTTAATCTGTCATTCCGGACTAATTGATCTTCTCGTTAGGTTTAGCCGGCATAAACCCGAAGGGGGGTTCTCCCTGACCTTCAATTTTTATGTCGCCGAACCTGCTCTCAAATTTATCTATATTGTCCTTCAGCGCCCTGAGAAGCATCTTGGCGTGCTGAGGGGTGGTAATTATCCTTGAAAGCAGCCTCGCTTTAGGTACACCGGGAACGATACGCGTAAAATCCAGGACAAACTCCGCCTGCGAGTGTGTGATTATCGCTAAGTTGGAATAAATACCTTCCGCCTCTTTTTCACCAATCTCAATATTGATCTGGTGCTCTTGCTGAGGATTTTGCTGACTCATTAATTTTTCTCTTACTTTCTGAGTTTATCGGCTTTATCAAAAGCCTGTTTAGCATCTTCGATCTTGCCAAGTACGGAATATACTTTACCTGCTAACTCCCATACAGCGGCATCATCCGGTTTTTTATCAAGATATGCCTGAAAATAAGGAACAGCCGCCTGGTATTTTTCCTTGGCTTCCGGACTCTCTTTACCTTCATCTTCAGCTTTTTTCTGGAGGATAGCACCCCATTTTACATAGGTAACCGCAAGGTTATACTCTGCATTGAGGTACCCCGGATCAATTTCAAGTGCTTTTTTGAACTGCTCTTCAGCCGCAGAAAAATTATTTGCGCCTAAAAGAACCACGCCATAGTTATACCTGTAAGCTTTATTATTCGGATCGCTCTTTACTCCCTCTTCAAAAGTGGACATTGCCACATCAAGCTTATTTGATGCGATATATGAATTTGAAAGAATGACCAGGAGTTCTGAGTCGGTCGGGTAATGCTTCTTACCTTCGCTGGCAACTTTGATGGCCTTCTCAAAATTGATCATCGCGTTGATGCTGTCTTCTGCTTTCTTGCCGCGGTCATAGCTGTCTTTGAGGTTGCTTCCGTTTGTGTAATAGATTTCGCCCAGGAACCTGTATGCTTCGAGTGATTTGTCAAGAGCGATCATCTTTTCCAGCGGAGCAACTGCGTCATCATACCTCTGGAGGTTCATATAAACAAAAGCGAGGTTTTTATAAGTATCGGCTGAATCCGGCTCTAACACGGCAGCTACATTAAAAGCCGCTGCCGATTTTTCAAAATTAAGCTTTGCAGAGTCGGCTGTATTCGCGTTTGAAGCGCGGTTAAAAAAGGCTACACCTCGGTTAAAATAGTTCGCCCAGTGGAATTTCTTCTGGCCGTCAATCTCTTTTACGAATTTTTTATTTACGGCAAGCGACTTATCAAACATCGTAACCATATCGGATATCTTTTCCTGCTCACCATAAATGAAACCTAAAAGATAAAATCCTTCAGCGCTCTGTGGATTTTTCTCGATTTCACGTTTCAGGACTTCCTCAGCCTTTGCCATATTTTTCTGCTGAATGTATAATTTAGCGCTGGTTATCTCGGTTGAGGCGCACTGAAAACCTGAGAATAAAAAGACTAATGTTATTAATGCAATTAAGGGTTTTACACCGGATTTCATTCATACTCCTTTTAAAAATAAATATCCTTTAAAGTTACGAGATAGCCGCTGTTTTAGCAAATAAAATAGTAGTCCTTGCCATCCAAATATTAGGGTTTTACCCTCCCGCACTTAACCGAATGCCCGTACAAGCTTGGAAAACTTAGACTGCAATAACTCCCTGGAAGTGAAAAAAACAGCTGAAATCGAATCAAAAGGTAAATTATACCAAAAAAATGCTCCAAAACTAAGAAATTGTAAAATAGGTTATTTACCTGTGAACGGTTTTTATAACTCATTTTCCTCCAAAAAACCGTAAACTGTATATGCGATGTACTTCTATATTCCACCTCGTGAAGGTAAGTAGTTCTCCCGCTCTGTGGGAACTCACATTACCACCACCGTTGGACTCCACTCGAATACTAATTAAAGTCATTAATTCATTTTGCATAGCGGACTTATTGCATCTTATTTTTAGTTATTATTTCTTAATTTTGTACCAAACTATTGAGAAAAATGTGACAAAAGAAGAAATCATTCGCGCAGTGCCTAAAGTCCTCCTCCACGACCACCTTGACGGCGGACTAAGGCCGGAAACAATCATCGAACTTGCCAAAGATATCAAGTATAAAAAACTACCAACCAATGATCCGGACGAACTTCGCGCCTGGTTTTTCGAGGGCGCTAATAAAGGCTCCCTCCCTGAATACCTGCGGGGTTTTGAGCATACCTGCGCCGTTATGCAAACCCGTGAGGCCCTTGAAAGAGTGGCATACGAAATGATGGAAGATATGTACAATGATGGGGTCTGTTATGTTGAAACCCGTTTCGCCCCCGTTTATCATACCCAAAAAGGTTTATATCACTCCGATGTAGTCTCGGCGGTGCTGAACGGACTGGAAAGAGGAAGACGTGACTTTGGAACCGGCTACGGGCTTATCCTCTGCGGAATGAGAAATATGAAAAACACCGAAGAGATCGCTGAACTTGCCGTGGATTTCAGACAGAAGGGTGTCGTGGGGTTTGACCTGGCGGGCGAAGAAGGCGGTTATCCCCCGAAAAAACATATCCCCGCATTTCAGTTTATCCAGCGTGAGAATTTTAATATTACCATCCACGCGGGAGAAGCATTCGGAAAGGAATCCATCTGGCAGGCTCTTCAGTGGTGCGGAGCGCACAGGATAGGGCACGGCACAAAAATTATTGAGGATCTCGTCTTTGATTCCGAAGGGAATGTAGCCGGAATGGGTGAACTCGCTCAGTACATCCTCGATAAAAGAATACCCATTGAAAACTGCCTGCTCAGCAATGTACACACCGGCGCGGTTGACAAAATCGAGAATCATCCTTTCGGCGTGCTCTACCGCTCAAAGTTCAGGGTAACAATAAACACCGATGACAGGCTGATGAGCGATACAACTATGACAAAAGAATTTATGACAGCCGCGGAGAACTTTAACCTCTCGCTCGACGATATCGAAAAACTTACAATTAACGCGATGAAATCGGCGTTTATTCATCATCACCAGAGGCTCGATTTCATTTATAAGATCATTAAACCCGGCTATCAGAAAATGCGGGAAACTCTATTATCACTAAACTAATCAAGGAACTATGGCAAAAGACTTCAAAAATTATAATTTTGAATTTGACAAGAATGAACGGAAGATACTGCTTAATTTTGCTAAGCAGGCATTAAAACAATTTGAACAGAATAACAGCGCCGCTGACATAAGAGCGTTTAATTCCATCGTTGAAAAACTCTCCGCGGGCGAGGAAACAATCAAGTTCACGAAGGATGAACTAACCAGGTTGAAATTCAATCTTACGCATAATATTAAATTCATCCGCGATCTGAGTACAAAAGGATTTTTTATTAAAAGGTGGATCTACAAATCCCTGCTTACGCAATACACAAATATCTATAACGCAAATTTTAAGGACTGATATGCAAACCGAAGCCAGAACGATCCGCGCGCCCCGGGGCAGTGAATTAAGCTGCAAAGGCTGGATACAGGAAGCCGCCCTCAGGATGCTGATGAATAATCTTGATCCGGATGTAGCCGAGAATCCCGCGGAACTGATCGTTTACGGCGGTAAAGGTAAAGCCGCAAGGAACTGGGCAGCATTCGACGCGATAGTCAAAAGCCTGAAAGAGCTTGAAAACGATGAAACTCTGCTGGTTCAGTCCGGTAAACCGGTCGGTATTTTCCGCACACACACGGATGCTCCGCGGGTAATAATCTCGAATTCTATGCTCGTCCCCGACTGGGGAAACTGGAGCGAATTCCGAAGGCTTGAGCAGCTCGGGCTGACAATGTACGGACAAATGACAGCCGGAAGCTGGATATACATAGGCACACAGGGCATACTGCAGGGCACCTACGAAACTTTCGCGGAATGCGCCAATAAATATTTTGGCGGCACGCTGAAAGGGAAATTCCTCCTTACCGCGGGTATCGGGGGGATGGGAGGGGCTCAGCCTCTCGCTGCTACGCTGAACGGAGCCGCTTTCCTCGGCATTGATGTTGATGTTCAGCGCATTAATAAACGCCTGCAGACCGGATATATTGATGTACTTGCAAAAGACCTGAACGAGGCACTAACACTGGTCAAAAAAGCAAAAGATGACGGCGAGGCTTTATCGGTCGGGCTGGTTGGAAACGCCGGAGAACTGCTACCGGAGATTCTTAAACTTGGTGTAATGCCCGACATACTTACCGACCAGACCTCAGCCCACGATATGCTTAACGGATATGTGCCGATGGGTATGTCATTTGAGGATGCCGTTAAACTGAGGGCTTCAGATCCGGATAAATACATAAAACTTGCGCGTGCAACAGTTGTGGAGCATATGAAGGCAATGCTGGAATTCCAAAAACGAGGCGCGGTAGTGTTTGATTACGGTAACAATATCCGCGGCGAGGCAAAAGAGAACGGCGTACTGAATGCGTTCGATGTTCCCGGGTTTGTTCCTGAATTCATCCGCCCCCTTTTCTGCGACGGCAAAGGGCCGTTCCGCTGGGCTGTTCTCTCAGGCGACCCGAAAGACCTTTACGAAACAGACCGCGCGGTACTGGAGGCTTTCCCCGATAATAAACTCCTCGTCAACTGGATAACAAACGCCCAAAAGAAAGTCCACTTCCAGGGGCTGCCTGCCAGAATCTGCTGGCTCGGTTACGGCGAAAGGGCAAAGATGGGTAAGATATTCAATAAACTTGTTGCAGAAGGAAAAGTTTCCGCGCCGATTGTAATCGGAAGAGACCACCTCGATTGCGGCTCAGTCGCGTCCCCATATCGAGAAACAGAAGCGATGGCGGATGGCAGCGACGCAATAGCCGACTGGCCGATACTTAATGCCCTGCTGAACTCGATAGGCGGAGCGAGCTGGGTTTCCGTTCATCACGGCGGAGGAGTCGGCATCGGTAAATCCATTCACGCCGGTATGGTGGTAGTTGCCGACGGCACCCCTGAAGCTGAAAAGAGATTAGAAAGAGTTCTGACGTATGACCCCGGAATGGGGATAATACGGCACGCAGACGCGGGATACCCCCGCGCGATCAATAACGCTGTTGAGCACGGCGTTAAGATTCCTATGTTAAAAAAATAATAACCAAATCATATAAAGGTGTTCAAATGAAAATCAGTGTTTTGGTCGCGGATAAATTCCCCGACCTGTACGTCCAACAAATGAAAGACCTCGGGCTTGAAGTCATCTATTCCCCCAAGCTCGGAGAAAATGACCTGCCGGAAGCCGCTAAAAATGTTGACATTCTCGTTGTCCGTTCTACCGTGGTAAACGCGGAAACCGTTCAGAAAAGTGAGAAGCTGAACCTCATCATCCGCGCCGGCGCGGGAGTTAATAATATTAATATATCTGCCGCGAACCAGAAGGGTATCTACGTGGCTAACTGCCCGGGTATGAATTCCATCGCGGTTGCGGAACTTGCCGTCGGACTGATGGTAGCTCTTGACCGCAGAATTCCGGATAATGTGAATGATTTCAAAAACGGAAAATGGAATAAAGGAGAGTACTCCAAATCCGAAGGTTTATACGGCAAGACACTCGGAATTATCGGCGTCGGGAACATTGGCAAAGAAGTTGCAAAACGCGCTCAGGCATTCGGAATGAATGTTTACGGTAAGGATATTTCGAGAATTGAAGGAGTAGCAATCAAAGATTTTTCAGAGATGGACCAGCTCCTCCCCCTCTGCGATGTTGTATCGCTTCATCTCCCCTCAACCCCTCAGACAAAAGGGTTGTTCAATAAAAAAATGTTCAGCTATATGAAGCCCAATGCATTCCTGATTAATACTGCCCGTGCAGATCTGATTGTGGAAGATGATATGCTTGAGGCGATCAAAGAAAAAAATATTCGCGTGGCGCTTGATGTATTCAAAGGGGAACCGGAAGCGAAATCCGGTGAGGTTAAATCAATCCTGCAGGATAATCCCAACATTTACGTGACACATCACATTGGCGCATCCACAGAGCAGGCACAAAACGCTGTAGCTGAAGAGACTGTGCGCATAATTAAAGACTATATTGCCAGCGGAGTGATCGCTCACTGGGTAAACCGCGCGAAGATAACCGACGCGAAGTTCCAGCTTGTTGTTAAACATTACGACCGCCCCGGCGTGCTGGCGGCTATACTTGCGGTCATCCGGGATGCCAACATCAATATCGAAGAAATCGAAAACATAATTTTCGAAGGCGGCATTGTAGCAACCTGCACAATGAAACTTATGTCTGAAGTCTCTGCGGATAACCTCAAACTGATACGCGAGAACCCAAACGTCCTCTCCGTTTCACACGTAGCAATCTGATATTTTCCCCTTTCCCTCCCCTCATCACATCGGTGAGGGGAGCATCTTCCCCCCCCCAAAAAATGTAGTGCGGGTCGTGACCTGCTCATCGTTATAACCCACCCTGCGTCGTGACCTGCTCATCGTTATAACCCACTCCGCGTCGTGACCTGCCCGTCTCAATATAGCACAAGACTTACCGCCTCCCCACACATACAAAATGTAGTACAAATCGTGACTTGCACGACACGGGTGAAAGGAATTTTATCCGACCTACAATATTTAAAATACGCAATTAAAATTTCAACTATTCATATTCATCAATTATTTCCATCTGCGCAAATCCATAATCATCCGCCTCATCTGCGTTCCATCTATCCATAATAAAAAAGGCGCGTCCCCGCACGCGCCTAAATTATCAATTCTCAATTCTCCATTTTCAATTATTTCACCAGTGTCATCTTCTTAATCAATGAGACAGAGCCTGCCCTCATTTCATACATATACACTCCGCTTGGCAGGTGTGACGCGTTAAAGTTTACGCTGTAACTCCCCGCCGGTTTTGTTTCATTTACAAGGGTAGCTACTTCCGCTCCGAGAAGATTAAATACTCTAATGCTAACCTTACTCTCAACCGGCAACTGATAATAAATAGATGTTGAAGGATTAAATGGGTTAGGATAATTCTGTCCGAGGCTGAAATTAGCAGGGTTTGTAATCACAACGTCCACACTACTTGAAACTGATGCGGTACCGTCAAAGTCAACCTGACGCAGCCTGTAAGTATAAATGCCTGCATCGAGGTTATTGTCAGTGAAGTAATAACTCTGTTTCTCAGTAGTTGTTCCCTTCCCTTCAATAAATGAAATGGAACTGAACTCACCGCTGCTATTCTTTCTTTCAATCAAGAAACCTTTGTTGTTCTTTTCGGTTGCTGTCTGCCAGTTTAAAAGAGCGCTGTTCTCATTAGCCGTTACGGTAAATGAACTTAACTCAACGGGAATAACTGCCTGCCAGCGGTCCCAGTAGAGTTTTTTGCTTCCGTCAGCGCCTCCGACAAACCCAACGCCTATATCTCCGTTAACGGGAAGCGGAACCAAAGCATTCGAATAGCGTGGCGAATAGGCCGCTACGGGTACTTCATTAATCTGAGAGAATTCTGTGAAGTTGACTGCCCCGTATGTGACAGTGCTGAACAGTATTTTATCCGTAGCCGCAGTCGGCTGTCCGGCCTGTGCTGAATCCGCGGTGTAAACGAGGTCAAAACCATACCCGCCATAATTGTGATAACGGATATCCATACCGTATTCGTCCAGGGTTTCAGAACCTGCAACGGTAAACACCGGCTCCCAACTCACGCCGCCATTACTGCTTCTTCGCGCTTTTATATCCCTTGATCCAACGGTGCCTGATGTATAGAAAAACCACATCTCGCTATTATTTGTCGCCGCAACATAATCATATTTAGGTGTTGCATCAGTTGTAATGTCAATAAATCCTGCCGAGGCAAGAGTTCCAGGAGCTGTTTCACGGTATCTTGCAAGCCTGATGACTGAGGTAGCTGTATCCGTGAGAACCGGGCCATAATAATTTAGCAGTAGTGTGTCACCGGTACCGGACATTGAAACTTTAGGATTAGCTCCGGAAGACGTAATGAGTCCTGAACCGCCCCAGGTATAACCGCCGTTTATAGAGCTGTATCTGTAGATCTGGTTCGTAGCTAAAATATCTATGAAGAGATATAAGGCGCCGGTTGAAGAAGTCACGGCATCAAAGCTTCTGTAACCGCCGGTGAGAACCGGAGTAAGGTTTGGAGCAGGGGATAGTACATTCCAGCAATAAACATTATACTCCCACTGGAAAATGCAATAAATTGAATCCAGTGTTGTCCTTATCATCTTAACATTTTCATACAACCCTCGGTTTGAAATTCCGGAAGGATGTAAAGTCCAGGTGGCGCCGTTATCAGTTGAAATAAAAACGACAAGCCCGAGGTTTTGTGTAGAGAGCGTGTCGTTAACGGCAAGATAGATTGTCCCGTTTGATGCCTGTACCCCGGAAAATTTTCCTGCCGGTTCGTTCGGAAGTATTACACCGTCAACTCCCCATTCAGTATTCAGGTACTGGCCTGAAATAACTGGTTTTTCAAGCCTGACTTCCTGAGCTGAGGTTTGAAGGAAGAAACCTAATAGAAGAAAAAGTAGAACAATTCTCATAAGAACTCCGATAATTATTTATGTATTTAAAATCCGGGCAAACATCAGAAAATCTGAAGCGCCCTTTTATATTGAGTACACACTAAACAAACAGACCCTAAAAGACCAGTAGAAATTTTAACCAATACTTTGAATTAAGATAGCAAATATTATGGAATTATTAAGAATAAAATAATACATTCCGAAGATTAGTGCATCAGGAGATAAGTTTAGAGAATCGAAATAATCATATCAGGTAAGAGGTGATTTATTTTTTCGATCAGTTGATTTTCTGAAGTTTTATCTCACGGAAAGGTCAATTATCCCTTGAGCCGTCCCCAACCCAAGGCGGCTCATTACTAATGTAATCCAGAAACTACCTAACCAGTATCATCTTCCTGACCAGCACACCATCGGGAGTTATAATCCGACAGATGTAAACACCGCTCGCCAACCAGCGCCGAGTTAATTATATCACAATATTTATCTTTTGTTTTTATGCACATTCCCGAGCAGATAATTACTTATGA
>JABWCL010000074.1 GCA_013360295.1 Ignavibacteriaceae bacterium | reverse complement strand
TAGAGCAGTATCTCCATTCTCAAGATACAATCCTTGCGGGTCTGCACCGACTTTCGTCCCGATAAAAAGCAGATGATTTATCTTTGCATTTTCCAGCAGCGGCGGGTTTGTAATATATGACTGCTCCGGCACAGACTGTGCATAAGCTCCTATAACGAACTTTTCCGGCTGGCTTTGTGCCATAACCGCGAAAGAAATCAGAAACAAAATGGATACTCCATTTATAAACATCCTGCTCATATTCTTTTCCTTAATCTATAATTTACTCATTTCACTATAGTCATTTGATTTTCACCATCTTCCTCATTTCGCTAAGTACCGGCAGCCCGCTCTCCGCGTCAGTTACCATTATCTTATACAGATATATCCCGCTTACATACTCTGTCGCTATCCCAAAATCGCCCTTATTTTCGCTTCCTCCGATGAACTCTGCTTCATAGTAGCCCTTCTCCCGCTCACTGTTCTCGATATACTTTACAAGCTCACCTTTAATATCGTAAACCATTATTTTTACATAACTCCTTTTCCCCACATAGTAACCTATCTTTGTCTTCTCCCGGAATGGGTTAGGGTAGTTCGGGTATAACTTATACTCTTCTGATACGATCCGTTCTTTCTCAGCGTCAGTCAGAACAATTCCTGTCTCCGTTCCGGGTTCACTGATATTTCCCTGTTTATCAACAGAGCAGATCTTAAAGTACACCCGGTTATAATTGCTTACGTTCATTGTGAAACTTGTATCTGTGATATTTAGCAGCATCCTGCTGCTGTCAGGAATAAACCCGGAGAGTGTATCCTTATACACAATGTATCCGCTGAAATCAGCCTCAGTAGCTTTTTCCCACCAGACAGTAACAGTCTTAAGTTCAGAGTCATACCTGAGCCTTATTCCCTGCGGAGGTTTGGGAGCGTAGTCCCTGTACTCGTAAATCTCTCCCAAAGGGCCGCCAAAGATACCCATATCGCTCCGTGTTCCGTCACGGTCAAGGATAGCAGGGTCGCCTTTATCAATAAGGGGAGAGAACTTCTGAAGGTGGTAGTCGCCGGGCAGGGTATCCCACTGAGTTTGTTCCCTGACGAACATCGGGTCAACCGATAGGTTTGTGGTGTCGTTAGGTATGGTGAAATTGGCATACCGTTTACCAACCTTCCAGAAGTTGTTATACCTGATACTATCAGGCGAAGCACTACCGGAAATCGTTACTCCATTCTTGGCGTTAATGATAATGTTGTTTTTGACTGATGATGAAGAGCGCTCAAGATTAAAAGCAAAAGGTGCATCAATGAAGGTAATATTATTGTGATATTTGCCATCAGGTTCAAAAATGTAATCTGTTCCATGGAATCGAACGAAAGCAACATTGTTCATTACAATAGCATCATAATTAGATTCAAAGAGAGATATTATTTTACCTCGCGTCAAAAAATGAAAAATATTATTTCGGACGATTGGGGTGGGATTATTCCCAACCGCATACTCAACAACATTTATCATAAAATTACTGTCTATTATCCCGATCCCGGGCATAGGGAATGGCGAGACTGTCGCACCATGTGATGCCCAATTTACTATGTTATGCTTAAACTCAAAATTATTCAATATGATAGGTTCAGAAATCCTATAGCAGAAACAATTATCAACAATTAATTTGGTAATGTTAGGAGGAGGCCATTGATAATTTGAGAAACCAGCCCAGGAATTTCTCCAAGAGATATGTGTATAACCTCCGGTGACTGTAAAATTCTCTACGATACAGGAATCTCTAACATCAAATGCGACAATTGGGTAAGAGCCCGGAGACGGCTCAGGAAAACGAGAAATATCCACCACACAACTATCCCATCCGGAGCCAATCAGCGCCAGTTTATGTATAAGTGTTAACTTTTCTTTATATACGCCGTTACCCACATAAATCGTATCCCCCGGCACACAAACATTAATACACTTCTGTATGCTGTCACTCGCAGTTGCCCAACTGGTATAGGGGGGGATTGGCGTAGGGTTTCCTGCTTTCACGTAACGGATAGCTGGATAGGCATTACTTTGAAGTAGGACAAAAAGAATTATGAGAGAGGTAGATTTTAGATTTTTCATTATCCGCTCCTTTTACGTGAATAAGTATATAAATTACCAATTTGAGAAGTGCATACATTCATACTAAATCCGATTCCTTCAGGAGGTGAAAGTTCGCTGTTAGCCTTATGCCAATTTGAAGGACACTCATTATACATATACAGTTAACCATTATCTCAACAACAGCATCTTCCTGACTAGCACGCCATCGGCGGATATCATCCTGCAGATGTAAATACCGCTGGAAAGCCTGCCTGCATTAAAAGAAAAAGTAAAAACACCTTTCTCCTTTGGTTCATTAACAATTATCCGCACCGTTTCTCCAAGTATATTGTAAAGAATTATTTTTACTTCGCCCGGTGTGCTTATCCCATAACGGATCGTGGTTGTTGGATTAAATGGATTGGGGTAATTCTCTAATACCGGGTTTATGTTTTTCCCGGTTTTTAAGTTTGAAGCTGCTTTCTGCAATTCTTCCATTCCCATTAATATTTTTGCTTCTCTTGTCAACTTATGATGTGGATAAGCCGCCATCAAGGAATTCTTTAATACCAGGGCGCTGTCTTTATTATTCGGGATATCCAGGTAATACTTGAAATTCTTAAACAACAAATATGGCGCCATTACCGTATCAGGATACCAGTTCTGTAAACCGGTAATAACCTGAGGGTAGCTGCCAGACTGAGCATTATCCGCAAGTTTTAACTTTGCCAAGAGGTATAACTTCTTTTTCAAGTTACCCGGATTTATTGACGACAGAAAACTATTCAATGAATCTCTTCTATTGCCTGTTTTCCCTTCTATTTGCAGTAACAGGTAGAATGCAGAAAGAGTTATAGCTGAATCAGGAAAAGAAAGAATGATATTTCGGCACATTTGTCTTGCCTCGCTTAACTCACCCGATAAATACTTGCTTAGTGCAGCCTTATATTTATCTTTCAGGCTTAATGTTGGATTATCGCCATCTTCCGGTTCTATCCTGGCTGATTTTGCACTGTTATTTTTTCCGATATTCTGGTAGGTATCACCAAAAGGATCATAAG
>JABWCL010000073.1 GCA_013360295.1 Ignavibacteriaceae bacterium | reverse complement strand
GAACTCAACCTCGTAATATCCCTTTTCCCGCTCTCCGTTTTCTATATACTTTACAAGCTCCCCTTTTATGTCATATACCATTATCTTTACATAACTGCGTTTTCCAACATAATAGCCGATTCTTGTATTGTCTCTGAAAGGGTTCGGGTAGTTTGGGTATAACTTATACTCTTCCGCTACTATCCTTTCTTTCTCTGACTCACTTAAAACTATTCCTGTCTCCGCCCCGGCTTCACTTATATTCCCCTGTTTATCCACAGAGCAGATTTTGTAATACACACGGTTATAACTGCTTACATCCATCGTGAAACTTGTATCTGTTGTATTCAGCAGGATTCTGCTGCTATCAGGTATAAACCCCGATACGGTATCCTTGTAGACAATATACTTGCTGAAATCAGCCTCAGTAGCTTTTTCCCACCTGACAGTAACAGTTTTAAGTTCAGCGTCATACCTGAGCCTGATCCCCTGCGGCGGTTTTGGAGCATAGTCCCTGTACTCATAAATCTCCCCCAGAGGCCCTCCGAAGATACCCATATCACTTCTTGTGCCGTCACGGTCAAGTATCGTTGGGTCGCCTTTGTCAATCAGCGGTGAGAACTTCTGCAGGTGGTAATCCCCGGGTAGGGTATCCCATTGAGAGTGTTCTTTTACAAACATCGGGTCAACTGAGAGGTTTGTGGTGTCATTGGGTATAGAAAAATTTGCATATCTCTTATCAACTTTCCAGAAATTATTATACCTGATACTGTCAGGCGAGGCATTACCGGAAATCGTTACTCCGTTCTTTGCGTTGATAATAATATTATTTTTAACTTTCGAAGTGGAGAGAGAGAGATTGAAAACTTTATTTATCGGTATGAAAGATATATTATTGAGGTACTGGCCATCTGGTTCAAATGCAATATCGCTAGAATATGGATATCTGATAAAGGCAATATTATTCTGTGCGATTGCACTATAATTAGATTCAAATACACTGATTATTTTTCCTGATTCATTAAAATGGAAAATATTATTTCGGACAATGGAGGTGGGATCGCCTCCAACGCCGGCATTAACTAATTGAACCAGCAGATTGCTATCAATTTCAGCTAATCCTGATATTGGAAGCGCTACAATTGCCGTGCCATTATAGGCTGTATTAACAATATTATTTCTGAATTTATAATTATTTGATAAAATTGGATTTGATAGTTTATAAAAATAGTTTGCTTCCACATCTAATTTAGTAATATTTGGTAACGGGTATCCTATTCTCGAAATACCCGCCCAATTACGAGATGATCCAATATAGTAACCTCCGATTAAGCGAAAACCTTTAATGGTACAAGAATCTTTTATATTCATTAAAACAATACTATAACCCGGTTCAGGGGCTGGAAAGCGAGAAATATCCACGACACAGCTATCCCAACCTGAGCCTATCATCGCCAGTTTATGAATAAGCGTAAGTTTTTCTTTGTAAACGCCGTTACCTACATAAATCGTATCACCCGGCACGCAAACATTTATACACTTCTGTATGCTGTCGCTCGCCGTTGCCCAACTTGTATATGGCGGTATTGGAGTAGGGTTTCCTGCTTTTACATAACGGATAGCTGGATAAGCATTACTTTGAAGTAGGATAAAAAGAATCATAAGATAGGCAGATTTTAGATTTTTCATTATCCGCGCCTTTTATATGAGTAAATATATAAATTACTAATTTGAGAAGTGCATACATTCATACTGAATCCGCTTCCATTCGGAGGTGAAAGTTCGATGTTAGCCTCATACGAATTTGAATTACTCTTATTAAACATATTTATTGAACCATTATCTCAATAACATAATCTTTCTTACCAGCACGCCATCTGCGGATATCATCCGGCATATATACACACCGCTTGAAAACCGGTTTGCGTTAAGTGTTGTTGTGTAGATTCCCTTTTCTTTTTCTTCATTAACCAATACCTGTACCAATTCTCCGAGAATATTGTATATACCAATTTTCACTTCTCCCGGTATGTTTATTCCGTATCGTATCGTCGTTGATGGATTGAACGGATTTGGATAATTTTCTAACACCGGTTTAACCGGAATTACTGAAACCGAATTCCCACCCCGTTTTTGCAGTTCATCCATCCCAATCAATATTTTCGCTTCCCGGGTCAGCTTGTGATGAGGATATGAAACCGTTAGCTGATTTTTTATTACTTCGACACTGTCTTTATTTTTTGAAATATCCAGGTAATACTTTAATTTCTTAAACAATAAATATGGCGCCATTACCGTATCAGGATACCAGTTCTGTAAACCGGTAATAACCTGAGGATAACTGCCAGGCTGAGAATTTTCAGCAAGTTTTATTTTCGCCAGCAGATATAACTTCTTTTTCAAGTTTCCCGGATTTATTGATCCAAGGAATCCGTTCAATGAATCGCTTCTATTCCCTGCTTTCCCTTCTATTTGCAGTAACAGGTAGAAAGAAGAAAAGGTTGTTGCTGAATCAGGAAAAGAAAGAATGATATTTCGGCACATTTGTCTTGCCTCGCTTAACTCACCCGATAAATACTTACGTAGTGCAGCCTTATATTTATCTTTCAGGCTTAATGTTGGATTATCGCCACCTTCCGGTTCTATCCTGGCTGATTTTGCACTGTTATTGTTTCCGATATTCTGGTAGGTATCACCAAAAGGATCATAAGTAAGAGCCGGCTCATATTCCAGATAGGAATTTTGCAGCGAAAAATGATCTGTGTTCGGCGTACTCTCTCCCCACCAGCATTCCTGTGAATAGATGGTTCCCGCTTCATTTGCCATCAGATCATACTCCCCTTCTTCAGCCTTTGTTATGCTATTGTAGCCATAATACTCAATCTCTTTATATCCTAAAAGAGGTGTGGAGTAAGAAATATCCATCCCTAAATCCTGCCCGGTTATTCTGTTCAATCCATAATCCATTGACCTGCTAAATACAGGGAATGAATTTGAATATATGCTTATACCTGTTCCATCGCTTTCTATATTGCAACTCATTATCTTTGCAGAGCTCTCATACAAATCTAATCCGGTAAGCCCGGAGCTCACGCTTGTATTTAATATCTTAGCACCTTCTTCCATATCGGGTTGATATTCCGCGTTATCAAGATAAATACCAACTTTGGTATTGCTGATATTGCATTCTGAGATGTAAGGATCTGTATAACG
>JABWCL010000053.1 GCA_013360295.1 Ignavibacteriaceae bacterium | reverse complement strand
GGTGAAGGTAAGGTTGCCGCCTGCTACCAGTACATCCTGTCCGCTGACCGGGGTTAACTGGTCGCCTACACTGTAGTTGGCAAGAGTGATGTTTCCGCCTGCTGCCATCTTGCCCTGTGTATCGGCTGATGGCTGGCTAACGTTGCCAAGAACGAAGACGTTAAATTCTTTCGCGGGTCCGAGGTCAATCGCTGAATTGTTTAACGCGCCGCAGTCAACGGTAACTTCTATTGAAAGAGTTGCGCTTCCGCCGTTCGCGAGCGTGCCTAAAGTCCATACTCCGGTATTATTATCGTAAGCTCCCTGTGAAGCCGTTGAGTTTACAAAAACAAGTCCGGCAGGCAGAACATCATCAACCGTGATCAGGTTCGCCGCGAGCGGTCCGTTATTTGTTACTGTTATTGTATAAGTTACACTCTGTCCGCAGTCAACCTGGTTGTCATCTGCAACCTTGGTAATCTGCAGGTTCGCGCTTCCTAAAAACATACCGGCATCAATAGTATTATTTGTTGAGCCGCCTGTGAATGCCTGGCAGGAAGTTTTTCCTGTCACAGGGTCAGCATCGGAATCTACCGCGTCATCGCTGCCAATATTTGCCGGAGCAAAAGCATAACCCGAAGGAAGAACAAACTGGATGTAGTAACTGCCCGCGAGCTGATTTGCAAACAGATAGTTTCCGTTAGCATCTGTTGTAGTTGTAGCGACAAGCACGTCGTTACAATCATAAAGTTTAACTGGTACGTTTGCTAGTCCCGCTTCGCCGGCATCCTGCACACCGTCAAGATCTGAATCGTTCCAAACCCTATCACCAATGCTGATCAGTCCGGGATAGAGGCCCGCATCCACATCACTCTTTGCTTCTCCCGCTGAGATTGTGAAGCAGTCTGACTGTCCGTTAGCCGGATTAATATCCGAATCAAGCGCGTCGTTTGAACCTGCGTCTTTCGGCGCGAAGAAGTAACCTGACGGATTTTCAACTTTAATGTAATAGCTGCCGACAGGAATATTCACGAACTGGTATGCACCGTTAGCGTCGGTTGTTGTAGTTGCAACCAAGGTCCCGGAACAGTCATAAAGTTTTATTGTCAGGTTAGGAAGACCGGCTTCGCCGTTGTCCTGAATGCCGTTCTGATTCGCGTCGTTCCATATAAAATCACCGATGCTGCCCGGATTAGGAGTTAATCCGGCGTCAATTGTCGTGTTTGATTGTCCCGGTGCAACGTTAAAGGAAGCCGTCTTTCCTGAGGACTGATCGGCATCCGAATCTTTTGTATCGTCCGAACCCGCATCCTTAGCGGTAAAGCTGAAGTTTGCTGGAGCAACGAATTCGATCTGGTAACTTCCGGGGTAAACATTGGTAAATGAGTACGCGCCGGCAGCATCTGTTGTGGTTGTGGCAATTACAGTTGAACCGTCAAGCAGTTTTATGGTTACGCCCGCTAAACCAGGTTCTCCTGAATCCTGAATTCCGTTGGCATTTGAATCAATCCAGACAAAGTCGCCAATGCTTCCTGGATTCGGAATAAATCCTGCATCAACCGTTATATTAGATTGCCCGGGTAGTATTGTGAATGATGCGGTTTTTCCGTTAGCCTGGTCAGCGTCTGAATCTTTACTGTCGTCTGAACCTGCATCCTTGGTAGTAAAGGTATAGTTTGCCGGGAGAACAAACTCAACCTGGTATGTTCCGGGGGCTACACCTGAGAATGAATAAGCGCCGTTCGCGTCGGTGGTTGTCGTCGCGATAACGCTCGAACCGCTGATAAGTTGAACTGTAACACCAGCCAGTCCGGACTCGCCTGAATCCTGTATTCCGTTGCCGTTAGCATCTACCCACGCAAAGTCACCTATCATTCCGGGGTTAGCAGTAAAGCCCGCGTCAACAGTAGTGATTACCTGACCCGGTGTTACGCTGATCATTCCGGTTTTACCGGTGAGAGGATCCGCGTCTGAATCTTTTGAATCATCACCGCCCTGATCTTTTTGAGCGAAAGTGTAGTTTGCGGGAGGAGTGAATTCAACATAATAATCTCCGACAGGTACATTAGCGAAATTATACGCGCCATTTGCATCGGTACCGGTAGTTGCAATAAGATTGTTGTTATTATCATAAAGTTTTACGGTAACTCCGGGTAATCCTGGTTCTCCTGATTCCTGTATACCGTCACCGTCATCAACCCAGACAAAATCTCCGATGCTGCCCGGATTCGGCGTTACGCCCGCGTCAATAGTAGTAACTGACTGTCCCGGCGCTACAGTGAAAACTGCCGTTTTGCCATTCGACTGGTCAGCGTCTGAATCTTTTGTGTCATCCGAGCCCGCGTCTTTCGACGTAAAGCTGAAGTTTGCAGGCACGATGAATTCAACCTGGTAACTGCCGGGGGCTACATTCGCGAATGAATAAGCGCCGTTAGCGTCAGTAGTTGTAGTTGCAACTATCGTTGATCCGCTAAGCAGATTAACTGTTACACCCGCTTTGCCCGGTTCGCCGGCTTCCTGAATACCGTCACCGTCATCAACCCAGACAAAATCACCGATACTGCCGGGATTAGGTGTAAAACCTGCATCAACAGTATTATTAACCTGTCCCGCAGCTACAGTAATTGTACCGGTTTTTCCGTTTGAAGGATCAGCGTCTGAATCTTTCGCATCATCACTTCCCTGATCTTTGGAAGTAAAGGAGTAATTTGCGGGAGCTGCAAACTCCACATAATATGTACCGACAGGTACGTTACTGAAGTTATAAGCGCCGTTTGCGTCTGTGGAAGTGGTAGCTACGAGTACGTTTCCGGTAGAATATAATTTAACCGTGACTCCGGCTAATCCCGGTTCGCCGGATTCCTGTATGCCGTCACCGTCATCAACCCACGCAAAGTCACCAATGCTTCCCGGGTTAGGGGTGAATCCGGCGTCAATTGTATTTTTGTTTTCACCGGGAGAAAGCGTGAATGAAGCTGTCTTGCCGGTGGCCTGGTCAGCGTCAGAATCTTTAGTGTCATCTGAACCCGCGTCCTGAACAGTAAAGCTGTGGTTCGCGGGGGCGGTAAACTCAACCTGGTATGTTCCCGGCACTACATTTGCGAAAGAATACGCGCCGTTAGCATCAGTGGTTGTTGTTGCAACAACGGTTGAACCGCTGAGAAGTTTAACGGTAACACCCGCTATACCGGGTTCACCTGAATCCTGGATACCGTTTGAATTGTTATCCTTCCACACAAAATCACCGATTGTGCCGGGGGTAGGGTATAATCCCGCGTCAACATTGGTTAGATTCTGGTTTCCGGTTACATTAAAGCAGGCTGTTTTTCCGGTAGAAGGATCAATATCGCTGTCTAATGCGTCATCCGAACCGGCATCTTTTGCTGTGAAGGTCATTCCTGACGGCGCGGTTACCTGCACATAATAGCTTCCGGCCGGAACTGCCTCAAAAATATAGTTGCCGTTTCCGTCAGTAGTTGTTGTGGCAATAAGGTTGTCGGAGCAATCAAATAATTTCACTGTAACTCCCGATAATCCCGGCTCGCCTGAATCCTGGATTCCGTTTCCGTTTATGTCGTTCCAGATCCTGTCACCAACAGAGCTCTTCGGAACAAACCCTGCGTCAACCGTCGCTTTTGGTTCGCCGCCCGCAAGCGCGAATACCGCGGTTTTCCCTGTAAGCTGGTTTGCGTCGGAGTTGAGTCCGCCGTTAATTCCCTGGCCGTCCGCGTTCTGTGCTGTAATTGTATAAGCAGAAGAAACGACAAATTCGACCTGGTAATTGCCCGCGAGCAATCCGGTAAATAAGTACGCTCCATTTGAGTTTGTTGTTGTAGTAGCAACTACGTTGCCGCTTCCGTCGCGGAGGTTAACTGTAATATTGGCAATACCGGGTTCATTGCCGTCCTGGATTCCGTCTCCATCGAGATCTTTCCAGACATAATCCCCGATCCGGCCGAAGAGCGGCGTGATCGCTGTAAAATCTAAGGTTGTGCCAACCGCTGTTACGTTTCCAGTGTTAATTATGTTTTCGATCCCGGAAGTAAGGTTTTGGAAATCTTTGATCACTGCTTTGAAAGTAATTTCGTAAGTACCGCTGACAGGCAGCGCGCTGCTTGGGTTAACAACCCTGCCGATTCCGTCAAGCGGGAATGCCGTGCCGGATGCATCATCGGCTATTGGACTTACCGCGCCATTATGATTCTTAAAGAATGTAGTGTTTGGCACGTAAGTAACATCTACCGGAAGAATATCAGTAACCCTGATATCCGGTACGGGGGCACGGCTATTGTTGTTGATAACAATTTTGTATTCAAGTACATCGCCAGGACTGATAAAACCATCTCCGTCAATATCCTGCGCTAACGAGCCGTTTTTACCTGTATTAAACGAAGGCACCGGCGGAACGCCCGTACCAACATCGAGACCGGGAGCCGCGGCACTCGCCTCATTCGGATCCTGTCCCCAGGCAACAGCAAGTTTAACTGAGTTATCCAGCGTGTAAATAAGCATTCCCGTCTGATCACGGTCATTATTATCATAGAAAAACGCACGGTCAAGTTCTCTAAGGCTCGCACTGACATTGTATTTATTTCCGTTAGGATCTGTCAGAGGGCCTGTTAAGGGATTGGCGTCAAAATCCGCGTAAACGGTAGTTGCTGTATTTCCGTTCCCAATAGGCGTTACCCAAACCGGATTACCGTTCTCCGTAAGATTTGTTCCTGATGTCGGATCACGTCCGATACCGAGACCAACCAACGCCTGCGAAGTGAGTGAGTTCTTCCCGACGAGAGAAAAACCCCAATCCCAGGTTCTGTTCTGCCCCAGGCTTGTACTATTGTTATTCGCGTCTGTCGCGGAGAGTGCGTGGAACGGCGCGCCGTTTGTTGAAATAAAACTTCCGCCATATCCTTCAGTCATTACAACCCTTTGGTATCCTCCCGCGGAAAGTGAAATATTAGATGATGAAATTGTATTTCCGCCTGATCCTGACCTGGTTTTATAGGTCACGGTCATTGAGGTGGAATTTGGATTATATAAGAAAACAACCGTTCCGGCAGATGATGCTGTGGAAACGGGTGTATAATATTCATTTGATAAGAGCGCAGTAGGAGTAAGACCAAAGAATCTTGTTTCATATTGTTCCCCCCTGTCACCGGATAAGAGTTCCACCTGCACAGGTTTATTGGAAATTACTTTAGCGCCAACATTTACGCCTCCGTTAACAAGATATGCTTCTCCTTCTGCAAGAGAAAAACTTAGTTCATATGAACCGTTGGCATCGGCATCCACCTGGATGTTAGCTCCGCCAAACCCAGCCATTATTGACAACCCGGTATATCCGAATATCCTGTAATCAAAACTGCTGGGCATATCTTCACCGGCAGGGACAATAAAAGCCGTGCCCCAGTTGTCAGTATCAAAGGTTTCGTTTGCCGCGGCAAGGAGAGTATTAGGACCGGTTGCCCAGCCTGAACGTGTGACCGCGATTGTCTTTGTAGCCGCAAATTTATCGCGCCCGTCAAAGTCGATCGCCGAAAGATTAGTCGTTGTTACCGGATTGTTTAATATGATTACCGTACCGGCATTGATTAAGTCGCCGGGTATTCCGGGGGGCGCTCCGTTCGCGCTGTTTCCGTCTCCCCAGATCTGGGTGCCGCCGGGATTTGATATGCTATACAGATTGAGGGGGGTGGATATGTCCGGTTCAAAACCGTTCTCCCACTGGTCATAATAAATGACCGTACCGTTTGCTATAGCCGCAATCGAGACATAAGACTGCACCGGGTTTACCGCAGGGGTACCCTGGCCGCTTTGCACCGTCTGAAGCACTGTTAATAGCTGGTCTTCCGGCAGAGGTACATAGAAAAACTGTACCGGTACCGGATTTGAACTCTGTGACTGGAGTATTCCCAGTGGGAGCATCACAATCATGAGCATTACTATAAACCTGTTTATGACAACTGTCATTAAAACTCCTAAACTGAATGATTTTGTTAACTAAACCGAGTGACCAGAATCACACACAACGCTTTCCCAGTCTACTCCTCGTTTGACGAATGTGTTGTTATGCCAATTTTCATACCAGAGTTAAAGAAGTCATTTATAGCGTAAAATTTCAACTTTTTCCGTAAATGTGTTGATTACTTTTGAGATGCATTATCATTTTGAGATTTACGCAAAAAGTATCAAAATTTCACCGAATGTGGGGGTTTTTAAAAATAGAGTAAATGGGCGACTTTGTGAAAGGGAAATACTTGTCTCATTATGAGAAATAATTAAACTTGCGCCTACTTTGGAAGAAAATCACTCAGGAAGTTGAATATAGAAAGGGTTAAAGTTTTGAAGGGGTAGGGCGAAGATAGGCCACGGGTTAAAATAGTAAAAGCTTTGAATGAATAGGTGCCAGAAGCGAAAAATCAAAATGTGAATCGGAATGCCCGGATTGGGAAATGACGGACTGGGATTAACTACTCAGTCACTTGTCTATCAAGCGGAAGAAGAAGAAAATAGATGCATGGTTTTTACAACATAGTTAAAATCTTGTAACGCTCTTTTGTTTGATTGTTTTTCGTGATATTGGTTTGCGCCGGCGCCTGCCTGTTGTTAATATATTGAGTGGTGTGTGGCAGACTGAAGTCTTTCTCAGGAGGCGTGTAAGAATGCACTACTTCTTTATTTTCGTAGATAGAAACTAAGGATAACTCTCTCCTTTGTACTGATGCCGGCTCAGACCTCTTCCTCAGCCAATTCCTGAATGACCTGGTATTGCAAATTATTCCGATAAGAAAGATAATCCCTGCGAAAGCAAGGGACCCGGTAACAAACAGCAGATATAGGCTCGTTAATTCCATCTATAAAAAACCGAGAATTGATTTATAAAAGTAATAATTAATAAATTTAACACACTTGGATTAACCAACAACGTGAAGAATTCGCCGTTAGGTTATGTTTTATAAAGCTTTATAAACTGAAAAGCAGGTTATAAATCCACAAAACACAGCCTCAAAGTATTTTTTACGGCAATATTCTACTGTGTTTTATGTCACAAATTCAGGGCATTTTCTCGTGCACTTCATAATAAATATTCCCCCGACCCGTAAACAGTAGCAAGGCAAGTTTGATAATCCCGAATTGAAGCCTCCATTAAGAAAAATCTCTTAATGACTTACCCTTCTTTATTGTTCTACCCGAACAATAAACACTTATTAATATATATTTGCGGAGAAATGCCGGACTGGTTGCTGATCCCCGGATTATCCCTCTGCTCTTTTGGTAATCGCAGACAAATAGAGTGGCCGTCCGACAGCAATTAAGATATTCAATCTCATCACTGAATGAATCAACCTCCGTGAATTCGCAGGTGTCAGATGGAACATTCGTTCTGACCGATGAGTATAATTACCGGTTATTAAAATGCCTGTGCAGAATAAAAAATGGTATATTAATGACTTATCTATTTTTACAAACTAATACTACTTTTTAGTAACTTAGTAGTTTATCAAAAATTATTTTTATTAATAAAGGAGCAGAATGTTCGGCGATTCAATTCTTGAGTTGATCACTCAGGGCGGTTTTACAATATACATACTTATCTTGTGTTCCATCCTCGCCCTGAAAATCATAATTGAAAAATACGCACAGTTTTCGGCGTTAAACAGAAAAAGCATTGACGCATACGTTTCAGAAACCGGCGCAATGATGAAAGACAACAGGTTTGCCGAGTTGTTTGAAAGATTAAAGAGAAGCGAAAAGAAATACTTGTTTTTTTCTATTCTTAATCCGCTGGCGAGTGTTTTTCTTTTCATAGCGAAGAATGAAGATATGAACAAGGATGACCTTGAAAAGGCCGCAACCAATAAACTAGATGTTGAAATTTCGGAAATGGAAAAAGGGCTCAATATTCTCGCTACCCTGGGCAGTATCTCACCGTTTATCGGACTGCTCGGTACGGTAATAGGAATTATCAAATCATTCAGCGCGTTATCAGTTCAGGATGCTTCAAACTACGCGAATGTCATCAGCGGTATCGCGGAAGCGCTTATCGCCACGGCGGCAGGGCTGTTCGTTGCTATCCCGTCGGTAATGTTCTATAACTATTTTAATAAACGCGTCAAACTCAGTATCCCTCTTTATGACGGCGCGATCCACGAATTTATCAGGACTATCAAAATCAAACAGTCCGCGGGCGTTAAAAAATGAGAAGATATAACCGCGAAGAGAAGACATTCTCCGACATTAACATCACCCCGTTCACGGACGTGATACTGGTGCTGCTGATCATCTTTATGATCACGAGCCCTTTCCTCATCTCCGGAGCATTCAAGGTGAAACTGCCTGACGCGGCGGCGGCTGAAACCAGCGTAAAGATGAGCGCCGAAGTATACCTTACTTCAGATAATCTCATTTATATTAACAGCAGGCCTATTCCGCGAGAAGAACTCCCGATCGTTATTAAGCAGGAATTTGTCAAGTACAATAATTTTGAAGTGATAGTCAAGGCTGATAAAAATGTCCCTTACGGCCTGTTCGTAAAACTGCTTGATCAGTTAAAGGCTGCCGGCGCGGGTAAGATATTGCTTGCTGCTACAAAGACCCCGGCGGTGGAGCCGCAAAAAACAGGAGAAAATTGATCCTGCATAAGTTCTATGCAGAGAGGGTAAAGATTTTTCTAAATTACATTCGACGTAACGCTGAAGATCACCCCGCGCTGCTGGCTTCTATTGCCGTTCATCTGATCTTTCTTTTCATTCTGGCGCTTATCAATCCCAATGGTAAACCGGAAAGTGTGCTATTTACTGAGGTCGCAATCAGAGACCTCTCCCTGGGGGGCGATGATGATTCGCCCCCGTCAGGAAAACCGGGAGAAAAGATCAGTAATCCTCGTCCCATTAAAAGCGTATCCCCTTCAGAAGTTGATGCAAAAAAACAGGAAGTTGTTGATCCGTCAAAAGTCAGCGGAACCGGTACAGACTCAACCGGCACCGGCGGAGGAGGTTCCGGCGGCGGCGGACTGGTGGTCAATCTCCCCGACCAGAAGCCTGTTGAAAAGCCGGTTGATAATGTTTATCGTTCAGCGGTGGAAGAAATGCCGGAACCCTATGGAGGTATGGCATCTGTTTACTCCCGCGTAGTGTATCCCGAAGCGGCGAAGCAGGCTGGTGTCCGCGGAACTGTCTACGTGCTGGCGTTTATTGATGAGACCGGCGTTGTCAGGCGCGCTCTTCTCTCAAAAGGGATCGGCGGCGGATGTGATGAAGTTGCGGTTGCTGCTGTTCGAAGGACAAGGTTCATCCCCGGAAAACATAAAGATGAGCCGGTAAAAGTGCAGATGCTGATAGCGGTGGAATTTCCGCCGAGGTAAAATTCCCAACCAGATTGCTTCCGCGGGTTTAATAATACTCACCTGAAACCTAA
The DNA here is from genome assembly GCA_013360295.1 of Ignavibacteriaceae bacterium. Classification (GTDB taxonomy): domain Bacteria; phylum Bacteroidota; class Ignavibacteria; order Ignavibacteriales; family Ignavibacteriaceae; genus JABWCL01. The sequence goes on along the minus strand of JABWCL010000053.1, from coordinate 7,266 downwards.
TTATCTTCTAAAGTTCATTGGTCTGTGATATACGGTTTTATTTAATGATGAACGCAACATCTTCAGCGAACTTTTCAGCACACCGCCTCTCTAAATAGGTATATCTGCTAACAATTTATTATTTGGAGACCATCATGAAACTTTTTAACTACACCGGCAGGACGCTGCTGACTCTATTAACGCTTCTTATCATCAGCGCCTCTGTTGCATTTTCACAGACGGAAGAAAAGGATAACGCAAAAAAACTAAAGGACATTAAGGGCAACGCAAAAAAGATAACCATTACTACCAGTGAAGGAACCACAACCTTTGAAGGAAGTGATGCCGAATGGCTGCTGGAAAGAATGCAAAAAGACGCGCATAAAAAGAGAATCAAAGTAATGCTCGATGATGAGGACTTTGAAGGGATCGGAAAGTTACACGACTTTGACATTGACCTCAACCTGCCCGATCACGATGTCATTCTTAAGCGTTTCCGCGATGATGATTCAGCAAACGGAACGAAAAAGATAATAGTTGAAGTCGAAAACGGTGAAAAGTCGGTTACTGTAACGGAAACAGATAAGGAAGGTAAAGTGAAAACGGAAACTTACACCGGGAAGAAAGCCGAGGAATACCTGAAGCAGCACGAGATCGAAATGAAGAAGATGAAGGATGTTGAAATAAAGGATCTGAAGAAAAAGGAAAAGAAGAAAATTATAATACTTGAGAAGTAACCCGGACTATAAGCGGGGGCGGCAGTTAACCGCCCCTTTGCTTAATTGCTGTTACAATATTTCAGCCGCATAAAGGGCGGCAAATCACCCCCGTGAAAGCGGCACGGAAAAATAAAATATGCTTCCTGCTCCAGGTTTACTCTCGGCCCACACCCTCCCCTTGTGCGCTTCAATTATCTTCTTCACAATGAACAACCCAAGTCCGGTGCTTTTTTCGTTGGCGGTACTCTTTGTGCTTGTTTTCTGGAAAGGACGGAATAACAGCGCCAGTTCTTTCTCATCGATCCCCTGCCCCTCGTCTTTTACTGAAAGAATGAACTCGTTTCCTGACCTGATGGTCGTTATATAAATATTTGAACCGCCGAAGGAATACTTAATGGCATTAGTTAGGAAGTTCGTGATAACCTGCTCGATCTTTGAACTATCAACGGTAGCGGATAAAGGCTCTGCAGGAGGATCATAATTTATACTTATCCCCTTCTTGACGGCCAGATGATTATTAAAATTGATCACAGCATTTACTATCGAGACAATATCCGCGGGGCGGGGACTGATATTAATTTCACCTGATTCAATCGCGCTGACGTCAAGCAGTTCATTAAGCATACTCATCATATATTGAGAACGGGACTTTGCCATAGCAATAAAATTTCGCATTTCCTGTGAAAGACTTCCCGCGTCATCCTCAACTATTTCTAATATATTATAGATCTGGCCTAATGGATTTCTCAGGTCGTGTGCCGCGATACCGAGGAATTGATTTTTAAGTTTATTATACTCTTCGAGTTCCTTGTTCTTTTTTGCCATTTCCCTGTGCATACTCACAAGTTCATTATTCAGTTTCATCATGTCGTCGATATACAGGTCTTCGGTTTTCTTGCGTCCCGCCTTCAGGTCTTTTTCAGATTTAATCAGCGACCTGATAGTATTTATCTGCTCATTGTTCATAAGCATAAAATCACTAAGGAGTTTCACCAGATCCATTCTGTATCGGGAGCCGAGTATTATAATTTCACCTTCATTCAGCACACCATTAAAATAGACCGGTTCTTTGCAAATCTTCATCGGAAAGAACAACTCCCGGCTGAATGACGCCCTATGATTTCTGATTTCCATCAGAAACTCAAGCGCGCCGCCGATCTTTTCCCTCATAAATATTTCCGGGAAAAGCTTTCCTTCAGCATCATCAAGCAGCGGGGAGATATTATTGTGATGCAGCTTTGTGATAGTCCCCTCCGGGTCACAACTCAGAAGAATGCCTTCGCCGAATTCATTCATAATGCCTCCGCTTTTTCAATGAGAGATTCCGCCAGGGCGATTGCATCAACCGGATTCCCCGCGAAACCGTCTGCTCCTATTTTTCTCCATAAGTCGTCCGAAACCGAAAACGGATATCCGCCCACAAGAATCTTAACTCGGTCAAAAGCAGGTTCGTTTCTTACTTCGGTAATTAAATGTTCAATCGAACTGATATTAAAGATCATGGTTGCGGAAAGGGCAAGCACATCCGGTTTCTTCTCCGAGATTGCTTTAAGGAGGCTTTCCTTTGGTGTATTGGCGCCGTAGTAGTAAGAATCCCATCCTTCCATCTCAAACATGTCTGCAACCATCCTCGCGCCTATTTCGTGGAGCTCTCCGGGCGCGCAGCTAACGATTATGCTCCTCCCCCGGTGTACGGCATTAAAAAGATACGGATACAACTGGGACATTATTAACTGAGTGGCAGCGGTTATGTAGTGCTCCTGTGCAACCGAAATTTTGTTCATTTGCCAAAGCCTTCCGGTCTCCTTTTGCGTGACAGAGAAAACGTTAAGATAAAGTTCACGGACGGATATCTTATTCTGATGGGCATCCATAATAAGTTTCGCCGCTCCCCGCCTGTCTCCGTCAATAAGCAGATTAAGATATTTTTCCGCTATTTCCTTATGAGGGTTATCATCAGTGATGTAGGTGTTAATAAGGGGATGTGTGTTCTTAAAATGCTCTATTCCCCTGTTGAGATAATCAGCGGAAATTGGTTTCATCTCTGCGTCCAGATTTTCATCCAGTGCATCACGGAGTATTTCGAAACTTAAAATGAGATCAGATTCAGGGACGGGTAAAGTCGAGAAAAAGGTTTTTAGCCAGCCAACATATTCCGCAAACAGTGCGTGAGACTCAATAGCGATTGACTCAGAAAGATAGCTGATATGATAGCCTACATCTTCAACATACAGTTCTTTCTGCCGCTCGCTGTACTTATTCCTGAGAGAAGGAATCTGCAAGAAATGCCTTTCAAGCACTTTTGCCGGAAGCGTATTCTTAAGCTGGCGGATTCTTTGAGCGGTTCGTTTATTCAAATCTTCCATATAAATAAAAAATATAAAATTTGATAACTAATGCCTTGAAAGCCCTGATATAGCTCAGGCGCACAAAAAAAATTTTCCTGTAAACCAAGTTACAAAACCCTGACATAGAAAACCAAAGCTAAAAATCCTGCAGGCTAAATTTCGTTCCCAGCTTCTCCATGTTTACCCCTTCCATAAATATGCGTCGGTTATCCGTTAACCTTCAGCTCATCCATTCCTGAAACACGGCCATAAGTGTTGAAAAAACAAACGCTTATAAAAAATATATTTCTTAGAGAAATATTAATTTTTAATTGTATAATATATCCGATAAACTTATCTTTGCTTTTTCTTATATATTTTAACTAACACATTTTAACATTTAAGAGGCGGTATGTTTAAAAAGTTAACCACACTTTTTTTCACACTCTTCGCATACGCGAATACGTTTGCCGGAGAGGCGAATCTTAAAATCCCTACCCTGAATGACAGCCAGAACCAGATCCTCCTGATCGGGTTGGTAGTTTGCGTTCTCGGTATCGGATTTGGTATCTATCAGTACGTAAGGGTGAAAAACCTTAGAGCCCACCAGAGTATGCTCGATGTGGCTAATATCATTTTCGAAACCTGTAAAACTTATCTCCTGCAGCAGGGAAAATTCCTCGTAATTCTTTTTGTTTTCATTGCTGCGTGCGTTGCGTTTTATTTCGGTTACTTGCAGCACACACCTGCTGAGGGGGTGCTTTTAATTCTTACCTGGACGGTAATCGGTATCCTGGGCTCTTATGGAGTAGCCTGGTTCGGAATCAGGATGAACACCCTTGCAAACAGCAGGATGGCATTCGCTGCGCTTGAAAGAAAGCCGATCAAACTCCTTAATATTCCTCTCGATGCCGGTATGAGCATCGGCGTTATGCTCATCTGCGTTGAACTCGTAATGATGATCATCATTCTTCTTTTTGTACCGCGCGAATATGCCGGCGCGAGCTTTATCGGTTTTGCTATCGGCGAATCCCTCGGCGCCAGCGCGCTCAGGATCGCGGGCGGTATCTTCACGAAGATAGCCGATATCGGTTCAGACCTTATGAAGATAGTTTTCAAAATCAAAGAAGATGATCCGCGTAACCCGGGTGTAATCGCTGACTGTACCGGCGATAACGCGGGTGACAGTGTCGGCCCGACTGCCGACGGCTTTGAGACCTACGGCGTAACGGGTGTTGCACTCATCAGTTTTATCGTTCTTGCCGTCGCCGGTATTGAGCATCAGACCGAGTTATTGACCTGGATCTTCGCGATGCGTATATTAATGATCATCACCTCTGTTGTCGCTTTCTGGGTAAACGGGGCGTACAGCAGGATCAGATATTCCGGAACTGATGATCTTGATTTCGAAGCTCCTCTTACTTCGCTTGTCTGGATAACTTCCATTCTTTCAATTATTGTTACGTTCGTTGTAAGTAAAATGCTTATAGGCCATCTCCCGAATGACCTCTGGCTTACGTTGTCAATCATAATAAGCTGCGGTACCCTTGGCGCCGCGCTCATTCCTGAGTTCACAAAAATATTTACCTCGCCAAAGTCGAAGCACGTAAAAGAAATCGTAAGCGCTTCGCGCGAAGGCGGCGCATCATTAACGATCCTTTCAGGGCTCGTCGCTGGTAACTTCAGCGCGTTCTGGAAAGGTATGGTTTTCTTCGGACTTATGTTCATCTCTTATTACGCGAGCCTTTCTATTCCCGGCGAACTTATGATCTATCCTTCCATCTTCGCGTTCGGCCTTGTAGCATTCGGCTTCCTTGGTATGGGTCCTGTCACGATCGCGGTTGATAGCTACGGGCCTGTAACGGATAATGCTCAGTCCATATATGAGTTATCGCTTATTGAATCTCGTCCGGGCGCTGACAAAGAGATCGAAAAGGAATTTGGATTTAAGCCCGACTTTGAAAAAGCAAAACACTATCTTGAAGCAAACGACGGCGCGGGAAATACTTTCAAAGCTACAGCTAAACCGGTACTTATCGGCACCGCGGTTGTCGGGGCAACGACAATGATCTTTTCGCTCATCCTGGTTATAAAAGAAACCTTAGGAATACAACCCGAAGCTCTGCTCAGTATTCTCAATCCTTACTCATTGCTCGGATTCATCGCGGGCGGCGCGGTCATCTATTGGTTTACCGGAGCTTCAATCCAGGCGGTTACGACCGGCGCTTACAGGGCAGTCGAATATATCAAACAGAATATCAACCTTGATGATAACGCAAGCCAGAGCGCGTCAATTGAAAAGAGTAAAGAAGTCGTGAAGATATGTACTCAGTACGCACAGAAGGGTATGTTCAATATCTTCCTCGCCATTTTCTCGTTCGCTCTCGCGTTCGCGTTTCTTTCCGCCCCGGCTCACTCAAACGAACCGGTAGCTCTCTTTATAAGCTTCCTCGTTTCTATTGCCGTGTTCGGACTCTTCCAGGCGCTCTTTATGGCTAATGCCGGCGGCGCGTGGGATAATGCCAAGAAGGTTGTGGAAGTTGACCTTAAGGAAAAAGGAACCCCGCTTCACGATGCTACCGTTGTAGGTGATACCGTTGGCGATCCTTTCAAGGATACATCATCAGTAGCTCTTAATCCGATCATAAAATTCACAACCCTGTTCGGGCTTCTCGCAATGGAAATTGCAATAGCTGAAGGATTCAGGACAATCGCTCCGACTTTCGGCTGGATATTCCTCGCGATAGCGTTTGTTTTTGTTTATCGGTCATTCTACTCGATGAGAATTACGAAGTAAACTAACAAGTTTTTTCCCCGATTAAAAAAGGCTGATTCGGAAAGAGTCAGCCTTTTTTTATTATAATAAATTTCAGGATTCTGAATGGATATAAAACCACACCGGGAAACCTTACGAATGTGAGATGCATTCTTGTCTGTTTGTTTTTGTTTCTTCTTTATTTAACACAATCAATTGTTCTTCAATTTAATTTAAATCTTACTTAAGTTCCCACGGAGCGGGATAAATATCTACCTGCAACGGTGTAATACTACGGGATGAACTTATTAAGCCTGCTACTTCTAAAATAATAAGAATGTAACGCAGGTTACCTACCTGCGAAGGGTGTAAAATGCCAGGACTCGCTAATTATATCTGCCGCTTTTAAGAAGCATATGAGCAATATAAACCGTTCACGGGTAGATAACCCGTGGTACATTTTATTAATGGCGAAGTGTGAACTTTTTAGGAAAAATATTCATAGATTTTTATCAGAAATACGCTTAAATTTGATTAAGGTTTTATGTAAAAAGCTTATGAGCCCAACTAATGAATCCGGCTGCCGATGTGTGAGGTAAAACTTTCGCGGAAAACTCACTCCGCTATATGAAAAAAGGAAAGGAAAAACTTTGATCTTTTCTTATTATTCTGAAATAATTGTATCGAACAATTGAGGTAAGTTTATGAAAAAACTAAACATCTCATCACTCCTGATAATCTTTATCTCCCTGCAAATTAATGCCCTCTCCGCAATCCTCTATGTGAAGGCAGGAAACCCTACGCCTCTTTCTCCATACACAAGTTGGGCAGCAGCGGCTGATAGCATCTGGAAAGCTCTGCGAATTTCCGTTAGCGGGGATACGGTATTTGTCGGAAATGGCATTTACACAGAAACCGGTACACTGCAAAATAATTAAGAATTAAAAATTAAGAATTAAGAATTAAGTAGTTAGAAAAAATATTCTGCGCAAATTGGTTATAATTTACAATAAAATCTCCTCCCATTTTTACAAAGGCGGTGCACTGAGCTTGCCGAAGTGGGAGGCCGGGAGGGGGTATCGAAACAAATATTAAGCAATCACTTATGGTACCGGCTCTGCTGGTTTATGAATTAAGAATTATTAACTTATAATTTTTATCAAAAGAAAGGCACATTATGAAAAAGTTCTTTTACTTAGTGTTCTTTTTATCGCTGCTTAATGCGGCAGAAACATACAGCCAGGGAGGGGGCCGGCAGTCGAGTTTTAACCGGGATAAGCTTTATTGGACGGCGTGGGATTATTCAGACGGAGAAATACCAAAGTCGTTTTATGACGAGGCAAAGTTCAATACGGTAATACGACAGGCAAAGGCAGGTACTGTAAACAATCTTAATGAGTTAACCGCTTTCCCGAATATTTTCGCGGTGAATAACAATGCCGAAATAGCGAAGGACAACCAGGGAGTTTATCAGTTAAGGCCGTAT
>JABWCL010000072.1 GCA_013360295.1 Ignavibacteriaceae bacterium | reverse complement strand
CGGTGAAAATGGTGAAGAAGATGAGCCTGGTGAAGTAATGGTTAATGATAAATTGTAAATGGTTAATTGATATTAGTAATAATTCAGGCGCGTGCGGGGTCGCGCCTTTTTTTTTGATTAAAAATCTTCGTATCGCATTTTAGCAAAATGCGGGAAAAATCCAGAGTATAGATAAGATGTGCAGATCCTGTGTAAGGGGGAAAGATTTATCGCGGAGGCGCAGGGACGGTTATCGCAACTCCCCGCCTCATTGATTATTTCTTTAATAAAAATTCCGAATTCACCACGAGAACAGGTACCCTGGAGTAGCGGACAACTTTCTCAGTAACACTGCCTATGAGCGTATGCAGTAATCCGGTCCTTCCGTGAGTGGCTATGACTATAAGGTCAATCTCATTCTCTTCGGCGAAGCTGATTATTTCCTGGTATTCAACTCCCTGACGGATATTTTTGCACGATTCGCAGCCAATCCTGTCGGATACTTTTTTAATGAATTCGTCCATCTGTTCTTCAGCTTCAGAAAGTATGGACTGCTTAACTTTTTCTTCAGTAAGGTCCAAAGACCTTATGGTTAAGATCGGCGGCTCTTTCATCAGAACGTGGAGAATCTCTATCTTCGGCAGTCCGGCTCCGAAGAAATCTTTAACATAATCAATCAGCCTTTCGGAAAAGGGGCTGAAATCAGTCGGGATTAAAATCTTCTTGACGTTCATAATTTAACTTTTTACTTTTGTTAAATAATTATTCAGACAGCCTTTTACTTTCTCAGCCGTTTCATTAGAAACGAAAGTAAAGATATTATCGCCTATTTTCGCGACCATTATGTTATATTCCGGCCTGCTTTCGAAGTAGGGTTTACCGAGGCTTATCCTCCTCATAAGGGTTTGCGACATAGAGAGCACTTTTTTGCCGGAGAAGTATTTTTTATCAGCCTGGTAGACGTAAAGCAGTTTTCCGTTCTCATTTGTATAAACGTGGTGGGCAAGTTTGTTTCCGCTCTCATCGGAAACCACACATCCCAGCATTTTCCAGGAAGCGAGTTCAGGAAGTATCGTATTGTATTTCACACCGCTGTTCGTGAAGAATTCTTTTATTCTTTGGTGATCGCTTGTAACAAGCTGCGGAGTCAGTTTCCCTTCCAGAATTTTTCCGAAATTCGCGCCCGCCTGCAGGAAGATATTCTTCTCGCCGGATTCGTATGTCCTGAACACTGTTTTATTTCCGTCTATCGAAAAACCGATAAGGAGGAGCATCCCGATAATAACAACGCTAACTGAATACGCAGGCTGGTAAATAAGGAAATCCCAGAGCGAAAAGCTTTTTTTATTAATTGTCTGACGGCGGATCCTGTTCCGGAGCGCTTCGGGAGTGGGGACCTGTTTTGCGCGGCCTGAGACTAATCTTTTCATCCGCTGCTGAACAAGATATTCTCTTTTGAGGAAAGGGTCATTCTCAATCATAAGCGACAAACGGGCTTTTTCTTCCCCGGATGAAATTTCATTATCCGCGTAGGCTGTGATGTCGAGAAGGAGTTTTCTTCTATCCATTTATACTCCTTCCGTAATGTAGCCGCGGCTCGCGGCGTATTTAAGTAGTTTTTGCTGCAGCATTTTCCTCGCGCGGTGAAGCCTGGAACGAACGGTGCCGATAGGGCAGTCTATAAAATCAGCGATCTCTTCGTAAGTAAACCCCTCAATGTCGGATAAAATAATCACAGTCCTGAAATCTTCCGGTAGTGATGAGATTGCGTCGGATACTTCATCATCGAGGAGGTTTTCAAACTGGTCCCTGTCCAGATGGGCATCATCAGTACTTGAGGGTTTGGCGTTTTCATATAGGTCATCGACTTCTTCATAATCAACCTTAATAGGCTGTTTTATCTTTTTCTGGTAGCTGTTTATATAAATGTTTTTCATTATTCTGAACAGCCACGCCTTGCAATTAGTTCCCTGTTCAAATTTATCGAAGAAACGGTAAGCCCTTAAAAACGTTTCCTGAAGGAGGTCGTCGGCGTCATCTGAATCGCCCGTGAGACGGAGTGCAAAATTATAGAGTGCGTCCATATGCGGTATGGCATCGCGCTCGAATGCGTCATTCCACTCGTATGTTCTGTCGTTGTTCTGTTTTCTGCTCAAGCAAATTTCTACTTAATTAATAATCCGCTGCGAATTTCTCCGGAATTCAGTCGGGTATCGTATAGCGAGCCGTTAACGACTACATAGCGCACCTGCTTATCCCGTGTAATTATAAAATTTGCAGCATTTCCTATGATAAGATAGTTTTTTCTTTCCTTTTTATCAAAATCCTGGGGAGCAATAATAACGGGTGGAATGACGGCGGAGTTCCCCTCCGGTGACTCCTTTACCATTATGTAAATATATCCTTTCCTGTAAAGTGTGTCGTAAGACAGGCCGGATACATCTTCCACCGTATTGAATACTTCGGGGTAAATTTTCCCCGCCTCTATCTGGAAACCGCTCAGGTCATAATCAAGATTGCCGTAAAAAGTTGAGAGGTCGCCTGCGTCCTCAATAGTCGAGGTGACTTTATACCCGGCTCTTCCCGGAACGAATGACTCATTCAGGTTGAAGGCCACGTCAGTGGTGAATATCGTATCATTTTTTGTATAGGTCAGTTTTCTCAGTAACACATCAAAAAGATACTTTTCATTGAATGGTATCTTATCGTAATCTTCAAGGTTAATTCGTGAAATGCGGTTTTCCGCCAAAGCAAAGAGAGATGAAACAAAGGCGAGAAAATTCATTTTCCGGATAAATTGTTTTTCCGGGTCGTTTTTCCAACCGCCAGATTCAATCAGCACGGTTGCGGCTCCCAGTTTCTGGAAGTTATCCCCGAAGGCGCGCGGCTCGAAATCATCCGTGTATTTGGCTATGTGCCCGGGAATAAAAGCTGAGAGGACATTATTTATGTGCGCGCAAACCTGCATTGCACGGTCACGGTTTGGCGACCTCTCCTTTTCATAATTAAAAGCCGGAGCGAGAAGTGAAAGCACCGCCGTGCGGTGGGTTACGCCCGCGGTGTATCTGGGGGACTGGTCGTGCAAATTGAATGCAACATCCGGTTTGAATTCCAGGAAGGCGTTCATCAGGATATTCGATTCAGGGCTTTCGAGCCTTACAGCGTCGCGGTTAATGTCAATCTCAAGCGCGTTACGCCTTCTATCCTTTTCCATCCCGTCGGGATTGACCCCGGGTAAGATCAGCAGGGAAATACTATCAAGTATCTTTCTCCTGAGCTGATTATTATTGTCATCGGCAGTAAGAAAATTAAGCAGGTCGAAAATTGCCATCGTAGCGGTCGGTTCATCGCCGTGCATCTGGCTCCACAACATTACTTTAAGCGCCCCCGCTCCTATCTTTATCCCGTAAATTGTTCTTCCCTCAACTGAGGCGCCTAATGAGTCGCATTTTACTCCGGGGAGCGCCTGCAAGCGGTGCAGGGCGCGTGAAAACTGCGCGTATCCGAACCTGCGCTGTGTGAACGAGGCGTCTTTGTAATTCTCATACTGGTGGTACAGATCATTTACCGGTTCATATTGTTGTGCTTTCATAGCAGATAGCAAAATGATTATAAATAATGATATTTTTAAAGTCATAAATAA
>JABWCL010000052.1 GCA_013360295.1 Ignavibacteriaceae bacterium | reverse complement strand
GAAAAATATTCCGCGCAAAATAAAAATCCCTCGGGGAATGGTTAGAATTTTCAATAAAATCTCCTTCCACTTTTACACTTGTCCCCAGGGGAAAGGCGGGGCACTGTCCCGAAGCTTCGGCACGAAGCGGGAGGCGGGGCGTTACACTGAGTATCCCGAAAGCTTTCGGGAATATCGAAGTGAGGGTTATCGCAACAAACTATTAAAATAATTACTTATGGTATTGGCCCCGTCAGCTTATGAATTAATATTTATATAGCTTTTGCAAATAATCCAGGAAGAACGGCATTAGTATTACACTGACAGGAAGACGCGGATGAGAATCCCAACGGGATGGTATTATTATAACTCTGACAACAACACTCTCCAAAATCCCGAAGGGATGACATCGTCTTTTCTCATAACAGCATAATATCATCCCTTCGGGATTTTGTGCTTTGTTTGAGGCTTGGGTTATAATAACGCCTTATTAACACCGTCAGGAGGGGCAAGCCCGCTCCTCAACATTTGCAAAACTGCGGTCATCCGTTACATCTGCGTGATCTGTGTTCCATCACGCTTTTAATTTTTAACTCTCAACCCTTCAATCAGCCTCTCTTTTAACCCGTTCAATCGAAAACGCGGGAATACAGAAAGATATATATTCGCATTCTTCACCAAAGGGATTTGAATAACGAACACGCGCGCCTTTCTTCACAAGGACTGACTCACCGGCGCCGAGGATTATCTCTTCCCCGTCTGTTTCAATTTTCTTTTTACCCCTTATCATCAAGGTTATCTCATCAAACTCCGGGTTCTGAAAAGGTTCTCCCCATCCCGGAGGGGCCACCATATGCGCTATGCTGTAATCTCCTGCGTTAATGCTTGCCAGTCCATAATGTTCTTCAATTAGTTTGCCGTCAGTTGTCGGTACTACAAAGGGGGTAGTTTGAATAATGTAATTTTTCATTTTTAAAAGCGTTAAAAAATCTTATCCAAATTAATACTACGCCGGTGAAAATGAAATAAATTAATTTTATTCAGTGCGTTTAATTAGTTTAAATGCCAAATTTCTGCCGTGCCCTTGCATAATCGCCAGGTTAATCCAGCTCAAGGCAAATTTTTCAAGAAGCTCCACTTTATCATCACCACCGAAATCGAAGCATTCTGCAAAGCCGCAGTCTTTTGAAAGTTGCGATGCTGCTTCCTTGGCGGCCCTACTATTACCAGCAGCAAACATATCTATTCCGATTTCCGGATTTCCGGGAAGGCTAAGCTTATAAATTGGATTGAGCATATTTTCGAAACCAGTCGAGTTGAAGCATTTTACTATCTCTTCGTGCTTCAGGATATCTTTTAGTGCGTGGTAAGCAGTCGGATATGGTTCAGGTCTCTTCATTATAGAGTTTGTGGTGTCAATGATTATTTTACCGGATGGATTACCGAGCAGGGGAACTAAATCCAGTGCCGCATCAGACGGAGTGGCGATGACGATTACTTCAGAAGCAGAAACAGCAGAGTTGATATTCTGTATGACGGCATTCGGGATTAATGCAAGAGCCTTACGAGTTTTGGGTGAGTCCGGATTTCTGACGCCAAAAATAACATTATGTCCTGCTTTTAACCAATTATTTGCCAGAGCAGCTCCTACGTTTCCGGATCCTATTATTGCTATCTTCAATCTTTTTCCTTTCGGTTAGTTTTTATTTGTTTAATTCAAGGTAATTAATTTTCTCAGGCAAAAAATACATCAATGGCACAATAATTATTAAAAGGTAAGTGGCATACACGGAAAAAAATCCACTTACGGCTGATATAAAATAAAGAGACATAGCAATTTTATTTTTTCCCTGAATTTTTTGATGAGAAGTTGTCTCGATGTTGTCGTGAATGAGGCTTTTTCTGCTTATATAACCCCTCATAAGGGTAAAAGATGATGCACACATAAAGAAAATAAAACCATAAATTGAAGCGGTAAGGTTCAATTTATAATTTTCTCCGACTAAATTTGTACCAAAGGGTATCAGAGACATCCAAAATAAAAGATGAATATTTATCCAGGGAAGCCGCCTATCCGTAGTCTTTAATTGATGAAAAATCTGATGATGATTAACCCACATAATTGCCAGCATTACAAAGCTTACTGCATAAGAGAGAAACTTCGGGAGGAGAATAGCGAGTTCTGGTAGCAGGTTTTCGTTTGTCGGAATATTCCTGAACTTAAGTTCAAAAACCATAATTGTGATAATTATTGCAATTACTCCGTCACTGAAGGCTTCAATCCTGGTTGTTGGAATTAACACTAAGTTATGCCTCAACTTAATAAATAAATCCTTTCTCGGGTAAAACTTTTTCCGGAAGTTCTTTTTCTTCCAGCATTTCTTTAAGGTCCCGCTCAATCGTATTGCAAATATATGTCATTGGCACATCTGTGATCTTGTTTTCAAAAGGATCTTCGTTTACTTCTCCTACTTTACCAAGGGTAGCAAAAACAAAACTAATGATTAACGACACAGGCACTGCAACAGGAGTAATACCCAATTTCGAAAACTCGCCAATTAAGCTGAATGGAAGTAAAATAATGAAGATTCTAAGGAAAAGCCTGGTATAATAATCATATTGCCTTAGTAACGGGGTGCCCTTTATCCTCTCTGCAGATGATTGAAAATTGTTAAATGCTGATAGAACGGGCTCTAGGCTTATATTATCAAAAGTTCCGAGAATTTCCTCCCGTATACCCTCTTTGATTCTTATACCTTGACGCTGAAGTAGGAAATTAGGTTTGTTTGATTTGCCCGCCAAGTTTGCTTTATCTTCATCATTCAGGAGAGAAAATAGTGCAGGCTCGATAGCCTGATTGCGAAGGTATAGCCTGAGCGAGTGAGCGAAAGCAATCTGTCTGTAAATCATTTCTCTTTTGTAAGCATCTGCCTTCTCCTTAGTAGCTTTACCTGAGTAAACTGCATTATCGGCATTTGCTATTATCTGCCTGCTGAAAATTCGGCTGCTACTTAGGATGCCTGACCATAGTGTACGCGCTTCCCACCACCGAGAATAAGAAGTATTGTTTCTGAAAGCTATAAAGATTGCCAGAGCGCTCCCTAATATAGCCGATACAGCAAACGGTAATGTGATTATATGTGTCCCGGTCGCAAATAAGAGGTAAACAGTTGAGGCGCTTACTAAAGCGATGCTTACGTCGGGAGCAATGTACTGAAATATTTTGATAAGGTTAAAATTTCTTTTTATTATCATTTTTTATTAATACTCGTACCTTAAGAATAAACCATAATTTTCTAATACCTTGAAAGTATTCTTACCCAATTCATTTAAATCTACCCCGGCGCCCACCTGGAATGCATTCATTTTGATTCCTATTCTAAGTCTCTGAACGAGATTTAAATTATTTTCTGACAATAACGGAAGCGCATTAAATGATTCAATTTGCAAGAACAGGTTCAAATCTTCATTTAGTGGGGGTGAGAAACGAAAAAGAAAAAAGAAATCAGTCATCGCTTCTTCTTTTACCTCATTAACAGCCCAACTGAAAAAGAGGAATTCTTTGCTGCTATGGGCGTATTGCATTCCGAGTTTTGGGGTAACGCCGGAGTTATTAATCTGCAAAACGGAAACCGGAGCGAAACCGATAAAATGTTTGTTGTTATAAGAGAACGCCATTGTGTGGCCAAATGCGGGAAGGTAGGTTGTAGAATTCATTTTATAATCAACCACGCTTCTGTTTCTGTTGAAGAATAGCCATTCACTGTTTGTCCCGTCGCCGGATTTGATGAAGCGAAAAAACATTAGATCGGCAGAAGCCTTTTTATCGCCGACAAATATTTCAACCGGTATTTGTCCGAGGGTATCCGAAATAAGAAATAGAATAAATAAACTTAAGTAATACTTCATAAGATTTTAGTAGGGGTATGAGGTGCATACCCCATAAAGTTAATTAGAAAGATATTCTACAACTAACAGCGCCGCAGCTGCACCGGAGTTCTGTTGCTGACCCGTAATTAAATTCCCATCCTGAATTGCGTAAGATGAAAACGGTGCGGCGACCTTAAAAGTTGTATCTTTTATTTTTCGGGCTTCCGTTTCGATTCGATAAGGTTGAATTTTCATTCCTACGGCGTTATCGGCAAAATCTTCCTCAGCGTCCGCAAAGCCTGTCCAGGTTTTTCCGCTAACGAGGAGTTCGCCGTTTGATTTTTTTGCTTCCAGAAGCAGGGTGGTGGAATGACAAACCGCTGCCGAAGGTTTACCCGATTCATAAAATGAAACGAATAATTTCTCAAGTTCTTTGTTTCCCTTAAAGGTGTACATTGGGCCTTGTCCGCCAACAAGAAAAATTGCAGAGTAGTCTGATGGATTAACCTCGCTGAGTTTTTTCGTAGTGCTGAGCATAGCATTGAAACTCTCCTGCTGTAGATAGCCTAAGGTTATAACATCGTGAGCAGAGTAACCGCTGGCGTCATTTGGGTTTGAATACGAATCCATTACCAGATCACCTCCTTCGGTGGAAACCAGTTCCACTTCGTACCCTGCTTCCTGAAAGACCCTGATAGGGTGGGTTAGTTCTGCCGCCCAAAATCCTATTGGCCATCCGGTTTGTTTTGAAACCGACGGACTGCTTGCAACCATAAGTATCTTACCTTTTGAAGGCGCTCCGTGAAAATGCACGTATGAATTGACCTCTTTTACTACGTTGTTCATAATTTATCCTTTTTGTTTATTGTTAAATGAATTTTGAAAAATCGTTTTTGGTTTGTAAAATTGATATGCAAATATGCGTTTATATATGTCTTATGACAATATACTTACTCTTATGAATGATACACACTTTTTAGAAAGTATTAGGTTTTTGCGAGGATATTATGCCTGAATTTATTTATAACAATAAATTGTATTATAACCCTGTAGAGTTTGCGATGGATAGAATAGGAGGTACCTGGAAGATGCCGATTCTATGGAGGCTCAGGGATAAGGTACTAAGATATGGCGAGTTGAAAAAGGATATGCCTCGAATTACACATAAGATGCTTACGACTCAACTGAGGGAGCTAGAGGCGGAAGGATTTATAAAAAGGAAGGCTTATCCTGTAATACCCCCAAAGGTTGAGTATTCGATAACCGCCAGAGGGAGGAAAGCAGTTAAAGTTATAAACGTCATTCGGAAATACGGCCTTGAATTGATGGAAGAATTCGGAGTAAAAGAGAAGTGAAACAAAATTTCACGGTTTGTAGTGAAATAGCTATGAATATCTGTCTGGTTCAGCATTCATTCAATTTACAGAAAAATGCATATCGGGGGATGTGTATGCGTACGGAACACCATAAACTCTTCGGAAGAAGGGTGAGCAGAAAAATAGTGTTGTTTATTAAATATCTACCGTCCTCAGGAAAGAAAACTTAAGCTTTTCAATATTGGATATTGGGCTAATATCGCATCAAGATGTTTTAAGTTGACAACTTTAAAGGATGCATCTTTATAATTGTGCGGACAAATTGATTAAAATCTGTCAAGAACACACCTAACATTATAACCAAGGCTTTTTGTGTTATTAAAGAAATATATTTCGTTATTTGAAGAGTTTAGTGTAAAATAAGTGGCGTTAGAAATATTATTTTCAGTTGATGTCCAGTAAATCCCATAAACGCCGAAATAATTGAATACACCATTTGCTGTTTTATAACCGGTTAATAACGCTGAAAATCCGGTGGTGTTAGTCCCGGCGCCGCTGCCGGAGCCTTGCCCCACAGCCTTTAATGCATTACCGCTGTTACCGGATGAAATAATAAGTTCCTCGAAATCACCAATGGTAGGAATATGCCAGCCGGAGGGACAGATCCCCTGAGAAGCCGGAACAGAACTATATTGCATTGCTTCATTCCAGGTGTAAAAAGCACCATACAGCGCGCAACTGCTGTCCGCGTCATTGTAACAATACTTCTCAATGATATTATTATTTGCTGGGTTCTGAATACCATTAATTTTAACTCCGACATTTAGGTTTTCTTTGAACCAGCACTGAGTCCCGATTTTTACCGTACTATAAACCTGCCCTTCATAAATGACCGAATCTTCCTCGCATCTGAAATTTACGGTTTTAAAGGTGATTTTGAGATCGTTAGTTACATCCGCCGAATCAACTTTTACATTGCCTTTCCAGATATATAACCTTGATTGTGCAAAAAGGCATACTGAGCTAATTATAATTAAAAATAATATCAGGCTTTTCATAATTCGCTCCTACTTTTCTGTAAACCAGACGTCGTTTAATCGGTGAAAATCTTGAATTCGGGCTATCATTATTAAGAATGTTCCTTGATAAAAAAGGGATAATACTATTAAAGAAATTTAATTTTTAAGGCAGCGTATGGACAATCCGTATGTCTTAGCCAGATCGCTATGGACGATACCCGAAGCATTGTGAACTAAGTACATTACTTTTCCAGCGCCGGAGTTATGCTCAGAAGAACTACCAAAGTAAGCAAATTCCCCCAGAGTGTTATAACTTCCGTCCACAAAACGGTAGCCTGCAAGAAGCGCTGAGAAACCGCTGGCATTTGTACCCTGTCCATTACCGATCCCCTGCCCGATTGATTTTAAATCGTTGCCATTATTAATAACTGTAGCAGCTAATGTCCTATATTCTGTCTCCGTGGGGATATGCCAGCCAAGGGGGCATATACCTTGAGCGCCGGGTGTAAGTGTATACCGCATAGCTTCATTCCACTGATAAAGCCCACCGTAGATGTCACAATTTGCCTCATTATCCAGATAACAATATTTCTCAAGTATTCCGTTATTAGACATATTCTGGCTTCCGTTAATTCTTGTTCCGGCGTTAATATTTTCTCTGAGCCAGCATTGAGCGCCAATTGCGACGGTATTATATGCTTTTCCTTCGTGGTACACTGTGGTTACACCGCCGCAAACTTCCGGCACAGGGAGCCTGAATTCAAACCTCAGTTCATTTGTAACCAAAAATGAATCTATCTTTACTCCCCCTTGCCATATATACATATACGGTTGAGGAAAAGATACGAAGGCAAAAATGAATAATATTAATAAAAGCTTTTTAATGGTAACTCCCTATTTCACGAGTAATATTTTGTGGGAATAGCTCTTATCGTTGTAACTGATATTGAAGAAATAAACCCCGCTGGCTGCTTTTGTCCCTCCCGAATTATTGCCGTTCCAGATAAATGTGTGTTCTCCGGCGCTAATCTCTCCAGAATAAATATTTTTAACCAGTGATCCATTAATGTCATATATGGTTGCTGTTATATTGGATGCAGCAGGTATAAAACAGGTTATTTTTGTTTCAGGGTTGAATGGATTTGGGTAACTGTTGGAAACACGGAACAGAGGGACGGGCGTATTATTTAAGTTATCTTCGACGGCAACAGGCGGAAAAAAGAAGGTTATTGAATCAATCCGTCTTACTAAATAAGATCTACTGACAATTCCATTCGATATGATTACAGTATCTTCCTGAGCTGAAATGTTTTCCAAACCGGGAATGAGAAGGCATAAAATTAATCTTATAAGCATTTTAACTTCCTCTAATAAAGCGGCAGGCAGTAAGAATCATATAAGAGTAAAATTTATGATATAACATTCTGAAATCAGTCGAGCCATTTGCCAAACAGTGTAAGGTACATAAACCTGTAAATATCGGTATTATCAATTTTCCCTTTCATCCTTACGGCATTTAAACCGTGTGCCCGTGCTACAACACCTCCGAGCACATCGTTGTTGGTCGCCCAAACTATTCCAAAATAAAATATTTTACCGCTTTTATCCGGAGCAGACACAAACGGCGGGGTCGAAGTTCCTGATTTCCCGTCGATCGGGGCTCCGTTACTATCATTTGCGGCAAGGGGAAGTGCAGGGTCTTTTATGTTCAGGTCACCGCTGGTCACCTGCATTCCCCCCGCATCACTATCAGCGGCAGTGACGAGCATTGTTCCCGGGTTGCTTTTCATAAAATTTAATACTTCACCTATTGCCAGGTCAGCGCCTCGAAGCGCTTCAAGTTTTCCCTGCGCGTTGTTTTTATTTCCAAAATTATCCGTCCCTTCTTCCTCTACGACCAGGAAGAATTGCCCTTTGTCTCTGAAGAACTCCAGGGCGTAGGCGGTCATTTCATTCACACGGGGGGCTGTTTCGATGTAATTGAATAAATTATTTTCCTTCTGTACTTCTTCGGTTTTATCGTTAAAGGTAGAGACAGCCGCGAACACTCCCAGGACTTTTTTCTCTTTTGGCGAGAGCGTTTTAAGTTCGTCTTTAGTATAAATAATCTTATAACCGCGCTGTGTCATTTCCTCTATCAGGTTTAATCCGTCTTTCCTTTTGCCGCTTGCGACGTGCCGCCCGGCAACTCCCTCAGGCAGCATAAACTCCTCGCCTCCGGAAAGGATAAGGTCAACCCCTGAAAGAAGGACCTCTTTGGTAATCTCTTCATAATAGGAGCGTTTTTCAGCGCTCGAAACAAATACCGCGGTCCCCGGTTCAATGATCGAACCTGAATTGATCAGTCCGGTTTTAACTCCTTTTTCAATTGCTTCCTGCATTATGCTCATTTGCTTCCCTGAGCGGGCTACCGGAACTTTCCCGTCGGTTAATCCGAAATCGAAATAATCAGCCTTCACTCCATAAGCGTGGATTGTGGCGCCTGCGTTGGATGAGGCAGAGGCTTTGTCTCTGAGGTGCCCCTGGTAGAGGCCAATCCCGGTTAGCTTATCCCAGTTAATTTCATTATCCGGGCCTACCGTCAGCAGTCTCAGTGTGTTCCAGTCGGAGAGGGAGGTACCGTCTGGGTGAATGAAAATTACGTTACCGGTTTTAATGCCGGTCTGTTGTGCGGAAATAGTAAAGTTGATTAATACAAATAAAAGAGCTAATCTTGTCATAATGGTATGGATAGAAAATTTGAAATAAAACAATCTTAAAATATTAAACTAATGTTAACTTATCATTAAATCACGGGCTCAAAAAAGTTTTTTCATAAATCCTTAATTATTGGCTTTAAGCCGCTAAAGAAAAATTCAACCGCAATAACCATCACAATTAAGCCCATCAGGCGCATAAGCACATTATTGCCGGTTTCTCCTAATGCTTTAATGATTCTCCCTGCACTCAGAAGTATCAGGTAAGTCAGTGCGATCACGACTGCAATTGCGGTAATCAGTATCACTTTTAACTCCCACGTAGTCGCTCTTTCCATAAGAACTATTGCATTGGTTATAGCCCCCGGGCCGCAGATCATCGGAATCGCCAGCGGGGTAATTGAAATATCATTCACATAGGCTTTGATTTCATTGTCCTTTATCTTTACGTTACCAAGCCTCGCCTGGAGCATATCCATTCCGATAAGGAAAAATATAATACCGCCGACTACACGAAAGCTATTAACGGAAATCCCAAAAAAGTTAAATAATAATTCGCCTGAAAAAGCAAAAGCGATTATAGTTATAAATGCAATCAGCGAAGCTTTTTTGGCAGTTTTCCTTCTGTGCCTCTCATCTATGGAAGCAGTCATCGTCATAAATATTGGCATAGTTCCAAGCGGGTTAATCAGCGTGAAAAAGGAAGTAAAACAGAGAAGCCCGTATGTAGTTAGTTCGTTCATTCATTTATCCTTTTCGCCAGTTAGTGGATTATTAATTACTTTATATGCTTTGGTAAGTCTTAAATCCTGGCATTCCTGAGCCTCAGTGAATTACTCAATACCGAAACGGAACTGAACGCCATCGCCGCGGCCGCAATAACGGGGCTTAACAGCCCAAATGCCGCAAGCGGTATGCCGATAACATTATAAAAGAAAGCCCAGAAGAGATTTTGCTTTATTGTATTAATAGTTCTGCGAGAAAGATTAACGGCTTTTATGATACCCTTCAGATCACCTTTAAGCAGAACAATGCCCGCGGATTCGATAGCGATATCTGAACCGCCGCCGATTCCGAACCCGATATCACTGCGTACAAGCGCAGGAGAATCATTTATGCCGTCGCCTGCCATTCCGACAGTAAAACCTTTACGTTTGAATTTGTCTATCAGGTCGAGTTTATCCTGAGGAAGCAAACCGGAATAAACTTCATCAATGCCTGATTCCTTGCCTGCTTTCTCGGCAGTGCTTTTTTTGTCGCCCGTTGCTAGTACCGGAATTATTTTCAGGTCTTTAACTTGATTAATGATGCCGGCAATTCCGGGTTTGATTTCATCAGTTACGGAAACAACCCCGGCAAATTTATTTTCAATTGCAAAATAAATGTGTGAAGATGACGCGGGCAGCTTTTCTTCGCTGAATTCTTCACCTTGAATTTCACCGGACCTGGCGATAATGAATGCCCTGTTTCCGGCGAATATTTCTTTACCGTTGACTCTGCCTGAGATCCCCTGCCCCGGCAGGGCGGTTACGTTTCCGGCTTCGGGCAATTCCAGTCCGAGCGATTTTGTATATTCAATTATTGGCTTTGCGAGAGGATGCTCCGACCTCGCTTCAATCGCGGCGAGATACGAAAGGGAGGAGTGATCAAATCCGCTGCTGTATCTTACGTCTGTAACAACCGGCTTACCTGTAGTTATCGTTCCGGTCTTATCAAATATAAGGCAGTTAATCTTATGCGCGGTTTCGAGTGCTTCTCCATTTCTTATGAGTATTCCGTTCCTTGCGCCCTTACCGGTGCCGACGATGATCGCGGCGGGAGTAGCAAGTCCCAAGGCACACGGGCAGGCGATTATCAGCACGGATATAAAATTCAATAATGAACTGCTGAAGGGATGCCCGAGAATAAAAAACCAAACTACAAAAGTTATTAACGCAATCAGCATAACAACGGGGACAAACACGGAAGATACTTTATCAGCAAGGTTCTGCATCGGGGCTTTACTTGACTGCGCATCCTCAACCAGTTTGATTATCCTGCCAAGAAGTGAATTGTCCCCCGTTTCGGTAACACGGAACTCAAAGTAACCGTTACCGTTTAATGTTCCGCCCGTTACTTTATCACCTTCTTTCTTTTCAGCGGGGAGCGGTTCGCCGGTTATCATTGCCTCGTTAATAAAAGAACTCCCGGAGGAAATGATTCCGTCAGCGGGCAATTTAGCGCCGGGCTTTATAACAACAACATCTCCAGGTACAAGTTCTTCTATCGGTATCTCGGAAATACCGCTGTTATTCCTGACAAGTACGGATTTTGGCCTTAGTTCCAGGAGTTTTTTAATTTCATCATTTGTGCGGGCTTTAGCTTTGGCTTCAAGCCATTTACCCATCAATATAAGAGTAACAATCATTGCCGCTGAGTCGAAATAGACGTGTGGAATTTCCCCCTCTGTTGAAAAGTAATCGGGGAATAAAGTTAGGAGCATACTGTAAATGTATGCCGCGCCGGTACCTATTGCAATGAGTGAGTTCATATCAAAGGAAAAAGATTTTACGTTCTTATAAAAGACCGTAAAAAATCTTCTTGCAGGGAGGAACATTAAAGGCGTAGTGAGTATAAGAAGGATCTTATTGATCAGCTCAAGGTCGTGACCCACATAGTGATGAAATCCGTCCCACATCATTCCCATATTAAGGATTGAGATGGGGATAGTAAGTATAAGCGCCAGATAAAAGTCTTTTGTAAGGTCTTCGCGCTGTTTCTCAATATGAGAGGCAGTGGCGCTGTATTCTTGCTTACTTCCGGATCCTTTCAGTTCATCAACAAGAAGTTCATAGCCGGCATCTTTAACTTTTTCTATAACATTATTCAGCCCGTCTCCGGCAATATCGAAAGAGGCCTTCTCTGTCGCGAGATTGACGGAAACATTTTCTCCTCCTGCTTTTTTAATTGCCTTCTCAACCCTTGCCACACAAGCGGCGCAAGTCATTCCCGTAACAGGTAAAGAGATTTTTTTTATTTCAGCTGGCATTGGAATTAAGAATGAAGAATTAAAAATTAAGAATTGCTATTGCCGGAATATACACTGAGATTCTTCCCGGATTCTTGTTCTCTGCTCCTTGATCCCTGTTCTCTGATTTTGATCATTGTTCATTGATAATTGATACTACTTTGTATCCGGCTTCTTCTATTGCGGCTGTTATTTTCTGAGAAGTTATCTGAGTTTCATCATATTTAACTTCCGCGGAACCGATTTCAACTGTCATTTCAGCGAATGGCAGTGAAGCCAGTTCTTTTTTTACTGCCATAGCGCAGTGTCCGCAGGACATTCCTTCAATAATATATTTTTCGTTTTTCATTGTTTCCTTTAAATGGTTTAGTATTTCCAAAATACAAAAATTTAATTTAATTGCCTCCGATTGAAAACAGATACACGGCAAATTGAATCAAAAATAATATTCAATCTCCCCTCTTTTTGCAAGAGATGTGCCGGGGGTGAGTTCGTGCAGCCGGGACTCGTCGATTTACAACGAGTAAAAAAATATAAAGCCAAATCTCGCCTGCCGCGTTTCTCGTGGCACGAACTGCCAATACTCCCGTTCGCCAGCTTCCGACTTATCAGTTTTCCCAAAATAAATTCTTTACTTAACTTTATCAGATAAATTAATTTTCAAAATAATATCCTGCAAATAATTTTATGAAACACAAATTTTTAACCATTCTCATACTACTGATTTCAATCTCCGTTAATATTCAGGCTCAGAAGAGGGCATTCCGCCTTGATGACCATTACGCGGTAAAGTCAGTAGCTAGCCCGGTTATTTCCCCTTCAGGAAAACTAGCTGCCTTTACAGTTTCCGAATCTGATCTTCCGAAGGGGGAGTCGAAGACGAAGCTTTATATTATGAACACGGACGGTACGGGTTTGCAGATGCTCCCATCCGAGAAGAATATATACTCGCCATTCTGGGGCAAGACGGACAATGATCTCTTTTTTGTGCGAAGCGTTGCGGGCAAGCAGCAGCTTTTTAAGTATCTCCTCTCCGAGAAGAAAGATACCCAGTTGACTAACATCTATTTGGGTGTTGGCGATCCGGTTTTCGCCCCTGACGGAAAGTCATTCCTTTTCAGCGCGGAAGTATATCCTGACTGCGGCGATGATGAGGACTGCAACAAAACAAATTTCGAGAGCGCGGAGAATGGTCCTGTGCAGGCATATATGGCAGATGAACTATTGTTCCGCCACTGGACAAGCTATACACAGGGGAGGTACACGCATCTCTTTTTATATTCTATGGATACACAGAAATATAAAGACCTGACCCCCGGCAAATTCAATTCACCCCCGTTTATGTTAGGCGGAGGGATCGGATATAATTTCTCTCCAGATGGAAAATTTGTTTGTTATATGTCCAATCACGACAAAAATCAGGCATCCTCAACAAACTCAGACTTGTGGCTGCTTGAACTTACGACCGGGAAAGTCGAGAACATAACAAAACACAACCAGGCGTGGGACGGTAATCCTCAGTTTTCTCCCGATGGGAAATATATAGCCTACCGCACTCAAAGGATACCTGCTTATGAATCTGATAAATTCAGGATCGCGGTATATGATGTCGCAACAAAGAAAGAAAAAATACTGACTGAAGAGTTCGATAACTGGGTGAGTGATTTTGCGTGGTCGGGAGATTCGAAGCAAATTTATTTTACGGGCGAAGTGAAAAGCTATGCCCCTGTTTACCGGTACGATTTAGCCTCGATGAAATTTGAAGAAGTGGTAAGTAACCGCTCTGTCGGCGGATATACGCTGAGTCCGGATAATAAAAAATTATTCTATACTTACCGCCTGATGGAGAAACCTGCTGAGATTTACTCCTTCGATTTGTCCGCAAAAAAAGAAGTTCAACTCACATCTTTTAATAAAGAGTTGCTGGAGCAGGTTGATTTTCGTCCGGCTGAGCATCTCTGGATTGAAGGTGCAGGCGGAAAGAAAGTTCACGTTTTGTTAGTCAAGCCGCATAACTTTGATCCGGATAAAAAATATCCGCTGGTAGTTAATGTACACGGCGGCCCTCAGAGTCAATGGATGGACGCGTACCGCGGTGACGGGCAAATGTATGCAGGTTACGGTTATGTTACCGCTTTCCCTAACCCGCACGGTTCAACCGGATACGGGCAGGAATATACTGCCGCGATCTCAGGCGACTGGGGCGGAAAGGTTTATGAGGATGTTATGAAAGTGACCGACTACCTCGCCGAACTGCCTTATATTGATAAGGACAGGATCGGAGCAATGGGGTGGTCATACGGCGGCTATATGATGAACTGGCTGCAGGGCAATACTAAAAAATTCAAATGCTTTGTTTCTATGATGGGGCTTTACAATATTACATCATTCTACGGAACTACGGAAGAGTTATGGTTCCCCGAGTGGGACCTGAAGGGCACACCGTGGACATCTGACCTTTATAAAAAATTCTCGCCGCACGAATACGTTAAGAATTTTTCTACCCCGACTCTTATTATCACAGGCGAACTCGATTACCGCGTCTCTTATACTCAGAGCCTTGAATATTTCACCGCTCTTCAGAAACTCGGGATTGATTCCAGGATAATCGTATTTAAAAATGACGGGCACTGGCCGAGTAATATTAAATCAATGCCGTTATACTATAACTCCCATCTCGAATGGTTCCACAAATACCTGGGTGGGGAGAAAGCGCCTTATGACAGCGAGAAGATGGTTAGAAATAGGGCGTTTAATTCAATTAAGAATTAAAAATTAAGAATTAAGAATATTTCGTTTGTAATTTGGAGTAAAACCCTTAGAAGATAAAAGTTAATACAAATTTATCTTGTTGCATTTTTTCATTTGTCCCGTTAGAGAAGGACGGTGCACTGATCCTTATTCATCGGGACGAAGTGGGAGCCTGGGCTGGGCGCCGAGTGCTTCTTTAATTTTCTCCTTGGGCAAGAACACAGATTACACAGATGCCCCGGATGACCACGGGTTGAATTGAAGCGCTATAAATTTTGCCTCCTGCTTATTGGAACGTGGTTCCGGAAGCGGGAGGCTTTTTTATTCAACGGTAATAGGCCTGGCAACAGATATTAGGGGGAGGCGGGGTAAGGTTTTCAGCAGGGTTTAAAATAAAAGATCCCGCGGATGCGGGACCTCTCACTAATCATATATATAAGGTAAGGTTTAATTGAAGCTCATTTTCTTAAGGGAATCGTTGCCTGATGAGTAATTCGAAAGAACGTTATTCCTGTTAAAGGTACGGTTATTAACCTTCTGCTCAGTCGAAGGAACAAACTCTCTGACCTGTGAGTGATAGTAATTTACTTTCCTCAGTTCCACCTGCTGATTATTTACTACCTGATATCTTTCACGGGGCCTTTCAATTCTCTGTACTTTCGGCTCCGCTGCTCTTGCGTGCCTGAAAGAAGCCTGGTTCACTTGCTCGGTATAAGTTGTCATTGAGGCGAAAGCAGGGGCAGGAGAGGCCATCTGTACCATTCTTGCGTGCTGTTCGGTTACGCGTGTGATTGACTGTAAAGTCTTTCTCAGCCACGGTTTCTTATCGTTTTTACGGAGTTTATACATCATATACGAGAGCGTTATGACGAAACCCGCAACGAGGGCAAAAACGACTAATGACAATTTTATAATAGGTATAAGTTCCATTTTCTCATCTGTTAATTTTCTACATTACATTAACAATTTGCGTGCCAAGTTGAAAAAGTGCGAAACTGAGCTGAATTTCAGGTTTTTGGTCTCGATCCGATTTTCGATGTATCAGTATGATACAGTAACAGAATATCAAATAACCAAAATGAAACAGTATATTTAATATACGATAATCAGGAAATAACTCCTTTGCTTCATCTCATATTCTTTCCTCAGGAAGGTTTTTAAGATCTTCGGATAGAGAAGAAATGGCAGGTGACAGCGATTACATCTTGCCGGTAATACTTTAAATTCAACCCCAGTAATCTTTTGGATTTTTAAAGAATTAATCGTATTATAACTGCCTTATTTATAAGCAATTAGTAAAATTCCGGAAATCACGGTGAAGAAATGACAAAAGCAGATTTAGTAGACATAGTTGCCCAGGGAACCGGGCTGACCAAAATTGAGACGGAAGCCGTAATCGAGGGTTTCTTCAATAGTGTAATCGAGTCCCTCCGCAACGGAAAAGGAATCGAGATCCGCGGATTTGGTACTTATAAAGTTAAGAAGAAGGGGGAGAGATATGCGAGGAATCCAAAGACAGGTGAAAAAGTTTTTGTTCCCGAGCATTTTGTTCCGGTCTTTAAATTTTCTAAAGACTTTAAGGATCTGGTAAATAAAGGAATGAAAGCAAATACAGGTATTGAAATATGAGCTTAGTGTCCTGCGGGGGATGCCGAAAAGAAATAAGCGAAGATTATAATTTCTGCCCGTACTGCGGTAGTGAAGTCAGCAGGGCTGAAGAGCCTGTTCAGGAACAGCCGACTCAAGCTGTAGCCGGTGAATATATAGTATGTGCTCTCTGCGGAGATGAAACACCGGCAGGGAATCAAACCTGCAACGGCTGCGGATCGGTGCTTGAAGGGAAAAAGATCTTAAGGGAAACCCCTGTGCTTCCTGAGAAGAAGCCTGTTAAAGAAGTTAAAGTTCAGAAGCCTGCGCAGAAACAGGCAAAAGCAAAAGTAAAAGTAAAAGAACCGGTTAAAACAAAACCTAAATCAGGCGGTGAGATATCAGGACAAAAAGTAATGCTGATCTTTGGAGGCATTATAGCTCTGGCGCTGATAATAATTTTCGCCACAAGTTCCGATGAAGCCACCGCGCCGGTTGTTCCCCAGACTCAGCAGGGCACAAGCGGCGTTGATATGAACCTGATACAAAGGATCAACACACTGGAGGCACAGGTTAACGCTAATCCCGATAACCACAGCCTAGTGCTTGAGTTTGGCCATACGCTGATGGACGCGGGATTTTATGACAGGGCGATACAAACTTATAAAAAATACCTGCAGGTACACCCTTCGGAGCCGGATGTAATAGTTGATATGGGAGTCTGCTATTTTAATTTGCAGGATTATGCCACTGCTGATTCGCTTATGCGCAGCGCGGTGAAGATCAACCCAAGGCATCAGATAGCCCATCTGAACCTGGGTGTCGTTAATATGAACTGGGGAAAAATGGATGTGGCGAAGGAATGGCTTAAGAAGGCTGTTGATCTCAACCCATCCTCTGAACAAGGAATAAGAGCAAAATCATTATTAGAATCACATTAAAGAAAAGAAACGGAGTTAAACAAAATGCCTTGCGGAAAAAAACGCAAACGCCATAAAATGTCTACTCATAAGCGCAAAAAAAGACTTAGAAAGAACAGACATAAAAAGAGAGTAAGATAGGTAATTAAGAAGCCAGCTTAGCTCAGCTGGTAGAGCAGCTCATTCGTAATGAGCAGGCCGCCGGTTCAAGTCCGGCAGCTGGCTCTTGATTTATCCTGCTATTTTAATTAAGCGCCGCGGAAGAAATTTTGCGGCGCTTTTTTATTTTTGTCTTCCCGGGGTGCTGGAGTAACCAGTATTTTACTCAGACTCACTGTTGCCGGGATTGGCTTTGCAGAGGTTTTATGGGGAGTTGAAAGGAGCAGAAAACGCAAAGACGCAAAGTTGACGCAAAGAACGCGAAGAATAACAACAGAAAATATTCTCATTTAATATTAGCAGAATCATTTCTAATAGTAGATCCGATAGTGTCTCTGTCTTTTTTTTGGATGTCTTTAAAAAGTAAGTAAATAAAGGGGACCATAATGAATTTATAAGTTGGAGATTCTGATGAAATTGAAACAATAAAATAAATTTCGATCCAACGTAACAAAATGAACGATACTTATTGATTGGGTTGTGCTCCATTTGCGTAAGGTTCAATATATTTTAGTATTAATTTTACTTAAGAATGCTAAAATCCTCCCACAACTTTTTCATAGAACTGCGTAGCAGTGGCATATTAGTAACACACTCATCCTCCCCCACATAGAACAAGTTCCGTAGGAACGACATGTTGCTTTGTCGTCTGTGGCTACACTCTTAGATAACTCTGATACTTCCGCAGAATCTGCCGTTCCTACGGAACTTATGAATGAATAAATGGTAAAAACTATACAAGTCAAATTACTCAAATCCTCCCAAAACTTTTCCTGAGAGCTGCGTAGCAGTGGAATGTTAGTAACACGTACAACCTACTCACGACGAAAAAGTTCCGTAGGAACGGTATGTTGCTTAGTCGTCTAAGGAAACTCTCTGTTTTAACCCCATACCTCCGCAGAATATGCCGTTCCTACGGAACTGGGGTCGGTAATGTTGATGTTGCGGCTACTACAAATATGCGGTGGTGATAGTGTTACTAATATGCCGTTCCTACGGAACTCTTGATGCAGGAGGTGGTGATAGTGTTACTAATATGCCGTTCCTACGGAACTCTTGATGTTGGAGATGGTGAAGGTGTTACTAACATTTCGTTCCTACGGAACTTGATGGGGTGATGTTGTGGCATTGTTGGCTGCTACTAATATGTCGTTCCTACGGAACTTGATGGGGTGATATTGTCGAAATCTTTTATTATCTTTCTAGGGGTTTACTATTCTTATGATCTTTACTCAATTGCCGGTGCACTTGGATAAAAGAGAAAATCATCTGTTAAGAAGTGACGAGGCGTAAACAAAGCAGTTGAAATTTTAGTTCGAATAATAAAAATAACAGCAGGGTTCGAAAAATCAAAATAAAATAATTTTTATTTTTTTGTGGAAGGTGTGCTGTAATTCACTGATATAAAATAATTTACAGCCATTAAATTCCTGTTGCCGGGAAAAAATAAATTAAAGATTGGAGAAATGGTTATGAAAAAAGGTTTACTTTATTTATTGCTTATAATGGTTGTAACATATTCCGGTTGTAAAGAGGATAGTACACCCACGCAAACGGATAGCAAAGGATCCATACAGGGTAAGGTTGTGGATTTAGAGAGTAATCCAATACCTACTGCAACTGTTCAAACAACACCCGCAACTTCCTCTGTCTTCAGCAATCAGTCCGGGGAATATACGATCAGCGATGTTAGTCCCGGTACATATCAGGTTAGTGCCACAAAAACCGGCTATACCGGGAGCAGCGTAAGTGTTACGGTGTCAGTTGGAAAAACGACTACCGCAAACATTCAATTAACTTCCTCGGGTGGAACAGCACCCTCTGCCCCAACACTATCATCGCCAAGCAATGGCGCAACAGGTGTGGGAATACCGCCAACTTTAAGTTGGAACTCCAGCACTGGAGCAGCAAGTTATACGTTGCAGGTTTCCACAAGCAACTCGTTCAGCAGTTATGTATATAACCAGAGCGGTCTTACCGGAACAAGCCAGCAGGTGAGTGGATTGAGTAACAGTACAACCTATTACTGGCGTGTAAGCGCGACGAACAGTTACGGTACATCAGCTTATTCAAGCGTAAGATCATTCACAACTGCGGCAGGCGGCACCGCGCCTTCTGCCCCTACTCTATCATCACCAAGCAACGGAGCAACAGGTGTTGGAATACCGCCAACGCTGAGTTGGAACGCAAGCACGGGAGCGGTAAGTTATACGTTGCAGGTTTCCACAAGCAACTCATTCAGCAGTTATGTATATAACCAAAACGGACTTACAGGAACGAGCCAACAGGTTAGCGGGCTGAGTAACAGTACAACATATTACTGGAGAGTAAGCTCGACAAATAGTTACGGTACATCCTCATATTCAAGTGTATGGTCATTTACTACTGCAAGCGGTGGCGGGGGAGGTTCCTCGTGTGTCGGAGTACCCACCGTAACTTATGAAGGAAAAACTTATAACACAGTGCAAATCGGCGCGCAGTGCTGGCTGAAAGAGAATCTTAATGTGGGTACTAGAATAAACGGAAATACAAACGCGAGTAATAACGGAACGATAGAGAAATATTGTTACGATGATAACGAGGCAAACTGTAATACTTATGGCGGATTATATCAATGGAATGAAGCGATGCAGTACAGTACAACGCCCGGAACCAGAGGAATATGTCCGCCGGGATGGCATATCCCGACAAAAGCTGAATTCGATTCATTAGAGGCAGCAGTTAATAATGACGGGAACGCGTTAAAAGCAATAGGCCAGGGAACCGGCAGCGGTACCGGAACCAACACGAGTGGGTTCTCGGCCCTGTTGGCGGGC
>JABWCL010000071.1 GCA_013360295.1 Ignavibacteriaceae bacterium | reverse complement strand
GTCGGGACGATCGAAAGAAGCATTGCTTCAGTTGCTGCATGATAGCAAGTTGCGTAGATTCAATATTGCCTTGTGCTGGACAGATTGGGGCAGCAGTTGCTCAGTTTTACCGTGAAATCAGTACGGGGGGGTGGTATGACAGACCTATCGATTCTGCAGTAGATTGCTTTGGCTGTTTTAAAGGGATGGTAAATGCTGCACCTCCAGCTATTACTTGGACCATGGGACCACTTGGGATTAGGCAACACTGTATCGAGAGGTGCGGCGGAGATTATACAAAAGACCCGATACTGGTTAACTAAGCGGTATCTTGAGCCAAAGGGCTTATACAGAGTTTGCACAATATGGAGGAGGACGATATATGCGGAGGTTCAATCTGGTTTATTATCACTATCACATATTCCTCTGCATGATCATACTGGTAGCTAATAGACCTGTGGCGTCGCTCGAAATTCGTAAGGAATGGGAAGGTTACCATGATGACTTGGTATCCGCTCTCTCATTTAATGCCGATCAAGAAATGCTGGCATCGGCTAGTTGGGATGGAACTATCAAAATCTGGAATGTGTCGAATGGTATCTTGAAGAACTCCATTAAACCAGTGGAAGGTAGCGCTTATATCAACTCATTTACCTTTTGTTGTCCGGATGATCGGGGTGTCTATGGAACCAATGAAGGATTCCTAGGACTTATATCGATTAATGATTCAAGTCTCTTAATGAGAAAAGGAGGTTTCGAAGATCCCAGAGATTTTTCGCTAATCTGCTCCAGGAAAAAAATTGTTGTTCGTGAATCAAACGGAATCTCAATTATTGATCCTTCGACTCTGGAAGTGATTCGAAGACCCGAGACGCGAGGAGATATTTCTGCATTCGCTGTCTCCACAGATGGAAAGACTCTAGCTTTCGCCCGGTTCAGTGGTTGGATGACAATTACTTCGATCGCAACTAAGGACAAATGTGAGACAAAAGTATGGACCAACTCTACCGTCATGTCACTCGAATTTGCTCCAGATGATTGTTCCCTGATCGGAGTGACGGAGGGAGGTAGCTTATTCATTGTAGATCTGTTATCGTTCCACATGACTGGCAAGATATTACCTATAATCGGTGACATTGTGAGTATCGGCGCATTGGGAGATCACATGACGGGCAAGATATTACCTATTACCGGTCGCGTTGTGAACATTGGCGCATTGGGAGATAAGAAAACCCTTATGGTTGTTACCTCATCTCGGGGGTTCCTCAGGTACCAGTCCAGAATTTCCTTCTACGGGATGAACCAACTTAGACAAGCATTAACAGAGGAAACCTTGGATGGTCGCATCACAGCTGTCTCTCTCTCGCCGAAGCGAAACCTAATCGCGACAGCAATTGGGGGGATACTAGGGAATAATAATAAAATTATCCTCTGGAGGATTCAAAGGGAATGAATCCTTAATCTTAGCCTTCGGAGGTTGTCTTTACAGTCGATCACTTAAACTGTGAAAAGCCCCGACCATTCCGATCAGGGCATAGGTTCCTCCCTCCTCCTCGAACACACTAGTCAATCTGGTCTGCCGTGTGTCCGTGAGGGGAACGAGGCTGACCATAAAACCGCCAAGAGCGGCTGAGATGTTGGCTTTTTTTGTTTGAAAAAAAGCTTTTGGTGCTGGTGGAAAAGAAATAGAATTATACTGAGTTCTCTCTGTGCGATCGGGGAGCAGGATGATGGCTGAACCTGACATTGCGAATTCCAAGAAGCCCGTCATTCCCGGCTCCGATCGGGAATCCAGCAATTTCGCCTGTGAATGGATACCCGCTTTCGCGGGTATGACGAACTTCAGTAACGAACCTTGCGACCCGGTCGGCAATGTCCTCGCGATTTATAATGCCAACAGCACCGGGCGCGGCAATGAACTTTACTACTTCACCCAGGATGCTTTTGGGATTGAATTAACAACCTCTCCCTTCTCCGGAACCGTTTGGTCCACCGCACGCACGGCGGGCATTACGGAACACCAGGCTGGCAAATGGATCGATCCCTTCACGGGGTTGTATTTCTTCCACGCGAGATGGTACGACAGTGGAGTGGGGAGGTTTGTAGGAAAGGATCCGATTCCACAGATTGGATTAGAGTTAAACCACGCATCAAAACATTTCAGCTCTTGTTCTATGTTATGTTATAAGAGGATTCATTCATTTACTTATAAGGACAGAACTTTTAGATTTTCCGATTACTCTTATGTTCATAATTGTCCAACCATGTTTATAGATCCTGATGGTAATATTGCAATAGTAATTGGGGCAGGCGTTGTAGTATATATTGTTGGAAGTTTTTTGAATGCGATAAACTGTGAGGCAATCCTAAAGAAGTTAGTTAATTGCGTTGAGTGGCGATTAAAGCGCCCTCTTTCAAACCATGAAATAATGTTACTTTCAGGAGACATAATCAGTAATAATTTAATTTGTAAATGTTTGCCATTTTCTACAACCCTCATGGACCACGTTCGTAATCATATAACATATCCGGATCTACAACCAATAGGTTGTACTAATGAAACTGCAGATCAAATATTATATTATTACGGTTGGAAATAAGAACGAATGTACTATACATGATCGATTAAATATTGGATGGAAATAATATATTATGATGCAACAGTATAACATATTATATAATATATGTTTGAATATTTTCGCGATATTCTTATTATTGATTACATCATTTGCATTTGGATGTGTAATTGGGTCATTTTTATGGAAGGGATTAAGCGTGATGCAATTTATAATAATTATTGGATTATGTTTTTTATTGGCTCATTACATCTTTTTTATGAATTCCAAAATAAATAAAGTATTATATATTTCTATTATTATAGCATCTATTATTATCTTGTTAACAACAATATATTTTTGTTCTGAGAAGGAATCTTATTACAACATGATATCACTATTATTCTTTATTAGGTAATAATAGTATGTTAAGGAATAAGACTAATAACTACAGTAATTGCTATCAAAAACAACATCAAAGACCAGGCAATATTTGATCAAGAAAAAGATGCCCTTACTAGATCTCCCAATGCCTACAAGTAAAGGTTCCATTACCACTAAACATATGACTCTTTCGGGAATCGAACCGCCATGTCGGTTTTCAAACGAGGGACCTATCTCACCAGCGAGAAATGGACCTTAAACTATAACGGAATGAACCAACTTACCGACCGGAGCTTGTATCTAACTGATGGGAGTAGTACACTTCGATATAAATGGGTCTACACCTATGATGGTGCAGGCAACCTGAAGACGCAGGAGTACCAAAACGGATCGTTGGTCAAGCAATTGAAGTGGTTTTTTACCTGGAATCCGAGGAATCAGATGACCTTGGCCGAGAGGTTCACTGGAACCAACGACACGTATGCGGGCAAAGTGACTTACCGTTATTGCCTATCCTGCGACAGTGTGCTCTCGGAGCGGATCGAGTACAGCCCAACGGTCTCGACAACTATTACCAGTTGGAAGCGTTATGAGTATGACGGTCTCAACCTTTTGCGCATGGATGGAAGGTACGACACAGCGGGTGGAGCGCTTGACGACAACGATCCCTTGAGGACCCTTGAGGTGAGTACCCATAAATCTGGATCACTCGGTGCTTTAATCGGCAAGCGGGTGTACACGCACACCAAT
>JABWCL010000001.1 GCA_013360295.1 Ignavibacteriaceae bacterium | reverse complement strand
GCATCGGGATCGGCCCCGCAAAACCCACAGCAATGTGGGTTTTTTGTTTTAAATGGTTTTGAGGTCGCGAGTTTCCCGATGCATCGGGATCGGCCCCGCCTCTGTAAAACCTTGTAAGATAAACACTTACGAGGCTTTATTGCTTTAAATTAGATTTTTTTTTGAAACTGCAGCGAAGTTTGCGATAAATAATCACAAATTGTTTCTATCAATAATTACAGAGGCGAATGCTCCCTAAATTCTGACTATCACCTAATCTCCATTTATTTTTGATAAGAGCACCGCAACTATTGTCTCGTTGTATTCTCCCTCATCCTCTATGTTCTATCCGAATATCTCAGCATCGTCGTTCATAATACTGTTGTGAACAACAGATATCCCCGGCATTTTTAAACAGGTGGCGGTTGGTTAGATTATCCAGTTCAGTCCCCTGTGTCTTAAGACGGGTATGGGCGATGAGTGTGTCATGGAGGTCCAGGTTTTTCCATTCATTACCCTTGATAAGTTCCGAAGAACGGACTGGAGCCTTGTGAACCGCAAGTTCTCCAGACCTAATAAAAGCGAAACCCGATGCATCATTTCCACGGACCTGAAGAAGTTCGAACATTTCTGTTATTTTATTTTTTTCAGGCTTACTCCTGCCGAAGCAGGTGTCGCCCATTATTCCGCACATAGATTTTACTTCATAAAATGTTATTAAATTATTTTATTGTGTAAGACATTGTGTAACTTTTAGGAGTATTTATGCCAACAAACCTTGCCCTTGATGATAAACTGATCGAACAGGCGTTGAAAATCGGTAAGCACAAAACCAAAAAGGAAGCTGTGACAGCTGCCTTAAAGGAATACATCCTTTCCAAAAAGCAGGAGAAAATCATAGGCCTCTTCGGAACTATTGATTACGATGATACCTACGATTACAAGAAGCAGCGCGCAAAAAAATGAAATATCTAATTGATACATCGGTCTGGTCGCTGGCGTTAAGGAGAAAAGCGGATAGGGACAGCAGTATTGAATTGTTGCTCTCGGATATAATCCGTCAGAAAAAGCAGTGATTTGTGGAGCTGTGCGACAAGAACTGCTGTCAGGAATCAGAAGTCACGAACAGTTTATAGAACTGCGTAACCACATGCGTGCGTTCGAGGATACTGCTGTTGAGACTTCCGATTATGAACTGGCAGTCGAGTATTATAATCTGTGCCGGGCTAAGGGTATACAAGGGTCAAATACTGACTTTCTGTTATGCGCGATATCTGCAAACAAAAAGTTAATCATACTCACGACCGACAAAGATTTTGAATTGTATAACAAGATTATCGCTTTCAATCTAGAACTGATAAATCTCTACAACTGATTCTTTCTATCTTTTACCTTTAGTTACGAATCTGATCAGACTCACCACTTTGCTCTGTTCATGTTCACTTAGTGAGTAGGCAGTGCCCGGCCTTTTACTTTTGTTCTCCTGTGTTTCGCTGTATTTTCACAGCCGTCGAGGCCAAAAGAAAAATTTTGATTGAATTATTGATGAGCGGGCACATAGCGTCCTTCGCGCCTGCAAAGCCACTCAGGTGCTAACCCGATGGTGAATGACATAAGAACTCCTTTGATTTGTTGATATAAAGGCTCTTAGAATGGGAAAAAATTTTTTAGTAAGTTCAGAAGATTTACGAAACAAGCCAAAATTTTATTTTTGGCGTGATTGTGATTTTCATCAATTTCCGAAAATTAACGGTTTGATAATTTGAATAAACCCCATAAAATTATATATTTATAAGCTAAATCTTAATTATTCATAAAGTCATGCGGTGTGTGTGACTGACATGGCGAAGCTGTATCTTTTTCGCCATAACCACTTTTTTTCCACGATAATTCGTCAAACTATTCAAATATCAAATCATTCAAAATCACTGATCTTAAGGAGGGGTGATAATGTTGTATAATGGTCTTAAGGTTGCAGTAATCGGCAGCGGTAAATGGGGAATAAACCACGTTAAAACAGCGGTTTCTCTTCTGGGGCCGGGCAATGTTACTGTGTGTGATACTTTCAGTGCAGCGGAGGAAAAAGTCAAAGCTGTTTCCGGTGACATATCTTTTACTGATAATCTCGACACTGTGTTATCAGACACCAATATTCAGGGGGTGATAATAGCAACTCCAGCGGAAACTCATTTCGAAATCGCCACCCAACTCCTTTCAAGCGGAAAGAATGTTTTAGTTGAAAAGCCAATAACGCTATTGTCTGCTGAGGCACAGGCCCTGATAAATACAGCCTCTGCTAATAACGCAAAGCTTATGGTTGGGCACGTACTTTTGTATCACCCTGCCATTTTGAAACTAAAACAACTGGTGAACGCAGGCAAAATCGGCGCGTTACAATATATATACAGTAACCGCCTCAATCTTGGTACCATCAGAAGTGAAGAGAATATTCTCTGGAGCTTTGCACCCCACGACATTTCCATCATTCAGTATCTCACCGGTACTGACCCCGTCTCAGTTTACGCTAAAGGCGCTGATCTCGTTCAGCATCAGATTGAAGATTCTACCCTTACCTACCTTGTTTATCCTAATAACATTCACGCGCATATTTTTGTCAGTTGGCTGCATCCTTTCAAAGAGCAGCGGCTTGTCGTTATTGGTGAAAAGGGAATGTTTGTATTTGAGGATAGTCTCAAAACCGAAAAACTGAAATTCTATCCTAAAGGCTTTAAAAAAGTTGGGAACGGAATTGAAAAATTTGAATCAGACTACGAAGTTATTGAATTCGAAAACGCGCAGCCTCTTGCTGAAGAACACAAACACTTTTACAATTGCATCCTGGAAGACAAACAGCCTCTTACTGACGGGCCTCACGCTCTGGAAGTTTTAAAGATACTTGAGGAGGCTACTCAAAGTATTAGAATTTCGAATAATCACCTAAATTAATATCTTATATCTTATTAAATGGAAGAAAAAAAATATTTCGTTCATAATCTCGCCGTAGTTGACGATAACGTTGAAATTGGCGAAGGCACAAAAATCTGGCATTTCAGTCACGTACAATCAGGTTCAAAAATCGGGAAAAAGTGTGTTTTGGGTCAGAATGTAAATGTCGGTAATAATGTTACGATAGGCAATTTTGTAAAAATTCAGAATAACGTATCCGTATATGAGGGCGTGGAACTTGATGACTATGTCTTCTGCGGCCCCTCAATGGTATTTACGAATATTAAAGATCCACGTAGCAAATATCCACAGGTTGGAGCGGAATATTATATACATACAAAAGTTAAAGAAGGCGCCTCACTCGGCGCGAACAGCACCATCGTTTGCGGACATTCAATAGGGCGATTTGCGTTTGTTGGTGCCGGTTCGGTTGTCACTAAAGATGTACCCGATTATGCATTGGTTGTTGGCAATCCTGCCCGCATTATTGGCTGGATGAGCGAAGCAGGCGAGAGGCTTACATTTGACAAAGACGGCTTTGCTGTGTGCTCACGCACGGGCAAGAAATATCAGTATGCTGATGGCATTGTAAAGGAAGTTGCGTAATGAAAGTACCATTGCTTGACCTGAAAGGTCAGTACCTGACGATGAAAAATGAAATTGATGCCGCGCTCATTCGCACCGCGGAATCACAGATGTTTATTATGGGCCCCGAGGTTGAGGCTATGGAGAAAGAACTTTGCGATTATCTCGGCTGCAAATATGCGCTTGGGGTTTCTTCCGGAACCGACGCTCTCCTGTTGGCTCTGATGGCGCTGGATATTAAGCCCGGCGATGAGGTCATTGTTCCTACATATAGTTTCTTTGCCACCGCGGGAGTAGTTGCAAGATTGAACGCTACTCCGGTATTCGTTGATATTGACCCATTCACATTCAATATCGATCCTGAAGATATAGCAGCGAAAATCACCCCGAAGACAAAAGCTATCATTCCCGTACATCTTTACGGACAAAGCGCTGATATGGCTCCGGTTATGGAACTTGCGAAAAAGCATAATCTTTTTGTCGTTGAAGACGGTGCCCAGGCGATTGGCGTGCAGTATAAGGACGGAACCAAAGTTGGTAATTTTGGCAACATAGGTTGTTTTTCATTCTTCCCGAGCAAAAATCTTGGCTGCTTTGGCGATGGCGGACTCGTTACAACTAACGACTCCGCACTGTATGAAAGGCTTAAGATAATGCGCGTTCACGGAGGTAAGCCGAAATATTATCATAAGATCATCGGCGGCAACTTCAGGCTGGATGCAATTCAGGCGGCAGTCATAAGGGTGAAATTACCGCACCTCGATTCCTGGTCTGAAGCACGCAGAAAGAATGCCGATCTCTACACCAAATATTTTCTTGAAGCTGGCCTGGCAGAAGCTCCCGGTAAGATTGAGTTTAATGATAAAAACAAGGTGCTCCTCCCGAAAGCTGTTTATAATCCCGGTGACGGAAGCATAAAAAATTATCATATATATAATCAGTATGTCCTCCGTGTTGAAAAGCGCAACGCGCTTAAGCAATTCCTGATTGATAACGGAATCGGTATCGAGATTTATTATCCCGTTCCTTTCCACAGGCAGGAGTGTTTCGCTTACCTGAACGCTAAGGATGAGGATTATCCTGTTTCCAATTGTGCTTGTAATGATTCGTTTGCGGTACCTATTTATCCTGAACTTACACCGGAACAGATCAAATACGTAGTGGATAAGATTGCCGAATTCATCAGTAACAGCGAACAGTACCCGATGGAATGCAAACACTGTGATTGTATGAAAGGGCGTTCATAATCGTATCCTGCTCAGTTTCACGGGGGATTTAGTTAATGAGGAAGGTGCTTGTTACCGGCGGTGCCGGGTTCATAGGCTCACATATTGTTGAGTCTTTTGTTTCTGAAGGTTGGGAGGTTACCGTATTGGATAACTTCTCAACCGGTCATATTGATAATCTCGGGTCTGTGCAGGAGAGGATCACTATCATCGAAGGGGATATAAGGAATCAAAAGGTTGTTGATACTGCAATAGAGGGCGCGTCCGTTGTAATTCATCTTGCGGCGCTCGCTTCTGTTCCCGCCTCGTTTAATAACCCGCTCGAAACTTACGACGTAAATTTTACCGGGACTCAGATTGTCCTCGATTCTGCAAGAAGGCACGGCGTGGAACGTTTTGCTTTTGCGTCCTCTTCCGCGGTTTATGGCGACACCGAGCAGCTCCCTATTACAGAGAAGAATGAGGATAACCCATTATCTCCCTATGGTGTAAGTAAACTTCTGGGTGAAAAGCTTTGCAGGTTCTACTTCACTGCATACGGTCTTAAAACAGTTATATTCCGTTTCTTCAATGCTTACGGCCCCCGCCAAAATCCATACTCTGAGTACTCCGCCGTCATCCCCAAATTCCTTAGTTTAATCAGCGAAGGCAATACTCCGACTATATTCGGCGACGGTGAACAAACCAGAGATTTTATTTTTATAGAAGACCTGGTTAAGGCCCACCATCTTGCGCTTGAGGCGGAAAATGGATTTGGTCAGCCTCTAAACCTTGGCTCCGGAGAGCGCACATCACTTAATGAACTGCTTGCAATGATTAGTAAACAGTTGGGTAAGGCAATAAATGTTAATTACACTGCGCCGAGAAAAGGGGATATCATTCACAGTTACTGCAACATCAATTTAGTAAAAGAGCTATTATCATTTTCTCCCTCACATAATATGTATGATGGATTGGAAAAAATGATTAAATTTTATAACCTTAATTAAGAGAAAGTTAATGTCAGATCTTAAGACTGAATTACTGGAAAAAATCAAGAACAAAAAACACGTTGTTGGTATTATCGGGCTGGGTTACGTAGGATTACCCTTAGCCCTGGAATTCGTAGCTAAAAAAATTAAAACTATCGGCTTTGATATAGATGAAAGTAAAATCCCTGTATTGAACGGCGGTAAAAGTTATATAAAGCATATTGCCTCAGACCGGATCGCCGGCGCAGTTAAATCAGGGCTATTTGAAGCCACAAGCGATTTTGCGCGTCTGCCGGAAGTAGATGCGGTCATCATCGCGGTCCCCACTCCCTTAAACAAACACCGCGAACCGGATCTATCATACGTTGAGAGTTCTGCTAAGATGGCTGCTCAGTACCTGAGAAAGGGACAGCTGGTTGTATTGGAATCATCCACTTATCCGGGTACTACTGACGAGATCCTTCTTCCTCTTATGGAAAAGGCGAGTAAGTCTGCACAGAAATATGAAGTGGGAAAAGACTTTTTCCTCGCTTTCTCTCCTGAAAGAGAAGACCCAAACAATCCAAGTTACAATACAGCCACTATACCAAAGGTTGTCGGTGGTGTAACCCCGGCGTGCCTTGAGATATCGCAAGCCATTTATGACCAGATAATAGTGAAAACCGTTCCGGTAAGTTCTCCCCGTGCCGCGGAGGCCACCAAACTTTTAGAAAACATTTATCGTGCCATTAACATTGCTCTTGTAAATGAACTTAAAATGGTATTTGATAAGATGAATATTGATGTTTGGGAAGTGATTGACGCAGCCAAAACAAAACCATTTGGCTTTAATGCTTTTTATCCCGGTCCGGGACTTGGCGGGCACTGCATCCCGATTGATCCTTTCTATCTTACCTGGAAAGCGCGCCAGTATGATCAGAATACAAAATTTATTGAACTGGCAGGTGAGATAAATACATTCCAGCCTTATTATGTTATTGAACGCTGCGCCGATATTCTTAACAAATATCAGAAGCCGCTGAGTGGCGCGAAGGTATTGATTTTAGGCGCTGCCTATAAAAAAGATATAGATGATATGCGCGAGTCGCCTTCGCTTAAACTGATAAGCCTCCTTCGCGGTAAAGGCGCTGAAGTTGATTATAACGATCCTTACATCCCGAAACTTCCTCCGACACGCAAGTATAAATACGAAATGATCTCGGTGGAGCTTACACCTGAAAACTTAAGCAAGTATGACTTGGTTTTATTGAGCACAGATCACTCAGGTTATGACTACAAATTCATTGCCACACATTCCAAACTTATTGTTGATACGAGAAACGCGTTTGAGAAGGGTGGGGTGAAGAATGGGAATGTGTTTAAGTCGTAGATGAAGAGCTAAAATTGTCTAAGATCGAAATAATAGCTGAAATAGGTCAAGCCCATGATGGTAGCTTAGGTATACTGCATTCATATATAGATGCGCTTGCAGAAACCGGTATTAATACCATTAAATTCCAAGTACATATTGCGGACTCTGAAAGCAGTGAGTTTGAAGAATTCCGCGTGAAATTTAGCTATGTGGATAAAACGCGATTTGATTATTGGAGGCGTATGGAGTTTTCTTGCGATCAGTGGAGGGAAATTAAAACACATTGTGAATCTAGAAATATGGAGTTCCTTGCCTCAACTTTTTCTATTGCTGCGGTTGAAATGATGGAATCGATTGGATTGAAACGATATAAAATTGGAAGCGGTGAATTATCAAATTACTTAATGCTGAAAAGAATTGTATCAACAGGGAAGCCGATATTGTTAAGTACAGGACTTTCGAATTTTTCAGAAATTGACGAAACTATCGAATTTCTTAAAGATGCATTGGATAGGATTTCTATTTTTCAGTGTACAACTGAATACCCAACAAGACCAGAAAATATTGGGTTAGATATTATACCATTGCTTAAGCTTAGATATAAATTACCTGTTGGGTTTTCTGATCACAGTGGGAAATTCTACACATCACTTGCTGCAATAGCAATGGGAGCTGAAAAAATTGAATTTCATGCAGTCTTTGATCGAAGGATGTTCGGTCCCGATGCTTTGTCTTCTCTAACTATTTCTGAGATTTCTGAACTCGTGAGTGGGGTTAGGTATCTGGAAGAAATATTTAATTCAATGGGTCGAAAAGAGATAATAAGCGAAAAGAATAAAGCAATTTTTGGGAAAAGTATTGCTTTAAGACGCGATTTAAAAGCAGGAGAAGTGATTTATTTTGAAGACCTGGAATCAAAGAAGCCTAGTAATTTGGGCATTCCAGCCAAAAATTTTCAGAGCATTATAGGAAAAAAAATCAATAAAGATAAGAAAAGGAACTCTTTCTTAAGCTATGATGATCTAGAATAGTATGAATGACTGAAACTCTTAAGACAAAAGGGATTAAGGGCATCCTTTGGCTAGTCGCTGATAGGATTGGTTTTCAAGCTATTCGATTTACTATTGCTATTTACCTAACCCGTCTACTATCACCAAGCGATTATGGGTTAATCGGGATGGTTGGAATTTTTATTCTTTTAGCGAATCTTTTTGTTGAAAGTGGTCTTGGAGCCGCCATAATTAGAGCGGATTCGATTAGTGACTCGGAATTAACCACTATCTTTATTTATAATTCTTCAATTTCCACAATTTTTTATGTTATTCTGTACATCTCCGCTCCTTTTATTGCCAGCTTTTATAATGAGCACTTATTAGTTGAAATAGTACGCTTGCTTGGTTTAGCTTTGGTAATTAATGCTATTGGGTCAGTGCAAGCATCTTTATTGACTCGTTCCTTAAGTTATAGAGTTCTTACTGTAGCAAACGTCTTATCCACAACAATCTCAGGACTTGTTGCGGTTATTCTTGCATATTT
The DNA here is from genome assembly GCA_013360295.1 of Ignavibacteriaceae bacterium. GTDB lineage: Bacteria > Bacteroidota > Ignavibacteria > Ignavibacteriales > Ignavibacteriaceae > JABWCL01. Next base: position 360,529 of record JABWCL010000001.1, on the reverse strand, counting down.
GGGCTATGGCGTAAAAGCACTGGTTTTTCAGACTTTGCTGCAATCTTTGGTCAAGTCAGGATATCTTTGGTTTGCCGGATTATGGCACCCGACATTTTCACATATAGACTTCAAAAAATCAAAACCACTTTTTTCTTTTGGTTGGAAGATCCTTTCCACCGCACTTTCAGGGCATATGATCAGGAATTCGGTAAATGTGATAATCGGGAAATCTTTTGGGGCTGTACCTCTTGGATATTTCACCCAGGCAAAAAGTCTAATGGAGATACCATCAACGAATATCCAATATATTTTTGAAAATATTAGCTATCCTATACTTGCTAAAGTGAAAGATGACGATAAAAAATTAAAATCAGCGTATAAAAAGATTTACAAAGGATTTTCCTTTCTTATTTTTCCCGCAATGTTAGGCCTGATTGCAATATCTGAGGACTTTGTGCGAATTCTGCTAACAGAAAAGTGGTTGCCAACCGTTCCGCTTTTATGGTTCATTAGTTTGTATGGCATGTTCAATCCTATGAACTCTATTAATGTCAATATTCTTAAGGTGCGGAATGAAATGAAAATGTACATGAGGTTGGCATATTTGAATCAGGCTTTGTTTTTTATTACTATTTTATTTTGCTCTTTTGGCGGGATTCAACTTTTAGCGGTAGGATTTGGTGTGCAAGCTGTCATAACATTTCTCATCAACTCTTATTTTTGCGGAAAATCTATTGGTTATTCCATCATAGAACAACTACAGGATTTATTCGAGCCGATTAAGATTTCGCTGATGATGATTCTATCGATTAAGTTATTGGGATATGCAATTGAAATTAGCAATGTCTATTTATTGCTTGTCCAAGTTTCTTTGGGTCTTTTTGGATACCTTTTTCTTTTTCAACTCACAAATAAATCCTTATTCGATGAAATTAAATCAGTTGTCTGGAGGTAGTCAGTGACGAAAAGAAAGATATGTTCAGTAATAACCGCACGTCCGAGTTATAGCAGGATTAAAAGCGCCCTTCAAGCGATAAAGGAATCTGAAAAACTGGAATTATTATTAGTTATAGGAGCTTCAGCTCTACTGGATCGTTATGGTAGCACAATAAAATATATCGAACAGGATGGTTTTCAAATTGCGGAACAAGTTTATTTTGTCTTGGAGGGCGAAAACCCAACATCTATGGCTAAAACCACAGGACTTGGTGTTTTGGAGTTGGCTAATGTATTCTACAATCTTAAACCGGACATGGTTATTACAATTGCAGACAGATATGAAACTATAGCTACGGCAATTGCTGCTTCATACCAAAATATTCCGCTTGTGCATATTCAGGGAGGCGAAGTAACGGGGAATATCGATGAAAAGGTCCGCCATGCGATAACTAAATTGTCAGACATACATTTGGTTGCTACAGAGGGTGCTCGAAACCGTGTTGTTATGATGGGTGAAGATCCGGAATATGTGATTAACACGGGTTGCCCGTCTATCGACCTAGCAAAAAAGATTAGTAATGAGGACACGCTAGTATTTAACCCATATGATAAATATGGAGGTGTGGGTTATACTCCCGATATTACCTCAGGATATTTAGTGGTAATGCAGCATCCTGTTACAACAGAATTTCAACTGGCCAGAACACAGATTTTGGAAACACTGGAAGCAGTGCATAAGACAAATCTACCAACCCTATGGTTTTGGCCAAATGTTGATGCTGGAGCCGATGGAACATCTAACGGTATTAGAAATTTTCGGGAGAAAAATAATCCTACGAACATCCATTTCTTTAAAAATATGGAACCGGAAGATTTCCTGAGATTAATTAATCACTCGAGGTGTCTGATTGGAAATTCTAGTGTTGGCATTCGGGAGAGTGGCTATTTAGGAACTCCAGTAGTCAACATAGGATCACGACAGCATCGGCGCGAAAGAAGCGCTAATGTTATTGATATAGAACCATCTTCAAGTGAAATCATTAAGGCGGTTAAACAACAATTGAGATCGGGGAAGTATCCAATGAGTGATTTATATGGAGAAGGTGATTCGGGGAAAAAAATCGCCTCTGTCTTGGAACAAATTAAACCCAGATTCCATAAGACTATACGATATTGAAAATTGGTTCTTAGTGTTATTGGTAGTTAATTATCATTACATAAGGGAGAGATTTAATTTCCCGTATAATGGCATTGTAGGTATAAATCCAACCCAGTTTTCTGATCAATTGGATAAATTATCTAAGATTGGTGAATTCATTAGTCAAGCGGATTTAATTACTCTTATTGATAAAAATGAAAATATAGATTCGGTTAAGATTATGATCACCTTTGATGATGGTCTTCGGGAGCAATACGACTACGCGTTTCCGATATTAGTTAGAAAAGGAATTCCTGCAGTTTTTTTTATAAATACCGTAAATTATGTTGAAAATGAGGTGTCAGATGTCCACAAGATTCATCTCTTGAGATCTTATGTCTCAGCCTCCGATATATTAAAAGCAACTAAAAATTACTTCCAAATTTCGGAGAACAGAGATCTACTAAGTGAGGAGGATTCAAGAGTTGCTTCCAATCACTATCGTTATGATACGGAATCGAATGCAAAACTTAAATATTTTCTCAACTTCAAACTCGATATTAAAACGGCTTCAAGTTTAGTCGATAATTTATTTGAACTTTACAACAGTTCTATCTCGGAGGATATTAACTCTTTGTATTTTAATAACGATATAATTCTTAAACTTGATCGGTATGGTCTGTTGGGTTGTCATTGTCATCGCCACTTACCAGTCGCAAAATTGAAAGCGAATGAGATTTATGAAGAATTTAGTAAGCCACAGAATTTTGCATCTGAATTGGGGATCAAACAGTTTAGGTCGATTAGCTATCCATACGGTAGCAAAGAGTCATTATCAAGGGAGATTTTTGATGCAGTATCTGCTAATGGCTATATCTTCGGCTTTTCTATGGAAAGGGCTGTGAATGTTTCTTTAAAGCATAATCCTTTGAGTCTAGCAAGATTTGCCTGCAACGATGTGCCGGGGGGCGCGAATCCGATGTTTGCAAATCAACAGGAATTAGTTTTATTACCCATCAGATCCTGGTTTTAAAATGCGGATAGTTTTACTTACGAGTAATCATAGAAGGCACAAGTATATTGCCAGGATTCTAAAAAAATCCTTTGACTTGATCGGAGTAATTTCTGAAGAGAAGACTGCTTTTGTGAAAGATTATTCTCAATTACCATCTGAAGATCAAATATTTATGCAACGGCATCTTATTGCTCGTGAAGAGGCTGAACAAAAGTACTTTACAAAGAGTGATGAATTTCCTGAAGTTGATGCTTATGTTTTGATTAAAAAGGGACAGATCAATAGCCCTGAAATAGTCTCTTTGATTCGAGATATGGAACCAACTTATCTGGTTCTTTTCGGAACATCAATTATTAAAACTCAACTTCTTGAATTATTTCCCCAAAGGATAATTAATATTCATCTAGGTTTATCCCCATATTATCGAGGTTCGGGTACGAATTTATGGCCTTTGTATTTTAACGAGCCGGAATGCGTCGGTTCAACAATTCATTTGGCGATCAATGAAGTTGATGCCGGAGGCATACTTGCTCAATTGAGACCGAATTTAGACTATTCCGATTCTGTACACGATATTGGGAACAAAGTTATTTTGAAAGTAGGAGAGAAATTACCTGATATACTTCAGCAATTTCTTAGTGGTCGTCAGAGCCTCACTAAACAGAATATCACTGGTGGGAAGCTCTTCAGACGAAGAGATCTTAATAGTGAAATTCTTAAGGTTATCTACCAAAATATTGCTAATGGTGTGGTCCCAGATTATCTTTCTAATAAAGTATTAAGAGATATGAAGAAGCCAATCATTGAGGTTGCAGAATGAGGGTATTAGGAATTATCCCTGCTCGCGGTGGTTCTAAAGGTGTCCCCGGTAAGAATATTAAGAAACTTAATGGAATACCATTAATAAAATATACATTAAATTCTGCATTGGAATGCACTCACCTAACCAAATTGATAGTAAGCACAGATTCCGAAGCAATCGCTGAAGTATGTACAAAAATGGGGGTAGATTTACCATTTTTACGACCAGCTTATCTATCCGGTGATAGAATTAAGTCGGTTAGTGTCGTTCAACATGCCATAAAATATTTAAGTGAAATAGGTGAGAATTATGATGCTATTTGCTTGTTGCAGCCGACGTATCCATTTAGACGACGCGGATTAATTGATGATTGTATAAAAGTATTTTCTGAGCAAGATTTCGACTGCCTCGTAACAGTTCTCAAACTTCCGCATCAATATCATCCCGCATGGGTCCTCGTTGAAAATTATGCAAACATTTTACCGGCTCTTGGCTGGAGAAAATTTGCACTACGACGACAAGATCTACATAATGCGTATTATCGTGATGGGGCGGTTTATGTTTCAAAAGTTACTGGAATAATTAAGAATAAGCGGTTGGTTTTTGGAAGTGTAGGAAAAATAATAAATGAATCCAAATATTATACTAATATCGATTCAGAAACCGACTGGATTATAGCTGAAAAAATGGCTTTATCTTGGAGTGCTGATAATGGCTGATATTGGTATTCTGGCAGATAGCTTGAGGTTAAGTGGAGTAAGAACGCTTCTTTTATCTATGAAAAATTATTCAAATCCAACAGTTTGGTTTACGAGAGAAATTAATGAGTCGGATTTAGAGTTTGTAATCTCAAATCAAATCGAATATCGACTTGCGGATGAACCCAAGTTCCTTATTATTCTAGTCTCAGTATTGGTTCTTTTTCTGCCTCCCCTAAAAACCACCAATTATTTTTATGGTAGATTACGAGATCTTTATTTTGAACCTAGTAAAGTCGTAAGATGTATCAAATATTTGTCAAATTTTTTGCCCAAAATACTAAATTCTAATAAGATCGTCAAAATAATAGCTTTCTTTTATTCGTTCATAAATAATAGAGATCAGTTACAGTTCCCAGATAAGTTTCTCTTTGTAGGATTTTTTACAAAAAACTTACAATTATTGGAATTAGCGCGCCAAAACGGTTCACGGATCATTTGTTTGATTTATTCATGGGATAACCCTTATAAATATAATTTTTTACCGTCTCTGTTTGATGAGTATTGGGTGTGGAATGAATATATGGGTGAAGATATCCATAGATTACATAAAATACCAAAGGATAAAATTAAAATTTCTGGTGCTATACAATTTGATTATCTTTTAAGTGAATACAAATATAGTTCTGAACATCCGACTATTAAATTTGTTAGCTCAAATGTAAATAATTACTATTTATTTTTGTTCAGTTCTTCATATAATGCGGTTCATCAGGAAATTGAATTATTGCGGTTAATTAGTAATAATTTAAAAGAAGTTGGAGATCCTACCCATATCTTGGTGCGACCTTATCCTAATATAAAAGACAAAGGCATTTACGATTCCATAAAATCTATTGATAATATTTATTTTGATACAAGCGTTTATGATACAACAGACGACTATCATTTATTTGTTAAGAAAGAAGTGATTGATAAATGTAAAGTAGTGATTAATATTGTGACAACAATGGCGCTTGAAGCTGCAGTCTTAAACAAATTGATTATACAGTTAGCATTTGCACCTTTTGGTCTAAAAAATTCAAAAAAAAAATTCGAATATCTGGATCTCAATTCCATAATGAAAAATGATCATTTAAACAGATATTTATTTTTAGACAAATATCCTAATGTTGTTCGCTCAGAGTGTGACTTTAAAAACTTAATGCATTATATCCTTTCTGAGGATTATTATGAGTTGATGAAATTTACTACTTATCTTTCTAACTTTTCTGTTCAGACGATGAATAAAAAATCTTTGGAAATAATAAAAACTTTCCTTTGTCGTTAGGTCTGATTTATTATTCTTTATTGTTTTAGCATAAATACTTTTATGTTGATAAATAACAGCAATATTTCAAAAAGACATCAATTCAAAAATGAAAAATAAAAAAATAATGATATTATGGGGAAATGTTCCATCATTTCTTGCACGTGGCATAGACGAGTTATTGAAAACAGATCTATATGCTATAACAGTTATTGAACAATTTCCATCAAATTATAGTAATCAAATCTATCGATTTGATCTTAAGCATCATAACCTCGAATATTATAACCTCACACTATGTAATTATAAAAAAGAATGGATAAAAGAGAAAATAAATGAATTTATCCCAGATGTCGTGGTTGCTCCTCTAACCATCGGAGACCATTATGAACTTCTGATTAAATATGCCGCAAGAAGAAATATACTTACTATAGGTTGCACTGATCACTATTATAAGAATTTTGGTATAGATTGGAAAAGATATATTAAAATGAAATTTCGATCCTGGGAACATTTTAATTATTTCTGGGTGCCAGGATATAAAGCGTTGGAAACTTTAATTAAATTTGGTTTACCACGTAAAAAAATATTTACGGGATTATATTCTTGTGATTCAAATCTATTCCAGCAAATAGGAAAAAGCAGATCATATAATTATGAGTCTTGGCCAAAAAGATTTCTTTTTGTTGGGAATTACAGTTTAACGAAAGGTGTAGATACTCTGCTCAACGCTTATGATGAATACAAAAGACTTAGCAAAGCCCCATGGGAACTGGTAATGGTTGGTTATGGGGAATTAAATGATTTGGTTGTATCTCTTAATCAAGTTCATAATAAGGGGGGACGATCACAAACGGAAATTGCAGATATAATGAGAGAATCAGGCTGTTTTATTCTACCTTCAAGAAGAGATCATTGGCCGATTGTTTTACACGAGGCGGCTTCAAGTGGATTACCCATTATAGCAACAAGAGCCTGTGGGAATGTGGTCGAAATTGTCCAAGAAAATTATAGTGGCCTCCTGTTTGAACCTGAAGATACAAGAAGATTAACTGATTTGATGGTCAAAATCGAATCTGTCGCGAATGAAATGGGTCAAAATGCAGCATTATTAGCTCGTCGCATTGATTCAACTAATTGGCTTCGCTTATTTACAAATTTATTTTCAGATCGTTGACAATATTATTATCTAAATCTGTGAGGATGCCAAAATAGAGAGAACTATTAATTTTAATTATTCCGAGGTAGAGTATTCTCAGAAAAAGATTATTATAACTTCTTTGGTGCTATTAATCTTAGCGCATGGTACTCTGTTTACGCTATTCCAAAATATAGCAATTAATTTTTCAGTCTTGTTCTTTTTATCTTTTTTTCTGTTTTTTACACTGCTAAACAAGAACTTGTACTTTGAATTTCTAATGGTATTATATATCTTGTCTCATTTCGATTTTATACCAACGTACGGAGGACTTAACACATTAATCGCAACACTCTCTTTTTTGCTAAACTTCTTCCTTAATAAAAATAAGAAGTATGATAACATCATATTGAGAAAATCAGTACTGATATTAGTCGCAGTGTTACTATTTCAAAACATTCTTGGTTGGGTTTTTAAGAACCAATCACCTGCGTTTTTAATGATTGTTAATATTGCGTCATTCTTAGGTTATTTGGTTATATTTATTATGGCAATAAGAATTGACTTGACAGATGAAAGAATTGTTAGTTTTATCAAAATCACAATATTTATGTCTGTATATAACGTTTTTGTTTCTTTAATAACAAAATTTGGTGTCTATGAAACAGAGATAACCCCTTTACTGCCTACTTTCTATTCTCAGTTTGGGGATAATATAATGATGGGTACATTTTACCATTCTGAGATATATGGGGAGTATGGTATGGTGATTTTCTTTTTAATTCTCCCCTTTTTAGCTATTCATAGAAGTTATGGGATATCTAAAAAAGTATTGACTTTAGGATTAATTATTTCCGCATTGAATTGTTTCCTTTCGTTTTCAAGATCTTCTGTAGCTTTGATGATAATTGGAACGATCTTTTTTTTATTTGTGTATTTTTCAAAGAAGAGTTCTCAAAGTGTTTTCCGACAATATGCCCCTTTCCTTCTAATTACTGTAGGTGTAATTGCTGTTTTATGGGGCCCTTTAAGATTAGGTTTTTTAATTGAAAGGTTCATTTACGAGGATCTAGCTGCGCCAATCACGATCGGAGGAGAACAAAATATCATCACTGGCGAGGGGACACCACGAGAAGTAGCTTTTTCTTATTTCATTAAAAGACTTCCGCAGGAAGATTGGTTTATAGGTTATGGTTGGGGGGTACCACAAAGTAATAAAACCGCATGGTTCGGTGATCCCAATATAAAACGGGCTGATTATCACAGTCTATATTTATCACTTCCTATGCTATACGGTTGGATGGGTGCTGTAGCCTTTGTGATGTTAATTTTATTCTTAATTTATGGACTATACAAAAGGGTCAACACCTTCAAAATAATAAGTTCTTATAAAGAGGTTATAAGTGTTGGATTGCTTTTATTGTTGATTGCTATAACCATAAACGAATATAAAATATCTTTACTAAGAATTAACACCTATCATATGATTTTCTGGATCTGGATTGGTTTTGGATATTCACTCCTTACATCTCGTAGAGAAGTATAATGGAGATTACTTGGATCGCTCCATTTCCGTATGTCAGAGATAACACTATGCATACAGCGCCTTGGATTAGTGAATTGGCATTATTATTGACAAAAAATGGTGAGTTAAAAATTAATATTGTTTCACCAATACCTGGGCTAGACCGAGTTGAAGTGCTAGCTTTTACTCCATCTATTACAATTTATTATGTGCCAGTGGTCAAAAATGCATTAGATCTACTATCATTATATCAAATTCGAATCATTCAGTTGAAAAAAATATTATTTACTGAGAACATGGTAAAAGATATTATTCATCTGCATGGGACTGAACATCAGTATTTCTCCTCTATTTCGGCTTATAAAAAAAAATGCATTATATCAATGCAAGGTATAATGCGTGAATGTAGTAGCACGCTAAAGCAATTAAGATTTTATTTCCCCAAATATCATAATTATCTAAGGAATATAGCTTCATGGTCACTATCATCGTTTTATGAAACAAATGAGGTAAAAAAAAATAAAACATTTACCGCCAGGACACATTTTGACACAAGTTATATTAAAGAAATAAATCCAACAGCTGATATAACTTGTATTTGGGAGGTAATAAGAGAAGAATTCTTTAAAGAAAGATTTTCATACAATAAAAAATATTTGCTCTTTGTGGGGGGAACTCACCCCTTAAAAGGAATTGATAGAGTTCTCTCAGCATTCTCCGTTCTAAAAAAGGAGCGAAAAAGTTCTAGTCTTAAACTAAGCATCGCTGGATTTATTAATCCACTTGTATTCAAAAATCTCTTAATAAAATTGAATATATCAAAAATAGTGGAAAACGATATTGAGTTTTTAGGTTATTTGGATACACTTGGATTAGTATCTGCTTTTTCAAAATCCTACGTGCTTTTGCATCCGTCCTATATTGATAATAGCCCAAATACGGTATGTGAAGCACAAGTTGCTGGGCTACCAGTCATAGCTACTAATGTTGGAGGGTTGTCTTCAATCATTCAAAATCGCTACGATGGGATATTAGTCGATAATTCTGTCGAGAATCTCGTTAACTCGATCAGAGAACTCCTTGATGATGATCATTTAGTTAACTCAATACGTATAAATGCTATAAGTACTGCTCGTAAAAGGCATGATCGTTCTATAATAAAGGATAGTTATCTGAATTTATATCATAATTTATATCGAAATATATAATAATATGTATGTGTTTTTATTCAGGATAGGTTATTTTATAAGATTGCAAATAAATAAAGTTCTTACAAAGATTGTATTTCCTTTTATTCTTAAGGGAAATAAAGTAAAATATGCTAATATAGTTCGGTCGAATGGGATACCTGTGATAAGAAATAAGGGTAAATTTATGATTGGTAAAAATTTAACTATAAATAATGGCTTTTTGTATAATCAGATTGGTAGGCAGCAGAAGTGTTTTTTTATAGTTGGGGAAAATGCTGAATTAAAGATTGGCCATAATGTCGGTATGAGTGGAGTCGCAATAGTATGTCTGAAGAGCATACAGATTGGGGACAATGTTAAGATTGGAGGCAATACTGTAATTTACGATACCGATTTTCACTCACTTAACTTCTTGGATAGAAGATCAAGTTCTGAGGACAGGTCAAAGATAGGAACAGCTTCTGTGGATATCGGTGACGATGTCTTTATCGGTGCTCATACTACTATCTTGAAAGGGGTAAGTATTGGTGAAAAATCTATCATTGCTGCGGGTTCGGTTGTTACGAAAAACATCCCTGCGGGTGAAATATGGGGGGGGAATCCTGTAAAATGGATCAGAAGTATTTATGAATGAAATCCAAACCCTCGGTGTCGTAATTCCTACTTTCAATCGCTGTCAGATCCTGCGACAATTACTTATTGATCTGGAAAGCCAGGAATTGGGAATCACGAAAATAAAGATTTATGTCACCGATTCGGGAAGCTCTGATAAAACAAAACTCATGATCATAAACGAATTCCCAAATGTTGTTTTTATAGAAGGAACTTCTGATTGGTTTTGGTCAAGAGCAATTAACGCTGCCTTACGAAGAGCCATAAATGACAAGAACCAATACATTCTTACCCTAAATGATGATTTACGAGTTGAAAAGGAATATATAAAGAATTTACTAAAATATTGCAATCCCTCAAGAATTCTTGGTTCATTAGTTGTGGATATTAATGATCGGAACATTGTAAACTATGCCGGAACCAAATATAATTGGAATCCATGGAATTTAAGATCATATGCTTTATTTAAGGGTGAATCAATTGCTGGCATACCCGAATTAATTCATTCTCATAGCCTAACGGGTAGGGGTACGCTATTTCCTTATGAGTTTTTTAATAAGTTTGGACTTTTTGAAGAAGATAGATATCCTCAATATGGTTCGGATGAATCGCTTACATTAAAAGCGTACAAATCAGGGTATGTATTACTCGTCATAAAACCTGCAATAATATATAGTTTCGTTAACCTCACTGGTGGGTCAGCGCGTTCAAATGGGAAAGTCAACTACCTAAAAGATCTTTTCCGCTTTAAAAGCTCGAATAATATTCTATATTCAACAAGATTCATACTGCAGCATTCTCCAAAGAGGTATAAATATGCTAATGTGGTTGTAAATATTCTTAAAAAGCTGCTATTAACTTTTAAATGGTAGAATATGAGTAAAATCGCATTTATAAGAAACGATGATGTTAGAGAACAACTTGACAGTGAGCTAATTAATATCCATTCTTTATTAAGAAGTAAAAAAATACCCTTGTCGTTAGCTGTTGAACCAGCAAATATTACTCAAGATGTTGTTGATTGGATTAATTCGATGAATGATGAGTGTGATATAATTGAGGTTATTCAGCATGGATTCGATCATAATAAAAGGAATATTTATCCTTATGGTTTTGAGTTCGGTGGTCAAAGGGATTTCATCGACCAAGAAGCTGATTTACTGAGTGGGTGGAATTTATTGGATAAGTATTTCGGACAACTTTGGACCAAAGTTATCAGTTTCCCATACGGAGCGTACAATGTTCAAACACTTGAAGCGGTTAAATCTTGTGGATACAAAGCAATATCAACATCATTTGGTGTCGAATTCTACCACACTCTAAAAGATATCGTTGGAAGAGTTGTTGGCAAGAGTAGAGTTGCAGGTAAGAAGATAAGCTACCATGATAGATTTGTAATGAACTACAATTTCTATGATTTTGGTACCTGTATTAATATTATTAAGCGTCAGACTGGCCAGAATGAATGTGAACACTACACCTTCGACGAGTTGAAGGCGTATGTTATGAAGGCATCACGCATTACAAATAAAATTGGGATACTGTTGCATCATCGTTTTCACAAGGGACAAGATGAACTACTTGACAAATTGACAGACTTCCTATTAGAGAATGACTATACTTTTATGAGATTTAGAGAGCTCATTACTACTCGAGACTGTCAAGAAGTTGAATAATTCTAATAGATGGGTTGTGACCTTCGGATATCCCTGGTCAAATACTCATATGTACGGTGTAGGTAATTTAGTCAATGAGATGTATAAGAAGAATTATCCAGTTCTCTGGATTAATCCTATGCCGCATCGTTCTTTAAAATTAAGTATTGGGAATCTAAGCAAGAATAAAATCGGTAAGCGAGTTTTGGCTAAAATAAAACAACATCTGCTAATGCTTAGAATTGTTAATGATAGATTTCTTGTTCTTTCGCCTATCTACATACCGCTTATTGATAACCGATGGATAGTTAAACTTAATTCTCGCCTTATCTTTTTACAGATCAAATTTATGATGATGATTCTCAGAATTAAGCCACTGGTTTTTATTACTGCGACAGCCAATGATGTCTCAAAACTTATTTCATCTTTCGAGAAAATCCCTTGGGTTCACAATGCTGGAGATTTATTTCACGATTTGAGAAATATCACCCATGAGTCACGCACAAGAATTTATGAAATTGAAAAAAGAATATTCAATTCTGCAGATGTAGTATTGGCGGCCTCCAATAAGATCGCAATGAAAATTGAATCCATGGTCAATGACAAAGAGAAAGTGATTACTTTTCCTCATGGCGTAGATTTTAACCATTTCTGCAAAGATTTTTATCACGAAATACCTTTACTCCAAGACTTACCCAAACCAATTATAGGTTATTTTGGGTCATTAACTGGCGCAAACGATCAGGACATTCTTGTTGAGATTGCAGAAGAGGGTTTTACTTTAGTATTAATAGGGGATCAATTGTATGATTATTCGCGACTTTATCAATATCGTAACGTCCACTTTTTCCCTGCAGTCGATTATAGGGTACTCCCGGATTATGCGCGATATTTTGATCTAGGGATATTGAATTGGAAGAAAGCAGAATGGATCGAAAATTGTAACCCGAAGAAGACATATGAATATCTAGCACTTGGACTGCCAATAGTTTCAGTGCCTATTCCTCAACTCCAGTCCGAGTTGGAGGACCTCATATATTTCGCTTCGAATCCGAAAGATTTTTTAAGTCAAATTAGAAAGGCTCTTGAGGAAAACAGCCCTATATTGATTCAGAGGCGCAAGTTACGGGCGCAATCGGTAGACTGGAGTTTAAAACTGCGAGTAATTGAGGAGTTAATTAATGCGAGGTGAAGCACGTCTGAGAATAATTGACTTCTTGAGAGGTACAAATGTAGTGCAGTCACTTCGGTACTTTAACACTATCAAATCCCACCCATTTGAATTATTGTGTGAGATTCAGAAAAAGAATTTAGCAGAATTTCTAATCAAAATTAGAGATGTGAATAATTTTTATAGAGATATTTTGTTGAATTCTTCTCCAGCGTCAATTAAAAAAGACCCGTATTCAGTTTTAAAACTACTTCCAATTGTCGATAAGAATTTTATTAAAGATCATTTTGAATTAATGTTAAGTAATCCCGCACCTCGCTATGAGGAAAAGTACACAGGAGGCAGTTCAGGAGAGCCCTTTAGGTTTAGAATCGATAGTCTATCTATTGGGAGATTAAGAGCTTTTGATATGTTCATGTGGAATCATTCTTCAAATTTTAGTTTAAATGATAATATTCTTGTGGTAGGTGGAAATTCTCTAGGGAAAAGTAGGAAAATCATAAGCATAGTCTATAATTATCTTCAAAGACGAACATTTTTTGATGGTCAGGTACTAGTTGAGTCTTCATCACAAAAATTGTATCAACTACTTCGTCGTATGAACATTAAGTATATTTATGGTTATCCAAGTTCAATAAGAAGTTTATTCGATGCTATGCACTTAGAGAACAAGCTTGTCGATACTGTTTTTACTACATCTGAAACACTTCAAGCTGACTTTAGAAAAGAACTGGAAAGTGGATTTTGTAACACTGTAATTGATGTTTATGGAGCTCATGACGGGGGTATAGTTGCCGACGAGTGTCAGGGCAGGAATGGATTCCATCAGAATTATACTGATTGTTATGTTGAAACAATATTCAATAAGGAGTGTGGGAGGAACGAGTTAGTGATTACAAATCTGTTTTCGCTATCTCTACCTTTTGTACGATACAAACTGGGCGATCTTGGTGAAATAAAATATGGGAACTGTAGTTGTGGTGTTAATTTCCCAAAAATCTACAATTTAACTGGTCGGACACGAGACTTACTAAGATTAAAAAATGGAAATTCTCTTCATGGCTCAGTTTTCAATGATCTATTTTACGGATTTTCAGAAATTGACCAATATCAGGTTATAAGAAAGAACGGTCATTTGAAGATTATTCTGAAGGTTAGAAAATATGATGACACACTTAAAATGTTAATAAATAATAAGTTAACTAGATTATTGGATGGAGAGGATTTCGTCGTAATGTTTGATGGGATTTTCCAATATAATAAGAACTCAAAGTTTAAATCTATTATCGATGAGTAGTTTCCTGTTTTTAGGAGATTTGATGCTTGGTGAAAATGTTTATCATCAGGGACGAGGTATTAGGACAAATTTCATTAATGATTATCGCTCGATTATCGACGAGAAAGTATGGAGCATACTACTGGGTGATGTATTAAATGTGATATATAATTTCGAATACTCACTCGTACCTTCGCTAACTGGATTAACTTTCGAGGAAAAATTATATTCAGGTTATGCTGGCTCACTTGATTTATTTTCAGATAGGCAACAGATTGCGTGTGTCGCAAATAATCATTTTGCTCAACATGGTCGTCGACGATGCGATTTTACCTTAGATCAACTTCACGAAAGAAATATCTCGGTTTGCGGACTTCACCCGGGCCCCACTACTATTAGAGATAAGGACAAAAATTATAAGTTATGGAATTGTTCATTCATTAACGAAAATTATTTCGATGGTGCATATTGGCTTGTTGATCAGCTCACACTAACAAATCATTTCAAAGACCAATTTAAGGCAGATGATGATTTTTGGGTATTGTCCCTACATTGGGGAAATGAATATGAAATGATTCCTTCGATCACTCAACGGGAGATCGCTCATTCAATGATAGATTTGGGTGTGGATCTAATAATTGGGCACCATCCGCATGTTGTTCAGGGGTTGGAAATATATAAAGGCAAATATATATTTTATAGCCTTGGCAATTTTATTTTTGATCAAAATTTTTCAGAACTAACGCAAATCGGGCTCTCTGTAAAAATGAATCATGAATACTACCCTTCGTATAAGTTGTACTTTACACGACAGGAAAACTATGTGGTAAAATCCATTGAGGAGACTACAATAGATTATCTTAATATAAATAATGATGAAGGATTTATTTTAAGTTATAACACAAAAATCAACCCTCAGAGTGCTAGAAAAGCAATGAAATATGAGTATTTATTAAACATATTTGGTTCCGATATTGATGTTATCAAATATCTACTTAAGAAATCATTTATACCTCACAGAAAAAAACGTTAGATGATTTGTAAACTTGGTATTTGGGATGAAACAGTTCCTGGTTTTGTTTTTGATGAAAATGGTGTTTCTAATTATGCCAGAATTCAGCAAAAGTTGATGTATGAATTTCCCCGAGGGGGGGAGGGAAAAAGGAAATGGATTAAAGTCGTTGAGGAAACTAGAAGAGAATGGAAGAACAAATCATATGACTGTGTTGTTGGAGTAAGTGGCGGGACAGACAGTTCATACTTGCTTTACGTAATAAAGGAAGCAGGTTTAAGACCTCTTGCAGTAAATTTAGATAATGGCTGGAACTCGGAAATCGCTGTTGCTAATATTCAATTAATGACAAACGCTCTTGGAATTGATCTCGAAACCTATGTAATTGATTATGAAGAGATTAAGGACCTTATGAGATGCTATATGGAAGCAAGTTTGCCTTGGATAGATGTTCCTACAGATATAGCAATTCAATCGATACTTTATAAATTAGCATCGAAAATCGGTGTAAAGTATATATTTATCGGTAATGATTTCCGTTCAGAGGGAAAACAACCAACTGAGTGGACCTACTCTGACCAAAAACAGTTGCTACACCTGCATAAGATGTATGGAAAAGTCAAACTTAAAACCTTTCCGATGTTATCATTGGTTGAATTATATTATTTAGGGTATGTAAAGGGTGTGAAACTTTTTCCGGTCTATAATTTCATTGATTACAATAAACAGGATGCCCAGCAATTTCTCATTGATAAATTTGGCTGGCGTTACTACGGAGAGCACCACCACGAAAATCTTTTTACAAAGTTTGCCATCGGGTATTGGATGTATGAAAAATTTGGCATTGATAAGCGGAAGATCACTTACTCAGCTCAGGTGCTTAGTGGGAAGATAACGCGAAAGGAGGCACTGGCAAAAATTGCTAATCCTCCATACAGTAAAGAAGATATAGATAAAGACCTTGAGTATATTCTCAATAAGTTGTCTTATTCGAAATCGGATTTTCAAAGATTGTGGAATGCCCCAAATAAAAGTTTTCACGACTATCCGTCATATTTTAACTTCATCATCAAAGCCTACCAGTATCTGTGGCCGGTTCTTAAAGGGATTGTTCCGACAAAACCTAAAATATTTTATGAGCTTGAGGAAAGAGGATTACTTAAATAAATGTTAGTTGCAATTGTTGACTACGGAATGGGGAACCTGCGCTCGGTCTATAATAAATTCAAGAAAATGAACATCGAGTGTGTTGTCACTTCAGATAAGGAAGTGATTAGTAAAGCTGATAAACTTGTATTGCCCGGGGTTGGCCATTTTAAATATGGAATGCAGAAATTGCAGGAGTATGACCTAATAGAAGTTCTTAATAAAAAGGTATTGAAGATGGGAACACCTATTTTCGGAATATGCCTGGGCACACAGATGTTCGCAAACCACTCCGAGGAGGGAAATACAAATGGATTAGGGTGGATTGATGCAGAAGTATTGAAATTTAAGGTCTCTGATGAAATTGAGTATAAGGTGCCGCATATGGGATGGAATAATATTGAAATAATTAACCCAAATAAAATTGATGATGGCCTGGCTAATAATGAACAGTTCTATTTTGTTCACAGTTATCATCTGAAGTGTAACAATCCTTCCGATGTGTGGATGACTACGGTATATGATTACGAATTTGTTTCCGCCGTTCATGTAGATAATATTTATGGCACCCAATTTCACCCCGAAAAAAGTCATGATGCCGGATTCGATTTACTTAAAAAATATGTTGAGCTATAGAATTGTTTAGGCCAAGAGTAATTCCGGTTCTGTTGTTAAGAAATCTTGGACTTGTCAAGTCGGTAAAGTTTAAAGATCACAGATATATAGGTGATCCTATCAATGCTGTAAAGATATTCAATGATAAAAAAGCAGATGAACTAATATTTTTGGATATCAATGCCTCTGTTGAAAATAGGCTTATATCTCTTGATTTTATCCATAAGGTTGGTGACGAGGCAAATATGCCATTTGGTGTAGGAGGAGGTATTAAAAATATTGCCGATATCAGGAAGGTTCTCGAAAATGGAGCAGAGAAAGTCGTCCTTAATACAATCGCTTGCGAAAATCCAGAGTTTATTAAGGAGGCATCTGAAACATTTGGCTCATCTACTATTGTTGTTTGCGTGGACGTAAAGAAAAATTATTTTGGGAAATATAATGTCGTCTATCGTAACGGTAAAAAAAAGACAAACGAGGATCTCATTGAGTTCGCTCAGAAAATGGCTAGAAACGGAGCTGGGGAAATAATTATCCAGTCAGTAGATCTTGACGGTACGTATGCAGGGTATGATTTAGAATTAACTAAAAAGGTCGCAGAATCTGTGACTATCCCTGTAGTTGCTTTAGGAGGGGCTAAAGATTACAATGATTTTAAACTTGCAGCGGAAAAGGGTTTGGCATCCGCGGTTGCAGCAGGGAGCATTTTCGTTTATCATGGCCCGCGACGTGCAGTATTAATAAGTTTTCCAAACCGTGTAGAACTGATAACAATGTTTAATAATGAGCAATAGTATCATAGTCGCTCTTAACCATCCGGCTCATTATCACCTCTTCAAGAATCTTCGTAATCAAATGACCAAATCAGGTTACCGTGTGAGGTTCTTTATTAAAAATAAGGAAATTCTGGAGAAGCTTATGCAGATCGAAGAGGTAGAGTATTTCAAGTATTCTGTTACTCGGTTTACCAAAAGTAATAAAATCAAAATTGTTATCGGTGGATTGATTGATTTGTTCATTCAGGATTTTACTTTAATGAAATCATGTCTGTTTAGCCGACCGGTCGCCTTGATTGGTACAGATATAGCAATCACGCATGTAGGATGGCTGCTCAGGATTAGGTCTTACGTTTTTAATGAAGATGATTTTGTGGTAAATCGTTCATTTTGCAAGTTTGCTTATCCTTTTGCCTCTTTCATCATCTCACCGAATGTTTGTAACGTAGGTAAATATGCCTTTAAAAAGGTCGGATACGAAGGTTATCAAAAATTGGCTTACCTTCATCCTAAAAGATTCAGACCAGATCGTTCAAAGATTACAGAATATGTCGGTCACGACAAGTATTTTATGATTAGGTTGGTAAGTTTATCTGCGGGGCACGACATCGAGAAAGATCATAAAGGATTAAGTTATGGAGATCTTAAACAGGTAATTGACATTGTTGAACCTAATGGGAAAGTATTTATCTCATCTGAAAAGCCACTACCACAGGATTTAAAAAAATATTCTTTTAATTTCCCAGTGAATATAATTCATCATCTTATGTATTACTGCGAAATGTTTATTTCCGATAGCCAGAGCATGACGGTGGAATGTTGCATGCTGGGTGTACCAAATATCAGAGTGAATACATTTGTTGGCAAGATATCCGTACTGGAAGAACTAGAGAGAAAATATCAATTGACCTTAGGTATTCATCCCGATGAAAAAGAATTGTTATTTAATAAGGTGAGAGATTATAGTAATAATAATGAACTTCGTAGTCTTTTCAATTCCAGAAGAGAAAAAATGTTAAGCGAAAAAATTGATGTGACTTCATTTTTCTTTAATTTAGTCACCGGAAAACCAAATTGAAAAAGAAAATAGTCTCAGTGGTTGGAGCGAGACCCCAATTTGTGAAATTAGCGCCCCTCTCTGTTTTCATGCGGGAGGAGTTTCAGGAGATTGTTGTCCACACTGGTCAGCACTATGACTATAATATGAGTCAATCTTTTTTTGAAGAGTTAAGGATCCCCCGTCCTTCATACTTCCTGGAGGTTGGCTCTGGTACCCATGGAGTACAGACTGGAGAAATGCTGATAAAATTGGAGAATGTCTTTCTCAAAGAAAATCCAGATTTGGTAATTGTTTTCGGCGATACAAATTCAACTCTGGCAGGAGCTCTGGCCGCTTCGAAGCAATTGATTAGAACCATTCATATTGAAGCAGGATTAAGAAGCTTTAATAAGGTTATGCCCGAAGAAATAAACAGGGTTGTTGCAGATCACGTATCGGATTTTTTGTTTGCTCCTACTAGTACGGCAATGACAAATCTTGAAGCAGAAAATTTATTAAATAAATCATTTTTTACAGGAGATATCATGGTGGAATCTCTAAAGACGGCCGTAGAACGATCAAAACGATCCACTTTAATCGATAAATATTCTCTCAAAAAGAGTCTTTATTATCTCCTCACTCTTCACCGACCATATAATGTTGACAATTCTTCCATTTTGTCAAGAATACTTACAGAATTAGGTAAGATCAACATTAAGGTTGTTTTTCCGGTTCATCCTCGAACTTTGAAAATATTACAGGATAATAATATTAAAATGCCAGCTAATTTCCTCCCGATTGAACCAGCGGGGTATTTTGACTTTATCGCACTACAACAATACAGTCAGAAAATCATTACTGATTCCGGAGGAATTCAAAAAGAATCATATATTTTAAAAAAACCTTGCATAACACTAAGATCTGAGACCGAATGGGTTGAAACGGTCAAATCAGGTTGGAATCTTTTAATAAATCCAATAAATGATACTGACTATTATAAAAGAATCGAAGAATTCCTGCCCGAATCAGAACACAAATCTCTATTTGGTGAAAATGTGGCATATTCAATGTTAGAAATAATTAGAAATAAAATTGGTTAAAAAATGAATATCCTTCCTTATAATTATAAATCAAATAGGGTATGTACAAGATGTCTTATGGATGACTCTGTTCGTGGTATCTCATTCGATGATAAGGGAGAATGTACTTTCTGTAAAATACACGACGAGTTGGAAGGGAAATTCCCCCTAAACGAAGATACTCCGAATAGGTTAAGCGAACTGGTTACCAAAATTAAAAGCGATGGTAGAAGAAAAAAATATGACTGTATTCTTGGAGTAAGTGGTGGACGGGATAGTACTTATACTTTATATAGTGCGGTTAAACTCGGATTACGTCCATTAGCGGTTCATTTTGACAACGGCTGGAACTCTGAAATTGCTGTCCAGAATATTGAAAATGCTTGTAAAATATTGAAGGTAGATCTACACACTCACGTTGCTGATTGGGAAGAGTTTAAGGATTTACAAAGATCTTTTTTGTTCTCATCAGTACCAGATGCAGAGGTTCCAACTGATTGGGTGATCTTCTCCGTCTTATTCGCTGAGGCTGCAAGATATGGTGTAAAATATATTATTCACGGTCATTCTTTTCGTACTGAGGGAACAACACCCTTAACTTGGACGTATATGGATGGCAGATATGTAAATGACATTCAGCGCAGATATGGTAAACTCAACTTAAAAAGCTTTCCAAATATGGGTATTATCAAGTATATCTATTATTCGTTAATAAAAAACATTCAGCAGATAAGGATTTTATATTATCTGCCTTATAATGAAAAAGATGTATTGGAAATATTACAGTCAGAATTAGGGTGGCGTAATTATGGGGATAAACATCACGAATCTAAATATACTGCTTTCTTTCAAGCATACATTCTTACTAGGAAATTCAACATCGATAAACGCAAACTGCATTATTCAGCGAAAGTTAGAAATGAACAGTTGACCAGGGAAGAAGCTCTGCAAGTAATCCGTAAAGACCCTTACACCGGAGGTCTGGAATTGTTAGACTATTGTTTGAAAAAGCTTGATCTATCTTATGATGAATTTGATAAAATTATGTCTTCTCCACCAAAATCGTTTAGAGATTATAAATCTTATTATGATTTAGTAAAACTACTGAAAGTGCCAATAAAATGGGCAAATTCAATTGGGATTGTTCCTGATACAGTTTACAATAAGTATTTTAAATTTCAAGTATAGATAATCTAATCTATTAATACAGCTTTGATAAAATTCCTAATTATTGTGTTATTTCAGAATATCCTCAGCAGTTATCTGTCTCATTTGTTTAGATTAAATGATCTAATCTGAGTTTTTATTCCATTTTAGTTTTCTATTCATCAAGTTCCATTTCATCTCTTTTTAACTTTTCATCAATTTCCTCCTTCGTCCCGCGGTAAACTTTGTTAAGCAGCTGCGTTACCGATTTATCTTTGTTTACTTCCATAATCTTTATATTTTCCTCAGTTGGGGTGTCAGCATTTTCGCCGCCTATTATGCTTCTTCGCAAAATAAACCGTTTTCTATCTTCTTCATCTGCTTCAGGTGCTTTACGCTTTTTTCCCGTACCTGTTAACATTGCGGTTTCTTCCCTAAGGCCACGCTCCAAACGCATAATAATTAAAAGCAGTTCCCGTTTAGTTAAATTATCATACTCCTTTTTCTCAAATGCCTCCCACGCATTATTTAACTCCTTCGCTAACCGGGTTATTCTCTCTTCCTGTGTAACTTTCTGCTGTTCCAGGATACTCTCGTATCGCACCATTTTAAGTTCATCTATTTTGTTCTGGTACTTCCTCCCCCAGGCAAGCAAAGTCGGTTTAGACACATTTATCATTTTGGATATTTTATCATAAGATTTCCCCTCCGCCCGTAATTGCACAAATTTGTCAATAGTTTCCTGTTCTTTCATACAAATCTCCTAATTGTAAATAACATTTTCCCCAAAATGGTAAACTTTCAGTAAATATTTGGTAACATTTCCATCCCCCAATCTAATTCCCTGCGACTGATACTGCCACTGATACTTGATCCCTGTCCCTGCTCCCTACTTCCTCATCCCTTCCTCTATCTCTGTCACTGACACTGCCACTGATACTGACACTGATACTGATACTGACACTGATACTGATACTGACACTGACACTGACACTGATTCTGTCCCTAATCTTTGTCCCCTGTTCTCTGATCCTTAATAATCATAATTGCTGTTACAACCATCAGCATTCCATTCGTCGTCAGGTCTTTCGAAAACATCGCCAGTATTAAGGGGTAAATAAAATAAATAAATAGCCTTCTATCATACTTATAGCAGCGATAAAGAGCAAGTATGATCAGCCACAAAAATAATGTCCCTCCTATAGCACCTAATTCGCTGTAAGCTTCTAACACAAAATTGTGGGGGTATACAACAAATTTATCCCCTTTGGCCGCGTAACCGCCATAACCAACCCCTAATAACGGATTATCTTTTATTAACTCAACTGCCCGGTTGTACAGATAATACCTGGCTTTAATAGCTCCGTCTTCCTCTCCCGTATTTAACTTCTCAAAACTCCCAAATCTTTCCTCCGGCATTGTGCTTACATATTTTGTCGTGAACTCAATCGCGATAAATGTCAGAACCACAGAGCCTAATATTATACCAGCCCTTCCCCAATCCTTTTTCTCCCAAACAATAAACGACACATAAATAAACACACAAATCCCCAAGCCAAGCACTGATGCTCTTAGTGCGGTCAGGTAGGAGGCATAACCAATCAGAGCCAGCAAAACACCAGGCAATATCGCTTTAATTCGCTTATCAAAATCTATACTGAGTAAAATCACTAAGTAACATATTCCTAGTATTCGTCCGACCATTACGTGACTAAGCCTGTCAGGTTCAAACTTGTAGAATTCATAATGGTTGAAAGGGTAGAAGACCAAAACAATCAGCGAGAACAGTAGACCTGTCATTATTGCTCCGTTCACAAGGACCATTTTTCTAAGGGGAGAGAATGTAGCGACCAAATAATAGAAGAACAGGATCAATGGAATATTGGAGATTAACATATTACCTGTTTTTAGTAAGCCGTGTACCGGATTTAATGAGTAGACGATTGTAATAGCCGGGTAAACAATTAATACGAAAAGACCAATGATGTAATGCTGTGCTGGGATTGATTTTATCAGCTCTGTAAGTCGTGGATTTTTTCTATCATAAACAAGAACTGCGGTAACAGCAAAGATCAGGCTGAAAGCCTTTATCAGATATGAGGATGAGGAGTAGTTCGAGATCTGGTTCGTGAAGAGCAATAACGCAAAACCACCCAATAATAGGGCTTCAGGTATTATATCCTTATATTTGAAATTGATTATATTCTTGATCATATTTTGCAAAATAATTAAAATTACCGGATGAATTTAAAGCTAAATTTTACTGCACTCATTTTTGTTTTATTCATTTCCCTCAGCCTCTTTCCACTGGATTCGAAGGCTCAGGAAGTGTTTTTACGATATGATCACCCGGTTCACGAGTTCCTTGAGCGGCTCGATGCACGGGGGATCATTAAGCTGAATACCGAGGTGAAACCCATCAGCAGAAGGGTGGCTGCAAAATTTCTTTCTGAGATTGAAAATTCTGTCATTGAGCTAAACCCCGTTGAGAAGGATGAGTTTCTTTTCCTGAAATCTGAGTTTGCGAATGAACTTGGGATGAGCAGGAAGGGCGGAAGCCTTGAGTGGAACCCGTTTAATATTGACTCGATGGGTGTGCAGGAGCGTACTTTTATGTACTCTTATTCGGATGAGAATTTTGTGATGCGGATCAGGCCGGTATTAGGGTATGGTGAGAGATATATTGCCGGTGAGTCGAACAAGATCAGGTGGCCCGGGATCAATTTTTATGGATATGCCAGTGACTGGTTGGGAGCATCATTTGAATATGTTGATTTTGGGGAATCTGGAAATTCAGTTGATGCAAAAAAGAAGTATTCTCCGCTAACCGGTGCATTCATTAATAATCAGACGAGTAACACCTATGAGTACAGCGATCTTAAAGGAAGCCTTACTTTTTCGTGGGACTGGGGTTATTTATCAATCATCAAGGATTACCAGACCTGGGGACAAGGGCGATACGGGCAGGTAATACTTTCAGACAAAGCCCCCTCATTTGCGCAGGTAAGGCTGCACGTCAGCCCCGTTCCCTGGTTCAGGTTTTATTATTACCAGGGTTGGCTCAACTCCCAGATCAAGGATTCATCAAACGCTTACTACACTCACATTGGCAGCGAAATCTCAGAGCCGGTTATTCCATTCCGGGATAAGTACATTGTTTCAAATCTCGCCAGTTTTTCGGTGCTTCCGGTCCTCGATATTTCCGTTGGCAATGCTTTCGTCTATGGCC
The DNA here is from genome assembly GCA_013360295.1 of Ignavibacteriaceae bacterium. Classification (GTDB taxonomy): domain Bacteria; phylum Bacteroidota; class Ignavibacteria; order Ignavibacteriales; family Ignavibacteriaceae; genus JABWCL01. The sequence continues at coordinate 336,037 of JABWCL010000001.1, read as the reverse complement.
CGAACTTCCGTATCGAAACGCTGATACCTATTATGTACTATAAAGCCTTAGACCACAACACGGGTCGTATAGCAGGGGACGATGGGAACGGAATGCTGTTTGCAGATTATAAACTGAAGTACCCGGTTAATACCGTTTTTTATGCTTCGTTTTATGTCGATGTGATCAATTTTCGGGATCTCCTGAATGGAAGAACGGATAATCAGTGGATTGCTTTCACATTGGGCGGGAAGAGATATGATGTCATTTTTGATAACCTGGATATCAATATCGAGTATACCCGGATGAATCCCTGGGTTTATGAGAACAGGAACCAACTCACCGATTACAAGCATTTGAATTATCAGCTCGGTCACTGGCTGGGGCAAAATGCAGACCAGCTGCGTCTGCAGTTCAATTATTCGCATATGCGTGGTTTGAAATATAAGCTCTACTTTGAGAGAGTCAGGAAGGGGATTGAGGCAGATATTGCCAGGGCTTATAAACCCGAGAAATATGGTGTAGTAAATTTCCTGGAATCACCTTTGAGAGAAGACTACCGGTATGGAATTGATGTTACTTATGAGTGGATTCACGATCTGAAATCCAGATTGTACTTTGAGTATTCGGATATATCTGACGAGGATGCTTCGAGGACGCCTAAATATTTGCTTGGCAAGGTCACTAGTTTCGGATTTGGTTTAAGTTATGGGTTGTAGAAAAGGAGGAAGGTACAAGAGGGAAGCCGGAACTAACTGCTTCTTGCCCTTTTGAAAATGATATTATAGAACGCCTTAAAGAAATAAGTCAGATCAGTCCTCATTGGTGATTTTTCATAGGCATCGAGGTACCTTATTTCAGAATCCATAATTTCTTCAAGCGTTTTCGGCAGATCGACATAATAAGGCGGTACAAGTCCCGGTTTATATTTTATTCGTCTCTGTTTCAGTTCTTCTGTGTACAGGCTCATATAGTGGCTGCTAAGGGGACGTACCCCAACGAGTTTAAGGTCGCCCTTTAAAAGATTGATGATCATAGGCAATTCATCTAACCACAGCTTCCTGAATAAACGCCCCCAGCTCGTGATCCGGAAGTCATCCTTGAATTTACCTCCTGTTTCCAGCGAGTTCATTTCGTAGACATACTGCTGCAGATACTCGGCGTAAGGGTGCATAGTTCTTAGCTTATAGACCTGAATGACTTTGCCGTGCTGACCGATTCGTCTCATTTTAAAGAGTGGGCCATACGAAGGATTTAAGTCGAATGCTGGTGGGCTGATTTTCTTTGCAACGAAATAAAGCCGGTTATCAATTTCCTGATAGTGCATTATCTTAAAGCCGCAGGAGATGAGCCTGCCTAATGTCTCTGGTAGCGAAAGTGAACGGTTCTCACCTCTGGTGAGGATAAAGTAGATTTTCCGCGTAAGTTTGGTTTTAGGGAAGACTCTTTTAACCAAAAAGTCCATCGAATAGTGAAAACGTTTGAACAATGTTGGTTTATCCCCCAGGATCCTTTGCCTTCTTTCGTCAATTGTCTCAACGTTGCCGATGAATAAGCCGTTATAAGGCAGTTTTTCATTTACAGCTTCAAAGAACTTGTTAAGATAGCGGATATCATTGATTTTCTTGATATCAACTATATTGGTCAGATTTTCATCATCAAGATTGAGAATATTAAATCGGCTGGAGGTTTCAAGGATTCTCGTGCTTTTTGATGAAATATCAACATGCCCTGAGATATAATCCAGAACCTTAGACGAAATCAATTCGGCTAATTTATCTTTTATCAAATTTGTTTCCTCATATGCGCCGCTGAATGCGACGTTTTTTGAAACGGAAACATAAGAAAATCTCATTTTTTATAAAAGCTATAATTGTTGATATTACATTAAAAGCACGTGGTAATATAGACGTTCGTCATATCACGAGAAGTGACGAATGTCACGACATCTAGATGTAATGGGGATAGAACACACACAAAACGTAAATACAAAAATACTTAAAAATTCGTAATTTCTATTGATTTCAATTTATTTTTATTCACCATTACATCCTTTATCCGGTGGCACTCAAAAAACGACATAAAATTGCTGCAGTCATCCTTGTAAACTTCCTGCTTTTTATCATTGTATTTTTAGTTCTCGAGCTAGCAATCAGGATGTTTTTTCCGGAATATATCCCAGTAGGTAATCAAACACGCCAGTTCTGGAGATATGACTCTCTGCTCGGTTGGTCTCACCAGCAGGGGATGACCGGAACACAGAGATTTGCTGATGAGGATGTCACGATTTCAATTAATCAACACGGACTGCGTGACGATGAAATTGGTTATGAGAGGAATCCCAAATATCGGATGTTATTGCTGGGAGATTCATTCGGGTGGGGATTCTGGATTGATAAGAAGGACCGGTTTACAGAAGTAATCGAAAGAGAGATTGATACCCTTGAATTTATAAATAGTTCCGTTGCGGGCTACAGTACAGACCAGCAGTTGCTGTACTACAAAGCGGCGGGGTATAAATATAAACCTGATGCTGTTGTTTTACTTTTTTGTGAGAATGATTTCCTTGGTAATACTGTGGATAGAATTTACTGGTATAACAAACCATACTTCGAGTATTCAGGAGATAGTCTTATTCTGCAGAATGTGCCTGTCCCGCAATTAACGTCTTATCAGCGCTTAAGAAAGTTCCTGTCCGGACGTTCGTATTTATTATCCTTCATATTAAAACGGCTTTCCTTTGTTAACGTTCAATCGTTTTCCTATGAGGACCTTGTTCTGGATAACGCTTCAGTGATAACTCAAAAAATATTACTTGACCTCAAAAAACGTGTTTCCACGGATAATGCTGAATTAATTGTCATTGCCATCCCAATGCCTGAAGGACATCGTAAAGCCCTTCAAAAAATAACCGAGAAAAACCAAATTAAATTTATCGACCTGACACCGGTATTCAATAAAAGTAATGGCTATGCATTCCCCAACGACGGGCACTGGAATGCAAAGGGTCATCAAATTGCTGCTTCCGCACTTATAAATGAGATTAACAGGGGGTTACTTGGGAAATAAAAGAGTAATTTTCTTAATCCTGATAATTTGCTATGCCGTGCTTGGATTTATTGCCGTTCAATCAAATAAAACTCATATTGATGAGGAGGGGTCACACATCCCGACGGCGAAGAGTATGTATCATCAAAATATTATTGATGTAATAAAGGGGGTGGAATATAAATCGGCGAGTACACCGCTTCCATATCTGATAACCGCCTTGGTGCATAGGATAATAAAGATTGAACCAAATCTAAAAAGTGTGCGAATGCAGAATCTCCTGATCTCGCTAGTTACGATTATACTTTTTATACTTCTGATTAAAAATACGCGTTCTGAGTCTTTTATTTTCGCACTTATCCTCTTTTTTTATCCATACTTCTTAAAACCCTCATTTACTTATCATATGTCCATTTATGGATTGATATTTTTCTTTCTATTTCTTTTGACAATCAGGGGAGAAGGGTTAAGTAATAGATTCCTTGCCGGTCTTTCACTTAGTATGGCAGTTTTATCTCAGCAGTTCTATCTTGTTCTTTTTGCGGTCCCATTAATGAAAATTGTCTGGGCGATAGGACGGAATGATGTAAAGAGAGAAATTGCAGGATCATTATTAATTCTAGCTCTGTCAATTACTCCGGTATTGTTTCTGTTAATTCTTTGGGGTGGACTAACTCATCCGGCATACAGAAACTGGGGGGTAGAGTTCAGATTTGAGAATATGAGTGCGGTTCTGACAGTGATGGGGATCGTATCCCTGCCGGTAGTGTTAGCATCAGTAAAACAAATCAGCAGGAAATATTTAATTACGATCATTCCAGTTAGCATCATTATTGCAATTTTCTTTTTCCCCGAATGGGTAAGCATACCAAAAGCAGGCGGGATGACAGGGATGTCTTTCAATGCGCTGGAAAAACTAAGTGGATCTAATGAGATTATCGGTGTTATGACGAAATCTTTTTTTATTTTTACAGGATTAGTCGCCATCTATGTAATCAGCCTGAATAACTATAAGCAGAATCCCTTATTGCTTGCGTGTTTCATAATGATGCTTATTGCCTTCGTGATAAACAAAATTCCCTCTGAACGGCATTTGTTGCCGATGGTCAGTATGGCAATCCTGCTATTATCACCGGTAGTATCCCGAAATCAGGCACAATATATCTGGCTTCCGTATCAGATTTTGATTGGGGGGATTTATTTCGTATATCTATTCTTATTCTAAATTATAATCAATATTTGTCACGAACACATCTGATTATTAAGGAGCTTATTGAAAAATCCAGATAACTAAGACAAGGGGACCAAATTCAGACTTTCTTTGTAACCGAGAAACGGTTATCTTAAGAGTGTAATTACAAATTATATTTTTCAGAACAATCCTATTTGTAACATTTCTGTAGCAAACGCTCACAAAGGATTTAAATATTCGCCTTCTCACCCTTCAAAAACAATCCAAAATCGCAATTTTATTTAGAAATATATATACTTCACGAACTGTCACGCTTGATGTCATCAGAAAAAAAGCTGCGCATTGAGGCAGCTTCTTTCGGATGAAATATTTCTCTTAAAGCAGTGATAGGGGAGGCTTGCTTCTTTACTTCTTTCTTCCATTCCACGTTCCTGATGGGGTGGCTTCGTTATATCCCCATTTACCCGTGAATGCGGTAGCATCCTCATTAAAGTTAAATTCAAGCTTACCCGTGCCGTTATCCTGGTACCACCGGCCGGAGAGTGTTCGGCCGTTAAGCGATCCTTCAATCCTGCCGTTGGAGTGGGGGTAGGTACCTGTTATGTTTTGTCCTGATTGCTTAATGAGGAGATCTCCGAAATCAGAAATGTAAACGCCTGAGACATTAAGCACTTCGGGTTCTTCTTTAACCGGCTTTGATTTTTCAGTGCTGATGGGAGCCCCTGTTCTTTTTCCGTTCCAGGATCCCGTGGGAGTCTCTTCATTATATCCCCATTTCCCGGTGAAATCAGAAAAATCTGTTTTGAAATTAAAAATGAATTTTCCGCTGCCATTTGATTGTTTCCATCTGCCGGTAAGTGTGGTCCCATTTAGGGTTCCTTCAATTTTCCCGGAAGAATGTTCGTAAGTACCGGTTACACTATTTCCGTTCTGATGAAGAGTCATCTTACCAAAATCGGTAGCGTAGACACCTGAAACATTTTGAGAGTAGATTGAGAGCGTTAAGATAAGCAATAGAATTGCGGTCAGTCTGTAGTGAGAGAAGTTCATAATCTTTCCTTTCATATTAAAAATTATGCCAATGAGTATGGATTGCCGGTGACGAACGCTATACAAGTTAACCGGCAATTTCCCCAGGCAGGGGAAAACCTAAATTATGATTTTAAAATTAATAACTTAAAAAGACGAATGCAATTAAAATTTTACACCTTCCCAGTTAACTATATTATGCTTATTAATAATTCATTATTTCACTAACAGCATTAATTTCTTATCGGAAAAATGGTTCGTAGTAAGCTTATAAATGTATCCTCCGGTTGGTAAATACCCGGCATTGAATTTAATACTATGCCTGCCTTCGGAATATTCCCCATCCGCGACTGTAGCGACATTTTCACCCAATAAACTGAAAATCTCAATTTTAACATATCCGGGTTCTGCGATCTGAAAGTCAATATTCGTTTCCGGATTGAAAGGATTAGGGTAATTCTGCAAAAGCTTAGTTTGGCCGGGAATACTTTCATCTCCGGCATCTGACGCGCCTGCAGTCATAAATGTACGGGTCGCTGATAAAGGACCTTCATATGCAGATGCAATACCCCTTACTCGCCAATAATACCGTTTATTAGGAGCAAGATTAAAAACTGAATAATTAACCCCGGTAATCAACTGGTTTATTATCAAAGCTGAACCAAAAAATGAAGGAGATGTCGCTAATTGAAACCTGTATCCTACCGCGCCGGGAAGTTCTTCCCAGCTGAATTGTGGATTGATACTTACTCCTTCCGCACTGTCTGGCGGAGAGATGAGAGTCGGAGGTTTTATTCCGGTTGTAAATGTTCTTACTGGGGAATAACCACTCAAGCTCCCTCCATTATTTGATGCAACCCTCCAGTAATGTTTTTTGAGTCCTTGCTCGAATGAACCAATCGTCGTAATATTTCTTCCGATACTATTATTATAAACCAAATTTGTGAAACCCGAATCAAGTGCGACTTGCAATTTGTACAATACAGCCTCGGGTATTTCAGGCCACTCAAAAAGTAATCCGCCAGTGGCACCGGAAAATCCGTCAGGCGGAGATGAAGGAACGGGGACTGCCGGTACGTTATTGTTGTATCCAATATGTGTTATGAACATCTCAATCTTTTTTACCGGCCTTTCAGTGCCGGGAACGCGCGGTGAGAGTGCGATGGAATCAACAATATCCATACCTTCATATACTTTACCGTAGACTGTGTATAATCCGTTCAGGCCGCTGTTTTCGATAAGGTTTACAAAGAACTGTGAATTAGCGCTATTGATATTCGCATCCCGGGCTGCCCCGAGGGTACCTCTGGCATGGATTATATTGCTGAATTCAGCGGGGATACTTATCTGACTTGAGTCGCCATACCCCCAGGTGCTGGGGTCGCCATGACGGGAATTTGGATCTCCTCCCTGAATAACAAAGTTTGGCACAACCCTGTGAAATGCTGTTGAATCATAAAACTGGATCGTTACCAGGCTGTCAAAATTTCTGGTATGCAGGGGGGCTACGAGCGGAAAGAGTTCAACTTTAATATCACCAAGGAAAACCCCTTCACGTACACATCTGATATTATATCTGGGTTTTGCGAATTGTGCATATAAGGATGAGCACATAAAAAGTGCCGTCAAAATTAAAAATAAGTGCCACCGCTTCATAGATTCTCCGGAGGAAATTAATATTGAAAAAAATACCTGATTTACATTTCCGCTTTACGGAAATTAACAAATTTACGGAATACCAATACTCCTGTACTAACGGAAAGTACCAACAGTAAAATATCTGTCAATATGAGCGAATACTGTCCGGCACTGATATATTTATCAAGAAGTATTATTAGCGAAACAAAGGTGGTTGCGATCATAAACAGTGCCGGAAATAAAACGAAGAAGTACTTCTTACTCTTCAGCAGAAGCCAGCTCGAGACTGCCAGTAATCCAAGCGCTGCGAGCAATTGGTTCGCAGTGCCGAAGATTGGCCACAATGCATTGAACGCATTCGAGTATGCAAGTATCCACATAAGAAAGACAGAGAGTGCCGAATTGAACCAGTAGTTCATCAGAAATGCAGGCGGATTTTGAAAGACGATCTGCCACAATTCTTCAAATAGATATCTGTTTAACCTTACCGCGGCATCCAATGTTGTTATGACAAAACCCTCCACCAGTAGAATACCGAAGACAGTGCCCAACGTGACGGGAATTCCAAGTCCATTATGGAACAGATGCCCTGCTGCCAGCGAGAACCCCAGGATCGGATTAGATTTCACTGCCGGATCGCTTGGCCAGACGATTGATTTATAATCAATAAAGCTTAATCCTGTCGCTACAGCCAGCAATACGCACAGGGCTAAGACAGATTCGAGTAACATTGCATTGAACCCTACCTTCCTGGAATCCGTCTCTTTTGAAAGCTGTTTACCAGTTGTGCCGCCGGCTACCAATGAGTGAAAACCCGATATCGCGCCGCAAGCGATAGTGATAAACATCATCGGCCAGATCAGACCAAGACTTTTAATCCCTTCCTCCAGATTAAACGATGGCATAGTGATCTGTGCGCCCATACTTCCCGTAACTATTAAAGATGCTGCCATTAGGAGGATACCACCATAAAGTATCTGAACATTAATAAAGTCTCGTGGCATCAGTATCATCCAGACAGGTGTACCAGAAGCGATCAGAACATAAATAGATATAATTATCATCCAGGCTGTGGGTTGAAGTGAGATAGGGAACTCGATACCAAGTACAACCGAAACCGTACAGATCAATGATGCTAAAGCATAAGCGAGGATTGTGTTAATACCTTTTTTGTACAAAAGCCATCCCAGAAGCGGGGAACAGATAGTAATAAATATCACCGAAGTAGAGGCTATTCCTCCAATATGTCCGTATAATTCTCCGTTTATCATTTCTGTTTTCAGAATTGTATCAGTACCGGTAACTCCGATTTTTGCTAGCGGCCAGATAGAAGTCAGGGAAATAGCGGTGGCGCTAAGAAAAGATGACGTCACCAGCACCATCATAACAATCGTGAAAAAGATAAACAAGTTAAAACCAGATTTACCAAGGGTCTTCCTCGCGATTTCAGCCATTGATTTTCCCCCTTCCCTCATACTGATAAAGAGCGAGGTAAAGTCATGAACCGCGCCAAAAAATATTCCTCCGATAACAATCCACAACCACGCGGGTACGACACCATACAGAATTGCCATAGTCGGTCCGATTATTGGCCCTGCCCCCGCGATTGCAGAAAAGTGATGTGCGAAAACAATGTAGTTCTTGGTTGGGACGTAGTCTCTGCCGTCATTTTTTGTATGAGCGGGGGTCGGATTCTTATCATCAACGCCGAGAACTTTCGCTATAAAAGCTGCGTAGTATTTTGCGGCTAAAAGGAACGCGCCGAGGGCGATAAGCAGGAAAGCAAAAATATTCATGATTTTTATTAATTCTGACGATTTACGATAAACCTGAAGCAGTAATAAAGTGTCTAATAATTATTTATAAAAATTAATAAATACTTGGATATTATTTAAAGAAATCTTTACATTAATATGATAATTTTCTATTATTTAGATTTATTTCATGTACGTTGATATTTACCGTTTTGACCCGCCGGATAAACCCGGAAGTAAAAACTGCTTTTTCTTAAACATAGACATCTAGCGACCATATGAGAAATTGCTACACCTCCTTTTCTTTTCTTTTATTCTTATTATTTTTAATAGTATTTAATTCCGACTTACTGCCACAATCCAGAGCACTCCTTAAAGGTAAAATCACAGATGAATCCAAAGACCCACTTATCGGGGCGAATATTATCCTTCGCGGAACTGGTTTGGGTGCATCAAGCGATTTTGACGGACAATATGTGATCCGGAACATAAAGCCTGGAAAATATAGGCTTGAGGTAACTTTCGTCGGTTATGAAAAATTTATTACCGATGTTGAATTGAAACCTTCAGAAAATAAAGAGTTAAATATCAAACTGAAGTCTACCACCTTTACGATCGGCGGAATTGAAGTGATCGGGACGACTGAACTTCTCCCTAAGGATGTGAATACTAAGACCGTGATTACCAGCGGTGAGATTGAACACTTCCAGGCATCCAGTATAAAAGATGTTTTAGACCTTGTTCCGGGCGTTCAGAAAACAGATAATCCCGGGCTGGGTAAAACCACACAGATTGCCACAAGGGGAGAGGAAAATGATGCGCTTTCGGCTTTTGGCACGCTTGTGATTATTGATGGGGCGCCTGTTTCAAATAACGCGAATCTTCAGTTTGAGAGAATGAGCGGATCAAAATTTGGCGGGAATAATATGGGAGGTGGTGTTGATTTAAGGACGATTCCCGCGGATAATATTGAAAGACTGGAAATAATTACCGGCTTACCCTCAGTGAGGTATGGTGACGTGACTGCCGGGATCATTAATGTTTCGACCAGGATAGGCGCAGCACCTCACAGGTTAAAAGTTAAAAATAATCCTGATACACGCGAAGCTAACTTAGGCGGTGGTCTTGTGGTTGGCGAAGGCTCTCTGAGCTATAATGTTAACGCGGCACAGTCACTCAGGGATATCCGGGTTAATGGGGATGAGTATCTTAGGTTAACTGGCCAGATCGCGCACTCCGCTGAGTTTTTTGACAAGGCGCTATCCTGGAATAATAAGTTGATGTATCAGACCATTAGGGATGAAGAGGAACCAAAAGGGGATTTACTTAAGACAAGGAACTACAACCGCAGCTTTACGATCAACTATTCTTCCTGGGGAAAGTTCAAACCGGAAGATGAAGTCAGTGTGGTTGACTTCAATTTCTTTACGACCATGCGCCGTGAGAACACAATGAAATCCAGACTGCGCACAGAGTTCGTCATTCTTCCGACAGGTGACACTTTATCCAACTACATCGGAAAGGTTGAGACAAAAGGCATCGAATGGACCATTGGTGGAAGAATGGAGTATAATCGTGTTTTTTTCACCGGAGATTTTATTAACAGGTTTATGATCGGTGTTGACCCGCAATATAACGTCAATACCGGACCCGGAGTATTATTTGATACTCTTCTAAGTTATTATGGTGTTGATGCCGGAAGGCGCCCGTACAAATTTGATGACATACCCGGGCAGTTGCTTACAAGTATTTACCTCGAACACAAGGTTACAGGTAATCTTATATTCGATTTTAACCTTATGTTTGGCTTCAGGTATGAAATGTACCGGCCATATAAAGTCAATCTATCAGGACTGTGGGGAGACGGACAGTTAGTGAACTCTCATCAGGGCACTTTCTTTAATCCCAGGTTTAATCTTTTAATTTATTTATCTGAGACAAACCAGCTAAGGTTCAGCGCAGGCGCTTCTTCAAAGTCTCCGCCGATGAGCACCCTTTATCCGCCTGAAACTGTGATGCAGTGGAAGGATCCCACGAACGGAATTGTACAGTATTTCAGGTATAATAATCACGAACCTGAACTTAAAGGAGCGCGTGAAAGCCTCTTCGAAATTGCGTATGATCATAAATTCTTCAACCAGCTCGGTGCGACCGTTTCAGCTTATTATAAGATCCGGAAGAACGAACCCGAAGGATGGCCATCACCCGTATTTGCAATTACTTCAGATACTTCAGCAATTTATTACGTTGATTCAAAATCATATCAGTTGAATACCGGTAAGACTGAAAACAAAGGTGTCGAATTTTCGCTCCGTACCTCAAGGATCAAACCTTTAAATATGGAGTTCCAGGTAACTGGCGCATATAACAGGTCATATTACCCGGGGACTGTTACAAATTACAGCAGCACCCCGACGCTCTCGCTCGGGCAGTTCCCGAATTACATTGTTCAGTTCAAAGGCAGCGATACATTGATTGGCTGGACTTATCCCTCGAGCAGTACCTGGAGAGACAGGGTACAACTAAACTATTATGTTAAATACACACTTGCTCCTCTTGGGATTTGGATCACACTCAGAGCAGAGCAATTATTATCAGAAAGATCAAGAAACTATAACATTGCTCCGGTTGCTCTGGATTCCTTAACTGAAGCTCAGAAACTTGATCGGGAGTTCTCGACTGAAGTTAAGGTAAAACCCAATAAATGGCTATTCAGCATAAATGTCAGTAAATCCCTCTTTCCAGGTGCTGAGGTCTCATTTTACGTTAACAACCTTTTTGATGAACCGGCTATAAGGACATATAATAGTTCAAGAACGGTAATAAGCCAGGAAAAACGAAATCCTGACCTTTTCTACGGAATTGAATTCAGTATGATCGTTGACAGATTATTAGGAGGCAGAGATGTTGAAGAAGATTAACTTTATTTTTCTTATTCCCGCCTTGTTATTGATCGTTGCGGGATGTATGGAGAATCCGCCTTCCATCAGGGACGGTGAAGGAAAACTCAGAATTACAGCCTATGGTGACACATCTGTTGTGGATACTGTACCACATTATATACGTTTACGCAACGCTAAAGTAATTCTTACCTCTGAATACGGAACTATGATAAGCTACACGGATAATGAGGGGATTCTTTCTATTGAGTCTCTCCCTTCCGCGATATATAATATCACATTCAGAATGGTTCATCCGTTGGTGAGCAACCGCATACTCGTTGGTAATATTAAGAACATCGAAATTGCAAGCCATCGGGTTTATGTTGACTCCGTTTTTGCGTCGCCGGTATCGAATACGGGCCTGGCGATAAACGAGATTTACTGCGGCGGGCCGATAAATAATTTCTTTTATTTCTATGATCAGTATATAGAACTTTATAACTATTCTGACAGCCTGATTTACCTTGATGGGATGCAGGTCTCGAGAGTATCAGGGAATAACGAAGGCAAGGGGCCGGGTGCTGATGAGGGGGATGACGGAGATTTCGACGGCGTAACCTATATTTTCAAATTCCCAGGCAGGCCCGGAGAAAGAAATCATTTTATCCGCCCCGGTCAGTTTATAGTTATCGCCGGTAAGGCTATTGACCACAGGACTTCAGTCTCAACCAGTATCGATCTGAATAGCTGTGACTGGGAATTTTACAACCAGTATTCCGCAACAGATTTTGACAATCCAAATGTTCCAAATCTGCTCAACATCCGTGCTGACCGAACGGTTGATTTCCTTATCAATCTTGTTTCAGATGTGATCATTCTTACATCCGGGGTTGATACCGTCTGGGAGGACGGGCTAGATATTTCAACTGTGATTGACGGGGTGCAATATGCATCCAGCGCCACAAAAATCAAGACGATCGACAGTAAGATTGATAAAGGTCTTGCGTTAAGTCCGCCGCGCTACAGCGGGCAGGCAATGCGGCGGAGAGAGCCGGGAGGTGACACCGACGATGCAACTCTTGATTGGGAGATTATTCCAACAGCAACTCCGGGGAGGCACTGACAGTGAAAAAAACACTTTTTCATTTATTACTCGTATTTTTTGCAGTTAACTCCGCGTACTCACAGAATCTTAGATTGATGGGCTTAGGCGGAATGTCATATTCCGTTGAGGATCGGGATTTTATGTTAAATCCATATGATTTAGGGAGGAACCCTGCATTTATTGTTAGCGATCAGAAAGATACATATCTGAAAATTATCCCGGGTTATTTGAACGAGTCAGGTGATTACAAGCGAAGGTATGATCCACAGAATCTGTCATTCGGCGGGTTACACTTTAAGGGACTCAAACCTCTTGGCGCGGACGGTACTTTTTTAGGCGAGATGGGTTATGTTTATGAATACCGGGGGCAGGTTTCACGAGCGATCACACGGCAGCCATACGCCGGCGACGCGTTTTTTATGGTTGATACCACAGTTGGTAATATTACCTACAGTGGCCCAAGGATGACAGCGATTTACAGTTGGGAACTTACAGACGGTCTATCCGCAGGTTTTTCAGCAATGTATTGTATACTAAGTGGATTAAAGAGCGTTTACACTTACTCCAAAACAATTTTCAGGGATGCAGATGTATCTGCCGGTCTGACCTATGAACTTACTGACAATACATATATCGGGCTAAGATATGAGTTTGACGATAAACAGGAATCGATAGAAGCAAACGATGTCAATCTTCTGGATGTTGAGTTATTTAACTATGTCGGTGACAATTACGCGCTAAGGAACCGTTCTTCAACTATCTCGCAAAAGATCAGAAGAAAGACACATGAAACCTCTCTTCAATTTTATTCCACCGCGATACCAGATATGGTTATAGGATTAAATGCAGGTCTGTTCCCGCAGGAATCAAAATTCATGATACCATACCAGGCTATCCAGGAATTGGTTTACGGATACACACAGAAGACAGATTATTACGCGGATATGTTTACAAGATATAGTTTGTCAGACGGCACTCTGGCTGGCATTAAGATCGGATACTTTCATACAGACTGCTGGTCTAAGAACAACAGGAATGACTTATTAGTGTGGGAGTGGGAGCAAAGTACAGTGACCGCCGGAATCGGATTTTCACAAAGATTCGGCAGTGTACCGCTATTAGCAGCATTGGAATTTGAAACTTCATTAACCAGCATAGATAGTTCCAAACATATTGATAAAAGATACTATAGTGAAAATGGTACTGACTTTACAGTACGCGGGGGGCTTGAGTATCAGTTAATGGAAAATCTTTCGCTGCGGGGGGGATACAGATTTTCCTCAAAGGAAATTGATTTGACATTCGGGCTCAGGGATGTTGCACATAGTCAGTTTTCCGGTGGATTTGATTATACTCTCAGCAACGGAGCTGTTATTCAGATTTTTACTCGGTATTCGAAATTAAGCCCCAGGGATTCTGGCAATTCACGCGTGTTCCTGGAAGGATTTTGCCAATTGAAATTAAACTCGTTCTAATATAGGATAACTCATGAAAAAAATACTTCAAATCGTTTTTGTTTTAGTTTTTATTTCAGTTTCGACTGTGCTTAATGCGCAGGTGAAACTAGTACAGCAATCGCTGCCTCTGATAAGTGATGTTTCTCTCTTAACAAATACCTTCGGGTACGGGGTTAGCGGGTCGTATGTACTGAGAACATTTGACGGCGGAGTTTCCTGGGATACCGTCGCAAATGTAAACGGTGTTACATTCAGGAGAATACTCAGTATAGACCAGAGTAATTTGTATGCCGGCGGTGAAAAAGGGAGGTTTGCAAGGTCTACAGATGCAGGTGCTTCCTGGACTGTTACATTTTTGCCGGATACTACTCACTCAGTGTACTCAATTAAGTTTACTTCACTTAGTCAGGGAAATGTTTTAACTTCAAGTACAACCGCCGCTATGGTTGTCAAAACCACAGATGCCGGTACGACTTGGGCAACAACTCTGAATCATACAACGGGTGATCTGGAAGATATGGACTTTTTTGATGCAAACCGTGGCGTTGCTGTGGGTGGAGGTGTCGGTAAAATGGATTTTTACTATACCGTTGACGGAAATACCTGGACTTTAGCCCCCAGGCCAACAATACCTTCAGGTGTTACTTATACAAGAATTGATGTTAGAGCCGTACAATTTGTTAATACCAATTTGGTTTATGCGGTAGGCTGGGGTTCCACCGTTGGTATGCAGCCAAGTATTTTGTGTAAGTCCACCAATGGTGGCGCATCCTGGACGTATCTGGAGCAATTACCTGAAAACCGTGTCTACGACAATCTTTGGGGTGTCTATTTCAAAGATGAGAATAACGGAGTTGCCATCGGAGGAGCTTCCCGAGGAACGATATTATTAAGAACTTCCAATGGCGGAGTTACCTGGGGACCGGTCAGAATTCCCTGTGGTGCCTCACTGGACATAATCTATGGTAACGGGGATTATCTGTTTGTCGGAGGCGGAGACAATATGTTTATGAAATCTACTAATTTCGGTGACAGCTGGGAGCTGATTACTAATATTCCGGGCAGCAGTCTTTATACTATACATTTCCCGGATAAGAATACCGGATACGCAGCCGGGTATGACGGCGTTCTGATCAAGACTACCGACAGAGGTTTAACCTGGAAAGGGTCTTATGTCAGCACCGGATTTACTTGTACGAATGTTTGGGGAATTTATTTCCTTGATGCGAATACAGGTTATTCGGCATCGACATACGGTATGGTTGCCAAAACTACAGACGGTGGTGTCACCTGGACGAAGAGTATTCCCGATACAATAAGCACCTCCACTGTGTATTATGGTGTATATTTTATAAACAGTAATTTAGGTTTCGCGGTTGGTAAATTAGCGAATAACCAGGATATGATCGCCAAAACAACTGACGCAGGAATAACCTGGAGCAAAAAAGTTAACCTCGCCGCAGGTTCCTGGCGAGGTGTTCACTTCTTCGACGATCAGAAAGGTATCGTTGTTGGAGAGAAGTTAAAGGCAGTATATACCAGGGATGGAGGAACAACCTGGACTCTATCCACATTCACGACATTACCTCCCGGTTATACCACTCCCAACCTGAGAGATATTACCTTTATTGATGAGAATACTGCATTTGCAGCAGGTGACAGCCTTGTAGTTAAAACTACGGACGGTGGCGCTACCTGGAATTATATCAATATACCTGAGCTGAAAGTCGGGTTAACGGGGATTTCTTACAAGAAGTATGCCAATGGCAACAATGGAACCTTGTTCTCGGCTGGTATGAAAACAGGTTCAACAAGAATTGCCGGATTTTATCACAGTGAAGATATGGGAAACACCTGGGTAAACAACGTTGCAGGTATTGACCTTGCAACCACTATCGGTGATGTCTCTTCTACCGAAGAGCAGACAGCATATGTTTGTGCTTCTTCAAGTACTATATATAGCAATATACCCATTGTCTCAGTTGAGGATGAAGCTGGAATCAGCAGTTCGTATTACCTGGGGCAGAACTATCCGAATCCTTTTAATCCAGCTACTACCATAAAATATCATCTTGCCAAAAGCGGAACAGTAGAACTTAAAGTATTCGATCTGCTTGGCAGGGAAGTCCACTCACTGATTATGGGGGAAAAACCCGTCGGGACGCACGAAGTAAGATTTGATGGTTCTCAGTTTGCCAGCGGAGTTTATCTGTACCGTTTAAGCGCAGGTGAGTTTGTGCAAACAAAAAAATTAATGTTAATTAAATAACTATTATCGCTTTACAGGCGTTTCGTATGAAACACAACAACAAATATCAAAGAAAGGTATAACATTCTTAGTGAAAAAAAGTCTTTTAATATTCGTCCTACTGCTTCTTATAACTGCGGTATCTTTTCCTCAGCTAAAAAAGGAGGAAGCAGCCAAGTTTATCAGAGCTGATGATCTCAAAACTTACATTTCTTTCCTTGCCTCCGATAAACTGAAGGGTCGGTTTGCGGGTACACCGGAAAACGCGATAGCAGCTGAATACATAGCGAAAAGATTCAGTGAACTGGGACTGAAACCATTCATTGAACCCAGGGTTCCCGCAAAGAAGAAAGAAGCTGAGGAGGAATTAAAGTTTGAGGTGAGTGATGAACCACCGGTACCGAGCCCGGCCGAAAAATATTATCAGAAATTTTTTCTATTAAAAACACAGTTCGATTCGGTCAATACCTGGCTTAAAGTAAAATCAAGCTTTGGATCTTCGACAGTGGAAACAGGTTTTTTTCTCAAAAAAGATTTTTTTATATCAGGGAAAATTGACCAGAATCTTAGTCTGAATTCCAAAGTTGTTTTTTTAGGGTTTGGGATAGAAAAAGGGGAAGACGGTTATTCTGATTATCTTACCAAAGAGGGGAAAGAGATAGATATTAAGGATAAAGTGGTTTTGATAGTGGACTCCTATCCGGAAGAAGAAAATCCGGAAGGCACTTACGCAAAGTCACGAAATGTAATGTATAAGAATTTAAGGAAAAAAAGCGAACTTGCTTTTGAAAAGGGAGCGCTCGCGGTCATTGCGGTTGCATCTCCGATAGGGAATAACCCTCCATTCATTGTGAAGAACGAAAGTATGATGCACACTTTCTCGAAACCAAATTATTCTCTCCCCGAGCTGGGTTCCGAAGCCGCTCATCCGGTAATTCACATCGGGAATGAGGTCACCAACGAATTATTTAGAACTTCGGGTACGACGCTTAAGGAAATTATAAGGAAAATTAACAAGGAAAAAAAGGGTAATGCCCTCGAGCTGCCCGGATGTGAGTTTAACATAAAGATCAATATGCTGATTAAGAGTGTTCCGGTAGTGAATGTGGTTGGCATTATTGAAGGGAGTGATCCGGTGCTTAAAGATGAGTACGTTGTCGTGGGCGCCCACTTTGATCATATCGGAATGGGAGAGACGGGAGTGATGAGCAAGGATAATATTGGACAGATCCATAATGGTGCCGATGATAACGCATCAGGCACTGCCGGAGTGATGGAAGTAGCGGAGGCAATGAGCAAAGTAAAACCGAAACGTTCAGTTGTGTTTATTGCTTTTAATGCTGAAGAACTCGGAATGATGGGTTCACGATACTATGCGTACCAGTTTCCGTGGCGCCCTGTTGATAAAGCGGTCGGTATGGTGAACATGGATATGATAGGACGAAATGAATCAGAACTGCTCTGGATCGGTGGTATCTTCTACAGCAGTGATATGAAGGAAGTTGTTGAGAACGCGAATAAGCAGGCCGGGACCGGATTTGAACTTCTCTATAATGTCGGGCTGCTGACTTTCGCCAGCGACCAGGGACCCTTTATTAGAAGAGAAGTTCCCGCGGTATTTTTCTTTGCCGGAATGCACGATGATTATCATATGCCGTCTGATGATGTTCAGAAGATCAATTTTAAGAAAGTGGAAAGAGTGGCAAAACTTGCTTTCGAAACTGCAAACCATATCGCGAATACAAGTGACTTGCCTGAGTTCAGGCCGTTGGGCATGGATGAGAAGACTGTTCTGGTCCGCGAATCGCTTGAAAAGCAAAAAAGAATCAGGCCAAAAAAATAATTTTGATTATCTAATAAGTTTTAATAATAGGAAACATAATGTTTAAGCAAATCAGCAAAATATATTTAATAATTTTTGTCCTGATCATGGCGACGGTTACAAATGCCGGAAAGTATGATGAAGGAAAAGTATACCGTCACCAGTTAGCTAACGGAATGGTAGTGCTCACTATGGAACGCCACCTTGCGCCTCTGATCTACCATCAGCTTACATACCGGGTTGGTTCGCGAAATGAGCACCGAGGAATCACCGGAATATCTCACGTTGTTGAACATATGATGTTCAAGGGTACACCAAAATACGGAAAGGGGATGGCGTCAAAAACCATCACTCAAAATTCCGGCATTTTTAATGCTTTTACCGCTAACGATATGACGTCATACTACGAATATCTTCCGAAAAACAAAATTGAAGTTGCTTTCGATATTGAATCTGACAGAATGATGAACAGCGATTTTAATGAAGATGAGTTTAAATCAGAGATAGAAGTAATCATTCAGGAACGTCGGATGAGAACGGAGAGCCAGGTCAGTGGAGTGCTCCGCGAGCAGTTGAATGCAATGGCATACACTTTTTCACCGAACCGCGATCCGGTTATCGGCTGGGCACAGGATCTGAGATCGATGACCCGCGAACAGGCCTACAACTATTATAAAACATATTATACCCCGAACAATGCATTTCTTGTTTTAGTCGGCGACTTCAATACGGACGAGATACTTAAAAAAGTTGAACAGTATTACGGAAAAATCCCCAGAGGTCCGGAAGTTAAAGGCTTTACCGTTCCTATTGAGGAGCAAATTGCTCGGAAAGAGATGACTCTTTACCATGGAGACATCACCGAACCAGGGCTTAGAATGGTTTTTCACGTCCCCAATTATCTTGACCCTGATGCTGCCGCATTAAGGCTTGGAGGTCAGATCCTCGCTGAGAGAAGCCGCGATGCCAGATTACATAAAAGACTAGTCGAAGGATTACAGATAGCAACAGGGGCTTCCGGTGGATTCGGAATGTCACTTGATCCATCACTGTTTCAGATCAGTGCCGGAGTAAAACCAGGATTTACAGTTGATACGGTCGAAAAAGTGATCTGGGATGAGATTGCGAAAATTCAGAATGAACCCGTGACGGATAATGAACTTCAGAAAGTGAAGAATAAATACAAATTCATACAGGTTACTGAGTATACAAAAAATGCTGATATTGGTACCAGGATCAGCCGTTATGAGGCTTTCTTCGGATGGGATTTCTTTGCGGAATTTGAAAAGCGTGTACTCGCGATAACCAAAGATGATATTCAGAGAGTTATGAAGAAATACTTCTCTCCTGAGAAAGTCAATGTTGTTTACACTTATCCCAAAGAAGGTGCTGAGAAGAAAAAAAGTTCAGCTCCCGAAGATGAAGAAGGAGAAAGTGGCAAGACCGAGGATCCCGAAGGTATTCATCTTACTGACGATGTTTGCTATTACACCGGGGAACCTCTTTCGCAAATAGAACTGCTGGAAAAGAAATTTATGGGAGATGATGAGGTTATAGCTCCAAGCCCAATAGCGCCAACAATTAAAACCATGAAACTTAAAAATGGCGTGACCTTATATGCTATCGAGAACCATTTGTCTCCATCAATTTCTATTGTTGGCACATTTGAGACCGGATATATGCCCGAGGTACTCGAGGGCGCAAAGCCTGGCTTGTCAAGCTTTATGGCTGCAGTTATGAACAGGGGAACAAAGGATATGACTTACACCCAACTGGCAGAGCGGTTGGCATTTGTCCCTTATCAGTTTGCGGTTACAGGATCCTATAAAGCATTTTATTTCCAGGGCTTCTCACTGCTCGAGAACGCAGATGAGATGATGAAGACCGGGTACTCAATGGTCGTCGAACCTCCGTTCCGGCAGGAAGATTTTGATAAAATCAAACCTCGTGAATTACTTGCGGCTAAAAACCGTTTCAAAAAGACCGGCATTAAGGCTTTTTATTATATGTTCAATAAGATGTTCGAAGGGCACCCGGTTTCACAAAACAGTAGCACTGAGGCCTCCATCAAATCTATTACTATCGAAGATATGAAGGCTTTACATAAAAAATATCTGGTACCGTCGAATTTGTCAATCCTGATGATCGGAGATATGACTCCTGAACAGATGAAGGATCTGGCGAATAAATATTTCGGAAGCTGGAAGAATGACCAGAAACCACCAAAAATAATGGACCTTCCCGAGGTCAAAGATCTAAAGGGAAAAGAAATCAAGGCATTTACATCCAAGGAGTCTACCGAGTGCACCATCAATATTGGATTCACTCCCACAAATGACTGTGCGCCTGAGGAAGCTGAGGCTCTTGCCGTTATGAATCACATTCTTGCTGCAAGCGCGCTTACCTCAAGAATGGGAATTGAATTGAGAGATAAACAAGGTTTGATCTACGGCATTAAGAGTGAATTATGGTCCCAGAGCGAGGGGTTTGGATATTGGAAATTTAATACAAAGACAGGACCTCAGAATACAGGTAAAGTAATTACCGGTATTTTTAAGGAAATTAAAAAGTTCATTGAAGACGGAATAACGGACGAAGAACTGGCGGCAGCAAAGAAACGCCAGATTGGTTTATTGCCGTTTTACGTCGAGACTCCTGATGATGCGGCACAAATAGTTTTCGATATGCTCAAGGATAAAAAACCTTTGGACTACTTTGACAAGAAGGCGCAGAGGATCCAGGCAGTTACTAAAGCTGATGTTATCAGGATGGCTAAAAAATATCTTACAGTCGACAAGTTCATTATCGTAGTTGATGGTCCGGTTGAACAGAAGGATCTCGATCCCATTTTACTGGAATTATAGTATTATTTAATCAAAATAGGAGTTCGCTATGAAAAAACAATTTCATATTCTGATGATAGTTACTCTATTAAGCGGTGCGGTATTTGCTCAGGCTCCCGAATTTGCCTGGACAAAACAGGGCGCCGGTACCCTGAGAGACTATTCCTACTCAGTTGCGGTTGATTTCAACGGATACGTTTACGTAACCGGAGAATTTTTTTCAACCAGTCTGACCTTTAGCGGTTTGCAGCTTACCATGCCCGGTGGTTCAGGTAATTGTGACTATTTCCTGTTAAAAATGAATCCGCAGGGTACACCGGTCTGGGGTAAGACCGGAGGCGGTACTCTCACGGACAGAGGTTATGGTGTTGAGGTTGACGCGGAAGGTGGAGTACGCGCTACGGGGCACTATTTCGGAAGCGCGACTTTCGGAACATATAACCTTGCCAGCACGGGCAACCTGGATGTAATGACGATGAGATATGATACTTCCGGTACTATCCTATGGCTTAAAGAAGGAAAAAGTGTGTCGCAGGTGTCAACAAGAGGGTTGACCGTGGATAGTGAGGGGAACACTATTATTATTGGTTACTATGGATCTGCGACAGTAGATTCTGTTAGGTTTGATAATATTAAAATTACGACCAACGGACAGCGAGATATCTTTATCGTAAAATATGATCCTGCAGGAAATGCCATGTGGGGTGTTACCGGAGGCGGGCTGAAAAGCAGTGAGCAGGGTAACTCAGTAGTTACAGATGCGGCAGGTAACGTATATGCGGTAGGCGTTTTTTATGATACTGCCACATTTTCGGGTACAACATTATATGGGGCACAAGCTGAAGCCTTTTTAGCAAAGTACAGTCCATCTGGACAACTCATCTGGGTCAAAGGGATGGGAGGCGCTAAGGCTGACGATGCGACGGGAGTTGCAGTTGATGATGACGGTAATGTGTTCATTGCAGGTAAGTTCGATAGTGCGGCAACGATCGGAGGACAGAACGTCCTGAGTGCCGGCGGTACCGACGCATTCCTGGCAAAGTTAAATAGTGCCGGTGTGCTACAGTGGGTTAAAGTAATCGGCGGCACAGGCGCTGATAATATGGATGATGTCGGGATTGACCGCTTTGGCAATATCCTCGCTGCTGGAAGTTTTCAGAATACAGTTACATTCGGAACGACTCCGGTTACCAGTAACGGTTTGGCCGATGTGTTCTTCCTGAAATATGATCAGGCAGGAAACTTAGGCTGGTTCAAGACTGCCGGAGGAAATGATGCGGACAGGATCTCTTCATTCAAGATTGACGGCGGCGGAAATATTATCGGTTCGGGAGCAGCAAAAGGCTGGTTTAAAGCCGGTGTTGACTCTTTCGTGACTGCAGGCGTTGAAGATGTAATAGTCCTTAAACTCGGCACTAACCCCGTACCGGTCGAATTGGCATCTTTTTCCGGTAATGTTTCCGGAAATAATGTCGTTCTCGACTGGGTAACATCCTCCGAAATGAATAATTTTGGTTTTGATATAGAGAGAAGCACTGACGCAGTCACGTACACAAAGATAGGGTTTATAAAAGGGAACGGTACCACGGTTGAAAGGAATCTCTATACCTTCAGAGATATTAATCCGGGCGCGGGAACGTTTTATTACAGGCTGCGGCAGGTAGATTTAAGCGGTGTATATTCATATTACCAGCCTGTTTCAGTCGAAATTAGTCCGGTATACCATTTTGCTCTGTATGATAATTATCCAAATCCGTTCAACCCGTCAACAAAGATCAGCTATCAACTGGCTGAAAAGACGAATGTTTCGGTTAAGGTATATGACATTCTGGGTAATGAGCTCGCACAACTTGTTAATACTACGCAGGAAGCCGGAGTACACAGCACAGAATTTAATGCCTCCGGATTTTCGAGCGGCTTATACATTTACACCATATCGGCTGGTTCTTTTGTTCAGTCGAAAAAATTAATGTTTATGAAATAAGCAAAGCGGTGTGATTTTTACACAAATTAGATGGTAATATATTTTTATTTTTAATTAATGTTTTTTCTCTTTCACAAATAGATTGGAGTTAGCATGAAACTACTCAAACTGTTTTTGTTCTTCGTATTAATTACTAGTATCCACGCCCAGGAATTGGGTAAGTGGAACTGGAATAACCCAAAACCCACCGGCAATACTCTTCAAACCAGCGTTTTGCTCAATGAAAATAATATAGTCGCTTTCGGTGAGGGGGCGACCATGATCACGACAACGAATTCCGGCTTAAATTGGGAGACAACTAGCATTGACTCTCTAGGCAGAACCGTCAATGCTGTTGAGAAGGTATCCCCACTTATCTGGTATGCAGTCGGCAGTGGCGGACTCCTGGTAAAAACCACCGACGGCGGTCAAAGCGGTTTTCCTCTTAGTACCGGTTTTACAGATAATTTCTACGACGTGGATTTTATTGATGCTGATACTGGCTATATTACCGGTGCCGGCGGAAGAGTGCTTAAGACTACTGACGGCGGACTCACTTGGGTAGCAAAAAATGCCGGTTACACAAACAATGTCTACGCCCTTCAGGTAAGAGCGGCAAATGATGTCTGGGTTGCAAATTCATCAACATCTGCCGTTAAAAGGTCTACAGATTACGGAGAGACCTGGACTACAGTTGCTGTCTCAGGGCTTACACAAACTATCTGGGATATTTGCTGGATTGATGATCAGCGTGGCTGGCTTGCGACTCAGAACGGCGGAAGAGTATATTATACGACTGACGGCGGTACAACCTGGTCTAACACAATAGTAAATAACCTGATTGTTCCGAATTTCGTTTTATTTCTGGATGCAAACACTGGCTTTGTTACAAATAATAATAATGGTACAATTTATAAATCAACTGATGGTGGTTTAACATACACAGGGTATGCCACCGGCACAGAACCGATTTATAATATCTCCGTTTTCGGCTCAGCACTCGTGGCAACCGGCCGTTATGGTTCAATCTATAAAAGCACGGATGCAGGCGTGACGTGGGTACCTCTTATGAATGCTATTACTCAGAAAACTTTCAGAAGAGTCAAATTTGTAACGGAAGACCTTGGATACTTACTTGGCGGTTCTTCTACTACTGCAGATTCTCTCGGGCTGATCTTTAAGACTACTGATGGTGGTGCGACCTGGTCTGATATGGGTGCTAACTTTAAGTTCCTCGCTTACGGTTTAAGTATGCCTTCAGCAAGCACCTGGTTCGTAAGTACCGGAAGGAACCGTATTTATAAAACTACCGATGCGGGAACTACCTGGGAATGGTTATCACAGCCATTATTCGGGACAACTGCCATCAACGAAGTTGCCTTTGCCGATACTCTGACTGGTTTTGCCGTTACTAATTCCGGCAGAATAATTAAGACAACTAATGGCGGAACAAGTTGGGATAGTCTTGCATCCCCGCACGGTACTACTGCAATTTACGCGATGCACCTTTTTAATGCCAATAAAGTTATTACTGTCGGCGGAAGTGCTAAAGCATATATGACTACGGATGGCGGCGCTAACTGGACTGCATTGACGACTAATATTCCGGGAAATTATTTCGGGCTCAGTTTCTATAATGAAAACCACGGTGTGATCGTTGGTTACTCCAGTTCGGCGAATTTTGTTGCCAGGACAACCGACGGAGGATTTACCTGGACAGCTTATACACCTCCGGCAAATCATACAATTTCCAACTATGGCGTCGTTTTTGAAGATACTACTACATTCTGGCTCCTTGATCAGAATGGTACTATGTCTCGGACGACTGATGGCGGAAACACCTGGGTTCAGCCTTTCCCGACATCTTTCAACGGAATTTTCTACGCGACAAAGATTGACAGGTACCTCTGGGCAGCCGGTACCGGTGGAACCGTTTTAGTTAATAAATGGTCATCAATCATACCTGTTGAGCTGACTTCATTTTCGGCTTCTATAGTTGATGGCAAGGCTTCACTGAAATGGACAACAGCTTCCGAAACCAATAACCGCGGATTTGAAGTCCAGAGAAGTATTGGTGATGGTCAATGGAGCGCGATAGCTTTTATTGACGGAGCCGGAAACTCTCTGGAAAGAAACAGCTATGCATTTACGGATAACCAACTGCTGACGGTCAAAACAGCTTACCGGATCAAACAGATTGATTATGATGGTACTTCATCATACTCAAACGTTGTTGAGCTGGATCCTGTTGCAGGGATGAGTTTTGGACTCGGACAGAATTATCCAAACCCGTTCAATCCTTCAACGAAGATATTCTATGAAGTCGGGACACCATCTGACGTTACAATTAAATTGTACGATGTCCTTGGAAACGAGGTGAGAACAATCGTTTCTGCTCCTCACTTGCAAGGTAAATATTACATACAATTTGATGCTGAAGGCCTCTCCTCCGGTACTTATTTCTACCGTATGGATGCCGGAAAGTTCTCTCAGACCAGGAAACTGAATCTGATTAAATAGTATCTATTGATCAGTATTTAATTTCATAATTTTTCAACCGCTCCCCGCTGCACTTAAGGGCAGGGAGCGGTTCACTTTAATTAATGCGCATACAGTTACTTTATATACTTTTCTTTTTAATCGGCACAAACCTTTTCGCACAGAGCAGCCTCGGTACGCTGGAAGGTACATTAACCAGTGACCAGGGAGAATTGCTTTCCTTTGCAACTGTCCGCCTGAGGGAAATTAATACTGGTACAATATCCGACATACGCGGAAAGTATAAACTGCAGGCAAAAGAGGGAAAGTATACTATCGAAGTAACCTATGTCGGATGTGAAAAGTTTACTGCACAGGTTCAGATAAGGAGAGGGGCAACCCGTAAAAATGACTTTGTGCTTAAGACAACAAGCTTTTTAATCGGTTCAATAGAAGTTGTCGCGAAGAATGATTTTCTCCAGAATACTCCCGAAACCAAGACCAGCATCTCCGCCGGCGAGATAGAACACATTCAGGCAAGCAGCCTTAATGATGTCCTAAAGCTTACTCCCGGAGTTGAGACTACAAACCCTACTCTTAACAGTACAGAAAAAGCCGAAATTCGAAACGGTGATCCGATTGGGACGCAGATTATCCTTGATGGAATTCCCATTACTAACAATGCCAATATGCAGATTGGTATAGGGCAGTCTTCGGCTAACAGTGGAATAGACCTGAGAGCAATTCCTGCAGAGAATATTAAAGAAGTAGAAGTGATTCGCGGTATACCTTCAGTTCAATACGGTGATCTGACCGATGGTATTCTTATCGTCAAGACAAAGTCATCTGTTGAAACTCCGAAACTGAAAATGAAATATAATCCTCAGTTGTATGAATCGAACCTGAGCGCAGGATTCGGATTAGGATCGTGGGTAATGAATACTAATCTGAATGTTGCTTCCTCAAGCAGGGATATCAGGATAGAGCAGGACGGCTATACGAGGATCGCACTTCAGTCTTCACTTGAAAAAGCCGCGGATGAGTACGCCACAAAAAACGTTTTTTACTTCACGCGTGCATTTGATGAATATAAAGAAAAACCGGGTTACGCGCTTCGTGAGGCGTGGTACAATCGTGATATTAATGTGAAATATTCCGGTGATCATTTTATAATGTTGAATGAACTGGACAAGATCAATCTTAAACTGTCAGTCGGTTATACTTATCAGAATTCGTACGATCAGCGATTGGTCTCCCGTGACAACCTTGTCCTCTCCACGAGGCTCACGGAGGGTACTCAGGAGGGAAGGATCGTTTTTGGTTCGTATCTCGGCAAGAAGAATATCAGGGGAGATGTGTGGAATCTCTACGGTGACCTGAACTACCTGACCAGGTTCTATGTTGCCTCTCCGCTTCATAATGTATTATTCGGCATAACCTACCGGAATGATTTTAATAAGGGGGAAGGGATCATCTTTGATCCGTTATTTCCTCCATCAGTTTCTGTGACCACGCCACGGCTCAGAAGATATGATATGATTCCCGATTATCCTATCCTCAGTTTATATTTGGAAGACAGGGTCACCGGGAACATAATCCTTCCGTTTACTTTTTCAGCGGGTTTGCGTTATGAAATATTTAAACCTTCCGGTATTGATTTTGGCGGGTTAGCCGGGAAAAAAGACTTTATTAAATCGCAGAACGGAAGCTTCCTCAATCCGAGGATAGCAATGTCTGTCAGCCTTACTGAAAATACACAACTCCGTCTTGGCTACGGCGTTACCGCAAAATCGCCGCCGATGGGGATGATATACGCTCAGGAGAGATACTATGATGTCGTGGATACTGTTTCTGTGGTAAATCCGCAGTATCCTGACAGTAATTTCTCACTGATATCCACTTTCATAAGGGAACAGGCGAACAGGAGCATCAAGGGGTATACTCAAAAGAAGTATGAAGTAAGCCTCGACCAGCAGTGGGATTTCTTTGGGTTTACCGTAACGGGGTATCTTAACTCTTCAAAAGATATGTTTGAATCTGTGAGTCAGCCAAACTATTATTATAAGCGCTCTTTCCCTTACTGGCCTGCAGATACCGGTTCATTGATTACAAGGTACTATCTCGATACATACACCCGATACGGAAATAAGGGATATCTTGATGTGAAAGGAATAGAACTGAGTATGGGGACTAAGCGTATTCCTGTTATTAATACCGTAATTAAATTGGACGCTTCATATATGCACACTGTAGCCGGAAGTAAAGACGGCTATTACTTCAGCTCTTCCCGGTTTGTTGCGGCGCTGAATGAGGAAGTCATCCCGATGTATAAGGATTATGAGTCGTACAATAAAGAAGTTTTAATCAACTATAGATTTGAAATACAGTCAAAAGAGCTCGGAATGTGGCTCACTCTGCATATACAGCAAAAACCGATGGATATTGACGGCAGGAACGGCTACGATGATACACTCGCGACAGGCTACTACAGCGTGACAAAAGGGCTAGTCAGCATTCCCGAAGAGCAGCGGCCTGACGCAGCCTACTCCGCGATGACACGGCACCTGCAGGGTTTTGAATTACTTGAGGAGGATAGGCCGAATAAATGGCTCGTCAATCTTAAAGTCAGCAAGTCTTTATGGAAGGGAGCCGTTATCTCTTTTTACGTTAACAACTTTTTTAATAACCGCCCGCTTTACAGAATTCAGCGCAGTTCAGCCGCTTCTCCAAGTTATGAAAGAAGGAACCCCGGGATTTTTTACGGACTGGATTTTAACACGATGATTGATCTATGATAATGAGGATTAGAAATTGAAAAGAACATATAAATACCTGCTTCTGTTATTACTCATAAGCTTTCCGTCCTGCTCGATGCTAACCGATAATGATATGCCGGCTGTAGCTGAAAGACAGACGACTTTTACCCTGCAAATTAAGGATAAAAGTAACTTTATGACGGCACTATTCGGTACAGATAACGTTCGCAGCGCGAATGTTTTTTTGCAGTCCCCTGCGCTGGGTAATACATATAGGTTTACAGCTGATTCTAACGGTATTGTCTCCGCTGCCGGATTATTATCGGGCAAATATCTGCTCAGTGTTGAAAGGATAATGTCCGAAAGTGAAATGGAAAGTATATCAGGGACTTCAGCCTCCGGATACAAACTTGTAAATAAAGAAGTACGAAATATCGAACTCATCGCCGGGGATAATACGCCGATTCTAATACGTCTGGACGTTCAGGCTGGAGTGACACCGCTCGTGATTAGCGAAATTTATGCCTGTGGCCCTCCGGGGGCCGGATTGTATTATCACGATAAATATCTTGAAGTTTATAATCAGTCGGATTCTGTCATCTATCTTGACGGAATAATCGTCGCTGTCATATATTCAAGTTCCTATCTCGGATTGAATTATCGCGATGATCCGCTTTATGTTCACTCTAAGAGTATATGGATGTTCCCTGGTTCAGGAAACGAATACCCGATACAACCGGGAGAATTTTTTGTTTGTGCGGAAGATGCGATCGACCATAGAATTAATGCCTCTTCAAGCGTTGACCTATCAGCATCTGCCTTTGAGTTTTATAAAGACGATGCTCCTGATATTGATAATCCCGGAATCCCAAATATGATCCGGATATACCAGGATTCAGGGAATGACTGGCTGATCGGAGGAGAGAAAGGTGCTTTGGCAATCGCGAAATTTCCTGCTGATTCGCTGATCCCTTATAATGATGAATTTTTAATTCCATACTCCGCGGTTCTTGATGCCGTTGAATATATGAAAGACCCTACCAGGCTGGACCTGAAAACTGTTAACCCGGGACTTGATGCAGGCTCAGCCGGAGGAATTCAGTTTTACACCGGCAAGTCAATGGAGAGAAAGAAGGTTACTTCAACGCCCAGAATAATTCTGAGGGACGAGAATAACTCATCATTCGATTTCGAAATTATTCCGGGTCCGACTCCCGGCGGGCATCATTGATAATTAATTAGCTATGTGACCCGGATATGCATCAATTAACGAAAATGTTCAGGCAGGCTCTACTTTTCATTATTCTGTCTGCTAATATCCTTCAGGCACAGGCGGAGGATCCTTATCTCTTCAACCTGGATATATTTAATCCCATTAATAGTGTAGGGAGGGGGAAATACATCCCGCACACGAGTGAGCATTTTTCGATCTTCTCTGCCTATAGTTCACGATCCGGTGAATTCCGCGGCTTTACCGAACCCGCCAAAACTCATAACGCAGTACTGGGTTTCAAAGGTTTTAAGGTGATTGACGAGGCGCAGTCGTTTTCCGGAGAATTTAAAGTTTTTAAGAATATCAGAGAACAGTGGAACTGGGTGTTTGTCCGTGATAATATGGGATTCAGTCCTGTATTACTCGGAGACAGTACCACAGGCAGCGCCAGATTCAACGGCATCCAAATGCAGGGTGAGTACAATTATCAGTTCAACACTACCGATAATATACACGCGTCTCTTGCTTACCTGGTGGATGAAGGATTAAAACAGCTAACCCCCCGCCCGGTTTCCGAGCATCGTGATGTAAGATTCGATCTCTCAGGTAGTTACGGCTTTTTTGGCTGGCTGAAGGTACGTGGCGGCATTCTGATTGGTGATCTAAACGAAACCATCAGTTACAGAGAGGATGAGGGGGGACTTACGCAGGAAACCGTTTTATTGAAGTTCAGCGGATTCGATCTTCCATCGGTGATTAGATCGAAAACCGAAACGCGGTTCCAGTATATTAATATCTACGGAGCAAGTGCAGGGATGGACCTGTCGTTAAGTGAATCAGTGAAAATTGGTGTTGGCTATAAGGGGCAGATCACTAAGCGTATCCAGAAAGATGACGCGCTGGATCCGCGGCTTGCCGGGTATATACGTGGTGTATCAGATGATGTTTCACTTAATTCGAGGATACTTGTTGGCGAATCAGGTGCAATGAACCTGGTGTTCGGTTATTCTAATGAACTCGGATGGAGCAGGGCAGCAGAGAGAAACGTTATGTACTCCAGGGCGGATAATGAAAGGTACTACTCCCGGATATCATATGAGTACAGGCTCTCCGGTGCTATTAAAATTTATCCATTAATATCATTGGATAAAATAAATTTTTCATTTACAGATCATTTCAGCGATATTTCTTTTGGACATAACTTTTACAGATTGGGCGCGGAGTTGGGCACATATTGTCGTATATCAGATATAATTGAGTTTGGCGGTTCGGTTTATTATATACAGGATTTATCCGCTGAAGACAGAATGACCATCGGAACAGTCTCAGGAGATTACCTGGCCTTTCGAATGAGTGAGATCAAAAAACTGATTACTGATATCAGTATTATCGGAATACGTTTTGAAAGTAAGATTAAAGCAGGGCGTCACGACTATATTATTCCTGAAATCGGGTACACGGGGATTATTCCGGACAGAACATATTTCTCCGGAGGAAACAGTAATTTTTATTTTAATTTAAGTTATTCATTAGGTATATAGAGGCTTCCATGAAAATCAGATATATAATCTTTTTTCTATTATTTTTATTTCAATCTATGCAATCGCAGCAATTAACGGTTATGCTCGAACCGGATATAAAAGAATTTATGCGCGATATGTATTTTGTAAATGCTTCGACCGGATGGATGGTTGGTAATGAAGGTGCGATTTACAAAACAAGTGACGGAGGCAATACCTGGGCGCTTCAGAATTCAGGAGTTACCAAAGACCTGAACAAAGTGTTTTTCGTGAATGATAATACAGGTTGGGTTGGAAGCATCAGCGGTTCTGTATTAAAGACGACAGATGGAGGAGCTACCTGGACCGAAACAATTTTCGGAAATGTACGTCCCTTTGTAACATTTTCTCTTATGGATATTTTGTATTTCACCGATGAAAATACCGGTTTTATTTCGGCAGGTGCATTAAGGAATATTTACCTTTTTAAGACGACAGACGGAGGCAGTAACTGGGCGGTAGTTGACTCTCTTGTTAGTACTGTTGACAGGCGCTGGTACGATATGTCTTTTACAGGCGCACAGGGAATGGTGGTGGGGAACAGGAATAATATACAAAAAATATCGAAAAATTCAGGACAGACCTGGACTCTTGCAGGGACCATAAACGATGGTTTCTTCGGGATGCAAAGGTCTGTTCATTGGCTCGATCTGCAGACTGTTGTCACTATGGGCGAAGGGCAGGAATTCGGAGGAATACCCACGCCGATCTATAAGTCTGTTGATACAGGAAAAACCTGGACTAAGGTAAGCGGGTCACTTACATTTAACAAATACGACAGAATTAAGGAAGGATATTTTAAGGATTCGCAGAACGGAATTGGGGTAGGGAACAACGGCTTTAGCAGAGTGTTCATTGTTAATACAACTGATGGAGGCAGTACGTGGTCGAGTTCCACGGCAGATTATCCCGTCGGCTTACAGGCTATCTCAGGCTTCGGTGATACAATTCTTGCTTTCGGATCAAGCGGAAGAATACTGAAATCAACCGACTTCGGCGCGAACTGGACAGGCTTTCCGTATAAAACGGCTGCCGCCCTTTACGGCGTTGATTTTAAGGGAAATAATGGTTTTGCAGTCACATCCGGCGGTGATTTTTATTTCTCCTCAGATAAAGGTAAAACCTGGTCAAGGCGCTCTTCAACCGGAGCGAACAATGCTTATGCCTTGACTTTTCTGGATGAAACCACTGGTTTTGTGCATAAAGAGAACAGGCATATCGTCAAAACAACAGACGCGGGACTCACGTGGCGGACTGTCCTCGAACCTGTTGTTTTTAATTCCAGGAATAAAGTTGGCGGGATCACTTTTGGTGATTCTCAGACAGGTTACGCCTGGATGAGCCTTGATGACTATGCAAACTACTTTATTTTTAAAACTACAGACGGCGGTGAAACCTGGGTTCAGAATTGGACGGGTACCGGCCCCGGTTATATATCCGGAAATATGGTCGCTTTCGACGCAAACCATGTATCGGTGCTTGGTCCGGACAGATGGCTCCTTTCGACTACTGACGGAGGAACGACCTGGGCGCAGGCTACTCAGACTGGCTTCCCCGATGGGTTCGCCACGAAAGATTTTGAAAGCGTTGTTAAGTTCGGTGAATCAAAAGCCTATGCCGTGGGAATACCGTTTATTGCCTATACAAGCGATAAGGGGCAGTCCTGGAGTTATGTTGATCACGGATTGACCGGTATAGATTCTTCCTTTTATACCATTACTTTTTATAGTGATACGCTCGGATACATCGGCTGCTTTGACGGTACAATTGTTAAAGCGGTTAACGGTGGATTATCCTGGGTGGCTGATACAACATACAGAGAAATATATATGTATTATAGTTCAGGTATGAATAGTGACGGAAGGCTGTTCTTTGGTACTTCTGACGGTATGATCCTTGCCGGACCGGAAATTGTTTCCGGAATCGATGAATTTGTTATGAATCCATCAGGGTTCGAACTGGCCCAGAATTATCCGAACCCTTTTAATCCCGAAACCAATATCAGTTTCACTCTTTCTTCGCCTGGAATCGTATCGCTTGGTATTTACGATCTCCTTGGTAATGAAGCAGCCGTCTTGTTTAATGAATATAAGAGTGCAGGAAGCCACTCGGTTAAATTTAATCCGGCTTTATACCGGTTGAGCAGCGGCGTATACTTTTACAAATTACGCAGCGGGGGTAAAATGTCAGTTAAAAAAATGATTTATATACAGTAACAGGACCAAAAACCTAATGAAATATTTCATCCTTATACTTTTTCTTTTAATTAATCCTCTTCTCCTGAACGCCCAGGAAATAAAGATAATCAAACCCGCCAAGAGTTTTAAGACATCATTTGCGATAGTAGTTGATAACAAGACTTTCGCCCAATGTGAAACCGAGGTAATGGCGTACAAAAAATCGGTTGAAGACGATTCACTTTCCGCATTTATCCTGATTTCCGACTGGCAGGATCCCCGTATAATCCGTGATGAATTAAAAAAACTGTATTCGGGAAAGCCATCACTTGAGGGCGCGGTATTTGTCGGTGATATTCCCATTCCTATGATCAGAAACGCGCAGCATATGACCAGCGCGTTCAAACTGGATGAAGAAAGATATCCCTGGTTTCGTTCCGCGTGCCCCTCTGACAGGTTCTACGAGGACTTTGATCTTATCTTTAATAATCTTGGCAGGGATACAGTCAATACACTATGTCACTATTACAGCCTGGCACCTGAATCCCCTCAGAGAATCCACAAGGAAATATATTCAGGAAGAATTATTCCATCCGGAGATGCCGCAGGTAAATACGCCGCGATCAGCAGATACCTTAGTAAAGTGGTGAAGCAGAAGAAAAATCCTGAACCGATTGATAAAGCATTCATATATACCGGTCACGGATATCATTCTGAATCACTCAGTTCCTGGGCCGATGAGAGGATTCTATTAAGCGAGTTATTCCCTCAATTATTCAGGGGGCCCGGAAGATTTGAGTACTGGAATCACACTATGTCAAATGATATCAAAGATATCGTGATGACACGGCTTCAGGATCCTGATCTCGACCTGGCGATATTCCACGCACACGGCTCAGACGATATGCAGCTGCTGTCAAGTTATCCAATTCCGCAGAATACCCAGGAAAATATTGAATCAGTTAAACTCTATTTAAGAAGCAAAGTCAGATCCGCGAGGGACCGCAAACAGGATGTCGCCAAAACCATCGAGTACTTTAAAAGTGAATTTGATGTCCCTGATTCCTGGTTTGAAGGCGCATTTGTAGATTCAGTAATAGCCGCTGACTCAGTTATGAATTACCGCCTGGATATTTATCTGCAGGATATCAGGTCGATGAAACCAGCCCCTAAATACATAATGTTTGATCAGTGCTTCAATGCTTCATTTCATCAGAACGAGTATGTTGCTGGTGAATATGTATTCGGAGATAACGGAGTCATCAACGGAGAGGGAAATGCCGTTAACTGTCTCCAGGATAAATACGCGGATGAGCTAATCGGGTTGTTCAATTACAGCGTAAGAACCGGTTTAAGGCTCAGGGAAATCAATAATCTGGAAACACACATCATTGGTGATCCTACTTTCAGATTTGCCAATAAGGAAGGATTAAACTTTAATTACCTTCTTCGTGATGAGCTGAGAAAAAATGAAAAGCTGTGGAGGCAGTTGTATAAATCCCAATACCCTGTTTTGCGTTCGCTTGCGTTAAGGCGGTTGAAGGAGATAAAAGGGAACGGTTTTTCTGATGAATTATTGGCTCTGTATGATAAGGAACAATCGTTTGAGGCCAGGACCACGATAGTGAAAATGATAGGTGATATAAATGATAAAAATTTTGTTCCGCTCCTGAGAAAATCCGTGAACGATCCTTACGAATTTATCCGCAGGAAATCCGCCGAGTTTATGGGTGA
Organism: Ignavibacteriaceae bacterium; assembly: GCA_013360295.1. Lineage (GTDB taxonomy): Bacteria > Bacteroidota > Ignavibacteria > Ignavibacteriales > Ignavibacteriaceae > JABWCL01. Next base: position 301,160 of record JABWCL010000001.1, on the reverse strand, counting down.
GACAGGGGATACATCATTAATAAGACCGATGGCAAATCAACTCATCAATGATGAATCAGACAGAGTGTCTTATCAACTCAGAGAATCGATGAAGTTTCTTGATATTGAGAAGAGCGCCGAGGTGTTTGAGCAGGAAATGAAGAAGTATCCAGATTACATCCGTAATAAGAAGATGCTGGATGCTTTTAAGTTTTCTGTTGAGAGGACAAAGATCTGGGTCTATGATGAACTGCTGGTACACTTATACAGTGACACTCTGAAACTGAGAAGCCGTCTTTCGGAGGCAAGGACATTCCGTAATTATAAATTCCATCAGGTAATCCCGCAAATTGTTAAGTTGGTTCTTGATGTTAATCAACCCCTGGAGTTGCGAGTTCATTGCTCCGAAGCGTTGGGATGGTTTAATCTGTCGAACAGGCGATTTGAAATAATGACAGCCCTGGAGCCTCTTGTCGCAAAACAGGATACTCCGGATAAACTCAGAGCGGAATTAGTTCGCACTCTAAACCGCCTGAGGACAGGTCCGAATGATGTTATGTTACCTTGATATTGAAAAGGCTTCACAAACTTAAATTAAAGTGATTTAAACACGAATAAAAAATCAATTATTGTATTAAAACTGAAAGGACTACAATGAAAAGGTTTCAACTCTTTTTGTCAATTGCTCTATTTTTCACAGGAGCAAATATGGCGTGGGCTCAGGACGTTTCCAAAGAAGAAATATCTAGTAATGTCCCCGCGCTTGAAAAAATGCACGAAGTTATTTTCCCGATTTGGCACGAGGCTTATCCTGAAAAAGATTACGCAAAGCTGCGGCACTTTTTGCCGGAAGTATTAGAATTAGCGAACGGAGTATATAATGCCAAACTTCCTGGTATCCTGCGTGAGAAGCAGGAAAAGTGGGATACGGGAATACTCGAATTTAAGAAAAGTGTCGATGCCTTTAAGGCGGCTTGCGAAGGTAAGGATGACGCCGATCTTCTGCTGAAAGCCGAAAAGCTCCACGCGGATTATGAAATGCTTGTTAGAATTATCCGTCCGCTTATGAAAGAAGTTGATTTATTCCACCAGAGCCTGTACGTTCTTTATCACGATTATCTTCCTAACAAGAAGTACGATATGATTCTGAAGATAAGTGATGAACTTATTGAAAAATCAGAAGCAATTCTTAAGGGCAAACTCTCAAAGAAAGTAGAAGCAAAAAAGGAAGTTTTTTATGAGAAAGTAAATCTTCTAATTGCCAGATGTAAGAATCTTAAAGCAGTTGCAGCTAATGGAGATCCTAAAGCCACTGATGAAGCGGTAGAAGCAATGCACACCGCCTATGAAAATATTGAGGAATTGTTTAACTGATCTGACGCTCTGTTAAAGGCACAATTCTAAATAAAAAAGCCCCGTTCATCGCGGGGCTTATAATTTTAAAGTCCTAAGAAATCGTGATACAGTATAAAAACCATAAGCAGAAGCAGGAGTACAAATCCGGCGTTCTGAATCGCGATCTTAACTTTAACGGGAATTTCTCGTTTCATTATCGCTTCGATAAGAATCATTACAAGGTGTCCGCCGTCCAGTACAGGGAACGGAAGAATATTAAGCAGAGCAAGGCTGAGGCTCAACAGGCCAAGGAACATAATAAAAGTTGATAGTCCCGAGTCAGCGGATTTGGCCGCGAACTGCGCGATTTTAATCGGTCCGCCAAATGCTTTTCCGAATTCAACATCACCGGTAATTACCCGCTTTATCATTACAAAAGTCAGGCCCGCCATATTTGCAGCATCGGTGAACCCGTAATAAAGCGATGTAAGGATTCCGTAAGTTACCCGTTCAGTAGGTCCAAGGTAGGCGTAACCGCCCAGCATAATACCTATTTTACCTTCTTTGTTAGGAGTAATTGCAAGACTTACTGTATCCTGCGCTCTCAGAAGGGAAATATCTATAGGGGTTTCCTTGTACCCTGAGATTGTACTTATGGTCTGTTGTGTTGAGAAAACAGGAGTGCTGTTAATAGCCAGTAAAACGTCTCCCGGTTTTACCCCGGCGGAATCAGCACGTGTATTTCCGAGGACGTCCTGTATAAGCGGACGTATGTTCTCACTCACAAGAAACAAACCCCTCGATTCATCAGGCGGGAGAAGGTTTCTTGGTACCTTCAGATTCATTTCCTGACCATCTCTAAGCAGTTTTACGTTAAGGTCGAGGCCCATATTTGCAACGAAGATGGAAGTTTTTATATCTTCCCAGTAAGTAACTTTCTTGCCATTTATCTCGAGTATTTTGTCGTTAACCCTAAAACCCGCGGAATCGGCCTTGCTACCGGCTTCAATGTAGCCGACGGTAGTGGTCAGGCTGTACTGCTTGCCGGTGAAGTAGTTATTACCCCAGAAAATGCCAAGCGCAAGAAGGAAGTTCATTAAAACGCCGGCTGTGATCACAAATACTTTTTTTATTGTTGATTTTGACCGGAATTCATATGGCTGCGGTTCAGATGCCACAAATTTTGTATCAAGGCTTTCATCAATCATTCCGGCGATTTTAACATATCCGCCCAGAGGAAGAAGGCACAAACGGTAATCCGTGAATCCATCTCCCTGGAAATTCTTCGGGAGTTCACCAAAAGAGAATCCGGTCTTTTTGTTGAAGCCAAACAAACGGTAACCGAATCCTATTGCAAAGGCGTCAACTCTCATTCCGCTAAGTTTTGCCGCGGCGAAATGACCGAACTCGTGAACAAATACAAGTATGGCTATTGTTATTATAAAATAAATTACTTCAGACATTCATTTTCTCCTGAATATTCAAACTTTCAGAAAATGCACGAGATTGCTTATCACAATCAAGAATTTCTTCAAGAGTAGGTTTAGGGGTAATTTCTATATTTTGTAAAGTTTCTTCTATCAGTTCGGGGATCTGTGTAAAAGTGATCTCACCATTTAAAAATCTGTTTACCGCGACCTCATTAGCCGCGTTAAGAATACAGGGGGCAGTACCGCCTGTTTCCATCACATCGTAAGCCAGCCTGAGGCATCTGAATTTTTCCATATTAGGAAGGAAGAAAGTCATTGTTCCGATTGAAGGAAAATTTGTTTTAACATACTCTGCCGGCAGTCTCTCAGGGTAAGTGAGAGCGTACTGTATAGGGATCTTCATATCCGGCACGCTTAATTGAGCCTTAATTGACCCGTCCACAAACTCAACCATCGAATGTATGATCGACTGCGGATGGACAACGACATCTATCTTTTCCTTTGGCAGGTTAAAGAGCCAGTGAGCTTCAATAATTTCGAGGCCTTTGTTCATCAGCGATGCTGAATCTATTGTAATCTTATTGCCCATTTTCCAGGTAGGATGATTCAGCGCATCTGCTATTGAAACGTTGCTAAGCTCATCAATTGAACGGTTAAAGAATGGTCCGCCTGACGCGGTCAGAATAAGCTTGCTAACCTCTTTAATTTCCTCACCAGTGAGGCACTGAAAGATGGCGCTGTGTTCAGAGTCCACCGGCAGTATTTCTGTATCATATTTTTTACTCAGGTCAATCACAATTTCTCCGGCAACTACGAGGGTTTCCTTGTTAGCAAGGGCGATACGCTTACTCCTTTTGATTGCTTCGATAGTTGGCGGTAAACCCGCGAAACCGACCATTGCTCCGACAAAGATATCATATTCGCCTCCACTCGAGGCGGCAATCAACCCTTCATCGCCGGACATAACTTCACACCTGTAACCGGCAAGTCGCCTGAACTCCCTCGCTTTTTCAGGGTCTCTTATTACGACCAGGGAGGGGTTAAATTCTTTGATCTGAGATTCCAGAATTTGGGTGTTTGAGTTAACAGTAAGAATCTCGACTCTGAACCGATCAGGGTATTTTCTAACCACTTCAAGCGTACTCAAACCAATTGAACCGCTGGAACCAAAAATCGCTAAACTCTTCATTAGTTAATTATCCCATCATAAATCTGCGGGTGATAGCCAGCAGAAAATTGAGTAAAACAAGGACACTCACCACTTTAGCGAGACTCGTAATTTTAGCAGCGCTCTTCACGAGTTCTTCATTAATCGGAGAATCTGATTCAAGCTCATTCTCAATGCCGAGCCTGATCTTTTTTCCGATTGGAATTATGTTAAACGCAACTATGAATATGATAATTAATGAGATAATTTGTTTCGTGGTCAACCAGTGGTTGCCGTCAAACTGGAAAAATTCGTAATAGGGGAGAACAATTGTGAGGATGATACCGGTAAGCAATACGCCGCCCATTCCAGCCATACCGGAAAAATTAATCAGCTTCAACCAGGAGTAAATAAGCTTCCTGTAACCGGCTTTGTTTTTATTCTTTTCAATGAACCTGGTAAGAAAAAAATTTGCCGGGATATCAGCCAGCCAGATAACCGCAAACAATACGTGTAACACAAATAAAATGGGGTAGAACTGCATCTTTCCTGAGATTTTATTAGAAAATAAACTTTTAATATACCGAAATATTCTTTTGATAATTTAACAATATAAGGGCAAAATTGGTTCACCAATTCATCCGGATTGCATCCAATTTGATATCTGCTGTCGGGGTGTGATGCGATAAAGATTTTGTGAAAGTCTGCGATTTAACGTGGTGGCCAGTCACTGTTAAAAAAGTCGTGCGATTGCTTTAATATTCTGGATTTATTATGGAAACGTTAAATTCTCTTATATTTGTGCGGAAACAAACTGAGAATTCTATCAAAACCCAGACCGCAAAAATCGTCAGCGCGTTCGCTGCCTTATACCTCATTTGGGGTTCTACATATATGGCTATTAAGTTTGCGATAGCCACGCTCCCTCCATTTCTGATGGCTGCTTCCCGCTTTACAACCGCCGGTTGCATTTTATATTATTTCAGCCGAAAGAATTCCAGCGAGAAAATCGTATTCAGGCACTGGAAGAGTGCTTTCATTACCGGGGGGCTGCTCCTCCTGGGTGGAAACGGCGGAGTTGTCTATGCGCAGCAATTTGTTCCTTCAGGGGTAACCGCGCTTCTTATCTCTGCGGTACCGATCTGGTTTGTGATTCTTAACTGGATACTCCCGGAGGGTGAAAAGCCAACGCTGAGGACAATTCTCGGAGTGCTGGTTGGGTTTCTTGGTATGTATTACCTGATTTCTCCGTTCGAGGGAGGCGGGGAAAATATTAGTCTGGCGGGAGTAGGAGCCCTGATGCTGGCAACGTTCCTATGGGCAGTCGGGTCTGTTTACTCAAGAAAGATTGATGCTCCGGAATCCAAATTTACTGCAGCAGCAATGCAGATGATTGGCGGAGGTGTACTTCTGCTTCTTTTCAGTGTGATAACCGGAGACGCATTCAAGTTCAATCCTGATGGCATCTCCGCTAAGTTAGTTGGCGCTTTCGTCTACCTGTTTTTGTTCGGCTCAATGATCTCTTACACTGCGTACATCTGGCTGCTTGATACTGTGGGTTCAGCAAAAACAGCCACGTACGCTTACGTTAACCCAATCGTAGCCGTATTTCTTGGGTGGCTCTTTGCGGGTGAAGAATTAAACTCCCGGATAATCACTGCGACAGTCATTATAATTTCTTCTGTTGTTATTATATCAAACCCCCTCCGCTTATTCAGGAAAAACAGGTCGTAACTTTGGAAAGTCCTTCAGCCTTATTTTACCTCTTTTTGTTTTTCCATTTATTCACAAATTCGAGGAATTTTTGTTTGCTGTAGGATTTCCCGCTTTCCAGCTCGCCGGTATCCTGTGACTCCAGAAATTTTCCGTTTTTGTCAAGAATGAAAAAGTGAGGATAACCCGGGATTTTTGGGTACTGTGAAAGGAATTTTTCGTTCTTGTTTTCTTTGCTGAAGTTCACCTTCAGGATTACAAAAGCACTCTCAAAGCCCTCTTTTATCTCTTTATCATTCGTAATGAACTCATCAATCCGATGGCACCAGATGCACCATTCTCCTCCGACATCCAGCAGTATATTCTTATTTTCTTTTTTTGCTTCGGCGACCGCTTGTTTAAGATCGACGAAGGGATCCCTTGTCGGATCAAACGGGACACGGTTTGCGCTGAGTGTATCACCAGCGTAAGTGGTTATATAAAAAAAGAGAAATAATATTGTTAGAAGGGTCTGCATCTATCAATCCGGTTAATGTGAATAAACTTTTTCAGTGAGTAAACAAAATACAAAAATTTTCTCTTAATTGTTATAAAGGGCAGGAAGTGTTATCTTTCTTGGTTTATTATTAAATTTTAGAGACCGGTAAAAAATGCGATTAAGCAGAGCTTATATACCTACACTCAAAGAAGTGCCTAATGATGCTGTCGTGGCGAGCCACATCCTGATGCTCAGAGCAGCCATGATACGTCCTGTGGGAGCAGGTATTTATTCTGTGCTCCCTTTGGGATACAGAGTAATGAAGAAGGTAACAGAAATTATCAGAGAAGAAATGGATGCGATAGGCGGACAGGAATTCCACCTCCCCGCACTCAATCCAAAAGAGATATGGGAGGAGACCGGCAGGGTTGAGGCTTTCGGGGATATTCTTTTCCAGATAAAGAACCGGGATTATGTGCTTGCTCCAACTCATGAAGAAATAATGACTTACCACGCGAGAAGGACAGTTCAGTCCTATAAGGATATGCCCCAGATTTGGTACCAGATCCAGACTAAGTTCAGGAACGAACCGCGTCCTAAAAGCGGCGTGCTCCGCGGCAGGCAATTTCTGATGAAGGATTCCTATTCATTTGACTCCAGCCCCGAGGGGTTGGATGCCTCGTATGAATTGCACGACAAAGCATACAGACGTATTTTTGAAAGATGCGGGCTTAAGTTCTTCATCGTCGGAGCATCCTCAGGGGCTATGGGAGGAAGCGGAAGTGAAGAATTTATGGTTGCTTCTGAGGCCGGAGAAGATACAGTTGCTCATTGCGAAAAATGCGGATACGCGGCAAATGTTGAGGTAGCGGCTTCAAATGTTACTACTTTACCGAGATACGAAGAGGAAAAAGCCTGTTATGATATTTCCACACCGGGTGTAAAAAGTATAGATGAATTATGCGAATTCCTGAAAATAAACGAAACGGAATGCGCGAAGTCGAGAGTATACATCACTGAGAAAGGCCCGGTGCTCGTTCTGATGCAGGGGAACGACGAAGTTAATGAAACTAAACTTGAGAAGGCGGTAGGTGTTGCGGTCCGCCCCGGTCATCCGGATGAACTTAAGGAAATTACGGGAGCAGACGCCGGCTCAATCGGGCCTGTTGGCTTTAAGGGAAGAATTATCGCTGATAATCTTTTGCTAGACCGGAATATGCTTTTCAGCGGCGCCAATAAAAATGATTATCATACAGGCGGCATCGATCTGAAACGTGACGTTAATGATATTGAATATGCTGACCTCAGAATTGTCGAAAGCGGTGAATCCTGCACTAAGTGCGGTGCACCCCTGGGAGTGTTCAAGGCAATTGAACTGGGACATATTTTCAAATTGGGGACCAAATACTCTGAGTCCATGAAAGCTTTATTCCTCGACGAACACGGCGCGGAGAAACCTATAATTATGGGAAGTTATGGTATTGGTGTCGAAAGGGTGATGGCTTGCTATATTGAACAAAATCACGATGAGAATGGAATTATATGGAACAAGCTGCTTGCTCCATACCAGATACACCTCATCGGGTTAAATATGAAAAAGCCTCACCTTGCTGAAGCCGCACTGAAGTTATACGATCAGATGAAGAGGTTAGGTTTTGATGTCCTTTTCGATGACCGGGAAGATGCTCAGGCGGGTTTCAAGTTCAAAGACGCTGACCTTCTGGGTATGCCGGTTCAGATAATAGTGGGAGAGAAAAAACTCGCAGTGGGACAAGTTGAAGTTAAGATAAGAAAGACCGGTGAGCGCATGGATGCGGAATTGGTTAATCTGGATAAAGAATTTCTGAATAAACTTTTGGAAAAAGCTGATGAATGATATTCTCATTTTCAGTGAAGAAAATTTGCTGAAGCAGCTTGATGATGCTGAATATAAACTCGGTTTTTACAGGGTCAGGTTCTATACAAGATCGGGCGTACTGTCGAATGCAAAAACTGATGAAGTCTCAGATTTTTATTTATATCCAAGCGGAGGCACCTTAAGGGACGCGAATTTTAATATAGTTTTTTATAGTTCGAAATTCGACACATACCGCGGTTTTAAGGTAAGAACTAAATAAATACTTTTAGATTTACAAAGAGTAATAAACAGATTAAATATGATCAGAATTAATAGCGATAAATTATTTGAAGAAGCTAAGGGGTTGATTCCCGGAGGAGTGAACTCCCCTGTGAGAGCCTTTAAATCTGTCGGAGGCAGCCCTGTCTTTTTTAGTTCGGGTTCAGGTGCAGAGATGACAGATGTTGACGGGAACACTTATATCGATTATATTGGAAGCTGGGGGCCGCACATCTTTGGTCATAATCCTCCGTTCATAACAGAAGCGATCAAAAAAGCGCTGGCAACCGGAATTAGCTTTGGAGCTCCGACTTCAGTTGAAGTAGATATGGCCAGGATGATCACATCACTTGTGCCTTCAGTAGAGATGGTCCGAATGGTTAACAGTGGTACTGAAGCCACTATGAGTGCTGTCAGAGCGGCGCGAGGATATACTAAACGTGAAAAAATCATCAAGTTCGAAGGCTGTTATCATGGCCACGCCGACTATTTTCTCATCAAAGCCGGATCCGGCGCCCTGACTCTCGGAGTTCCGAGCAGTCCCGGAGTTACCGAAGGAAACGCCAAAGATACCCTTGTCGCACATTATAATGACCTTAGCTCAGTCAAATCACTTGTAGAAGCAAACAAGGGCGATATTGCGGCCGTGATTATTGAACCGGTCGTGGGTAACATGGGGGTTGTGATCCCGGAACCTGATTTTATGAACGGGTTGAGGAAATTGTGTACTGATGAGGGGATTGTTCTGATCTTTGATGAAGTTATGACAGGCTTCAGGTTAAGCCAATCCGGTGCGCAGGGAGTATTTAATATAGTACCTGATCTCTCAACATTCGGAAAGGTTATAGGAGGCGGAATGCCTGTAGGCGCTTTCGGGGGGAAGAAGGAGATAATGTCTGTTGTGGCGCCGGCCGGTCCGGTCTATCAGGCAGGTACATTATCAGGTAATCCCCTGGCTCTCTCAGCGGGGTTAGCCGCGCTGACCCATATAAAAAACAATCCCGGCATCTATGCGGAATTAGAAGAAAAGGGAAAGGCACTTGAAGAGGGTCTGATGGATGTTTTGAAAAAGCTGGATCTCAATTACACAATAAACAGAATCGGCTCAATGGTATGTCTCTTCTTTACTAATGAACCGGTTAGGGATTTTACTTCAGCAGTTAAATCAGATACAGCTCTCTATGGTAAATTTTTCCATGAAATGCTGAACAGGGGCATTTATTTGCCCCCGGCTCAGTTTGAAGCGTACTTCATTTCAACGGCCCATACCGGCGAACATCTGGAATCAACACTCCGGGCCGCGTACGAGTCTTTGAGTAAAGTGAGTTAAATAATTGATTTTTAACATTTTTAGTAATACTTTTGTAATAAAAAAGTGAGTTGACATTGTCTATTAACTACACAGACCTATCCGACGCGGATTTACTGCGAAGAATCACCGCGCGCGACTCCCGCGCCCTTGAAGCTTTGTATAACCGCTATTCACCCCTGCTATATACTTTAGTAAAAAAAATAGTGGGTGACCAGGCTGCTGCCGAACAGGTGCTAGTAGATGTATTTGTTATTATTTGGCAGAAGATTAAAGCCTTTGACGAACGCACTAACAACGCGTACTGCTGGCTTGTAACTCTCGCGAGAAATAAAGCAGTTGATACAGCCAGAAGAATGAAAGGCGCATCGGCCGAAAAATATGAGTACTCATCTGATTACGAGAATTATTTTATACTTCCGCGACTCTCTCCCGATATTGATGAACTTGACCTTAAGACCGCGATGAGTATTAAGGGGAATATCGAAGAAACGCTTCATAAGCTGACGGACGCGCAGCAATATGTAATCTATCTCGCTTTTTATGAGGGCCTGACGCAGAATGAAATTGCGTCGAAGCTGAATATTCCGGTTCAGACAGTGAAGTCAAAAATAAAGATTGCTTTAGTGAACCTTAAAGAATACTTATTAAGAGGGGGTGAGTGATGGCTGACAATCAAAAAGATTTCCAGAATTTTATTTATCCATTTTCTTTAGGCTGCCTCGATAAAGAAGACTTCGTGAGCATGGTGGAATACATCGAGGCCGGCGGAGACTTTCCGTGGCAGGAGCTGGGCGAATTGCAGAATCTCACAGCTTTATTGCCTTCATTCCTGAACATCGAATCGCCTCAGGCATCCGTCAAAGACCGAGTAGCACGGACATTGTATAAATTAAAGTCGGAAAAAGTTCAGGATAAGAAGACAGTGCCTGCTAAGGTGATTACCAAGACCGGGGTGTACGGCGGTCAGGCGCCTCAAATGCCTGTACGTGCTCAGGACCGTGTTCCTGGAAGCGCGCCTCACATTAAGCAGGAAACTGACAATCAGGCTCAGTCACCGCGAAGGACACCGGATCAGTCAAGGCCTTCGCAATCTACGCAGGTTAAACGCAGAGTAAACCAGACCATACCCGACCGTGAACATTACTCAACAGAACAGGAAGAACTTGAGAGCCAGATTCCGGGAGAGTTGCATCTTAACCTTGCGCCTGAAGCTGAAACCCAGAGCACGGACACGGGAATGCATTTAAGCATTCCGGATGAACCTGTTGCAGAAGTTGCACCGGTTGTAACGGATCAACCTGCTGCTACATCCCCACAAGATGAATTTGTTATTGATATGGGCGGACAGCAAGAACTACAAAGCGTGGATCTGACACTCCAGAGTGACGGCAGTGTCGCCGGTACAGAAACCCCTGCTAAAGTATTCGAAGAACAATCTGCCTCCCGTCAACCTGATGAAGAAGCACAAACTGACCAACCCATAATCATCCAGAAGAGAGGCGGTGTATCACCAGTAATATTCTATCTGCTGATTCTGCTGATTATCGCCGGGGTGGGGTACTTGTATTACACATTTAATCAGCGCCTTGAACAGTTAGAAAAGTTACAGAAGGAGTCAATCAGTGTTATAAGGGGAGAGATAGCAAACACAGCATCTGTTGACAGGGATGTTATGCTTCTCCTATCGAAAAAAGAAACTAAGATATATCTGCTAAGCGGTACACCGAAATACCCCGGAAGTTTTGGCAAGATCATTTACAGCGACGAAGAACAGCGCGGTTATATTCAACTTGGATCTATGCCTGAGATACAGGGTAACGAGCAGAAAGTATATAAAGCCTGGGTTGTTATTGGCGGAAGGAATGTACCTCTGAATACACCCGAAAATGAAAAACTCGATTATGAATTCGTCAGGATTTTTAATATGCCCGATATATCACAGAACCCTGTTACCGAATTCCTGGTAACTAAACAAGCGGTAGATGATTCAAAAAATCCCAGCAATGATGTGATTTTAAGGGGTGAGTATTTAATGCCCGGAGCAAAAAAATAGTTTTCCGCTGATCCGGAATTTTTCAAGCCGGCAGGTTCTGAGCGAAACTGCCGGCTTTTCTTTTTTCTTCAATAATACTTAAAATCCGGTCAGGTTCATTCCTGTTTACCCTGAATAGTTCCACACCTTCTTTTTCCATTTTCCTGAACCAGGTTCGCTGTCTTTTCGCAAGATTTCTGATAGCTGATAATAATTTCTGAAACATATCGTTATAGGTTAACTCTCCCAAAAGGAATTCACTCAGGTAGCGATACTCAAGCCCGAAATAGAATAACTTTTCGCGTGGAATATCTTTCATTAATAGTTCGACTTCCTCTATCATTCCTGATTTTAATCTCAGTTCCAGACGGTGCTTAATAAGTGTATCTCCTGTTTCTTTGCCGGGATCAATAAGAAAATTGAGGGAATTGAAACTGACAGCAGGCTTTAATGATGAATTTCCTGCTTCGTTTATCATTATGGCGGTGATCATTCTCTCTCTGTTTAAGAGGTCGGTGGTGTTATGGAGTGAAGGATTCAGATTCAATAAAACAGCTCTAAGTGCAGTGTCATCCAACTCATTCAATTGACTCAGACGCTCTTTGTTGAAGTCCGTAACAGGCGGATGATAATTCTGAATTATGGCTGAAAGGTAAAGTCCGCTTCCTCCGACCATAATAGGAAACCTTTTCTCAGAAATCACCGACAAATAGCACACTGTAAAATCTTTTATGAATGAGAAAAGATTATATTCCTCGAGAGGGGATATGATATCAATAAGGCAAAAAGGGATGTTTATTCCGTTAACGATGTAACTCTCGTAGTCTTTTCCTGTTCCGATGTTCAGCCGCTTATAAACCTGTCGCGAATCTGCTGAGAGTATCGTTCCGCTGATCCCGGATGCAACTACTGCCGCGAGTCCTGTTTTACCCGAGGCAGTGGGTCCGAGAATTGTTACGAGGTTATATTTATTCATCCCTGAGGAGAGAGATAAGAATCAGGCGCCTTTAACAACAGGAAGTGAAATTGTGAAAGTTGCTCCTTCGCCTACTTCACTCATTAGCGTAATTTTTCCGCCGTGTTCTTTCACTATCTTCTCGGCGATTGAAAGTCCAAGCCCGACACCGTGCTTTTTACCGTGGCACATAAATGGTTCAAAGATTTTTTCCTGCAGGCTTCCCGGAACTCCCAGTCCTGTATCCGTAACGGAAATATTGAAGGTGTCATTTTCAGCGTCAAGGGCAGCATCGATTGTCAGGTTACCGCCTCCCGGCATAGCGTCACACGCGTTCTTGGCCAATTGAAGCATAGCCTGGTAAAGTTCTTTTTTATCAACGTTCAGGAGTGAGTCCTGTCCGTAATTTCTGATCACTTTTATTCCTCTCATTCCAAGATACTCGCCGAGAAGGAAAATAATTTCGTCTACAACCTTGATTCCCGAAATAATTTTCTTATTCAGAATGGTCTTACCCTGGCTGTAATTCAGAACAGTAACTATCAGATCAGAAACCATCCCTACCTGGTCGCTTATTAAATTTACAGCCTGCCTGACATCGGACTGAAGATTAGATTTCTTCTTTAAATGTTCCAGAAGCTGTTTAGAAGTAAGGATCGGTTTTTTGATATCAGAAATAATGAAATTAGCAACCTTTCCAAGAGACGTCAGACGATCTGTTCTGACGATCTGTTCAACCAGTTCGGCATTTTCAAGAGTAATCGCGATAAATAAAGACATAGCAGCCAGGAAGGATTCATCCATCTCATCGAAGAATCCTTTTTTGCTGTTGAGCAGCTGCAGTACAGCCACAACTTCATTAGCTTTATTGATTATAGGGAAGCAGAGTACAGACCGCGTCACATACCCTGTAATCTTATCCATATTCGGATCGAAACGCTCGTCAGAATGGGCATCTTTAATATTTACGATATCTCCCGTTTGTGCGACCCAACCGGAAAGCCCCTGACCAATGCGTAGGCGAATCTCTTCAATATTTTCACCGCGTATAACTTTAGACCATATTTCGCCGCGTTCAGTATCTACAATATAAAGTGTACCTCTGTCCGCGCCGGTTAACTGAGAGGCAATAGACACAATGGATTTGAGAACCTCATCAATTTTTATGTTAGAATTAATTTCTTCCGCGGCGCTTACAATAAGTCTTAACTGTTCGCTGGTAAGGCGAAACTGTACTTCGTCAGGTTTTGGAGGAGAAGGAACTTTTACAAGATCGTGAGAAGAAGGAGTAAAATGCTCGCCAGGGATAAGCGGAATTGGTGTTTGTGCTTGATGAGTGAGGTCAACCTGAGAATTTTTCCAGGAAATTCTTTCCGGCATTGTTGTAATATCATCAGCAAGACTATCGGGAGCAATATGCTCGTGAGTTTCCTCTTCATCTCCGATAAAACTATTGAAGAAAGAATCGTCTTCACCTTTTGCTTCCTGACTGCCGGTTTCATTTTCACTCATATCTGAGAAATTCCAGCCTTCACCGGCTTCGTTATCTGATGTTTGCCCAAGTGCACTATCCTGAACTTGTAAATCTTCTATCTGATCCCAGTTAAATTTGAACGGCTCAGAACCGGAAGGCTGCTGAATGGAGGAAGGTTCCTGGGTTGCCGGAGTTTCAGGAGAAAGTTTTTCTTCAGATTCTTCAGTATCTTCGGCGAAGTCCCAGGAAAAAGTCGATTCTTCCTGTGAAATATCACCGGATGGAGTGGACTCTGCGGTCTCGCTAAATCCTGAGAAAGAGGCTGCAGGCTCATCTGGTTCTTCAGCTAAGTCATCGAAAGAGAAAGACTGTTCAGCTTCCTCTTCCTGTTCTGATCCGGGGACGAAGTCATCCGGAATCTCAAGTTTTCTTACCTGTTCATAAATGTCATCGTCCATCTTAAAAGTATAGGTCTCGTTTCCTTCACTTTCAAGTGTGTCACCTGGTGCAGGTTCCTGTTCCGGTGTAAAGGGAGACTGAGATTCAAAAGTATCAGCAAAATTAATTTCTTTCGCTACAAATTCTCCGGTCTTTTTTGAGTCGAAATCAGATGTGAAAGCGTCAGGAGAGAATTCTCCGGTTACCTTAAAACTTTCTCGTGTTTTACTGAATGGGTCAAGCTCACTTCCGGTGGACTTAAGCAGGTCATCAAGTTCAGGTGAAATCAAGCTTTGTTCTGAGTCTGTAGTCGCGGAAGACTTGGCGAGTGATATTCCCTGAAGGTTGTTCAGAATTGACCTGTTACGAGCGATAAGATCATTGATTTCTTTTCTTTGCAGTGTAAGAACGTGACAGGTTGTGTTGGCTACGGCAGAGGAAGTTCTGACAGTGTTGTCAAGAAATTCCTTTTCACCGAAAAAATCATCTTTCATTTTTTCGAAGATCCGCTGACCGTCAATAGCGGCATTAAATTTCATCTTAATCACACCGTCAAGGATCAGATAGACTAGATCGGCAGAATCTCCGGTCTGATAGATAATATCGCCCTCAGGAATTACCCTCAGTGATTTATGGCCTACGCCAAATTTCAGATCTGATTCAGGCACTCCATCAAAAAGCCTGTTTGACTTAACATGAGCCAGTGTTTTAATCGCGTTCGACATCTTTTAGGTAAATAAATTTTATGTTCAGTAAAATAATAAAAAATAAAACTAATATTCCGAAAATAATATATGGCATAGACTCCATTTTTAATACCCCTAACCAAATTTAATTTGTTTACTCTGGCAATTTCCTGAATTTATTGATAAATTTCAAATATGATCATTACAAAACTTGAGCTTCAGGCTTTTGATATCCACGAAGAACTGAGAAGGATCGGCATAGAGATTTGCAACGATGGCCTGGAAGAATTGATTGTCCATTCCAACCCCGATGAAATTGTAATCCATAACACACGAAAGCGGATAAAATTCCTCAGGGCTCTCCTCAGATTTGTGAAGTATGAAGTGGACGGCGTTATATTCAGTTCACAGAATAATTTTCTCAGACATATCAAAAACCTTTCCACCAGTCAGCGGGAAATCGTGGTGCTTGAGAAAGCTTTGCTTCAGTTGCTGGCGACTTCATCACGATCCTCAACTATTCTATTTCTTCAGGAAGTGCTCGCAACCATCGAACTTGAAAAGGAAAAGATCAGTCTTGACCCGCCGCACGATGAACTGGTGGAGCGATATAAAAAACTTATCATCGTTTACAGGAATCTTATAAGGGAGTGGGAGTTTTCGAAGAAGGACATCAGAATGCTCGTGAGGGGATTGCACGAACTCTATCTCAGGGCGAGGAAGCTGCTGGCAGTTTCTAAAGTCAGTCGGGATGTTCATCATTTACATGATCTGAGGAAAAGGACTAAGGATATTTATCATATTATCAGCATCCTCAGGCCTGCTTCACGGACAGATTTTTCAGGATTAATCAGGGACTTTAAAAAGCTTTCTGACCTCCTGGGTGATATCCACGACCTGTTCACAATTCCGCACTATATTTCAATGCTGACACCTCACTATAAAGATTCTGCTGCTTACGGAAGAATAGTTAAAAGAATTAACAGCAAAATTGAGAACAGAATAAATAAGGCATTTGCCGCGGCTGATACTGTATATCAGCTTACGCCTTACAGGTATAGGCTGGATATATACCGCAAATTAAAGAAGTATTCTTCCCGTGAATTTAAACCAAAATTCTGAGCCTGCCTTAACGTACATTTTCGCCCGGCTGGGTCAAAAGTTTATCGTCGATATAGTTAATAAAAGTTGAAATCCTTGCTTCGTGGTTTAAAGTAACTTACAACCTGGTACTACTGGAGGTTCTGAAAATTTTTGGCTTCCTCTTAAGGTATTATTACGCTTAGACCATAAATAAGTTGTAACATCGGGCTAAATAGCTGTCATCAGTTCTCTCGCCCGGGAGGACTAATGGATCTGCTGTATCCGGTTTGAGAAAAATCTACAAATTCCCAGAGAATAATGGATATTTGAATCCAAAAGAGACTATTTGCATCACACGATTAAATATCTTAAATAATACCGGAAAATCTCTAATCCAGGGTATTCCGCCGATTAACCAGTGAGAAATTAATTAATTATTAAAGTATAAAGGAAAAATTGTGGCTATTGAATTAACAAAAGAAACATTTATTGAAAAAGTTTTTGATTATGAAAAAAATACTGAATGGAAGTTCAGCGGTGAATTGCCTGCAGTAGTTGATTTTTGGGCTCCCTGGTGCGCGCCGTGCCGGATGGTAGCCCCGATAATCGAAGAGTTATCCGAGGAAATGAAAGGAAAGATTGATTTTTATAAAGTTAATACTGATAATGAACAGGAGCTTTCAGCCGTGTTTGGAATTCGGTCAATTCCTTCATTGCTCTTCATACCTAAAGAGGGACAACCGATGATGGCTGCGGGAGCACTCCCTAAGAACGAACTTCAGAGGATTATTAACGATAACCTGCTCAACGTAAAGGCTAATTAACTAATATTTACTAATAATAGGGTACATTATTGGCAACCGAACAGATAATTCTTTATATCTTCATAGGGCTTATTGCACTGGTAGTCTTAAGGAAGAAGCTCCTGGCGCGATCAGTCAACAATTACTCATCGGGTGAGGTAAAGGAAAGAGTAAAAGCGGGAAGTATTTTGCTGGATGTCCGCACTTCCGGCGAGAGAAAGGTTCAGTCAATACCTTCCTCGATTCATATTCCCTTACACGAAATTTCCGCAAGGTTAAGTGAGCTTGAAAAGTTCAGAAACAGGGAGATCATCTGTTACTGCGCGAGCGGAAACAGAAGCGTAAGCGCAGCCCTCCGGCTTAAAAAAGCAGGATTTAATGTGGCAAATTTAACGGGTGGAATTTCAAACTGGAATTTTTCTTCCCGGTAAATTTGTTTTACCGGGCTTTCCCTTTAATCAATATCAGGGGGGTGTTATGTCTGAATCAATGCAGACCCGTAGATTCATATGTTTTTAGACATTAGACCGTCATTTACTTTACCAGCCTGATTCGTAACATATGAATAACATATATCCGGATTTGTGAATATGACTTTATTCACTTAATCTGACAAAACTAAGCTAATAGATTGCTGGAATGTTTTGAACTTCACAACTCCGGGTATAATCACGACTTAAGAAATTAAACTTTACTTATTAGTAAGAGTATACCGGCTTATAGTCAAAAGATTAGAACACACCTTGCTGATTTAAAAAATCCTGATACTGCTTGTCAGTATCCATTACGTGATTTTTGACCCAGTCGCGAAGATAATTAAATACCTCAAGTGAAAGGATTGCCGAACTGGTCTCAAACCGGGAAACAAGGTCAGCTGCTTTTGCTTTGAACTCATTATGCTCTTTAACGTGGAACTCGTACTTATCCGCGGGGAAATCATATTTTAACATATATTCCTCCTCGGTGGTAAAATGGTACACAGTATAATTTACCAATTCATTAAGGACAGTGCCAAGTGTTTCTTTGCTCTTTCCTGTGAGCATTGCGTCGTATAGGGAATTAAGCAAACCTATAAGTTTCTTATGCTGTTCATCAATTTTTTTGATGTTTACGCTGAGGGTATCATCCCACGTAATCAGTGCCATAGGATTTCCTTTCGAATAAAAAGATATTTATTATTCTGAAAATTACGCAAATTATGTTATAACAAAGCATTCGTATTGAAAAATAACGTATATTTATATATATAAATTATTCACTTTACAGATCGTAATTATATTCATGTTTGGTGCATAAAACAGCAATGAAGTTGGAACTCCTATATTACCTTCAATATTACGTTGCAGAGGTTAGAAAAATAGTATGAAAGCACTTAACATATTAGCGTAATGATTCTATTATGCAGCTGAACATTAAATACCGGATACTCCTTTTCATCCTTGTCCCCATCTTTATAAGCTACCTGATTTACTTCATCCTCAACGAAAAAGTCACTTTTGATAATGAGATCAAAAACCTTGATCGTTACATGTCGATGTACGTAAGGGAATTGTCACTTAAAATAAACGAACAACTCAAATCTATTGAACAGGCTGCAGTCAGCGGAGCGGATTATGTCTCGCTTTCAGATTTTGTTTCAGAAGAAGAGGCATATTCTTACCTGGAGACAGATCCGGGAAAGAGTCATCTCATCCTTGGCAGCCGCTTTGCATTTGAAAAGGAATACCATAACGGTTCACCACGCTTATACTCAGTAACAATGCAGAATGGGAAAGCTACTCATGCCGAATTATCGGATTTAATTGATTACTCTAACCCTATTGAGCATTGGTATCAGATTACCAAGCAGACTAAGAAGCCCTTTTGGGAGGAACCTTTCCTGGATCGTGAATCCCAAATGTTATGCACGCGTGTTTCAGTTCCCATCCTTAAAAATGATAAATTCATCGGTGTGGCAAGCGTGAGAATTGACCTGACAAAATTTAAAAAATTAGTTGACACCACCTATTATAAAACGTTTAACTTCGTTATAGTTTCCGATAAGGGCCAGTATATTTATCATCCCAGCAAGAAAAGAATATTACGCGATAATATTCTGACAATTACGGGTTCTTCGGTAAATGCTGAGGACCAGCATACCCAGGGGAGAAAAATGATCGCCGGAGAATCGGGGAAGTTTATTTTAAGGATTGATGATGAGCCGGGTGAAGTATTGTGGGCTTATTATCATCCAATTCCCAGAACGGGGTGGAGCATAAGCATTTCCGTACGCGAGAGTGAGATGCTTGATTTTATCCGTGATCGCAGACTAATGTCATTTATAATCGGCGGTAGTTCGCTCCTGCTCCTTATTCTGGTTACTGTTTCCCTTGCCAGGCACATTTCTAAACCAATTCAGAGTTTTTCTAAGCAGGTCGATAATATCTCGTCTACCAAGGTACTTCAGCCGATCTCAATTGAGTCAAAAGATGAAATTGGCGCCCTGGCTCAGTCATTTAACCAAATGATGGAAACAATTTCAACTAAGGAAAACGAGCTGAGGGAAGTCACACACAGATTCAAATTTGCATTTCAGGCGACCAATGACGGAATATTTGACTGGTTTGTGAGGAAAAATCAGGTTTATTTCAGCGAACGTATGTATGAGCTTTTCGGTTATCAACCTGACGAATTCCCAGCCACTGTTGATAAATGGTACGCGCTGCGACATCCATTGACAAAAGATGATGCCGCAAGCGCTGTAATGATTGCATTGATGAGTGGTACCGGTTACGAAGTAGAATATATCGGAATCAAGAAAGACGGCACCCAGTTTTGGGTTCTTGACCGTGGTCTTGTTGTGGAAAAAGATGAAGACGGAACATCCATTCGCGTTGTAGGAACGCATACTGATATCACGAAAAGGAAAGCAGCGGAAGAAGCGCTACTGCGGAGCAATGAGCAGTTAAAAAAGCAATTGCGGGAAATTGAAATATTTATGGAATTGATGAGTGCCAGGGAAAACAGGATGATAGAGCTAAAGACGGAGATCAATGCTCTTCTGAAGGAATTGGGACGCGGGGAGGCCTACTCTCTCGAAAGTGAGGAAACGCCTGTTGAGAAAGCATCAGTTACTCCTACATCTGACGAATCCCGGAGTTGGGATGAGGAGCCTGAATTAAAATTGGAGAGTATATTTGATAAAGAAAAAATGCAGGTATTGCTTGATAGCTATTGTAAAACAGCGGGTATTGCCTCAGCGATAATTGATTTGGACGGGGAGGTGTTTATCGGGGCAAACTGGCAGAAAGCCTGTACTCATTATCACAGAGTTAATAATACCACCTGTGAGCGGTGTAAAGAGAGTGATACTGCAATGGCTGTTCAGTTGAAATCAGGTAACCGGTTCTCTATTTACCGTTGCATGAATGGATTGACGGATGCGGCCTCGCCAATTATGTTGGGTGAGAAGCAGATTGCGAATCTTTTTGTGGGTCAGTTTTTTCTGGAACAACCTGATCTTGAATTCTTCCGGGAACAAGCACAGAATGTTGGTTTTAATGAATCGGAATATCTGGCAGCCATCAGGGAAGTTCCGATCATTTCCGAAGAAAAGCTCAAGGACTTCCTAGATTATCTTGTTATAAGTGCGGAATTCTTTGCGAAAATTGGTGCGGAGCAAACTATTATATCCAAATATCGTAATACACTTACCAGAGAAAAGGAGGCTTTAACAAATGCCATCTCTGCCCTTCATTCTCAAAGGTCCGCAGCGATAAACCTTGCACAGGATGCAACACTCGCGCAGGTGGAACTGAAGAAATCAGAACAAAGAATACTCGAGCTTAATAAAAACCTTGAATTAAAGGTTGAAGAAAGAACAAAATCGCTAGCGGAAACACTTGAGAAAGTTAATTCACTTAATGCAAAATTAACTTCGCAAAATCTGGCCCTCAACACTTGTGCCATCGTATCCGTATCCGACCTTACAGGAACCATTACTGAAGTTAATGATGAGTTTTGCCGTATTTCCAAATTCAGCAGGGAAGAACTCATCGGAAAAAACCACCGTATCGTTAACTCGGGGTATCATACAAAAGAATTTTTTAAAGGAATGTGGAAAACAATCGGGAGCGGAAATGTATGGCGCGGACAGTTAAGGAACAAGGCAAAGGACGGTTCTACCTACTGGGTCGACGCGGTAATTGCCCCGATAATCGGAGATAATGGCAAGCCCACCGAATATCTGTCTATACGCTTCGATATAACTGAGATCAAGAACGCTGAAGCGGCGTTAGCAGATGCCGAAGAACGCAGCCGCTCGCTCCTTCACTCAGTCGGTGAAGGCATTTTTGGAACTGACCGGAATGGATACATAACATTCATCAATCCTGCTGTTGAAGCATTGTTGGGTTTCAGTAGAGAGGAGATAATGGGAAACAAGTCCCACGGTTTATTCCATCATCATTACGCAGACGGTAGTGATTACCCGATTGAAAAATGCCCGATGTATCTTTCGTTGACGACCGGGCAGAGTTACCGGATTGATAACGAAGTACTTTGGAAAAAGGACGGGACTAGTTTTCCCGTAGAATATTCAGCAACTCCCATAAAACGGGGAGATGAGATAATCGGATCGGTAATCAGTTTCTCAGATATTACCGAGAGGAAGAAAAATGAAGCTGAAATATTAGAATCGCGAAGACAGATGAATTATATACTGGAAAAAAGCCCTATTGCCATAGCTTTTTCCACGAAGGGTGTATTCCGTTATGTAAATCCGCGCTTCAAGCAGTTTTTTGGCTTGGACGTAGGCCAGTCTGCTCCTGATATTTATGTTAATATTTCCGAGCGTGATTCAATTATCAAAAGACTCTCTAAGGGTGAGATAGTTGAAAACTACGAGTTGCAGATGTACAACGCGGAAAAGGAAATAAGGGAAATCCTAGTCACTTATCTTCCATTCAATTATTTCGGCGAGTCCGGAATTCTTGGCTGGCTTATGGACATTACGGAGCGAAAGAGGGCGGAATTAAAAATAAAAGAAACCCAGGAGAACCTTTATAATGTTATAGCTTCCGCCCCTGTGGGACTGGCGATCGTAGATCCTGAAACCGCGAAACCTCTGCTGGTAAACCAGTCGTTCTGTAATCTATTCGGAGTCGAATTGGATCAGGCGTTCTCACTTGATACTAATACGCTGTTTGCCACCCCCCAGATCAGAGATGATTTTTATAACAAATATAAAACTAAAGGCAGGGTCTCTAATTTCGAAGTGCGAATGAAGAGGGTGGATATGGCAATCCGTTTTTGGGCGATAATGTCGATGATACCCTTTGAGTATATGGGTAAGACAGTTGCCATCGCAAGTTTCTATAATATTACCGATATGAAGCGGATCCAGGAAGAAATCCTTGAGGCAAAGCAGAGCCTTAATTTAGCGCTCGAAGCAGCGAAAATGGGTACGTGGAAATACTATCCTACAGAAAACAAACTGGACGCCGATGAAAATACAGTGAAACTGTATGGACTTGAAGATGTCCAACTTGACGGGACTATGGGGCAGTGGTTTACATACCTCCATCCCGATGACGTACCCGGCATTGCAGCCGTTATGCAACACACCCTTGAAAACAGGATCACAGATTACCAGACAAACTTCAGGATAATTAAACCGGGGCACGAGGTTCGGCACATAATGTCGATCGGGAAATATACTTATGATGATAAAGGCCAGCCGCTTGTATCAACGGGACTGGTATGGGATATCACTGACCTGAAGAAAATCCAGTTGGAGCTTGCAGAAGCAAAGGAACAGGCAGATGCCGCAACTTTGGCAAAGAGTCAGTTTCTGGCGACAATGAGCCACGAAATTCGTACGCCGATGAATGCAATTATCGGGTTGTCGCACCTTGCTCTGAAAACAGACCTGGACGCCAAACAACTTGATTACCTCATGAAGATTGAACGGTCAGCCCAGGCGCTGTTAGGCATAATTAACGATATACTCGACTTTTCCAAAATCGAGGCGGGAAGACTCAACATCGAGCATACCGAATTTGACCTGGAAGGTGTGATGGATACGGTTTCAAATCTGGTTTCACAAAAGGCACAGGACAAGGGTCTCGAGTTCAGTATACATATAGCGAAAGATGTTCCGTTAAATCTTGTTGGTGAACCTCTGCGAGTTGGGCAGATAATAATAAATTATTGCAGCAACGCGGTGAAGTTTACGGAAAAGGGAGAGATTGTTGTAAGTGCTGATGTCCATGAAATTATCGGTAATAAAGTAAAGATACGATTTTCAGTAAGAGATACAGGTATCGGACTGACACCGGAACAACAGGCGAAGATGTTTCAGTCATTCAGCCAGGCAGACAGTTCGACGACGCGGAAGTACGGCGGCACCGGATTGGGGCTTGCGATTTCCAAATCGCTGGCACAACTGATGGGGGGCGAGGTTTGGCTTGAGAGTGAATACGGCAAGGGAAGCACGTTTTACTTTACAGCGCTTTTAGACATACAGGCAGAGCAGAAACGGAATGAATACGTCCCGGCACTTGACCTCAGAGGATTGAATATTCTGGCTGTTGATGATAATCAAACTTCCCTGGAAATATTGAAAGAAGCCCTTGAGACATTTTCGTTCAACGTAACAACAGTTACTTCCGGGCAGGCTGCTATCGATCTTTTGCGGTCAAATCCTCAGCCGCCATATGACTTAGTTATTATGGACTGGAAAATGCCGGAAATGGACGGACTTGAGACCTCGGATATAATACTTCACAAACTCAATATCCAGGTACCTACGATTGTGATGATAACTGCATTCGGCAGGGAGGAAGTTGCAGATAAAGCGAAGCAAATCGGAATTAAGGCGTTTCTGACAAAGCCGGTATCATATTCAACCCTTTTTGACACCATTATGGAAGTGTTTGGAAAAGAAATCCGCACAAAACGAGCACGTGCTGAAAGAGGAATGAAACACTCTGAGGCACTGGAAAAAATAAAAGGGGCACGTATCCTTATAGCGGAAGATAATGAAATCAATCAGCAGGTTGCCTCAGAACTTTTCGAAAGCGCCGGCTTTGTTGTCGAGATCGCAGGCAACGGGCAGGAATGTATTGAGAAAGTGTTCGCTTCCGGGGTTCCTTCGAAATATGATATCGTGCTTATGGACCTGCAGATGCCAGTGATGGATGGTTATACGGCAACTATTGAGATAAGAAAAAATCACGACTATGACACACTTCCTGTAGTGGCAATGACGGCGGATGCAATGATGGGTATAAAAGAAAAATGTCTTGCCGTAGGTATGATGGACTTTGTCACCAAGCCAATCGATCCGGATGAAGTATTCGGCGCTTTGGTGAAGTGGATAAAGCCGGGTGAACGGGAAAAGATCAAGGTTCCAAAGCCGAGGCAGGAAGCAGTTGCGGAAACAGAACTTCCGGAGTTCTTAACTATTGATATAAAAAACGGTCTTATACGGGTAGGCGGAAATAAGAAACTGTATATGGAACTTCTCAAGAAGTTTTTCGAGAATAACATCAACGCGGTTGAACAGATAAAGACCGCAGTTCATAAGGGAGAAAAAGAGCTCTCAGTGCGTCTGGCACATACAGTCAAGGGAGTAGCGGGTAATCTCGGAGCGGTGGAACTGCACCGGACAGCGGCAGCGCTTGAAGCAGAACTGAAGAAAGATAAAGCGGAGAATTTTGAAAAACTCGTAAAGGATTTTGACGAAAAGTTGCTTGATGTATTGAGGGAGATAGGTGAATGGAAGAAACAGTTTGACAGCGCGATAAAAGTGGATGATTTTTCAGAGCTTGATATGGGCAAGGTTACTGTACATGTAAAGGAATTGCGCCTGTTGCTTGAGGATAATGACATAGATGCGACTGTAAAGATAGATGAGATAAACGAAATGCCGGGCGTGGGCAATATCCGTGAGAAACTTGAGGCAATGACGAGGAGCATCAAATCATACCAGTTTGATGAAGCGCTGGAACAACTTATGATATTAAGTAACGATTTGGGCATTTCAATAGATAAATAAAAATTCAGGATTCATTATATTCTATTGACTCTTTAGTGATTTACGGTATGAATCATAAAATTATAATTAAATATTCAAGGCATCCAAATGAACAGTAACCTTCAATCAAAGACAATTTTAATAGTAGACGACGCGCCTGAAAACATTGCCATATTAGGTGAGTTGTTGTCTGAATATCAGTTAAAAGTGGCAACAAGCGGCGAGAAAGCACTGGAAATAATAAATTCCGGCAGCGGTAAGATTGATTTAATCCTTTTGGACATAATTATGCCCGGTATAGACGGCCTGGAAGTTGCACGGCGATTAAAGTCGGATTCTGCAACGGCAAGTATACCGGTTATATTCGTTACTGCAAAAAGCGATGCCGGCAGTTTTATTAAAGGATTTGAATTGGGGGCCGAGGACTATATTACGAAACCTTTTGAGGCGGAAGTAATCAAAGCTTTAGTAAATAAAATTTTGAAATAGTACATAACAGGATATATCTATTTCGCTTTGGGTATATAGATTTATTATACAATCCTAACCAATTGATTAGTATGGGATTACATAATAACATTTTTTTACAGTATCATAGATTCAGATTTAGTCTAATGGTGAGAATGCAAATTAATAATGGTATATTTGTTCATTAATTAATTTTAACTTCAACCTTTATTCGGAATTTGTATCTGATTAAATATAACAGATTTATTCTTTGACAGATAAAAATGGAAAATCAGCAAGATTACAGAATCCTCATCGTTGATGATGCTCCCGAAAATATAGATATACTTGGCAGTATCCTTCATTCTTATAAAAAAAGTGTTGCCCTCAATGGCGAGAAAGCTCTCAAATTAGTTGCCGGCCCCAACGTTCCGGATCTGATATTATTGGACATTATGATGCCGGGAATGGATGGGTTTGAGGTCTGCCGCCGGCTTAAAGCTGATCCCAAGACAAAAGATATTCCTGTAATTTTCATTACCGCAAAGAATTCGGTTGAAGACGAAACTATGGGACTCGAATTAGGGGCAGTTGATTTCTTGCCGAAACCGATTAGCCCTCCCGTTGTACTTGCAAGGGTAAAGAACCAATTGGAACTCCTGCAGGCAAGAGCAGATCTGATTAAACAAAACAGGCAGTTATCTGAACGGAATACTTACATCACTGACAGCATTAACTACGCAAAGAGAATCCAGACCGCTATACTTCCGGACCTGCAACGTTTCAGGCAGCTTTTTCCTAACAGTTTTCTGATATACCAGCCTAAAGATATTGTCAGCGGTGATTTCTATTGGTGCGGTGAAACCGGAAATATTAAAATTGTTGCGGCTGCTGATTGCACCGGCCACGGAGTACCTGGCGCATTCATGTCTCTCATCGGAAATACGCTGCTCAATGAAATTATTTACTCAGAGCGCATCCTGGATCCGGGAGAGATACTAAGGGCCCTGGATCAGGGGATCGCTGATGAACTGAATAAGGATAAGGGAAGCGAGACTCTGGATGGAATGGATATCACTATTTGCATCTTGAATACTGAAACAGGTATCCTGACCTACTCAGGAGCAAACAGGCCTTTATTCTATTTCACGGAACAAGGATTCAATGAGATCAAGGGTGACCACAAATCCATTGGTGACAATAAGAAAAAGTTGGACTACCAGACTTACACGCTAAACCTGAGTGAAATAAAGTCATTTTATCTTTTTACTGACGGATTCATAGATCAGCTTAATGCAAATAACGAAAAATTCGGTACCAGGCAATTCAGGGAACTGTTGCTCCAGATACAGGGGATGCATGCCGATGAGCAGAAATCCCGTCTAGGTGAAGCACATAAAAGGCATATGGATAAGGAGCCACAACTCGATGATATTACCATCATCGGAATAATCAATAATTGAGAAATTAATGACAGAACCACAAGAAAACGATCCTCCCTGGAAAAGATCTGAAGAGATCTTATATGAGTACGAAGGAATCTGTGATAATAAGTTACTTGTAAAATTCACCGAACATTTGTTAAATTCATTTGAGCAGGTCTTGACTCCGCAAGAGTTAAAGATTGTAATGTTTTGCTCGAACGAATTACTTCAGAATATGGGATTTTACTCTGCTGAAAGAGAAGAATTAGATGATAAGGTAGCTGTGGGAAAAGGCAGTTACCGCCTGGCAATTAATGACTCCGAAATACTTTTAACCTCAGTGAATATGATTTTACCTCAGCAATTAGATAAGCTCACCGAAAAAATCAACTATTACAATTCACTGAATGCCGAGGAATTGAAAGCCCTCTACAAACAGAAACTGAGGACCGAATCTCCGGAAGATTCCAAGGGTGGTGGAATCGGTATTCTGGAAATTATTCGTAAAACCAAGAACCCGGTCCGGTTTACTATTAATTATCAGGAAAACAAAATTTACGTAACCTTACAAGCAATTATTCGGAGAACAACAGATAATGGATAATTTAACTTTAGCAAAAACAAAAAACACATTAGGTGTTAGTTTTGATTCTTCAACGGGCATATTGGACCTAACCGGTTCCTCATACCCTGAAAATACGGCGGAGTTTTTCCGTCCGCTGATAACCTGGATACAGACTTATTTTCTCGAGGTGACAGGGAATTTGAATCTGAACGTTAAAATAGATTATCTGAATTCCAGTTCCATCAAATATCTTTCAGATATGGTTGACAAACTTGAGAACTACCATAAAGGCGGCGGGAAAGTGGAAATCAACTGGTACCATAAGGAAGACGATGAAGACATTATGGAAATGGGGCAGGAAATAAAAGAAGATGTAAGTTTCCCCTTCAATATTATTTCAGTGTGAGAAAGCTATGGCAAACGAGAAAATGACACTTGATGAAAATGAAGCCGTATTTACGGAGCATTTCGAGAAGCTCGCAGAGGCAAAAAAGTATCCTGAGAAAGGAGAAAATAACTCCCTGGCTGTGCTTGTCGAATATATGAAGCTTACCGAAGCCTACGAAAAGCTTCTGAAAACCGCGGTAAGGATCTCGCGAATGGGGGATAAAGCTCAGAAGAAACTTCTTAAATACAAAGAATTGATGGATACTCTCCGAAACATAGAATAACTATGGCTGATTCCTTTACCTTCAGTACATTACAGCAGGAAGCCTTCGATCACCTTCTGAAAGGCCGTTTCAGGCTTGCATTACCTATCGCGGAAAAATTAATCCAGGAACATCGGGACAGCGCCGACGCCGCTGTATGCTATTCATGGGCCAGCCTTGAAAATGGTGATCCGGACAAAGCGCAGAAATACCTTGACATTTCCAAACAATTAAGCGGTCAGAGCCTGCTGACGCAAATGTACCGCGGGTATGTGCAGATGAGGTTAAGCAGTTTTGAGGCCGCCATTTACGATTTTAATATGACCGAGGGCAAACAAAAGGAATTACTCGCCTGGACATACTTAAATAAGGCAAAATCGCTTACCAGTATCGGCGAGGTCGATCGTGCTGTCAGCTTTTATGAACTCTGCTTAATGATTGATAATAATGCAAATCCTAACTGGAAGGGATTGCGAAAATATTTTAATACCGCAAAAAAAATCATCAAAGGGTTCGACGAAACAGTTAAAAAAGAATCTCTTGCCCTTGCCAGAGAAGCGCTTCTTCAGAAGGAATACTGGTTCTCACTTCTTACCGCGAACACTCTGTTGAACGTACCTGGGCCTTATGAACCCGAAGTTCATCTTCTGCAGCTTGAATCGATGTACAGGATGAATCAGATTGCCTTGTTAAAAGATAAACTCAAGGCAAATGAGAACTTTCTTAAAAGTAATGAGCGGTACCAGGAACTTTGCGAAGCGTTTAAGAAAACAGCTGATAAAAAAGAAGAGTTTACAAAGAGTGAATTTATAAGGGACAAAACCCAGACCCACGACATTCTTGAGAGGCATCCCAATGAATTTGTTGAAGTTGTTAAAGTCGGCCTATTCAACGCAACTGAAGACGCGCAGAATGCCAGCGATAAAAATTTGTCGCAGGTTAACTTTAAATCCCGTCCCAGCATTGGTGTTAATCTTTTACTAAAAAATTTAAATTATAACAAAGCAGACACCCCTCACAATTGTTTTTATGCCTGGTTCCTGGATGATGAGATCATTCATCAGTCCACGGTTTCCTCTACTATCCCCAAGGATTGGGAGATGTATACTTTATCTGAGTTTGTTGAAACATGTAAGAATCCGCTATGGACAAAAGGAATTGCACGACTTGAATTTTTCATAAACAGGTCCAGGGTTTTTACACGGAATTTTACACTTGCAGATGAGGACACTTATTTCTCAGAAGCTGAAGAAGTATCAGAAACCAAAGCCGATGCCCCCGTTAATTTCGCTGAAGTATTTGAAGAACTCAATTCAATAATTGGCCTGACAGCGGTGAAGGAAAGTGTAAGAGAGCTTGTGGATTATCTGGAAGTAATGAACGAGCGCAAGCAGCTTGGATTAAAGGCTCAGGATAAAATTAGCGTACACGCGGTATTCCTTGGAAATCCGGGAACAGGGAAGACAACAGTTGCCCGTTTAATGGGGAAAATATTTAAAGGGATGGGGCTACTGCCCAAAGGAGAGGTCATTGAAGTTGACAGAGCAGCATTGGTAGGTCAGTATGTAGGCGAAACAGCCCAGAAGACGGAGAAGATAATTGAAGACGCGCTGGGAAACGTGCTCTTTATAGATGAAGCCTATACTCTTGTAAAAAAAGGCCAGAGCAACGATTTCGGGCAGGAAGCAATAGATGTTCTCCTTAAACGTATGGAAGACAGAAAAGGAGAATTTTTTGTTATTGCTGCCGGGTACCCGGATGAGATGAAGGATTTTCTCGAGGCCAATCCGGGACTGAAGTCAAGGTTTACACATAACTTCTCGTTTGAAGATTATACTCCGGATGAAATGATGAAAATATTCCAGAAAATGGTAATCGATGAAGATTACCGGGTTACCGGGGATGCCGAAAAATTATTGTTCAAAGAGTTTACAAAGTTATACCGGGCAAGAGATAAAAACTTCGGCAACGCAAGGACCGTGAGAAAAGTTTTCGAAGACGCAAAAATGCAGGTCAGTAAACGGTACCTGAAATTAGCAAAGCACGAGCGTACAAAAGAAAAACTAACTACAATAATCCAGGATGATATTTCTGAAATATTTTCATCAGTGGACGATAAAAAGAGATTCCAGGTCCCCTTAAACGAAGAACTGCTCCAGGAAGCGAATGCCGAAGTTAACAAACTTACAGGGCTTTCCTCGGTTAAACGTGATGTCACCGAACTCATTAAACTCGCCAAATTTTACCGCGATTCAGGCGAAGACCTGAGCAGTAAATTTTCTTCACACATATTATTCCTTGGTAATCCGGGAACCGGTAAAACCACAGTCGCCCGCATCATTAGCAAGATCTATTCAGCTTTGGGAATTTTGCCCGGCGGCCAACTGGTGGAAACCGAACGTCAGGGATTAGTGGCGGTTCACGTAGGTGAAACAGCGCAGAAAACAACCGCAATGATCAATAAAGCAATGGGCGGGACGCTATTCATTGACGAAGCCTATACTTTAGTCAAGAAAGACGGAGGTTCTGATTTTGGCCAGGAGGCAATTGATGTTTTGCTGAAACGGATGGAAGATGAGAGGGGTAAATTTATTGTTATCGCGGCAGGTTATACCGAGGAGATGAAATCATTCCTGGAAAGCAACCCAGGTTTGAAATCACGTTTCACAAAGGTATTTACTTTCGAGGATTATAGTCCCGATGAATTGATGGAAATTTTTGACCGGATGTCGAAAAGCAATAACGTCAAACTGGACGAGAATGCCCGGAATCAATTAATGAGGTATTTTAATGACCTGTACCGCAACCGGGACAAGAATTTCGGAAATGCGCGGTTGGTGAGAAATACTTTCGAATCGGTAATGAGGTCAAGGAACTTACGTCTCAGCGATACACCTCCGGGTGAATTATCTGAGGAAATGAAATCAACGATAACATTAAAGGATCTTGAGGAAATACTTCCCAAGAAGCAATCACCGGGTGAACAAAAAGTATCGGGGGACGCTGACAGACTTCAGTCCCTGATGAGCGAACTGCAAAGCCTAACGGGCCTTGACTCCGTAAAAAATGAAGTTGACAGATTAGTTAATAGCCTTAAGATCGCGCAGGTGCGAAAAGAGCGCGGGATGCAGGTAATACAGAAACCCCTCCATTCGGTTTTCCTCGGAAATCCGGGGACTGGAAAAACTACCGTTGCCAGGCTGATAAGCAGCCTATTCAAAGAACTTGGAATTCTCGAACGCGGTCAACTGGTTGAAGTTGATCGTGCGCAATTAGTTGCGGGGTACTCCGGCCAGACAGCAATAAAGACTGATGAAATAATAAAAAAGGCAATTGGCGGAACTCTCTTCATAGATGAAGCATATACGCTCGCAAGAGGATCGAATGATTTCGGTCAGGAAGCAATTGATACTCTGTTGAAGCGGATGGAAGACTTTAAGGGGCAGTTCATTGTCATTGTTGCCGGTTATACCCGGGAGATGCAGGCATTTATGGAATCCAATCCCGGATTAACTTCCCGTTTTACAAACATTTTTACTTTTGAAGACTATAATTCTGAGCAACTGGTTAAAATAACGACGGGTATGGCGGCCGCAAACGGTTACAAATTCAGCCAGACGGGATTGAAAAAACTGGAAGAAAAATACCAGGGTATATACAGCCGCAGGGACCAAAATTTTGGAAATGCGAGAACCGCAAGAAATGTTCTTATGGAAATTATTACGAATCAGGAAGGAAGGATTTCTTCTCTTCTCAGTTACACAGATGAAGAATTAATGACACTGACGGACTCTGATATTTCTTTATAGCAGGTAATTTTCGCAGGTATTTTTTTTAGTTAACCTGTAGATACACTGTTCCTGCCGGTAGGGGAATGTTTGGATTTACAAACACGGATTGTCATCTCTGCTTTTAGGATGATTCCGTGGGTGTTTTTATTATGTGTATAACAGTTCCAATCCTTCCAATGCCCCGCTAATTTTGTCGAAGCAATATTTGCCTGTTTTATAATCTATATCATAAAGTAGTTGAAAAAGTCTGATAATGCACTAAAATTGATAAAACACATTTTACCGTATGTGCCAGCGCATGATACGGGATAAAGTGAGGCTGTATCATCTTAAGTTATAATACAGCCTCTCTTAACAATCTAGTCTGTCTCTGCGTCCAGGTCTAGTGACGATGCACTTACTACTGTTCCCTCAGGTTTGATCTTATAAGGATTCTCAATGTCCTTGGTTTCGGTTTCCGATACGAAAATTGTAAGCTTGGGCTTTACAAGTGCCGCTTTAATTGATTCTACTTTCGTCTGAGAGGGGTCGAAATAGATGTACGCGTGCGGTGAACCGTCATAACGTGTCGAGAGCCTGACGATACCTTCATCCGCTGAGAGATGGCTCGCGAGTGATCCCAGGTATCTCCTAAGAGCGGGGACACCTGCCTCCGGCATTTTGAAAACAAATACAGAGAGCTGTTCGCGATTGTATGTTTTGTAATCGTTAAACATCCTGTCATAAAGACGGAAGATTCTTTTCTTGTATTCAGGAAGAGAAATTTTCCCCTGAACCTCTCCCTCATCTTCTGCTGTAAAGTCCAGTTCAATCTTTTCATCGCCCTTGGGTTTCTTAGCGATGATCTCTTCTTTTTCAATCTGAGCTTTTATTTTTGCGGGGTTAATCTTCGCAGGATTATAAAAAACATAAGTTACGACAGGTTCGCCATAGTGTGTTTCAAATCCGAATATCGCTGACTGTTCCCTGAAGGAATAAAAAAGATTATTGAAATCAATCAGGTCAAACATTCCAAAGATACCAATTTTCAGAACCTGCACAGAATCCAGTGCGGGATCCTTTATCTTGTTCACTTCCATTTTAATTGGTGTGAAGAGAGATTTCTTAACTTTCTTTTCCGAAATTACTGATGGATCATAATAAAGCGTAACAGTGTGGCTTTTTGCATACGTATCAAGCCCGTAGATACCTTCAATGTTTTCAACCTGACCTTTCAATGCCATAGAACTGCCGTAACACTTGATATTTTTCACTCCTGACTGTGTATAGGTTGAGAGCTGATTTTTTGGTTCACCCCATTTTTCAGAGATAGTTGCGAGTTCATAAAAACTTGCCATACCGAAAGAAGCGATAATCAGAACAGCGAGTGCAGCTGGGGCAAGATATTTAAATCCTTTTTTCTCATTTACTGATAATATGTTTCTGTGAGGGCAGGAGTAAACACAGTCTGTACAGAGGTGGCAGTCAATATTTCGTACTACTTTTTCTTTTGAAATATTAATCGCCATCGGACATTTGTCATCACAGAAATTACAATCAGTACAAGTTTCTTCTTTACGCCGGATCTTCGGGAAAGGAAGCCACAAGGATTTTTTGAAAATCACCTCATTCAGCATTCCAACCAGTACCAGTCCGCCGAGAAGCCAAACGAGATTCAGCTCCGCTCCGAAAAAATTCGCTGTAAAATAAACGAGAACTACGAGCCCCGCGGCGGGTACGTTAAGAAATATATTGCTCATTGCACCAAGCGGGCATAGGTATTTACACCAGAACAAACGCAGAAAGAGAGCGCCAAGAACCGTCACTGCCAGAGCAGTGATAGCATAAATAAGGTTTATATCCGTGTTATTAAAGAGATTCACAACTGCGAAATAAGGATCGTACTCCTTACAGAAAAGCTCGCTTGTGGTCATTGTGAGGTAGATAGTGATGAATAGAAGAGCATACTTTAGGATCCTGAGAGGACGGTCCAATTTTTCGGGGACGTCTCTTCTGATTTTTAGTTTATCTCCCAGACGGCCAATCCATTCCGATACGGTTCCGATAGGGCACACATAACTGCAGAACAGTTTGCCAATAAGTCCTGCGCCGAGCAGCAAGCCAAGTCCCAGCATTAACTGAGTCTCACTCATATTGCAAGCCATAGTATCCTGGTTCAGTTTACTGAAGAAGGAGGCAATACCCCCGAAAGGGCAATATTTTTCAAAATCTGCTAAGTATGCTTTATCGAAGACCGGCCGGATGGCGACATAGAGAACGAGACCCAGGAAAATGAACTGGGAAGTTATTCGTATTTTATTTTTCATTGTTTATGATATTGTTTGAGAATAGTGAGTTCGTATTCGGATGGATAAAGAGCGCGGATCGGGTTGCCGCCGTGAAGGCAAATCCGGGCTGTGGCAGAAGGCATTCATTATAATATTCCCGCGCCTGAAATCCTGGCACGGAGATGAACTTATCCTTCGGCAGTATTAAAGAGGATAGGATCACTGTCTTAAAGGAATTAGAATAAATTATATCTTATTTGACCACTTAGAAGTTCATTTGGTTTAATAAGAAGGAACAAATTAATTGTAAAATTATCACTTTTTTATTCGATTTCCGTGAAATATTTTCTGCCTGGTCACAAAAATAAAGTTTTCCTGAATTCAGCGGGGAAATGTTACTTTCCTGGTGAAGTCGGCAGAAGGGGAAAGCAGTTGATTAAAAGAAGTTCTGATATTTGCTTCTGACAAAATATGCCTGGTACCCGCCCTCAAAAAAATATCTTTATGCTCATTCGGGTGAAGTTTAATAACCTTATATTAGCAACTCATATTGTATCCATACTAAGGAATGCTCTGCTGTGAAACTGAGAAAAATCGAAGATCTGTTTTTAACGATGCTGATTTTTTGTGCTGCCATTTTCTTCGTCTCATGCGAAGATAAGAATAATCCAGCCACAGTCCCTCCCGGTGCTGAATCCGGTACGCCATTCGCTAATGTCCCATCAACCGAAAATATCATAATGTATGAGGTCAACATACGAGCTTTCAGCGCTGAAGGGAAGTTGCGGGGAGTGAATGCAAGGCTTGATGCCATTAAAGCACTCGGAGTGAATGTTGTGTGGGTGATGCCTGTGTACCCGGTTGGAAAGTTAAGATCAGTCAACTCACCATATTGCATAAGTGACTTCACCTCGGTGGGTTCAGAATATGGAACGATTACCGACCTTCGTGAACTTGTGGAAGGCGCACACAAAAGAGATATGGCAGTGATTCTTGATTGGGTCACGAATCATACTTCCTGGGACAACAAATGGATGGACAGCAGTAACTGGTAT
Organism: Ignavibacteriaceae bacterium; assembly: GCA_013360295.1. Taxonomy (GTDB): domain Bacteria; phylum Bacteroidota; class Ignavibacteria; order Ignavibacteriales; family Ignavibacteriaceae; genus JABWCL01. Next base: position 265,963 of record JABWCL010000001.1, on the reverse strand, counting down.
ACAAAGGACGGAAACGGAAATATTATAAGTCCGCCGGGTACAAACTGGGCTGATGTAGCGGAACTGAATTATGATAACAGGAATATGCGAAGAGCTATGATTGACGCGATGAAATGGTGGGTGACCAATGCAAATATTGACGGTTTCAGGTGTGATGCAGCGGATTATGTTCCCAATGATTTCTGGCTTGAAGCATTATCTGAATTAAACGCCCTGGAAGGGAGGAAGCTAATATTTCTGGCTGAAGGAGCAAGAAGCGATCATTTCTCCGCTGGTTTCCAGATGAATTTCAGCTGGGACTTTTACGGAACAATGAAAAATGTTTTCAGGAATAACTATAGTTCGGCAAATCTTTTTATTACTCATAACCAGGAATACAGCAAGGTGCCGGCAGGAAAGAGAAAACTCCGCTTTACCACCAACCACGATGAGTCAGCCTGGGATGCAACTCCAATGACTATTTTTAACGGTAAAAAGGGGGCTCTTGCTGCAGCGGTTATTGCAGCATATCTGGGGGGCGTGCCTTTAGTATATGGAAGCCAGGAAGTTGGAGTGACTGAGAAAGTTCCATTTTTTTCTAATGCACCCATCAACTGGTCGCTGAACCCGGATATGCTGGCTGAGTATAAAAGAATATTAAATTTTTACAATTCATCAGATGCGTTGAAGAAAGGAATGCTTGAGCCTTTCCCCGGGAGCGAAGTTAATTGTTTCAGGAAAATGTATGATTCACTGCAGGTATTAACGATGGTAAATACGAGAAACTACAATGTTACATACTCCGTTCCGCCGGCTTTAACAAACACAACCTGGACAAATGTATTTACCGGGGAAGTGATCACTTTCACTGATACCATCAGACTGTCAGAATACGCTTATCTGATAATGAAGAAATAATCAAAGGTATAAACGTAGTCGTTAGGGGCTATATAATCCAACTTCTTTAAAATGAAAAATCCCACTCTTCGTGGGATTTGTGAGCGCGGGTGGGCTCGAACCACCGACCCTCCCGATAAATCGGGATGCTCTATCCCTGAGCACGCAATTCGGATAAGTACTTGATAGCATAGCCGGGATTCTTGAAACTTTTAAGTTTTTTTTCAAGTCTTCTGGCTTCACTTTTGTCAGAACAAGAATGGGATGCAATAATTTCCCAGGGACCATTAAAGCCGGTAAAGTGGCCATTATCTTTATTGTGTTCTACGATCCTTCTCTGGAGGTCTTCGGTTTCGCCGATGGAATGTTTGCCCTGAGAATTTCTAAGGATATAAACAAAATGCATTATGCTAACTTTCTTTTTAAAAGTAAAAATCCCACTCTTCGTGGGATTTGTGAGCGCGGGTGGGCTCGAACCACCGACCCTCCCGATAAATCGGGATGCTCTACCCTTGAGTCCTCAATTCAGATAAGTACTTGATTGCGTAGCCGGGATTCTTGAAACTTTTAAGTTTTCTTTCAAGTCTTCTAGCTTCACTTCTGTCAGTACAAAAATGGGAAACAATAATTTCCCAAGGACCATTGAAGCCTGTAAAGTGGCCGTTATCTTTGTTGTGTTCTATAATCCTTCTCTCAAGGTTTTCAGTTTCGCCGATGTAATGCTTACCCTGAGGATTTCTGAGAATATAAACGAAATGCATTTTGCTTTCTTTCACTTTAAAAGTAAAAATCCCACTCTTCGTGGGATTTGTGAGCGCGGGTGGGCTCGAACCACCGACCCTTTGCTTAAAAGGCAAATGCTCTACCCCTGAGCTACGCGCCCTTGAAATTTTCAAAATTAGCTTTTTAATATAATGCTTTTTCTGATATTTTCAAAATTCAGATTAAAATAATATATTATTATAAGTATATAGTTTTTTAATTCAAATTTGGTTGAAATAGTTCCAATGTAAAAATTTAATCCCGTTATAGAGGGAGTTCCGGATGTTAGGTAACTTATTATTCCCCGAGATCGAAGATCTCATTGTAAATAGAAATTTAGCCACACTTCGAGAAGTTCTGTCAGACTATTCACCCGCAGACCTGGCAGACCTGATCACTGACATACCCTCGGAAAAAGACCAGGCGGTGGTTTTCCGGCTTTTATCTAAAGATATTGCCACCGATACCTTTGAGTATCTCGATGTGGACGTTCAGATATCGCTTATGAAATCTCTTGCGAAAGAAGAGGTAGCTGGAATTCTTAACGAAATGGCCCCTGATGATCGTACCGCACTGCTTGAAGAACTCCCCGCGCCGGTAACCAAACAGATGCTTATGATGCTTTCCCCCGATGAGCGCTCTATCGCGAATAAACTTCTTGGATACAAGGAAAACACGATCGGAAGGCTAATGACCCCTGACTATATTTCCATACGCGAGGACCTCACAGTGGAGGATGTTCTTGCTAATATCAGGAAGTACGGAAAAGACAGCGAGACTCTTAACGTAATTTATATTGTGGATGACAAGGGAAAGCTTATTGATGATATCAGGATAAGGGAAATCCTACTCTCACCTCTTGATAAAAAACTGAGCGAACTGATGGATGGAAACTTTATCCATCTTATCGCGACGGATGACCAGGAAACAGCAGTGCAGGTCTTTAAAGACTATGACAGGACAGTGCTGCCGGTTACTGACAACACAGGTATTCTGATGGGAATTGTTACGATTGATGACGTACTTGATGTGGCTGAAGAAGAGGCAACTGAAGATATCCAGAAACTTGGCGGTAGTGAAGCCTTGGAGGAACCCTATTCGACGATTTCACTCTTCGGAATGGTGCAGAAAAGGGCAGGCTGGCTGAGTATTCTTTTTATCGGAGAAATGTTCACAGCTACTGCGATGGGATTTTTTGAACACGAAATTGCAAAAGCGGTGGTGTTGGCATTGTTTGTTCCGCTGATCATCGCGAGCGGAGGTAATTCGGGTTCACAGGCATCAACACTTGTGATACGTGCCCTGTCTCTTGGCGAAATCAGGGTGGCTGACTGGTGGTTCGTGGTTAGAAGAGAATTTTTTTCCGGACTAATACTCGGTTCGATCCTTGCGGTGCTCGGTTTTGTCCGAGTTGGGTTCGGCCAGATGACTCATGCTGCTTATGGAGAATACTGGTACCTGATCGGACTGGCTGTATCGTTCGCTTTAGTAGGAGTTGTAACACTGGGGACTCTTGTTGGTTCAGCCCTCCCTCTGGCTTTGAAGAAACTCGGGTTTGATCCGGCGACTTCCTCCGCGCCTTTTGTGGCGACACTTGTGGATGTCACAGGCCTTCTTATCTATTTTGGGGTTGCCCTGATGCTTTTAAGCGGAAAACTGCTTTGATTTTTCAGTGACAGTATCAGGTTCATTACCGGCGGCATTTGTGGGATGGAGGAGTAGTTTTTAGGGAAGGGATGTAAAGGGGGAGGGTATTAGTATGACTGAAACAGGAGTGTTTTATTTCCGTGTGTATTATTTTTGTATGAACGAATTTACTTTTTTGTTTTATTTTTTTAATCAGTTTGGATACTTTCAGTCTCATTTTTTTAATCATCTAATTAATTTCACATTATGAAAATCGCAGTTATTGGTACCGGTGTTATGGGGAGGAATCATTTAAGGGTTTTAAGTTCATTCCCTGATATTTCTGAAATTATTGCAGTTGATTCGAACGAAGAGAATCTTAACATTGCAAAAAAAGAATACTTCATTTCGAAATGTTATACTGATTATAAAGATCTGATCCGGAATGAAAAAACTGACGGAGTTATCGTGGCGACTCCCCCTGTCTCTCACAAAGAAATCGCTATTGATTTCCTCAATACCGGACATAACGTAATGGTTGAAAAACCAATTTCCCATTCATATACTGAGGCCCAGGAAATAATTGCCGCTGCTGAGAAAGCCGGCACGGTTTTCACAGTAGGACATATCGAACGCTTCAATCCTGTTATTACCAAAATTAAGGAATTCATTGACAACAAACTCTTAAGCAATATATATATCATAAATACTCAGAGAGTAGGCCCGGTCCCGAAGAGGCTTCTGGGCAATATTGAAGGAGTCTTAATTGACCTTGCTGTCCACGATATAGATATCATTCATTATCTTGGCAAAGGGATCATCGAGAGCGTGAAGTCTGATGTTTTAAAACTTAAGAAGCAGGAGATATACGCAAAGGCTCTGATGAGGCTGGATAACGGTATCCTGGCATCTTCCGAATTCAGTTGGATCTCACCACGGAGAATGCGAATAATTGAAATATACGGTGATGAGGGGATGATCCTGGGTGATTATTACAACCAGGAAGTGTTGTTTTTTGAAAACGGTGATTACGAAAAATACGCATCCGAAATAACTGAAGCATTTTTTGGCGCGGGGAAAATCACTGCCGGAAAGATCATTAACTATCCGTTGTATAAACAGGAGCCGCTGATCCTCGAACTCAAGAATTTTATCAACGCAATTAAGGGTACTGAAAAAGTTTTTATTAAACCGCAGGAAGCGCTGATCTGTCTGGAAAAAGTTCTGACCATACAGTAAATCTAAATCCAATATTGTAGAGGAATGAAACAGCCGGGCAGTGTCCTGATATTTTTGGCGAGCAGTGGTTTCAGCAGCACTGAATACAGGACTGCGCGTGCGTCTCTTATCGGGCAAGGATTCAGGACTTTTGTATTCGCCTCCGCACCGGGATTCTGCCGCGGAGATGACGGACTCGTGGTGAAACCGGACGTCTTAATTGAGAATGTGAAACCGTCGAATTTTAATGCCTTACTGCTGATAGGCGGTCAGGGTGTGAAAAACCACTTTCGGGATGATGCCTTACTCCGGTTAATTTCGGGATTTAACAACGCTGGCAAATTTCTCGCGGCGATTTGTGCCGCGCCGGTTCTTCTTGTATCTGCCGGTGTACTCTCCGAAGGTGAGGCAGCCTGTCATCCATCCTATAAACAGGAACTTATCAACGGGAAAATAGATTATTCAGATAAAGCATTTGTAATCCAGGGCAGAATTCTTACAGGTAAAGACGCTCCGTCTTCCCCGGTTTTTATGAATGCTTTGATTTCAATGTTAAAATGAGAAAAAAATGTTTGAAGATATAAAAAGATATTGCAACAGCCTTACCAGATACTCCCGTTACAAAACGAGAGTGGTCAATATCGGGGGTGTCCCTATGGGAGGTGATTACCCGATAAGGATACAGTCAATGACTACCACAGACACAATGGATACAAAAGCAACGGTTGAACAGACTATCAGAATGGTGGAGGCTGGATGTGAATATGTAAGGATTACGGCTCCAAGTATTAACGAAGCCAAAAACTTAGAAGAAATAAAAAAGGAACTGCGGAGCAGGGGGTATAATGTTCCGCTGGTTGCTGACATTCATTTTACTCCAAACGCGGCGGAGTTTGCGGCGAGAGTAGTTGAGAAGGTGAGAGTGAATCCAGGGAACTATGTTGACAAAAAAAAATTTGAGTTTATTGAGTATGATGACAAGTCTTACCAGGAAGAACTGGAGAGGATTCGCGAGCGTTTCACTCCGCTTGTTAAAATTTGTAAGGAATATGGAACAGTTATCAGGATCGGGACAAATCACGGGTCGTTAAGTGACAGAATAATGAGCAGGTATGGTGATTCACCGGTTGGTATGGTTGAGTCCGCGCTTGAATTCGTAAGGATCTGTGAAGATAACGGTTTTAAGGATGTTGTCTTATCTATGAAAGCGAGCAACACCCAGGTAATGGTTCAGGCTTACCGCCTGCTCATTTATAAAATGGAAGCAGAAGGTATGAACTACCCTCTTCATCTTGGTGTGACGGAAGCCGGCGACGGGGAAGACGGGAGGATTAAGTCGGCCGTCGGTATTGGCGCTTTACTCGAAGACGGTATCGGTGACACGATCAGAGTATCATTAACTGAAGAACCTGAATTTGAAGCGCCGGTTGCGATCGCACTTGCCAATAGGTACCGTGATCGCGCAGATCATCGTAATATCCCCGAGATCGAAACTTCTCCAATTGATCCTTTCAGCTATAACAGGAGAGTGACTAATGAAGGAATCGGTATTGGCGCGGGAAACGTACCGAGAGTATTTTCTGATTTCAGAGATGAAATTATTTCCTCTCCGGTACAACTTGAACAGATCGGCTACTTTTACAATGCGGAGACAGACAAGTGGTATATGCAGGATATAGCTGCCGATTTTCTTTACCTCGGTAAAGGTGAAATTCAATTTGATATACCGAATGCACTCAGGCCGGTGTATGATTATTCTAAATGGCTGACACTTGAGAATAAAGTAAACGCATTTCCTCTTTATACTCCGGAAGAGTACAGAGGGAACAATGAAAACTCCGCATTCTTTAATTTTGTCATATTTGATGCGGCGGAAACCGGTAGCGATGTTCTTGACCTGATGAGGGAGGATCGTACTATAATACCGGTAATCGTTACTTCCAACGACCACGGAATGGCCGAGCAGAGGAGATTCTTCTTTGAAATGGAGAAGAAAGGTTTAAGGAATCCGGCAATAATTAAAAGAGACTACCCCAATTTAACTTTTGACCAGTTCCAGCTTTATTCTGCCACTGACTTTGGCGCATTGTTTATTGACGGTTTCGGTGACGGAGTGTGGTTGACGGGTGAGGGGATATCCAAAAAAGATGTTAACAGGATTTCGTTCGGAATTTTGCAGGCTGCGCGAGTCAGAATTTCCAAGACGGAATATATTGCTTGCCCATCCTGTGGAAGGACTTTATTTGATCTTGTCGAAACTACAAATAAGATCAGAAAGCGGACGGAGCATCTTAAGGGAGTAAAGATAGCTATAATGGGGTGCATAGTTAACGGTCCGGGAGAAATGGCTGATGCGGATTACGGTTACGTTGGTTCAGGTCCTGGCAAAATTACTCTTTACCGGGGGAAAGACGTAGTAAAGAGAAATGTAATAACCGAAGAAGCCGTGGATGAATTGATTCAGCTTATCCGGGAAGATGATAAATGGGTAGAACCGGTGGAAATCGGAGACGAAAAAACTGAGTAATTTTTTTTGATATTTCCCATAAAAATATTATTTTTGTTTTATTGATGCGAAACGATAGAATTTATTACATATTATCATTATCCCTTTGTTGTAAGGGATTAAAGGATTAAGTTTATTTAATGCACTTCTTACCGGGAGTGCATTTTTTTATTTATGAAGATTAACGATATAAGTTGCCTTTTAGATAGATGGGCCCCGCCAGGAATTGCGTGGGAGCGAGATAATCCCGGACTTCAGGTAGGTGATCCAACCGCCCGGTTAATGGGGATTCTTCTCGCTTTTGATATTACCCCCGAGGTGCTTAGTTACGCTCTCGAAAAAAAGCTCAACTTAATTATTACTCATCATCCTCTTTTATTTCACCCTCTTCGAAAAATAAATACGTCTGCCCCCGGTATCCCCGCTCTGGTTAGAACCGCTTTAGTAAATGACCTGTCAGTTTACAGCTATCACACAAACCTTGATTACGCCAGAGGCGGAGTGAGTTTTTCACTCGCTGAAATGATCGGACTCCATAATATCCGTTTCCTCGAACCCGCGCCCACCAAAAGGAATAAACTAGTTGTATTTGTACCCAAAGAATCTCTTCAAAAAGTGTCTGACGCCATTTTCAATGCCGGCGGCGGGATTATTGGTTCGTACAGTGAATGTTCGTTTTTCTCAGAAGGAACCGGAACTTTCAGGGGTGATGAAGGGAGCAACCCAGTCATCGGAACGAAAGGTAATTTTGAAAATGTTGAGGAAGTACGGTTAGAAATAATTTTTAATGAGTGGGACCGTACGAAAATTATAAACGCTCTCCTGGCAAGTCACCCCTATGAGCAGCCTGCATTCGATATTTATAAACTCGAAAATTCTCACGAGAACTTCGGCGCCGGTGCAATCGGAGAACTCTCCGAAGATACCGATGTACGGGAGTTCTTAAAAATGGTCTCAAAAGCCCTGAACATTCCTTGCCTGAGGTACTCAGCCATTACGAAAGAGAGAGTTAAACGTATTGCAGTTTGTGGCGGAGCCGGGGAAGAATATTCGCGCAAGGCAGCGGCGTGCGGAGCTGACGTATTTATTACCGCCGATATCAGATACCACAATTTTTTAGATGCCAGGGACAATATCCTGCTCATTGACGCGGGACACTATGAAACAGAATCCCATATACTTGGACAACTCAAAAAAGAAATTTTAAAGCATTCAGAAACAGCGGGAATCCCGATTGAGATTTTTCCGAGGAATGCAAATCCGGTTTTTTATTACACATATAAGGAATAAACATTGGAAAACAGATTAAAAACACTGTACAGGCTTCAGCTCATTGACGACGAATTAGATGAACTTGAAGCATCAAGAGGCGACCTGCCATTGATGGTCAGAGAACTCGAAAACAGGATCAAGACGCTTCAGAATGCCGTGGAAAGCAAAGAACTTGAGATAAAAGAAGCTCAGGAAAAACAGCAGAAAGATGAATCGGAAATCGAGAGGTATCTTGAAAACCAGAAAAAGTTCAAGAGTCAGTTGTTCTCCGTAAAAAATAACAGGGAATATGACGCCCTGAATAAAGAGATTGACCAGACCGAAGTTCAGATTAAAAAACTTGAAATGGAAATTGAATCGATCAAAGTCAACAACCAGAAACTTGACAGAGAGATAAACGAAGTCAAACCTGAACTTGAAGAACTGGTAGCTGATCTCGAAAATAAACAGGCAGATCTGAAACAGATCATCAAATCGACCGAGAAGGAAGAAGTGAAGAAAAGAGAACAGCGCGAAAAAATTGAATCACAGGTCCGGAAACCTGATCTTACAGCTTATCTGAGGATCAGAAAAGCAAAGAACGGAAAAGCCGTTGCCACTATCAAAAGATCAGCCTGCTCAGGCTGCCATAATATTGTGCCCCCGCAGAGACAATTGGAAATAAGGAAAAACAATCGCCTTTTCAATTGTGAGTACTGCGGAAGGATCCTCGTTTCAAATGAGATCGCTGAGGAAATTGTAAAAGAAGGATAATAACCTTCCCCGATTATTACAATGCCGGTTTATGCCGGCATTTTTTTTTGCCGTAAACAGCAACCAGAAATAGAAGAATATAATCTGTGAATTTTATTATATTGCGACAATTAATAATTATTTAGTAACAAATCATAAAATAACATCAGGAACAAATACGCAGGTTTACAGCAGTTGCTAATTCATACGATTTAGAGGAAAGTCCGAACACCTTAGGATAGGATGCCGGGTAATTCCCGGAAGTTGTTTTGAGTAATCTAACAACTATGGAAAGTGCCACAGAAACATACCGCCATAGAGATATGGTAAGGGTGAAAAGGCCGGGTAAGAGCCGGCCCCTGTCTTGGTAACAATACAGCCATTACGGCTGGAGCATATGCTTCAGGCAGGCAAACCCCATCCGGTGCAAGGTCAAGCAGGAATCAGCCTTTTGGCAGGTGCTATCCGCACTCTGGTTCCGGGTAGACCGCTGGAAGTAAGTTAATAACTTGCTTTAGATAAATAACTGCTCTCCGCAAGGATACAGAATTCGGCTTATGTATTTCTGAGTTTGGTTCCTGATGGATTCCATAGAGTAATATGCAGAAAATATGGGACCTCAGATCACTACCCGATGAGCAAAAGTCGGCCGAACTGGCCGAATTGCTGCACGTGCCTCCGGTAATAGGGAAGATATTGTTTTTACGCAATGTCAGATCCTACCAGGAAGCGCGTGTCTTTTTCCGTCCGACACTTGAAGATCTTCACGATCCTTTCCTGATGTCCGGGATGGAGACCGCCACAATGCGCATTATCGACGCAATAACTTCCAAAGAAAAAATACTGGTTTACGGAGACTATGATGTTGATGGAACCTGCTCCACTTCGTTACTTTATCTTTTTTTTAAGCGGATGGATGCTAATGTGGATTATTATATTCCCAACAGGCTGAAAGAAGGATACGGTGTTTCGATTAGCGGCATTGATTACGCAGTTTCTACCGGTGCTTCGCTCCTCATTACTGTTGACTGCGGAATAACTGCGGTTGAAGAAACAGCTTACGCCAATTCAAAAGGCCTGCAGGTGATCATTTGTGATCATCATCAGCCAAAGGAAGTTCTTCCTGACGCACTGGCTGTATTGGATCCGTTAAAGCCGGGGTGTGAATATCCGTTTAAGTATCTCTCAGGGGCCGGGGTTGCCTTCAAGTTAGTTCAGGGTATTTGCAAAAGGATCGGAAAAAAAGAATATCCGATGGAATACCTGGATCTTGTAGCACTCGCCGGTGCAGCCGACATTGTTCCGCTCGTTGATGAGAACAGGATCCTAGTGAAGGAGGGGCTTGCCCAGATTAACAATTCACCCAGGCCCGGAATCAGAGCCCTGATTGAAAACGCCCGGCTTGAACCCGGAAAAATGACTTCCGGACAGGTTGTATTTACAATCGCTCCCAGGATTAATGCAGTAGGGAGGATGAGCGACGCAAAGACAGCTGTCGAACTTCTGATTACCGAAGATAATGCCAAAGCACGCGAACTCGCGTCAATACTGGAAGAGGAGAATCGCCAGCGTCGAAAGATAGATGAGGACACGCTCACCCGTGCCGTGAATATGCTTGACTCCGAATACGGTGATAATATTCCTGATACTCTCGTTCTGCATAACAATGAATGGCATCCCGGCGTGATCGGCATAGTAGCTTCCAGGCTTGTCGAAAAATATTATAAGCCAACCATAATGCTGACTACGATAGACGGGGTAGCGAAGGGTTCCGCAAGAAGCATTTCGAAATTCAATATCTATGAAGCTCTGAAAGAGTGTGAAGACCTTCTGCTGCACTTTGGGGGGCACGAGGCTGCTGCCGGGTTAGCGGTTGAACTTGATAAAGTTGACGAATTCAGAAAAAAGTTTAATGATATCGTCTCCGGAAAGCTAAACGGTTCTGATACTTCTCCAACCATTGATGTTGACGCTAAGATCAGCTTTGAAGATCTTACTCCAAAATTCATGAGGCTGATCGAGCAGTTCGCTCCCTTCGGTCCCGCGAATATGCGCCCGACATTCTGGCTTGAAAATGTGACTGTTAAAGACAATCCCAGGCTTATCAAGGAAAAGCACCTTATTATGACTGTGGCACAGAAGGGGACTGATAAGGTTTTTGACGCAGTCGGTTTCAATATGCCTGAGTATTACCGCCGGATTTTCAAAGGTGAGAGAGTGTTTGATCTGGCATTCACAATTGATATTGCTTCTAACTACAGCAGGAGCTTTGCTCAATTAAAGATTAAAGATATCAGGTTTCCCGGATAATACTCTTTTAAGAGTGCCAGATATCAGGGAAATTTTCTAAATTAGTGTTTTATTCTTTATAAAACTGACTAATGACAATAATAGGAATTGACCCCGGAACAATCAGAACCGGTTATGGAATAATTGATTTCAGCGGCGGTGAACACAGATTGATCTGCTCCGGGGTAATCCAGTTAAATAAACTTGCCACAATACCCCCGCGGCTCGAAAAAATTTACTCAGAGTTGTATCAGATAATTAAAAAATATCGTCCTGATGAATTAGCGATCGAGACCGCATTCTACGGAAAGAATGTTCAGTCAACATTGAAGATAGGTTATGCCAGGGGAGTTTCGATTCTTGCCGGTATGCATCACGGTCTGTATCCTTCCGAATACGCCCCTCGTGAAGTGAAAAAGGCGATAACAGGCGTTGGGTCAGCTTCGAAAGAGCAGGTGGCTTATATGGTAAAAAAAATCCTTTTTTTGAACAACAAGTTAAAACTTGATGAATCGGACGCGCTAGCCGTGGCTGTTTGTCATTCAGGCAGGCTCATCAAAAACGTTTCCGGTAAAAAGAGCTGGAAAAAATTCATCGAAAACAATCCGGAGAGAGTAATAAAGTGATAGGATACCTCAGAGGAAAAATATTATATATAGAAGGAACCACCCTCATAATTGATACAGGCGGAGTAGGGTACAAGGTTTCAGTCTCAGCTAATTCTCTGGAGAAGCTAAGCGGAAATTCTGAAACAGAGCTTTTTATTTATACGAATGTTAAAGAAGATGCAATTCAACTATTTGGCTTCATTGATAAGCAGGAACTTCAGATGTTCGAATTGTTGATTACCATTAACGGGATCGGACCCAAACTAGCGCTTGGAATCTTATCCGGGATTCAGGCATCTGATCTACAGTCAACTATCTCAACAGGGAACTATGACAGACTTACTGGTGTACCGGGTGTGGGGAGGAAGACTGCGGAAAGGATCATTCTCGAACTCAGAGGTAAGGTTGACCGGATCGAGATTGAAGGAGTGGTCTCCGGCGGCGGAATCCGGAGCGAGGCGATAAAAGCTTTGATATCACTCGGCTATGGTGCTAAGATTGCAGAAAAGAGTGTGAGGGAGGCCCTGGAAGCCTCCCCGGATATTTCACTTGAAGAACTTGTTAAATCTGCAATAAAGAAAGCATTTTCGTAAATTTTCTGATTAAATATTTTTATTTCAATGACAATCGAACAATTTCAGAAAGAAAACGGAATAATCGCAAAGTCCCGTGAGATACGGGAGATAATTGAGGTTATTATGCAGGTAGCCCCTACCGATATTTCAGTTCTTATATTTGGTGAGAGCGGTGTGGGGAAAGAGGTGTTCGCTCGCGCTATACATAACTCGAGCCATCGCTCGTCGCGCCAACTCGTAAGTGTTAATTGCGGAGCAATTCCTGAGGGTATTCTCGAGAGCGAACTTTTCGGACATAAAAAAGGTTCATTTACGGGGGCAGTTGATTCCAGAAAGGGATATTTTGAACTTGCCGATAAAGGTACACTCTTCCTCGATGAAATCGCGGAGATGCCCCTGGTTACTCAGGTAAAACTCCTTCGTGCGATAGAACTCCAGGAATTTATGGTTCTGGGCGCAGAAACAGTTACGAAAGTTGACGTTCGTTTTATCGCGGCAACTAATAAAGACTTGCAGGAGCAGGTCGAGAAAAAGAAATTCAGGCAGGATCTCTATTTCCGTTTGAAGGCAGTGACCCTGAATATACCTCCGCTCAGGAAACGAAAAATTGATATTGATGTTCTGGTAGATCACTTTATGAAGAAAATCTGCCAGGAAAATAACATCAGGATACCAAGGATGACATCGGAGGTAATGGATGTGCTGCTTGATTATCCGTGGCCGGGGAACGTGAGAGAGTTAAAAAATACCATAGAAAGCGCAGTAACCCTGAACAGGGACATATTTCTGAGTAAAGAACTGATTATGTCGCTTCTGCGGATTCAGGAACCTGCTGAGGAAAAGCAGCGCAATCTTCCGATGGCGCTGGGAAAAAATCCTCAGGATGCACAGAATGAATTTATTTACCGTGCGCTGTTTGAATTAAAGAAAGATATTCTCGAAATCAAAGCAATTTTACAGGGATATTCACCCAAAGTTTTTGTTAATGAAGAGAAGGTCCTGACTTCCGGGTTGTCCGTAAAAGATGCTGAAAAGAACGCAATAATCGCTGCTTTAACCAAGGCAAGGGGAAATAAACGGAAAGCTTCAAGGCTTTTGGATATTAGCGAGAGGACCCTCTATAGAAAGATCAAGGAATACGAAATATATGATTGGTAATCTCAAAACGATAGTACAATCCCGCTGGTTTTATGGATTGTTTTTTACCTATTATTTGTTTAATTTTACAGGCTGTTCCGGGTGTCCTTATTCTTTCTCCGGAGCGTCTGTACCGCCTCATCTGAAAACGATTGCGATACCGTTTACTGAGGACAGAAGCGGTTCAAGTGAAGGCGGGCTGAGAGAATTGTTCAACACTCAGCTTACTCAAAAGTTTATTAATGATAACAATCTTGCTATCAGCGACAGAACTAACGCTGACGCAATACTTGAAACAGCAATAGTATCATTCAGCGACCTCCCGGCAGTAGTGACCGGAGGTGAAACACTCGCGAGCAGGAAAGTCAGTATAACTGTCCAGGTTGTATACAGAGACCTGGTAAAGAAAAAAGTGATCTTTGAAAGACAATTTTCGAATTACGGTGATTACGCCTCCGGCGGAGGCCTTGCCGAACGAACAAAAGGAATTGAAACAGCCGTTGACAGAATAACGGATGATATTTTATTAGAAACCGTCTCAGGTTGGTGATTTTTTTATTAACATTTTAGGAATATAATGGAAGAACTAGTATTAGTTTCTTATTTCGTGTCCCTGTCCATACTTTTTATATTTGGTATGCACGGGCTAATTATGATCTATTATTATAAAAAATATAAGCATTTTAATCACGAACCAAAAGAAGCTAAGGTCCCCGACGGGATCGTTACAATTCAACTTCCGCTTTACAACGAACTTTACGTTGTCGAAAGACTAATAAACTCCGTCTGCGAGATCGAATATCCAAAAGATAAATTCGAAATTCAGGTACTTGACGATTCAACCGACGAAACCGTTAACATAGTTCATGCCCTGGTTGAGCAAAAGAAAAAAGAAGGATTTGATATTCACCACATCAGAAGAGGCAGCCGCGAAGGATTCAAAGCCGGCGCTCTGAAAGAAGGGATGCGCCTCGCGAAGGGTGAGTATATTGCCATCTTCGACGCGGATTTTGTCCCTCAGAAAGATTTTCTCGTTAAGACCCTTCCATTTTTTAGTGATGATAAAGTAGGTATGGTCCAGACCAGGTGGGAGCACCTCAATGGTGATTATTCCATTCTGACCAAAACACAGGCGCTTGCACTCGACGGACATTTCGTTATCGAGCAGAACATCCGTAATAAAGCTGGGTACTTTATTAACTTCAACGGAACGGGCGGTGTATGGCGGAAATCGTGCATCGAGGACGCCGGTAACTGGCACTCAGATACACTAACAGAAGACCTTGATCTGAGCTACCGTGCACAGCTGAACGGATGGCGCTTTGTATTCCTCAGAGATATTATTTCTCCCGCTGAGCTTCCGTCCGAAATCAACGCTCTTAAAGCCCAGCAGTTCAGGTGGACTAAAGGCGCTGTTGAAACTGCTAAGAAAATTTTACCGCTTGTATGGAGATCAAAACTTCCACTCAAGGTTAAACTGCAGTCAACTTTTCACCTTACAAATAATCTGGTTTTCCCGTTTATTCTGCTCGCTGCTATAATGAACGTTCCGCTTATTTTTATTAAAAACAGCGGATCACACGAGGCATATTTCGCTATACTTTCATTGTTTGTTCTCGCGTTTGTGAGTTCATTCCTGTTCTATCTTTACTCACAGAAAGATATCCGAACCGATTGGAGAAAAAAGATAGTTCTGTTCCCGTTATTTATGGCAGGCAGTATGGGCTTTGCTGTCAATAATTCCCGGGCGGTCATAGAAGGTTTGCTTTCCAGAAAGAGCGAGTTCGTCCGCACACCGAAATTCAAAATCGTTGACCAGAAGGATAAATGGGATTCCAATAAATATATAAACAGGAAAATAGAAGCATCGGTTATAGTTGAGCTGATCCTTGCGATTTACTGCTTCATCGGTATTTTATCTTCGATTTACTTTATGGAGCTTTCCGCTATACCGTTCCAGATATTATTCTTCACCGGATTTTTCTTCGTCTCATTTACGTCAATCCGGCACGCTTTTTCGAAGAAAGCTTAAATTGTGAACAACAATCTGCAAACGGATAAGTTTGTCGATAAAGTTGAACTGATTTATAAATATGATAAAAAAACTCCGTTGTTCGTCCGGCAGGCGGACACGGAGTTAAATCATAACAACGTCGAAAAAGCGCTTTCCATTGTATTGGAAGGCCTTAAACATTACCCCCACTCTCCGACACCGTATTTTATTCTTGGCAAGTGTTTTTCCAGGCTGGGCAAATATGCTGATGCTGAAAAAGCATTCAGGATAGGAAGTGAAATGATTTATTCTCCTGAAACACTGCAGTTTTACCTCACTGAATTAGACAGTATAAAAAAACATAAGCAGCCTTTTGAAATCAATAAAAGAACTACTTTTGTTGAAGAGGAAATAAACTCAGTGCAAAAACAGCCGCTGGTACAGGCCCGGGGAGTAAAACTTCCGAATCTGGAAGAGCTCGCTGAAAGGATTTCGAAAGCGAAGATTTCACCTCCCGCGGATACAAAGCCGCCTGCAGATACCACCGAAGACAACTTTGAATTTAAAGGTGCTGAAATAATATCCGAGACACTGGCACAGATATACGAATCGCAGTCTAACTATCCCGAAGCAATCAAGATGTATAAAAAGCTGATCAGGAAATTTCCTGAAAAAACGGATGAATTCACTTCAAAGATCCAGGCACTCTCTAATAAACTGACCGGGACCTGATTATAAAATAATCACACATCTTGGACCAATTTACCACATTAAAACAGAGTCTTAGAAAACTTCCTGCGGATTTTTACATACGGAAGGCTACCGCTGTCGCTAAAGACCTTCTTGGGAAAATTATTGTTCATCAGGCAGGGAAAGTATTTTATTCCGGCATGATAACGGAAGTCGAAGCATACAGACAGAACGATGAAGCTAGCCACTCATACCGAGGGATAAGCAAGCGGAACAGAGTAATGTTTCAGGAAGGCGGCGTAATTTATGTGTATCTGATATACGGCATGTATGATTGTATGAATGTTGTGACCGGGTGTGAGGGGACAGGGGAAGCTGTGCTTATCAGGTCGATTGAGCCGGTAACGGGGATCAAACAGATGGCCGCTAATCGGGGCTTAAAAAATCTGAGTATGGATTCAGCACTACGTGGATTAACTGACGGCCCCGGTAAAGTATGTCAGGCAATGAAGGTTAACCGGAAGCATAACGGACTTAACTTAATGGGAGAAAAAATATTTATTGCTGAATCCGGATTATTCTCCGGAAGAATGAAAATCGGGCGCTCGGAGAGAATCGGTATCCGAAAGGGCACTCACCTCGAGTGGCGCTATTTCATCCGCGATAACCAATTCGTTTCGAAACACAAATGAAAAAATTCCTCATCGTAAGATCAGACCGGATAGGGGATGTTGTCTTAACGCTCCCGATGGCGAAGCTGCTGAAGAAGCATTTTGGTGAGGCACAAATCAGTTTTATGTGTGATACTTATGCTGCTCCTGTTGTTCGGCTCTGTCCGGAGATTGATGAAGTCATAGAAATCAGGAAGTCAGGCTCAAAGATTGATATTGCCGGGAATATCCGTCTACTAAAAGGAAAAACATTTGATAATGTTTTTGTCGTTTCTTCGGAATTCAGGCTAGCTTTTATAATGAAAGCAGCCGGGTTCAGAAAAATAACCGGGAACGGATACCGCCTCTACTCCTTCTTGTATACTCACAAAATTTATGATCACCGCAGTAAGGTGGAAAAACACGAACTTGAGTATAATCTCAGTATGCTAAGCAGTGAATTTAGTCCGGCAGAGATATCCAGAAGCGAGCCGGTTACGCTCAGTGTCCCTGAAAACGTGAAGAGTGCTGCAAGAGAGATTCTGTTAAAAGCCGGAGCGAATAAAGGGAAGAAAAACATAATTATTCATCCTGGCAGCGGAGGAAGTTCTGTTGATCTGCCTCTTACAAAAATGAATGAGCTTGCAAGGCAGATATCAGCTCTGGGAGAATGTAATCTTATAATTACAGGCTCTTCAAAAGAATCAAAACAGTGTGAAATTGTCGCGGCCGGGACCGGCGCTATCATTGTTCAGGGTAATCTTAGTCTTGATTTGTTCGCCGGACTGATCTCCTGTACTGACCTCTTAATTGCTAACTCGACCGGCCCGTTGCATATCGCCTCAGCGCTGGGTCTTAATACCATCGGATTTTACTCCAAAATAAGGGTTTTATCCACTAAAAGGTGGGGGCCATACTCTTCCAAAGGTTATACTTTTGAGCCTGAAATTGACTGTTCGGATTGTACTAGGGAACAATGTGAACGTTTGGATTGTATGAATACTATAGATACTAAAAAGGTGTTAAATTTAGTAACAAGAATATTAAATGTTGGAATTCAGGAATAATTTTATGTCAAATTCGCACAAAAAAACAGCTCTTCTTGCCTTGTTTGTGATCCTGTTCGCAGGAAGTGAAATTCTTTATGCTCAGTCAGGTTTCAGAAAAATGCCTAATAATGCTTTCAGAGCAGGAGAAAAACTTACCTTTGATGTCAAGTACGGATTCGTAACCGCCGGAGTCGCGGTTATGAGCATACCAAGGATCAGGAAGATTTCCGGGAGGGACGCTTATCACATTAATTTTGAAGTAAATTCAGTCGAAAGTTTTGACTGGATGTACAGGGTCCGCGACCGTTATGAAACTTTTATGGATGTTGAAGGATTATTCCCCTGGCGCTTTGAACAGCATATCAGGGAGGGAAAGTATTCCCGTGATTTCTCCGCGTTTTTCGACCAGAGAAAGGGAAAAGCGAGGACCAGCGAAGGGCAGTACGATATTCCAAAATATGTACATGATATTGTCTCTGCTTTTTATTATGCCAGGACAGTCGACTATTCCAAAATGAAAACCGGTGATAAAATTCATTTGCAGAATTTTTACAAGGACAGGGTATATGATCTTGACGTCAAGTACCTTGGTAAAGAGAGAGTTAAAGTTGCCGCCGGTACATTCGATTGTGTAATTGTCGAACCTTTGGTACTCGAAGGAGGTTTATTTAAGAGTGAAGGTAATATCATTATCTGGCTTACAGATGATGACCTGAAAGTGCCTGTCAAGGTTAAGACTAAAGTGGTGGTTGGTTCGATAGATGCTGAACTGACGGCATATGAAGGGCTTGCCGGAAAACTTACTTCAAAAAGATAGAATTGTGAGAAATTTCACTAAAGAATCCACGATTTTATTCGTGGATTTTTTATATTGTACGATGCAAATTGAACAATTGAATTGATGAATACTGAAAATAATAACAATCAAGAAAAAAGCGACCAGCCCCCGGAAATGAACGAAGATAAGTTTAATTCGGGACTGCCCACGGAGAAAAATGATCTGACGGAAAACGAGACTGAGTACCTTTCCTCTTCCGGGAACCGTGATCCGCTTAAAATGATTACTCCAAAAATGTCACCGGTGAAAGCCGGATTCCTTGGCCTTTTCGGAGGATTTATTCTAATGCAGGTATTGGGATCGTTGCTTACTCTTCTGATACTTGGGCTGGATCTTTCCAAACACGATATGAATTCCGTCCGGCTACTTCAAATGGCCTCTCAGTTCCTGTTTCTTTTACTGCCCGCTTTGATCTTTAGTAAGATCATTTATGAGAAGGTGGGCATAATTATTCGTTTTCACCTTCCCGACTGGAAAGGGCTGTTAATTTTTTCAGTCGGTGCAT
This sequence comes from Ignavibacteriaceae bacterium, assembly GCA_013360295.1. Taxonomy (GTDB): domain Bacteria; phylum Bacteroidota; class Ignavibacteria; order Ignavibacteriales; family Ignavibacteriaceae; genus JABWCL01. The sequence goes on along the minus strand of JABWCL010000001.1, from coordinate 246,637 downwards.
TCGCGCTGATGCCGCTACTTGAGACGTTGAGTGAACTTCAGATTTATTTTATTAATCAGGCAGCTGAATCAAATATTATTTTTAAATCTTTGAAAAGTATGTTTGACAGCCTCGATAAACTTGTTACAGATACTTACGCGAGTTTTCTCAAGGCGGAATCGATAATGGAGGGATTGATAATAATCGCGGTGGTAGCTGTTTCCCCTGCAATCTGTGAAGAAGTCCTTTTTCGCGGTTTTATACAAAGAAGCTTTGAATTCAAATTCAGGGTGTTTGGTTCGATACTCATCACTTCGGTTTTCTTCGCTCTCTTCCATATGAATCCTTACGCGACTCTTTCTTTGATCTTATTGAGTGTCTATCTTGGTTACGCCGTTTACAAAACCGATTCAATCTTTACCGGAATCGCGATCCATTTTGTAAACAATTTTTCAGCGGTGATGTTGTACTTTATTTTCGGTACACAAGACCTGGTGAGTAACGGCAGGGAAGCTGTGGGGTCACTGAATTCGATACTGATTAAATTATCCTATTTCTCCTTATTGGCTTTAATTCCTGTCATTACCATTATTTTTTATTACAGAAATAAAAATAGAAAGGAAGGCTGAGTATGCCGTACTGTCCGAACTGTAAGTCAGAATACCAGGAAGGTATTTTAGTTTGTGCTGATTGTGGTGTTGATCTGGTTACCGAACTGCAGGCTGAGGCGCACCTTAAATCAAGTGATCTCGAGCTTATCTATACTTGCAGCGATCAGATTGAAGCCGAGATGATCAGAGCTAATCTTGAGAGTATTGACCTTGATGTTACGATCCTTACACAAAAAGATCAGAATTTTCCTGCTGTTGGCGATTTTGCCATCATTAAGCTTTTTGTACCTGCAGAACAGGCAGAGGCTGCAAAGAATTATATTACTAATCTGCCATCAGTTCCTGAGGAAAATGAAAGCGAAGGTGAATGAAAGGGAATAACACAGGAGTTAGAGTTGCTGTCTCTGCAGCTGCCATTCCGTTAATTTTACTCGTCTGTTATCTCGGTGGATACTATTTCCTTATCTCCTTTCTTGTCATAGCGCTGATTGCTTACCATGAATTGGCTGCGATCACCGAAAAGAAGAATGCGAAGCCGCAGAAGGCCACAGCTATGCTGTCGATAATTCTTCTTATAACCAACGGATATTTCCGGGCCATTGAATTTGAACTACTGATCCTTGGTATTGTAATGCTCGTTTTATTTACCGAACTTTACCGTAACAGAGGTTCTGCAATTCTTAATTTAGGTTCAACTTTTCTTGGAATTTTTTATATAGGTTTAAGTTTCTTGTCTCTCGTGCAGATACGAGAATACTTTGTTGAACCACTCAGCGGCGGGTATATGATCATGTCACTTCTTGCCGGGATCTGGTTATGTGATTCTGCTGCTTTTTTCGGGGGTCTGACTTTTGGCAAGCACAGACTATTTGAACGTGTTAGTCCAAAAAAGAGTTGGGAAGGCGCGATATTTGGTTTCGTTTTTTCTGTTCTTGGCCTCGTTGGAGCAAAATATCTTGTTTTGGATTTTCTGACAATTCAGGATGCGGTGGTGATTGGGGTGATCATTGGAACGATCGGACAGATGGGCGATCTGGCTGAATCACTCTTGAAGAGAGACGCGGGTGTAAAGGACTCCTCGGCGCTTATCCCCGGGCACGGCGGAATTTTTGACCGGTTCGATTCGCTTATTGCGGTTTCACCGTTCGTTTTTATCTACATTAATTTTTTTGTTGGCAAGTAAAATAATTTGAGAATCAGATCTAAAGACAAAGTCAGTGTTATCACGCTGGGCTGTTCGAAGAATACAGTAGATTCAGAAAGGCTTCTGAATCAGTTGAAAGCTAATGAATTCCGGATAAAGAATAATCCGCGGTCAGCGGACACAGTGATTATTAACACCTGCGGGTTTATTGAAGCAGCAAAGCAGGAGTCTATCGATACAATTCTGAATGCCACAGAGTTAAAGAAGAAGGGGAAAATTAAGAAGGTAATCGTTGCCGGGTGCCTTTCAGAACGTTATAAAGATGATCTTGAAAAAGAGATACCGGAAGTTGATGCTTATTTCGGCACCGAGAAATACGAGGATATAGTAAACACTCTCGGAGGTGAGTTCAAGTATGAACTGCTGGGTGAAAGAGTATTGACGGCTCCTTCACATTCTGCCTATCTCAAAATTTCAGAGGGGTGTGATAATCCTTGTTCATTTTGTGCTATCCCATTAATGAGGGGTCTGCATAAGTCAGTTCCGATGGAGATGCTTTTGCGGGAAGCTTCGTTTCTTGCGGGAGAGGGAACTAAGGAATTAATTATTATCGGTCAGGATACGACCGACTACGGGAAAGATCTCTATGGAAAAAGAAATCTGGCAGTACTTCTTAATAAATTGAGTCAGATTAACGGTATAGAATGGATAAGGCTGATGTATGCTTATCCATCACATTTCCCCCTGGATATAATGGAAGAGATAAATTCGAATTCGAAGATTGTGAAATACATTGATATGCCCTTGCAACATATCTCTGAAGACTGTCTAAAATCTATGCGAAGGGGAATAAGCAAGAGAAGAACTATTGAATTAATTGATACTTTAAGAAATAAGATTGATAACCTTGTACTCAGAACAACTTTTATTGTTGGTTACACGGCTGAGAAACAAAAAGATTTTGATGAGTTATATGAATTTGTCAGTAGAACCCGGTTTGACAGGATGGGTGTTTTCACTTATTCTGTTGAAGAAAAGACTCCAGCTTTCATTCTTGGCGATTCAATAGATGAGAACGAAAAAGAGAGGCGGAAGGAAGTACTGATGGAATTACAGAAAGATATCTCGAACAGTATTAATGCCCGGCTCGTTGGAACGGAATTAAATGTACTTATAGACCGGTATGAAAACGGAGTATACTTCGGACGTTCGTACCGTGACGCGCCTGAAGTTGACGGCGAAGTAATTATAAATAACGGAAGCGACCTCTCAATAGGTGAATTTTACACAGTTAAAATTACAGATCATAATGAATACGATCTTTATGGTTCTGTAGTTCCCGGAAAGCAATGAGGAAATTATGATTTATTATTTTCTTTTTTTTATTCTTTGTGTTTTTTATCCGCTTACGCAAAGCCAGACAAAACTCTATCCGGGAAAGAGTGATTTCTTTTATTCACCTAATTTTTATACTGATATTATCTGCCTTAAAGGGAGTTCACCTTCTGAAACTAAGGTGGATATTTTTGTTCAGGTGCCTTTTGACAGGGTAAAATTTTTAAAGACCAATAAAACATTTCAGGCTGAATATTCTATTACCGTATCTGTTTACGACAGCACTAAAACAAAGCTGATCACCGAGAGGACCTGGAATGAAAAAATTGAAACCGGAGATTATAACCAATCAGTTTCACGAAATAACTACAATCTCAGTCTCCGTACATTTTCTCTTCGACCAGGAGATTATCACTTTAAGGTTGCCGTTGAAGATAAAGATACACGGAAAAAATATACGGCAGAGATGAGTTATGAGATCAGGGAACTCTCAGGAGAAATTTCTCTAAGCGATATTATCCTTATCGCAAGCCAGGTACAGGATCCCGGTGGAAATAAAATCACTCCTAATGTATCGGGCAATATCGTTTCCCAGCGGACCGGGATTCCTTTCTTTGTGGAAGTATATTCTGACTCTGTCGTTAAAAGAAACTTTCAGGTAAAGATGAGTTCGATGGGAAATAAAAATCTGGTCTACACCAATTTTATTGAACGGAGTCTTGAGAACGGAATTAACCAGATTTTTTATACTCTTGATTCCATCGATGTCGCGGTCGGCGATTATATGATCACGTTCAGCCTTCTGAATGAAAACCTCAGCCCATTGACTTCGGTAACGAAAATTGTCAGGTCACGCCTTACGGGTCTAACCTTTGTAATCAAAGACCTGGAAAAGGCAATTGACCAGATGGTATACATCGCGGGTGCATCAGAGCTTGATGATATGAAGAAAGCGGAAAATTATAATGATAAACTGAAGTTATTCCTTGATTTTTGGAAAAAGAGGGATCCCAGTACAGCCACGGAAGAAAATGAAATATTTAACGAATACTTCAGGCGTGTCGAGTTCGCAAACAAGAATTTTTCCAATTATATGGAAGGGTGGAGGAGCGACATGGGAATGGTGTATATAATTCTCGGTGCACCCGATAATATTGACAGGCACCCTTTTGATTATAATTCCAAGCCGTATGAAATCTGGGAGTATTTTGAACTTAACCGACGTTTCGTTTTTATTGACAACACCGGATTCGGTGACTACAGACTGATAACCCCACTTTACGGAGACTCATACAGATACCGTCCCTGAAAGGATTAATCCGAATATGTACGTATCTGATAATGATCTATCACTATGATACTCACAATAACACTCAATCCGCTTCTTGAGATAAGGCTCGATTATCAGGGTGATATCGGGAAAGAAGTTCACCGCGGCGGAACACTTTCTTATTCAGCCGGAGGCAAAGGGGTTAATGTTTCACGTCAGTTGAAAGCGCTCGGAATTGATTCTCTTATATTTACAACTGCCTCAGGGCTGAACGGAAAAAGATTTTTGGAAAATCTCGAAAAAGATGGCCTGAAATCTGTTGTTTTTAAGACCCTCAGTGAAACACGAATTTCAGTTCTGATAGGAAACGAGAGCGAACAAAAAAATTATTTTTCGCTGAACCAGACCCTATCAGGGGCAGAGAGGGAAGAAATCCTTTCTAAACTCCTTAAGATTATACCAACTGTTGATACGATCGTCATTTCGGGGAGTACTCCTGACGAAGGATCTGCTGATATTATCGCCGAAATTCTTAAACAAGCTACCACTGCCAATAAGTTGACACTGCTAGACTACTACGGGCCGGGTCTCGGAAGACTCCTTGATTACTCCCCGGTTATTGTGCATAATAATTTTGAAGAGATACGTTCCTCGCTTGGCCATTCCCTGGACTCAGAAGACGCGATTCTCCAGACAATTACGGAAATACACGGTAAAGGGGTCAGGCAGGTGTATCTTACGAACGGGGCTGACAGGTTCTATGCCTCGAACAACGGTTACATATATCTCGTGGAGCCTCCTGCTGTAAAAACTGTAAGTACAATCGGTTGCGGTGACGCTTTTGTTTCCGGGATAATCTATTCGATGATTCAGTATAAGAAGTTTGAAGAAGGCCTTGAAATTGCCACGGCGTTCGGAGCGCTTGAAGCTACTAAGAAAGAAGTATGCAGAAATACTCTTTCAGAAATAGAGCCATTCATAACGAGTGTGAAAGTGAGTCCTGTCGGGAAAAAAATGAATGAGCTAAATGTACCGCGGGCTAATTAGTACCTCTCTTTTTCTGATCTCCTTCCATCTTCTTATCCTTTCACAACCCAAACCAAGGGTTGATTTTTCCGGTAATTATTTTTTTGACAAGAATGAACTTCTATCGGCGACATCGGCAATACCTGCTGATAATTTTATTAAATGGGCTGATTCTTTAACCAGCGTGGTCGCAAGGCTATATTTCGATAACGGTTTCCTGGACTGCGACTTAACCAGGGAGACCGAATTTTTAAACGACACTATTCCGGTGCTTCTTAAGCTGAACATTAAAGAAGGGGATCGTTACAGCATCAAGGTGGTAAATATTGCGGGTGACGATAGTTCCTTCAGCGGCTCAACGGGTGAACTGACAAGAAAACTTGAAGGTTCAGATTTTTCCTCCTTATCATTACAGAAGTATATTGCAGAACTGATTGAATTGTATGAAAACAGCGGTCATCCCTTCATAAAAGTAGTCGTTGAATCTGTCGTCAGAGATACATCTGAGGAACAGTCGCTATTTGTAAATATCAGGATTGAGAAAGGCGCTCCCTATAATATTGATAGAATAGTGATAAAGGGGAACGAAAATACAGCCGATTACGTTATCATAAGAGAGATAGATCTTGTGCCAGGAGAAAAATTCTCTGAGCAAAAAATAAATTCCATACCCCTTAAATTAAACCGCCTCAGGTTTTTTGATCCCGTTCAGATACCGGATTATTATCTGGATTCCAGGGGGCAGGGAGTGCTGGAAATAAAAGTAGTTGAAAGAAAAGTAAATAATTTTGACGGGATTGTCGGTTTTATACCTCCCTCGAATGATGAAGAGAAGGGATATTTTACTGGGCTTGTAACTGTCTCAATAAAAAATCTTTTTGGTACAGGGAGAGGAACATTACTGAGATGGCAGAAAATAGACCGGCTCTCAAATGAACTGGAATTCAATTATTACGAACCGAGAGTCTTCGGCTTTAGATTAAATGCAGGAGGGGGATTTTTTCAGAAGAAACAGGATTCCATTTATATCCAGAATAAAGTGGATCTTTTTGCTGAGTTCCCGGCAACCGATGAAATATTTTTTCTTTTGCAATTCAGCAGGGAGAGCCTTATTCCGTCGATCCTGGAAGTTCCTATATTCACAGTCTATAACTCGGATCAAAATACATTTTCCGCGGGATTAAAGATTGATACCAGGGATGACCCGCTTTCCCCAACTAAAGGGTCATTCTTTCAGACCACTTTTGGCAGCAGTCAAAAGGGAATAAACGGACCTGCGGAATATTTAACCCCGGAAATGCCAAGAGAATATTTTATTAAAAGAATTACTCTCAACCTTAATTTGTTTTATTCGTTATTCCCCCGCCAGGTGGCAATGCTGGGAATAAACGGAAAACATATTGAAGGAGGGCTTGTGGAAGTAAGCGATCTTTATAAGTTTGGCGGGACAAGATCTTTGAGAGGATACAGGGAGAATCAATTTTTTGGGTCAGTAATTGGCTGGTCTAACTTTGAATACAGGTTTTTATTAACGAGGCGCTCGTTTGCTTTTCTATTTTATGACCTGGGATTTTATAAACGGGACAGGAATGACAAACTTAAAATTACAGGTGCGGAGGAAGCAAAATCCGGATACGGATTCGGACTCAACCTGGAGACCGGCGTAGGGGTTCTTAATGTTAGTTACGCTTTGGCAAAGGGGGAGACATTTAACCAGGGGAAAATCCACTTTGGAATAATAAATGATTTTTAGAAATTAAATGTTGAATTAAACTATTTATTTAAATGAAAAGAACAGCAATTTATCCCGGTACATTTGATCCCGTAACTAACGGGCATATTGATATTATCCAGCGTGCAGTTGAGCTATTCGATGAGCTTTGGGTCACTGTTGCAATTAATCCGGGCAAGCAGCCATTATTCAGCATAGATGAGAGGGTTGCGTTTCTTCAGGAGAGCCTTAATAATTATCCAACCGTTAAGATAGATAAGTTTTCCGGGCTCGTGGTTGAACACGCACGCGAGGTTGGTGCAAGTGCCATCATTCGTGGTTTAAGGGCGGTCAGTGATTTTGAATATGAATTCCAGATGGCTCTGATGAACAGAAAGCTCGCCGAAGAAATAAATACTGTTTTTCTCATGCCTAATGAAAAATATACTTATCTGAACTCTTCACTAATCAGGGGACTCGCAAAGTTCGGAGCAGATGTTTCAGCTTTTGTTCCTCCCTGTGTTTTAGAGGCGCTCAAACGCATAAACTAAAAATCCGCAGTCAGAGTACTAACTCTGCCATAAAAATCAAATGACACGAAAAAATTCTAATTTCCGCAGAAATAAACGTGCCCGTTTAGCACAGAACGAATTTATCAGTCTTGTCGACCTTAATGAGAGCGGTTACATTAACCTCGACACTGTGAATTTTTTCGGTGAATCCTTTAAAATGAGTAAAATCCGATTCGGCTCCGGATATCCATTCATTTTCAGTAAAAGGGACCAGAATGAGGTTTTGGCATTCATCGCGTTAAAAAAAACTTTGCTAATTAAGGGGTTGACTCGATTCAAAAAATCAATGGAGAAAATTCTTATTCAAAAACGCGGAACCGCTGAACACAATCTGCCGCGTGCCCTTTGTCTTGTAAAATCGCCTGTCCAGTATGTTCGAAATATTCCTGTTTTCACTTCTCAGGTCATTGTCCCAAGAATCGCTGCAAGGATCACACCGGAGCGTATTGAAGTAATACTGATGAACCGTAAAACCAAAAAAGAGTTGGATTATTTCAGAACCAAAGTTAAAGAATTCTTAGCTTCTCTGCTCAAAGCATCGAGCAGCCCTGAGACCGAAGCTCCTGCAGCTGCACTTCGAAAAACTATCGAAGCGCAGAACGGTTTTGATGATTGGGAAAAAAAGTTTAACGCTTCTGTTGAATTGATCGTAAGCGGGGATGTTGAAAAAATTGTACTTTCAAGACACCGGAAGTATCAGCTTGTGTCGAAGCTTGATCAAAACTTAATGTGGCAAAAGCTCAATACTCTTAAAAACACGAGTTATAAATATTTAATTGAAGAAAAATCGAACCTGCATTTTGCCGCAACACCCGAGAGGCTCTTTACTCTGAACGGGAATATCGTAGAAACGGAGGCGCTTGCAGGAACATTTAAAAAAGGGAAACCGGATCCTGACCGGAATAAGAATCTTTACGAACATTATCTTGTACGGGATCATCTGGTTGATAAACTTTCGAGAGCAGGAGGTAACTGCGTCTTTCCGCCGGAGCCTCTAAACAAATCATACTCAGACTATAATCATTACTATACTCCGGTTAAAGCAGTGTTTCGTCGCCCTCCGGGCTTCATTTCAATTTTAAAGAAGATTTTCCCAACACCGGCTACAACCGGTTATCCCGTGCGGAAGGTAGTCTCAAAAATTCCTGAAATCGAAAAATACGACAGGGAGTATTACACAGGGGCGGTCGGACTGATTTACAGTAATAATCAGGCAGAGTTTGCTGTCAATCTGAGGTGCGGAAAAGCAGATAAAGACGAAGTTACTTTATATGCCGGGTGCGGATTGGTCTGCGGGTCTGACGCGAGGAAGGAGTTCGGTGAGTCTGAAATGAAAATGAAATCAATGGCATCTCTTTTTAAGATATGAAAATCAATCGCAGTATATTCTTAGCAGATTTTATAGTTGAGAGATTAGCCGCCTCCGGGGTAACTGATGTCTGTATCTCTCCCGGTTCAAGAAGTACGCCACTGGTATTTGCTTTTGATAAAAACAAAAAGATTCGAAAACATGTTATTGTTGAAGAACGGGTATCTGCATTTTTTGCTTTAGGACTTTCTTTATATGCAAATCGCCCTGTTGCCCTTCTTTGTACTTCCGGGACCGCTGTTGCGGAGTATTATCCGGCTATTATTGAGGCGTTTCAATCACGGGTCAGGCTAGTTATCATCACTGCTGACAGGCCGGCATACCTCAGGAATACAGGAGAGAACCAGTGCATTAACCAGGAAAATATTTATGCCAATCATATTAGAGGATTTTTTGACCCGGGATTAACAGAACTTACTCACAGTCATTTCGATAAAGTAAACTCCGGACTGCAAGATCTTTTTTCATCTCAGCAATCAGATAATCCCGGGCCGGTACACATTAACGTTCAGTTGCAAAAACCTTTCGAGCCGGATCATCATACTGATGAGATTGATGAAAAGTTATTTGAAAAAATTTCTTCGATTGGCTATTCAATTACCGTAAATGTGACAAAGAAAAGTCCTGACAAGGTTTATCCGGAGAAAATTAATCCTAAACGCCCCCTGGTAATTATTGGCAGGCTTAATCCGGAAAACCTGCTAATACCTCCTCTCATTGACACGCTTTCGCGGAGCAACATTCCTATCTTCGCGGATGTAACTTCACAAGTAAAATATTCCGGCATTGATGCCAGAAATTTTATTTATAATTATGATACTCTTCTCAGGACAGAGGCAATGAAGAGGATAATAAATCCTGACCTGGTAATACATATTGGCGGGCCGGTCAATTCATCGGTACTGATAGAATATATCAGAGGACTTGACTGTGACAAAGCCGCGATAAATGAGTATGGTGAAAGAGTAAATCCGGCTATACCCGTTTCTGCCACGTACAGAATGGACCCGGACTCCATAATAGATTTAATCAGTAAATTTTCCGCGTCTGATGAAAGTGTAAATGTTAAGCCTGTTCTCACTTTGGTTGATGGCAGGTTTGAAAAAATGAAAACGGAGATTATCGGGAATGGGGGGTTAAATGAACCGGGTATCATTAATGAACTTATAAAATACTTACCGGGAAAATCAATATTGTTCATTGGCAATAGTTTACCGGTGAGAGACCTGGATAATTTCGGCACGCACGCAAAAAAGAAGCTTAAAATTTTCTCAAGCAGGGGGGCCAGCGGAATAGACGGAATCATTTCAACTGCTTCGGGTGTCTCATCAGGGGCAAACAAGAGAGTTTATCTTGTGATCGGGGACCTGTCATTTTTATACGATATCAGTTCACTTATCTTTTTGAAAGATCAGAAGATAAAATTAACAATTATAGTTATTAACAACGACGGCGGAGCGATTTTCGGAATGCTTCCAGTTAGAAGGTATGAGAAGCAGTACCTGAAATATTTTAAGACATCAGTTGGTTTATCATTACGGAAACTTTTGAAGGGATTCGTAATTCCTTATCAATCAGTGAACACTTATAAAGCATTTATCCCGGCACTGAAAAAGTTCTCAAAAGGAACCGGGATCAATGTGATTGAAGTGAAGACTGATTCCGAAAAGTCGAAAAAACTGCGGGAACTCATCAGGCGCCAGAGCGCAGATGATCAGGCGTCAATACCGAGTTGATTAAGTATTTTATAAAAGTGTGTGCGGTTTACTCCGAGCAGCTGCGCGGCCTCAGCTTTGGATTGAGTCTTTTTTAAAATTTTCATAATATACATCCTTCTGAAATCATCCTCAGCCTCCGAGAGAGTTTTTACAGAATTCACTGTTTCGAGCGGCGCGAGATCCGAAACGATCTCTGGCGGAAGTTCTTCTAACCCGATTACATTTCCCTGTGCTAGGACAATACATCTGAGAATTACATTTTCCAGTTCACGGATATTACCCGGCCAGTCATAACTTTCCAGCGCCAGTAAGGCTTCGTGCGAGACGGTGAACTTTTTCTCAGATGAATGATGCGCAGTGAAGAAATCAACGAGGTCTGAAATATCCTCCCGCCTCTCACGAAGCGGCGGGACTACCATCTCAATCACTTTTAACCTGTAAAACAGATCCTCCCTGAAAGCTCCTTTTTCAACAAGTTCAGTAAGATTTTTATTTGTCGCTCCGATAATCCGGACATTTATTTTTATCGGAGTGGTTCCTCCGAGCCTTTCGAATTCTTTCGTCTGAATAACTCTCAATAATTTTGGCTGGAGTGAAAGACTCATTTCTCCGATCTCATCAAGGAAGAGGGTCCCATTATCCGCTAATTCGAGTTTTCCCGGTTTAGTTTTGTTTGCTCCCGTAAAAGCACCTGATTCATATCCAAATAATTCACTCTCAAGTAATTCAGATGGTATCGACCCGCAGTCGACGGTGTAAAAAGGTCCTCGACTTCGATTAGAGTTATTATGGATTACTTTAGCAATCAGGTTTTTACCGGTTCCGCTTTCGCCATATAACATTATCGAGGCATCAGACTTGGAAACTTTCGAAGCGATCCTGAGGATATCAAAAATTTTCTTACTTGATCCAACAATTTCCGAACTACGGAAATTGTTCCTTATATCTTCCATTTTTTGAACGGAATCTGCAAGTTCTCTTTTTTTAATAGAATCAATCTGAGAAAAGAGATCAAGATTTTTAACGATCTGATTGGTAAACGAAATAAGGTATTTTAAGTCTTTGCCTTTGAAAGGATCATTAATATTCCGGCGGTCAAGATAAACTGTTCCGTAAACACGGCTGCTGGAAATCATGGGTACGCAAATCGCGGATGAAATCCCTAATTGAATTATACTCCGCTGCTGAGCAAGGGGGGCAGAATCTTTAATGTTTTCTAAATGTATCGGACCTGTACTTTTCAGGGATTCTTTAACAATGCTTGTGCTTATCCTTAAAGCATCCGGATTCAGTGAGATACTGGAGTTCTTGGAATAGATCGATTCCAGTTCACCTTTTTCATCCGATAGCATAATAAATCCCGTATCAGCATTCAGTGCTTTTACAACGATGTCAATGGCGGTTTCGAGAAGTTCAGTCCGTTCTGATTTTGATGTAAAGGTGATCCCGGCTGAGTAAAGGGTTTCGAGTTTTTTAATTTCATCCTTAAGTTTCTCAACTTCCTCTGAGGTGCCCGGGGACAGATCTGAAAGGTTCTTAAGCAACTGATTTAATTCTCGGGTAAAAACGAGGAATTCCTTCAGGGCGTTTGCCGTCAGGCTTTTTATTTCTTTCTTTTCCGGAAAAGATGAGTTCACTTCATTCAGGAAAGATGTGAAACCCGCTGAGTAATCCTGTACTTTTTTTTCGATTGTTTGTTTGGCTTCTGATTCTGACACTGTTCACATAAAAATGTTTAAATACAGGCCTAAGATAAAAAAGAGAAGCGAAAGGGGAAGTGATTTCTTTGGCAGGAATCAGCTTTTTGTGGGCTCTTTTTCGGAGAAATTTACATACTCTTTTTTTGACAATACATACTTCACCGGCAGTTTTTTTGAAATCTGTTCCGCGATTACAGGATCTGTCGCGGTCAATATACCATACCCATAACTGGCGAGGATTTCTCTCAGTTTTTTCAGTTCACCGGTATTATCGTCAATTATAAGAATTTGGGCTTTCATCGTATTCACTTTGAATAGAAAATATCAAAACTCGTTCCACCCGAAAAAGTGAACAGTATTTGCAATTATGTTGGACAAAAGCGACAAAGTTACAGGAGGCTCAAACGAAATTGAGACAACACACCCCCGTTACTCAAAATATTAATAAGACAGACATTTAAAGCTTATATAAATCATTAAGCAGCGGCTGCATATCCGAATAGCGGTCGGATGCATTTTTCTCGAGGCATTTCAGTGAGACGGAACGGTAAAATTCCGATATACTCGGATTGAAAGCACCTATCTCAGCCGGAGTGTCATTAAAAATTGAATGGATCAGCATAATTTCATTGTCTCCGGAGAAGGGGAGTTTATTGGTTGCCAGCTCATACATTATAACCCCGAACGAAAAAATATCCGTCTGATGATTAACGGAAGATCCTGTAATCTGTTCAGGAGAGCAGAAGCCCAATGTGCCCAGAATGGTTCCAGCGGAAGTAAATGAACTGATAAGTGATGATCTTGAGAGGCCGAAGTCAGTTATACGTGCATTGCCTGATGCGTCAAGAAGTATATTGGTTGACTTTAGGTCCCTATGAATTATGCCTGCGTTATGAATTTCTGAGAGCCCTGAGGCTATGGATAACAGAAGTTCTTTCATTCTCTCTTTCGGAATCGGAAAGGAGGTTGAAATATAATCTTTTAAGGTTCCGCCTGTGAGGAGTTCCTGGGCGATATATGATTTTTTCTCGAATTCGCCGTACTCATACATCTTCGCAACAAATCTTGATTCAATTTTTGTAAGAATCATTCCTTCGTGATTAAACCTTTTCTTGTTTTCTTCATTATCCATCAGTTCCTGATTCATAACTTTAAGCGCAACCCTGCGCTTGTTAATGACATCATAAGCGGAATAAACTTTACAAGTTGCTCCCTCGCCGATTTTTTCATCCAGCCTGTAATGTGAGAGATGCTTTTCTCTGTCCGCTTTGATCGCGGAGTTTCTTATGAAAATAAATCCCCAAAATGCAGGGATAAAACTCAGGACAGGGAGTATATTTTTACTGAAGAAAGTAATTGAAGAAAATGAAAAATTCAGTATCAGGAATAACCCAAAAAAGAAAAACAGAAACAGCCGTGATGTAAGGAAGTATTTCTCTAAAAGTTTTATCCGGATAAAATAGAACAAGAGGAACAACTGAGCGATCAGAATCAATATTTTCCCTGCCTCTTCAGCTAACTTAATCTCAATGATTTTGTTTTTTAAATGCTTCTCTAAATGAGACGCAGCACGGGGTAACAGGTCTTCCTCATATACTATTATCTCTTTTTGGGATTCGGCGGGTGCGATCTTCCTGATTATTCCGGAAGGGAAAACAACTTCGATTTCATATTTATAACCGGGATTCTTGCCGATAATCAATTTATCTAAATTCTGCGGAATCATTGGAGCGTTCCCAAGTCCCGGTTCGCGTTTTTGTCTGTAAATTACCTTCCCATTTTTCAGAGCGGTGATATAGAGTGCCGTTCCCGATAGGGAAGTATTACCGGCGCTGGGGATCAGAGAAACTTTAAAGTAGTCTGACGGATTCAGGTTGTTTCTGAAGAGGGCTACCCGTTCTCCCTTGCCGAACGACCACCTGGATGAACCGAAGAAAATATCGACATCACCGTCATTGTCAATATCCGCGAAGGAAGGATTACCGGTAAAAGAAACACCTGTCTGTTTATTTACTTCTGAAAAAGTCAGGTCTTGGTTATTCAGAAACAATCTGCCGCCGATAATTACGTCTATCCACCCATCGTTATTGAGGTCGGTGGTTCCCATAAAACCGTTTAGTGGTTCCGGGTGGAATATGAGGGAATCAAGTGCTCCCGTGTTGTTTATTCTTTGAAAATCCGCTCCCCCGGTGTTTCGGAATAAATGTGGGCTGCCCTTCTGATGGTGGAGGAGTATATCCGTCCAGCCGTCATTGTTCGCATCGAAGGCGACCGCGATAGTAGTAGCAAGTGATGAGGAGGAACCAGATAAAAAGGCTTCGCACTCTTTTTTAACAAAATTAAAATTGCCCTTATTAATGAACAGTTCCCCCATATATCCATCCTTCGGCAGATTATAAGGAATGAATATATCCACTCTACCGTCGTTATCGAAGTCCGATAGCACAGGGCCATAAGATCTGTGCGGAATACTTTTTGATATACCGGAAGCATCAAACCGGTCGATGAATTTTTTCCCCTGTCTGTTTTCAAGAAGCTGGTCGTTGTCTTCCGCGATGGATATATACATATCAGGGTAAGAGTCATTGTTAAAATCTGCACTCTGGACAGAAGGGATGCTGTAGATTTCGGTTTCTTTAAGTCTCACTGAAGGCGGGAGGTAGGGAAGGATGTATTCGTCCTCTCCCTTTTTCAGCATAAGGTTGAATTTTTTGCTGTTTTGCAAAAGGAAAAGATCTTCAAGTCCGTCATTATTGATATCGCTGAGGGAGGCTACAACCGTTTCGTTTATAGAATTAATCAGACCTGATGTAGTTTGTTCGGGGGTAAACCCTTTATCTTTTTCATTGCGGTAGTAAGCTGCTTTAGCTCCCTCGTTGAGAATAAGCAAATCCGGGAAATTATCTTCAGCGGGGATAAAAAGTACTCCTTTCCCATAAACTGGCAGCCCCGCGCGCTGGGTTATGTTGGTAAACGAGAAACCCAGGGTGCTGGAATTAGAATAGATCCCGTCTTCACCAATGAGCCATATCAGGAACTTTCCGTTCTCATCCTGAATAACTTCCATATCGTTAAAAGAATCTTCGAAGATTGAGAGAGATTTATTGTGGTGCCAAACTCCATCATAGAGATGGAAAAGAGTTGAATTCGAACCGCATATAAATATATTTTTACTTCCTGCAGCTTTAACAGCGGTGAGTCTTTCGGAGGAATTAATGTCTGTTTTCTTCCATTTTACTCCATCGAATTCCAGAACGGTACCGTAATCACCGGCGATAACTCCATACTCGGAGGAGGTCATAACAATTGAATTTAACTGAAATCTTGTAGGAGAAGGATAATAATTCCAGACTCCGTTCCTGCACTGCAGTATCATCCCATCTTTACCGACAGCCCAGCCGGAGTCCTGCGAAAACATATACAAGGAGTTAATATCTCCGGAGAGGAGAGTTTTAAGGGTATCTCTTTTAACCGGGCTCTTCACGTGATTCCACGCTGTGCCGTCGAAAAAGGATAAATATCCTTGCTGTCCTGCAGCAAGAAATTTATTGCCTCCGAAATTCCAGAGAGATTTATACATTGCAAAATCAATTTCATCCCACATATGGAGGGCAATGGGGAGTTCCTGACTGATACCGCCGGTTATCCGCTGGAGTACGGGTTTGTAATTACCAAAATGAGTCCGATGTGTAATGGCAATCAGGGAATTTGAGTCTGCCACACTTATCTGAGGAAAGTCTGAATAGGGGTGAGAACTGATTTCATCCCACGTACCGCCGTTGAATTTTAGTACTTGTCCGTTTATGTTTCCTCTTCCGCTTGTGATGGAATAACCGAGAGCCGGGGAGAGCATAATAATTTTCTTCCCGAGATCGACTTCGGTTTGTTTAAACCAGGAATCCGGAACGAACGGATCGTGCACAGTTGAATGATCACTATGAGCAGATTTCTCTCCTTCCCTGATACATCCCCAAAAGAGGATTGTGCTGAACAGTAAAGAAAAAAAGATCGGTATCACTATAAAGTGATTAAACTTTTGCTTCATCACCGGGGAGCCGGATTTCAATACGTAAGGCGATATTGTTATACTTTAATGAAAATCCTTTTGTGGTGAAGTATCCACATAAGTCCAAGCCACAGCAGAACGTAAGTAATTGCGAACATAAAAGACGCGAAATACGGATCGAAGAACGGCGCATAAAAGGTTTTGTAGATGTAGGTCTTGAGAGAAATCAATTCTCCTGCTTCGTTCGTCCATTTAATTATTGCCATTGATTTTGCCATTAGTCCCGACAGGAAAAAGACTGTGATGGCGTTCGAGCCGTACACGATAAAGGGTTTTGTCCACCAGGTAACACCTTTAATATCATTAAACCAATAGCAGAACCCAAAGAAGTGTAGTGCAAGACCCGAGGTCCATAATACGTATGAACTGGTCCATATACTTTTGTTTAGTGGAAATACCAGATCCCAGAACCATCCTACCACGAGGAGTATGTTCGCGGCAACAAATATCCAGGCAACCTTTGTAATTTTATCGTGATTCGTATTCAGCCAGTGCCCGAGCATTATTCCGCTTATCGCTGTGCCAATCGCGGGGAGAGTGGATAGAATACCTTCGGGATCCCAGACTTTACTGGCTGACCATAGATGACCGCCCAATAATAGATTATCGAAATATGCCGCCAGGTTTGTTGTCGGTTCGAGGTTCGCGTATCCAACTCCGGGCACAGGGACGAGAGACATTAGTATCCAGTACAATAGCAGTAAAACAGCGCCAGTAATTGCCTGGGTACGAATATTAGTATTCAGGAAGAGGATCGCGGCGACAAAATATACAACTCCGATACGCTGCAAAACACCCGGAATTCTGAGTGAGGCTAAGTTGACCCATTCACCCGAAAACACATTATAAAAAGGATAAGCCGCACTAAAGAGTCCAAGAAAGAACAGGATAAGAGCGCGCCTTGTGATCTGCAGGTAAAGCTTTGACATATTATCACCCTTCATTTTCCTTTTGGTCAGAGAAAGGGTTATCGCAACTCCAACGATAAAAAGAAAGAAGGGAAAGATCAGGTCAGTGGGCGTACAGCCGTGCCATTTAGCGTGCAGAAGCGGAGCGTATACTGTTCCCCAGTCTCCGGGATTATTTACTAAAATCATTCCTGCAATCGTAATACCCCTGAAAACATCGAGAGAAACAAGGCGGTCGCTTGTACCGTTACTCATATTCAGTTCCTTGAAATAGAATGAGACAAAATAGGATATTAATTAGCTCTAAAATACACATCAGGAATTAGTGCCCAAACAAAATTTTTACTGTTTTTATCTGTAAAGATTTCCGGCAACTCATCTTAATTTGCCTGCCCCTTTGAATTTTTGACTATTAAGGATATATTTGAGATCAAAGTTAATTGGAAAATTGCATTATGGATAAAGACCTACTATCAATTCAAGAGGCAAGGGACCTTGCAAAAAAGGCGAGGGAAGCCCAACTTGAGTTCAAGTATTATACTCAGGATCAGGTTGACAAAATTGTAAAAGCGATGGCGGAAGCCGGATATGCGCAAGCAGAACGGCTTGCGAAAATGGCTGCTGAAGAATCTGGATTTGGTAAGTGGACTGACAAAGTGATTAAAAACCAGTTCGGCACAAAGAATGTCTATGAATCCATCAAAGACCTTAAGACAGTCGGAGTAATAGCGACTGAAGCAAATGGTAAAATATTGAAGATCGCAGAGCCGATGGGTGTTATCGCTGCATTGATTCCTTCCACAAATCCGACTTCAACGGCAATGTATAAGATTCTTATTTCGCTGAAGTGCAGAAATAGTATTGTACTTAGTCCGCACCCGAGAACACCTAACAGTACGATGGAGGCTGCGCGTGTATTATCCGACGCGGCAGAAAAAGCCGGCGCCCCAAAAGGATTGATCCAATGTATGACAGTTCCGACGCTCCAGGGAACAGATGCGCTGATGCACGATAGGAATGTTGCCCTCATCCTGGCAACCGGAAGCACACCGATGGTACGTGCTGCTTACAGTTCGGGAAAACCTGCTTACGGGGTTGGTCCTGGAAATGTTCCCGCATTCATTGAAAAAACAGCAAACTATAAAAAAGCGGTCGCTGATATTATTTACGGAACCACATTCGACAACGGTACTCTCTGTTCATCTGAGCAGGCAATGATCGTTGACAGAAGTATACGCGATCAGGTTATTTCGGAAGCAAAAAAACTAAATGCACACTTCGTAAACGAAGAGGAGAAAAAACTGCTGGGTAAAGTTATACTGACCGGTTCGGGTATTAATCCTGAGATTGTTGGTAAGCCTGCAGTCTGGATTGCAAAATACGCGGGATTCACTGTCCCTGAAAACACAAGTGTACTGATAGCCGAATGTACAGAAGTTGGCAAACATGAGCCGCTATCAGTAGAAAAACTTTCTCCCGTACTGGCGTTTTACACTGTTGACGGATGGCTTGAAGGGTGTCATAAATGCATTGACCTCCTCCAGCTCGGTGGGATGGGCCACACGATGGTAATACATTCAGGTGATAACGAAATAATTATGAAATTCGCCCTCGAAAAACCGGCTTTCAGAATACTTGTGAATACTGTCTCCTCCGTTGGTGCAGTTGGCTATACTACATCCCTTGCTCCTTCGATGACGCTTGGCCCCGGAACCTGGGGAGGTTCGATTATTTCGGAAAACGTTACCGCACGCCATATGATGAACATAAAATATGTTGCATTTGAGACTAATCCTGTTAATCAGGGACCTACGCTTACTCAGGTCAGCAGGGCTGACGCGAACAACGATTTTATTGCCCAGATTGAAGACCGCCTGAGGGCACGTGCCGGGAATCCTGTATATACACCAGAACCATCGGGTTCAAAGAAATCTTCAGAACCCGCGAAGGATCCCCAGGTTTACGGATCAGGGATTACGGAAGCTGAAATTCAAAAGATCATCAAGGGCTTTAAGCTTTAATCCCGGTATTCCGCCGGGATTTTGCCTCAGCAGCACTTCATTGTGATGAACGGCTAAAGGAAACCTCAGAAGGTAAATTCTTGTGAAGATAAAATCCGCCGTCCGGCATTTTCCAGCTAATTTTCGGGATCAATATTTTTGGAAATTCAATGTATGCTCTTGAAGTAAAAAACCTCATAAAAACGTTCAACGGTTTGACGGCCGTGAACGATGTTTCCTTCACCATATCTGAGAACTCAATATTTGGACTTATCGGCAGGAACGGTGCCGGTAAGACTACCACTATCAGGATGATGATGAATATTTATCTTCCTGATTCCGGTGAAGTCATCTTACGCGGAACACGAATCGGACAGGATTTCAGGAACAAAGTCGGTTACCTGCCTGAGGAGCGCGGGCTTTATAAACAGATGAAAGTTCTTGATACTCTGCTTTTCTTCGCGGAAGTGAAGGGTAAAATCGGAAAAAAGGTGCTTAAGAAGGCGGATGAATACCTTGAACGTTTTGGATTACTCGACCGGAAAAACTCCAAAGTTGAAGATCTTTCCAAAGGTAATCAGCAAAAGCTCCAATTTATAACTACTATCCTGCACGACCCGGACTTCTTAATACTGGATGAACCATTCTCGGGACTTGACCCGGTTAATATTAATATTATTAAAGAGATAATACTCGACCTCAAACGGAGCGGTAAAGTGATCATCTTCTCAACACACCTGATGGATTTTGCCGAAAAACTTTGTGATGAAATCGCCATGATCGATCACGGTAAAATAATTCTCAGCGGCTCCCTTCCTGAAATCAAAAACAGGTTTGCCGAGGATAATATTACTCTCAGCTTTAACGGTGATATTTCATTCCTACGGGAAAGCCGGCTTGTCGAATCGATCGAGGACTTTGGTAACACCACCGGTATAAAAGTTAAAAAAGAAGCCGGGACGCAGGCCCTTCTTAAATTACTTGTGGAGAATAACATAAATATCTCAAGTTTTGACGCGAATCAGATATCTCTTCACGACATCTTTATAAAACTTGCCGGAAAGGAGGAGTAAAAATGTTTAACAACAGAACAGCCGCGATAATCAAGAGGGAACTTAAGACCAAACTTCTCAGCAAGTCATTCATTTCAATGACTTTGTTCATTCCGCTTTTTATGATCGGCATACTTGGAATCCAGACCTATTTAATGCGGTATGAGAGCGACGCTGATACCATACTACTAATTGCAGCCGGAAATGATTTGCTTAAAGACCGGCTTAAGGAAGAATTCAATACACAAGATTATGTTAAGGAAAAGAAATATTCGATCGTTCCCGTGACGGTTGCCGGATCAACTTTCGAGGGCTTTCTCTCAGAACGTAAAAACGATCTCCTCTCTGGCAAGATCTCCGCGATTGTACACGTTCCTGATTCCGCGCTGATTTCCAAAAAAGTCGGGTATTATTCCACGAATCCGAACAACAATACTGTGCATTTAAAGATCAGGGATGTCATTAATAAAGTGCTTGTGGAAACCTATTTTGAAGGGACAAACTTATCAGCTAAAGACCTGGAGTACGCAAAATCACGGGTTGATATCACAGGTTTCAAGGTCAGTAAGGAGAAGGAAGTAAAGGAAGAGGGACCGGGAAACGCAATCCTTGCGTTTGTATTTACATTCCTCATTTATTTCGCGCTTCTCATTATCGGTACCATGATGATGCGGTCAGTTCAGGAGGAGAAGAATACGAGAGTAGTGGAAGTTTTGCTCTCCAGCGTGAGCAGCCTGGAGCTCATTTCGGGTAAGATCATAGGAATGGTAATTACATCGATGGTGCAGATGACAATATGGCTTACACCCATAATGCTATTAATTAGCACGAGCTGGTTTGTGCTTCCGCCGGAACTGCTAATGGACGTCGATTTCGGACTGGTACTTTTCTTTCTGTATAATTACGCGATTTCCCTTGTTACTTTCCTTGGATTATTCGCTATGGTCGGCGCGATCTTCAGTAACGATCAGGATGCACAGAATGGCGTTTGGCCGGTGACAATGAGCATTATGATTCCTTTCTTCATCGCGATGTCGATGATGAGTAATCCTGAAAATACTATTGCACGTATTTCATCAATGGTGCCTATTGCTTCACTGATAGTTATGCCTGCGCGAGTTACAGTGATTGAAGTGCCTGTATGGGAATTTCTTCTGGCGATCGTTGTAAACATATTAACCGCTTATGTGATCTTCAGAATAGCCGCTAAGCTCTACCGTATCGGAATATTGAGGACAGGGAAATCACCTAAATGGAATGAGATCGTAAAATGGGTAAAATTCAAGAATTGATTACAGCTTTTGAAAAATGAAGGTTTTCAATGTTTCGCACTGGCTGAATGGTTTTACAGTCCTTTTAATTACAATTTCGTGCATTGTTTATCAGCCGTTTTCTGAATAACTTAAAGGTTAAATTAATTAAGACTGATTATGGCAATTTTTGATAAAATATTAGATTACCTTAAACGGAGAGAGAAAATTACTCCCGCAAAGGATGATAAAGCAGTTGTAAAACAACATTCTATGGGAAAGATGTATGCCCGGGAAAGAATTAAATATATTCTTGATCCGGACTCCTTTTGCGAGACAGATCTCTTTGTAGAACATTCCGGTAAAGATTTCGGAATGGACAAAAAATTTCTTCCTGCCGATGGTGTGATTACTGGAATGGGTAAAATTCAGGGTTTACCGGTAGGCATTTTCGCACAGGATTTTACGGTTGCAGGCGGCTCTTTAGGACTGATGCACGCGCGGAAGATCACAAAGATAATGGATCAGGCCATAAGGAACGGTATGCCACTTATCGGAATTAACGATTCCGGTGGAGCACGAATCCAGGAAGGCGTTAATTCATTAGCTGGATATGGTGAAATATTTTATCGTAACACTCAGGCATCCGGGGTTATACCACAGATATCAGTAATACTTGGACCGTGCGCCGGGGGAGCAGTTTATTCTCCTGCACTGACAGATTTCGTGTTTGTGGTAGATAAGATCTCGAAGATGTTTATTACCGGTCCTGAAGTTATTAAGACCGTCCTTGGCGAAGAGATCTCAATGGAAGACCTTGGCGGAGCAAGAGTACAGGCGGAGATATCCGGTAATGCTCATTTTTATGCCGAGAACGAGGTCCAATGTTTCGAACAGGTAAAACGGCTCTTGTCTTTTATTCCGTGGAATAACAAAAAGAAAGCTGATGCTTTTCCTCCTCGTCCCCCGAAACAGCTGCTTGATATTGATAAAATCATTCCTCAGGAAGCGACACAGCCATATGATATCCGGGATATTATTAAAAGCCTCATTGACAGTTCTGACTTTCTTGAAATTCAGGAGTACTGGGCGCCGAATATTGTTATTGGTTTTGCAAGAATGAATGGGGAAACAGTAGGTATAGTCGGGAACCAGCCTTTGGTTCTTGCCGGCGTTCTTGATGTTGATTCTTCTGACAAAGCTGCAAGGTTCATTCGTTTTTGCGACGCATTTAATATTCCTCTCATCACCTTAGTTGACCTCCCGGGTTATCTTCCCGGAATTGACCAGGAACATAACGGGGTGATCCGGCATGGAGCAAAGCTGCTTTATGCATACAGCGAAGCGAGTGTTCCCAAACTAACGGTGATACTGCGGAAAGCATACGGCGGAGGCTATATAGCGATGTGCTCCCGGCACCTTGGAGCTGACTTTGTCTACGCCTGGCCAACTGCTGAGATCGCGGTAATGGGGCCTGAAGGCGCCGCGAATATTATCTTTAAGAGTGAAATTGCAGAAGCCACGGATCCTGATCTCGTGAGAAAAGAAAAAGTAAAAGAATATACCGAGAAGTTTGCTAATCCTTATGTTGCTGCTAAAAACGGACATGTTGACGCTGTAATTAACCCTACGGAAACACGCAAGTACCTTATCCAGTCGCTTCAAACGACTGCGAATAAATCGGAATTAAAACCCTATCGCAAACACGGAGTACCGCCATTCTAATGGAAAATGCCAATAAAAAATCACTTCTTGTAGATGGTACCAGGTACGAAACCGGTTTAACAAAAAAATACCTGAGGCGAAAACCATATACCCCAAAAGACCCGAAGAAGTTTACTGCTTTTATACCGGGCGTCATTCATAGTCTTTTTGTTAAGGCTGGTGATTCCGTAAAGAAAGGGGATCCCCTGTTGATATTGGAAGCCATGAAGATGAAAAACAGAGTAACGGCTCATGATGATGTAAAAATTAAGGCAGTGCACATTGTCACCGGTCAACGAGTTGCGAAGGAAGAATTACTGCTGGAGTTCGAGTAATAATTATTATCCAGCCGTTTTCTCTTTAATGAAGACTTCATATATTAGGCAGTTTTAATAACTGCCTTTTTTTATTTACAGAGAGTTTTATGCAGGATCAGAACAGCGGATTCAGGAAAGAGCTTGGATTATTTGACTCGACTATGATAGTTGTAGGTTCAATGATCGGGAGCGGAATTTTTATTGTCAGTTCGGATATAAGCCGGACTGTCGGTTCATCAGGCTGGCTTTTGGTAGTTTGGCTGCTAACCGGTATCATCACTCTGATCGGCGCGCTCAGTTATGGAGAATTGGCTTCTATGATGCCTAAAGCCGGCGGACAGTATGTTTATCTCAGGGAGGCGTATAATCCGCTCATCGGCTTTCTGTATGGCTGGACGCTGTTTATGGTGATTCAGACGGGGACGATCGCCGCAGTAGCCGTTGCGTTTGCAAAGTTCACCTCTGTCCTGATACCGTTCTTCAGCCAGAATAATATTCTGCTTGACCTGAGCTTCATGAAGATCAGTTCAGCGCAACTGCTTGCAATTCTGAGCATAATCATCCTAACATTTATTAATATAAAAGGTTTGAGGGAGGGGAAGATATTGCAGGATATCTTTACCGTTGTAAAGGCCCTCGCGCTTGTATTTATAATATTCCTGGGTTTAACTCTAGGTGCAAACTGGGATGTCGTGAGCTTTAATTTCGCGAGTATGTGGGAAGCTAAAAAACTCAGTTTTGAAGGAAATATCATCACGGGGATAGAAACACTAACAGGTTTTGGACTGATCGCCGCGATCGGTTCAGCTATGGTAGGTTCTCTCTTTTCAAGCGACGCGTGGAACAACATCACTTTTACGGCAGGGGAAGTTAAGAACCCTTCGAAGAATATACCTCTCAGCTTATTCTACGGGACTCTTATTGTGACAGTTATTTATCTACTTGCCAACACGGCTTATTTGTTTGTTCTTCCTCTCGCAGGGGATCCCGCCTCCGCGGAAGTTTCAGGTTTGGGAATCCAGTTCGCCCCTGAAGACAGGGTAGGAGTTTCGTTGGCTGTGGAGATATTTGGTTCAGGTGCCGGAGTGTTTATGGCAGCACTAATAATGGTATCTACATTCGGGTGCAATAACGGGCTTATACTTGCCGGAGCGCGAGTCTATTATGCGATGGCAAAAGATAATATGTTCTTTGGTTCCGCGGGTGAATTAAATAAAAAAGGTGTGCCGGCATTCGCGCTTATTATTCAGGCAGTATGGGCGAGCCTGCTTTGTCTCTCAGGGACATACGGACAACTTTTGGATTATGTCATTTTTGCGGTTCTTATTTTCTACTGTCTGACTATCGCAGGTATCTTTATTCTGCGGAAAAAGAAACCTGACGCCGAACGTAAATACAAAGCATTTGGATACCCGGCTATACCCGCGCTCTATATTTTTCTAGCTTCATCAATCTCATTGATCCTGTTGATAACAAAACCATTATATACCTGGCCAGGACTGATAATTGTCCTCTTAGGAATTCCGGTTTATTTTTTATGGAATAAAGTCAGAAAGACTGTTATTGACAATTGAAGTTTTCAATATCTAAAAAATTGTCAATAATATTTAGTAAGGGATCAACAAAATGCAGGGTGCTTTCTCTTATATTTTAGAGAATATTTAAAGCTAACTATCTATATAAATTGAGTTTGTCCAATAATATACCTCTGCAATCTCATAACAAACTCAGAGCCTGATATTTGGTGTATTTATAGTCTATCCCACGCTATCATTCATTTTCTTCAGGCATTTGATTAGTGATCTGTTATTCTAATGCAAGTATTATAATTTCTGTTTTTTATTCTTTCGGGAATCAATAAATTTAATTCATAAAACCTTTACTTTGACATGAAAATATTATTTTACTTTATTCTCCTTACGCTGACGGTTTTTTCGCAGATACCAAATGTTCGTGTCAGCAGCACCTCTAGCAACGACCCGGAAGAGGTTGTAATAGCAATAAATCCTTCGAATCCTGATATACTTGCCGCTGGTGCCAATATCAGTTATTTTTATTCTTCCACAAATGGTGGCTTGAACTGGGGGCAGAAGAATCTCACTTCCTCCCTGGGTGTCTGGGGAGACCCTTGTGTTATCTTTGACGCAGACAATAACCTTTACTTCGCGCATTTATCAAATCCGATGCAGGGTTACTGGATAGACCGGATTGTCGTGCAGAAATCAACGAACTACGGAGTTAGCTGGAATGACGGTGCGGGTATTGGATATAATTACCCAAAGGAACAGGATAAAGAATGGCTCGCTGTTGACCTTAGCACACCTCTGTATAAAGGAAATATTTATATGACCTGGACTGAGTTTGACAACTATGGAAGCTATAATTCGCAGGACAGCAGCAGGATACTCTTTTCGAGATCTACGGACAAAGGGATAACCTGGAGCCAGCCGAAAAAGGTCAGTGACAGAAGCGGCAACTGTGTGGATGAAGACCTTACCGTTGAAGGAGCAGTTCCTGCGGTAGGGCTGAACGGAGAGATATATACCGCCTGGTCAGGCCCGCTTGGAATTATGTTTGACAGATCTACAGACGGAGGTATCACCTGGGGACAGGATATATTTGTCAGCGACCAGCCGGGAGGATGGGATTTCGATATTCCGGGAATTAACAGATGTAACGGATTACCCGTTACTCTTTGTGATACAAGTAAGTCACCGTTCAGAGGGCACATTTATGTAATGTGGGGCGACCAGAGAAACGGAACCTCGAACACCGACGTATGGCTTAAAAAGTCCACTGACGGCGGAAACACCTGGGGACAATTAACTAAGATTAACGATGATCAGACAGACCGTCATCAGTTTTTCCCCTGGATCACAATTGATCAGATCACAGGGATAATATATGCGGTTTTTTATGATAGGAGAAATACGACAGGTTCGGCAACAGATGTTTATCTGGCAAAATCTACTGACGGAGGCGCAACGTTCCACAACTTCAAAATAAGCCAGTCTTCGTTTACACCTACCTCCTCTGTGTTCTTCGGAGATTATTCGAATATCGCGGCGTTTAACAAAAAAGTTTACCCCATATGGATGCGAATGGACGGAACCAGTTTATCTGTGTGGACTGCGATCTATTCAGATACTTCCAATATTGTCCCGGTTGAATTGACCGGATTCAACGGATTCTATGAATCCGGCAGGGTAAGACTTGAATGGGCGACAGCCTCTGAGCTTAATAATAAAGGATTTGAAGTGGAACGAAAACTATTTAATTCCAATAATCCTTTATTGACCAACTGGCACTCTTTGGGATTCGTTGAGGGAAAAGGGACATTCAGCGGTAAATCGGTTTATTATTTTATCGACTCCGAGAACAGATCAGGCAAGCGTGTATACCGGTTGAAGCAAACGGATTATGACGGTGCGTACGTTTTGAGTAAAGAAATAGAAATCGACAACAATTCACAGCCGGGAATAAAGCTGCGTCAAAACTACCCAAATCCTTTCAATCCTTCAACAACGATTGGTTACGAACTATCGGTTGAAGCGCAGGTGAAAATTTCTATATATAATTCCCTTGGGGAAGAAATCGAAGTCCTTATTGACAAAACGTTGCCGGGAGGAGAGCATGAAGTCGAATTTAAACCACGTAACCTTGCTTCAGGTATCTACCTAGTAAGGATGATCAGTGACGCTAAAGCTGCTGAAATGAAAATGATCTACCTGCGTTAATTTCAAGATTGATTTTTTGAATTGGGTATTAGTAAGAAGAAGCTAAAAGAAAAACTAGAATACCATTATCGCAAATTTGACCGGGGAAGCATTTCACCGGATCCGGTGGAATATCCTCTAATGATGGGTAACCCGGGCGATGCTGAGATAGCCGCTTTCATTTCCGCGGCGATGGCATACGGAAATATTAAACAGATTGACTCAACGCTGAGGAAGATTTTCTCAGCTTTAGGAAATTCCCCAGTGGAAGCGATCCTGGGGAACACTAAAATGAAATATCTACAATCGATCTCATTTGGCCACCGTTTTTACACCCCAACGGACATTCAAAATCTTCTCTCTGCTTTACAAAAAATTCTCATAAAATATAGTTCGCTTCAGAATTTTTTCTCAAGGAATTTTAACCCTTTATACCCAAACGTGAAAGAAATGCTCGAAGCGACTTCCTCTGACTTTGAAGAAATCGTATTATCTAATGAACTACCGATGACGGCAGGAATGAGGTTTATTTTCCCCCGCCCATCAGGAGGAAGCGCGTGTAAAAGGATGAACCTGTTCCTCAGGTGGATGATAAGAAAAGATGATATCGATCTGGGCATTTGGGATAATATTCCGACTTCTAAACTTATTATTCCCGTGGATACACATATCGCAAGGATCTCCAGGAAACTTGGACTGACTAAAAGGAAGAACGTAAGCTGGACAATGGCGGAGGAGATAACCGAAAACCTCAGAAAATTTGACGGTACGGATCCTGTCAAGTACGATTTCGCGCTTTGTCACATTGGGATGAGGAAACTTGAGTTCTGAGAAATTGTTAAAAAAAATTAAATTTTGTTTGAAGAACAAACACGGATTGATATATTTACTAGACTTATTTAAAAGAAATTTCTTAACTAAATATTTGCTTACTTTAAACCTCAACTAATAGAGGAGAGCTCTATGTCAGAAAACAAACCATTTGTGCCATTTGTCTCCCCGGACAGTAATATGGCCGAATTTACAATCCGAGCGTTAGTCATCGGATTGGTGATGTCTGTGGTGTTAGGTGCGGCAAACGCCTACCTCGGACTTAAAGCAGGTATGACAATTGCTGCGACCTACCCGGCTGCAGTAATTGGAATGGCAGTACTGCGTATCATGAAAGGTTCCATACTCGAAGAAAACTTTGCCAGAACAGTCGGTTCTATCGGTGAATCAGTTGCCGCAGGCGCGATATTCACGATTCCGGCTTTTCTTATCGCGGGAGTATGGACTGAGTTTTATACACTCCAGCATTACCTCGAGGCCTCTGCAATTATGTTCATCGGAGGCGTTGTTGGTATTATGTTCGTGACTATTCTCAGGAGAGTAATGGTCGAAGATAAAGAATTACCGTTTCCCGAATCTGTTGCTGCCTCTGAAATTCACAAGGCAGGGCAGAGCGGCCAGTCCGGTGCGAAATTCCTTTTCTGGGCAATGGCGCTGGGTGCAATAATCCAGATTCTCAAGCAGATTCAGTTCTTTGCAGCCTCCTGGGAAAAATTCATTGCTTTTGCAAATAAAAAGATAATGCTGGGCAAATCAGCTTCTGTGGAAGCAAGCGGCGGCGCAATCCTGAGCACCCCCGGCGTGAGCCCTGCATATATGGGCGTTGGTTACATCATCGGCCCTAATCTTGCCGCACTTAACTTCACGGGCGGACTTCTTGCCTGGGGACTTTTTGTACCTCTGCTGCTTTATTTCCTCGGCCCCGAATTGATTGCCTCCCTTCAGTCAAACGGAGTTACAGAAGTGACGGATGAAACTTGGATGGGTCTCGGCACACAGGTGTGGAGAAACATCGTTCGTCCGGTGGCAATCGGCGGAATGCTTATGAGTGCCGCGTTCACACTTTTCAGAATGCGTAAATCACTAGGAGCAGGATTAAGCCGTGCTATCGGTGATGTTAAAAAAGCTGCTTCCGGCTCACACGCAGGCGAAATACGTACCGAAAAAGATATGAACTTCAAATGGGTCTTCATCGGACTTGCTTTATCTTCGGTAGCGATCTTTATCATTTACAACTATTTCGCTGGTGATTTCACCGCGGCTCTCGTTGCAACAATCGTTATGCTTGTCGCAGGTTTCTTCTTTGCTGCGGTTTCGGGCTATCTGGTCGGACTCATCGGATCCAGCAACAACCCGATCTCAGGACTGACAATATCCACCCTTATTATAGCGGCTCTACTTATGGTTGCCTTGGGTGTAAAAGGAATGGAAGGAATAGCAGCGGTTCTCGGAGTTGCTGCTGTAATCTGTGTTGCAGCGGCCGTAGCCGGAGAGATGCTCCAGGACTTAAAGGTCGGGCACATCTTAGGCGGTACCCCCTGGAAAATGCAGGTAGGCGATCTCTTTGGTGTCTTGCTCTCAGCAGCCGTTATGTTCTTCCCGCTCATGGTTTTACATCAGGGGGACATTATGGCGCAGGGCGGAACATTTATTCCCGGTGAAACCGGTTTAGGCGGAAAGAACTACTCCGCTCCTCAGGCAAGCCTTATGGCTATTCTCGCCAAAGGTATTGTCGGAGGCGATATGGCATGGCCGCTTATTATTGTTGGTATTTTAATGGCTGTCGGTTTTATCCTTGTCAAGGTTAAAAGCCCGATGCTTGTTTGCGTTGGAATGTATTTACCTCTTGAAACATCATTCGCGATTTTTATCGGCGGACTTATAAAAGGTATGCTTGAGAAGTTCTCAGCCGCAAAGAAACACAATGATGCACAGAAAGCAAGAGTTGAAAACACAGGAGTACTGCTTGCATCAGGACTCATCGCAGGTGAAGCGCTGGTCGGTTTGCTGTTTGCATTCCTGGCTGTGATAGAGATTAAAACACCTATCATTTTCGAATCACCATCATTCCTGATTAGCATACTTGTATTTGTAGTTGTAGCATTTGTTCTTACTAAATATCCATTAGGAAACGCCGGAAAGCCGGATGAACCTGCTCCTCCTACGGCAGTAATGTAAAAAAGATCATTCGGGGCTATTCCTGAAACAGGGATAGCCCTTTTTGTTTTATCGATTATGTTGAAAAAAAATAAACCCGTTCATAATTATCTTGAGTTAACCCCGGTCAGGCTTATTCAGTCTAAGGAAGAAGGGGATGTAGTCATCCTTCTCGAACCGAAGTTCAAGCGCACCTGGCTGAAAAAACTGGTAAGCCCGCTCAAAAAAAGTGAGTTTATCAAGGTTAAACTTGATGAATTCGGGTCAAATACCTGGAAACTTATTGACGGAAAGAAGAAAGTTCACGAAATTGCTGTAGAACTTAAAAATATTTTCGGTGAGAAAATTGAGCCGGCCGAACTGCGGCTGACAAAGTTTTTATCATCATTAATGAATCACGATTATATAACATTCTTAGAAATAAAGAAGAAAGGCGATAGCTGATGGGTACCGTATTAGGACACCTAAAACCTGAGTTAGTGTGGAATCATTTTGAGGAAATCTGCAAATATCCACGCCCCTCAAAATTCGAAGAGAAGATAGCCGCGTATGTGAAATCAGTTGGCGAGAGAAACAATCTTGAAACCAAGGTTGATTCTTCTGGCAACATTGTCATAAAAAAACCGGCTACACCCGGACTTGAAAATCTGAAAACAGTAATTCTGCAAGGCCATATTGATATGGTTTGTGAGAAGAACCGCGGAGTTGAACACGATTTCGACAACGATCCCATCCAGCCATACATAGATGGTGAATGGGTTAAGGCGAAAGGCACTACACTTGGCGCCGATAACGGAATCGGTGTTGCCGCGGCTCTTGCGGTGCTTGAAGATAAGACACTGAAGCACGGACCGATCGAATGCCTCTTCACGGTAGATGAAGAGACCGGACTGACCGGAGCCAGTAATCTGGAGCAGGGTTTACTTGACGGAACTATACTTATTAATATGGACTCCGAAGAGGAAGGAAGCCTCTATATCGGCTGCTCTGGCGGTAAAAACACACAGGCATTTTTTAAGTATAATCCTGAACCCGTTCCGGCTGATACAGTGGCATACGAAGTGAAAGTCGCCGGCTTAGTAGGCGGACACTCTGGATTGGAAATTCATACCGGCAGAGGTAACGCGATTAAAATAATTAACCGCCTGCTTATCAATGCAGAGAAAAATTTCGGAATCAGCCTTGCTCAGATCGAAGGCGGGAATAAACACAACGCAATCCCGCGGGAGGCATTTGCCGTTGTTGTCGTTCCGAAAAATCAGGAAACCGCTTTCAAGGCTTATGTTGCCGAGTTTAACAAAAGCGTGAAAGATGAAAACGCGACTGTTGAAAAAACTCTTGAAGTCTCCGCTGAACCACACAGTATGCCGCCAAATGTTCTCCCTGCCGGGCTTCAGTCAAGATTATTGTTGGCACTTTATGCCATCCCGCACGGAGTGATCAAGATGTCAGCCGACATTCCTGAGTTAGTTGAAACCAGCACCAACCTCGCGACGATCAAAACTGAGAACAGTACAGTTTCGATTGTAACAAGCCAGCGCAGTTCTGTAGCCAGCGAGATAATTGATATCGTTGATATGACTGCTTCAGTGATGAGGCTCGCCGGCGCGGAGATATCTTTCGGTGACGGTTATCCGGGCTGGAAACCAAATGTGAACTCAGAGGTTCTAGGCATATTTAAATCCACTTTCAAAAAACTCTACTCAAAGGAACCGGAAGTAAAAGCAATCCACGCGGGCCTTGAGTGCGGAATAATCGGTGAAAAATATCCCGGGCTTGATATGATTTCCTTTGGACCCACGATGTTTGGTGTTCATTCCCCTGATGAAAGGTTAAAGATCGATACCGTTCCAAGATTTTACGAATTATTGCAGAATGTTCTTCAGAATATTCCCCGCAACTAATTTGTATTGTTGATTTGTACAAACCTCCGGGGAAAATATTTCCTGCGGAGGTTTTTTATTTTTATATTTTATTAATATTCTTATCATAAATATTATTCAAGGAAAAATGAATGGCCGTTAACGGAGAGACGCAATTAAGAGAACCAGCAGTCGTATTCAGATGGATAGTACTGATATTTATTTCTCTGGCTATGTTCGGTAACTATTATGTTTATGACAGCATTGCACCGATCGCGGACATGATAAGGGCAAGCCTCGGGTATGATGATGAATTTATCGGCGCAATGTACTCAGTCTACAGCGTGGCTGCCATCTTTATATTGCTGATAGGAGGGGTCATAATTGATAAATATGGAACGAAAAAATCTATTCTTTTTTTTGGTGCATTATGTGCGGTTGCTGCGCTTGTAACGGCCTCATCATCAGACAAGTATGTGATGCTTGCCGGCAGAGTATTGCTTGGGATAGGTTCAGAACCTCTTATCGTTGCGATCACCACATCAATCGCCAAGTGGTTCAAAGGTAAAGAACTTAGTTTTGCTTTCGGGTTAAACCTCACTATTGCCCGTCTCGGCTCGGTCGCGGCGGATAATTCACCTTCGTGGGGCAGCAGTTTTTATGGAGACTGGCAGAGCCCCCTTTATCTCGCGCTGATAATTTCCTTAGCCTGCCTTATCGGCGGAATCGTATATTATTTTCTCGAAAATTACGCTGAAAAGAATTACACTCTCGGAAAGGCGGGGGATACTGATAAACTTGAAATTAAGAGTTTGTTCTCATACAAAAAAACATTCTGGTTTGTGGTTGCTCTTTGTGTTACATTTTACTCGGCAGTCTTTCCGTTCAGGAGTTTCGCGATAAAGTTTTTTATGGAGGCGCATGGTGAAACAAGAGAATTTGCCGGTTTCTTAAATAGTATACTCCCTCTTTCCGCGATGATTGCCACGCCTCTCTTTGGGTTGCTTGTGGATAAGGTCGGCAAGAGAGCGTTATTTATGTTTATCGGATCAGTTCTATTACTACCCGTATTTCTGATGATGACTTATACCGGTATCACGCTTTATGTACCGATTGCAATGATGGGTATTGCGTTCTCGCTTATTCCAGCGGTTATGTGGCCTTACGTGGCATATATTGTAGATGAGAAAAAACTTGGTACTGCTTATGCACTGATGACTCTCATTCAACAAGTCGGTCTCGCAGGCTTCAACTGGCTTATCGGTTACGCCAATGATATTTCTATGGCTTCTCCCCAGAATCCTGACGGTTATAGCCTTGGGATGTGGATATTTTCTTCACTCGGCTTCTTTGGCGTTCTATTCAGTTTTCTCCTGCGGAGAGCGGAAGCAAAAGAAAAAATGCAGTCTTAGTATTATCGTCCATTAACACCGATGAAAATTTACAAAAGTATAAAACGAATAATCACCCTTCTGGTGCTCGCTTTTATATTCAGCGGTGATATCTACCCGCAGGAATTCGGATTCGGATGTCTCGGCCTTACCGGGGCATATGCAGGATATCAGACACAGCTTATAAATGCCGGCGGGCTTAATAATTATATTGCTGTTTTCAATGATCTCAGAAAAGACTCACTTGAAAAAGCCCTCCCTGATTTTACCGAACTTCAGGGATTCAGATTTGGGCTGCTTGTTTACCGTCTGCAGTTTACAGGTTTCCGCTTGAATTTCACAACTTTCTATGAAAGACTAAGCGGGAAGAAGCAGACGCTTGTTTTTTTAAGCCAGGGAGAAAGGCAGAATAATACTCTTGAACTTGCTATTGATAAATTCGGGATCGGGGTGGATATAGTCACTCCGATTACACGTCTATTGAGTTGGAAAATCGTTGATGTTAATCTTACTGTGAACCGGGCTTCGTTCACTAAAACAATAAATACCGCGGCGATTACTTTCCTTAGTACTAAATATACCACGAATGAGAATTCTCTAGGTTATGCTGTGGGGACAGGATTTATATGGCACATAATTGAAGACTATATTAGTCTCGAAGGCACGGCATCTTACACGTTTTTTTCTGTCGGGAGAATGAAAGATGATAAAAACAGTTTTCTTCCCGTCAGCGAAATTAATCCATCAAGTATGGATCCCGCGATTAATTCCGGCGGACTTAACACATTAATTCAAATAAATTTAGGATTTCCATTTTAAAGGAGCATCAAATGAAACTGTCAAAATTAGACCTGGCAAGCAGAATAGCAATCAGAGATTGTATGGGTACTTCACCAAGTGAGCGTGTGCTGGTTATCTGTGATAAAAATAAACGCGAGATCGGTTTATCACTTTTTGAGAATGCAGTAGGCCTGGGGCACGAATCTTTTTATCTGGAGATGAAACCGCTGGAAAGGAACGGTCAGGAACCGCCTGAAGATATCGGAGAAATGATGAAGAAGTTTGATGTGGTTTTTTGTCCGACCACGACCTCTCTCACGCACACAAAAGCGAGGCAGCAGGCTTCAGCACAGGGGGTTAGGATCGCCACTTTCCCGGGCATAACAAAAGAGGTGATGATCAGAGGATTGAACGCGGACTATAAAAAAATCGCGGCGCTTTCGATCAAACTGAAGGGCATTCTCGAAAAAGTTAAGCACGTAAGAGTAACTTCTCCTGCCGGCACAGACATCTCATTCAGTATTGAAGGGAGAACATCATACGCTTCGAAAGGATTGTTCCACGCGAAAGGTGAGAGCGGGAATCTCCCTACGGGCGAGACTTACCTTGCACCCATTGAAGGTACGTCGAACGGGATAGTGGTTGTTGATGGTTCGATGGCAGGGCTTGGACTTGTGAAAAATACAAATATAAAGATAGTGGTTCGTGACGGATACGCGGAGGAAATAACCGGTGGAGTTTTAGCAAAAAAATTAGTTAAGATGCTCGATGAAGTCGGAAGGGATGGAAGGAATATTGCTGAGTTTGGAATAGGTACGAATGATAAGGCAAAACTGAGCGGAGTATTGCTTGAGGATGAGAAAGTAATGGGAACCATTCACATAGCCCTGGGTAATAACAAGTCAATGGGCGGCAGTGTCGGCGTTCAGCTTCATCTGGATGGAGTTGTCCTGAGACCGGATGTCTATTTGGATGGAAAATTACTCATGAAAAGAGGTAAATTCACGGGTATGTTGAACTGATAATTAATAATTAATCCAGTTGTAGTTTGGGTATTTGGATTCCTTCTATTATCTTTATATTCAAGTTTTGGATAATGTGATTACCTGATAATGAATCTTAAATCTTCTAACGAAACCAACCAATTAAAACAGAAGAATAATGTTTTATAGAATATTTTTACTTTTTTGTTTCCTGTCTATTTTTGTCTCTGACCTATATTCTCAGTTTTCAATGACTGACACAACTTTTACTGCTCCCTTTGTTGACACTCTTAATTCCTCTGCAGTGGATTATAAATCCCGCCCTGGTTATTTGCAGTTGGAAACAGGGGAGAGAGAAAACCTGGCAAAAAGCCGCTATGCCTATATCGTTTATACAGGTAACATGCCTGCTGATACTTCCAGGCGTAACGCTCTGAGGTTATTGGACGGGATTTACAGTTCGCCGTCCTTCGTCGAACTTCCTCCACTCAATCTTGGAGGATTAGAGGGATGCTATATTATCATCGACCTTCAGGCATTCCGCACAATTAAGAAAGTGCAGATGTATACTCTTGGAAATAACCTTAATCTTCGCCCAAGGGCATACTCCATTTTTGCGGGTGAGGACACTGTTACTATGGAAAAGGTGTTCCAGGAAACTGACAATACGATCGCTCAGCCTATCGCGGAGTTTACTCCCGTAGTGGCAAAATTCGTGAAGATAGTATTTGATGTAATTGCACAGAATAACAGTACTGTCGTGTCAGAGATAGAAGTTTTCGGTGAAGGGTTCCTTCCGACCGGCGTATTCTTATCAAGCGTCAGGGATTTTGGGAAACCGGTTAATTTTTCTACGCTTGAATATACCGGGATTAAGCCCACAGGGACAGATATATTTTTCAGTTTCAGAACGGGAAGTGTTGCCGCGGTAGACTCTACCTGGAGCCCTTGGTCAGAT
Organism: Ignavibacteriaceae bacterium; assembly: GCA_013360295.1. Taxonomy (GTDB): domain Bacteria; phylum Bacteroidota; class Ignavibacteria; order Ignavibacteriales; family Ignavibacteriaceae; genus JABWCL01. The sequence goes on along the minus strand of JABWCL010000001.1, from coordinate 210,227 downwards.
TCCATTGCCAACTCCGGCTCCCTATTTTTTGTCGATGAAGCACGCCGCTATCTGCAGTACCGGGTCAGGCTTACCACTACAACTCTTCTCTCACCGGAAATAGATGAGCTAAAAATAAATTATGATACCGTGAAAGTAGTCTCCGTAAGTGACGCGAGAATTGACCCGCAGGAGGCACAGGTCTTAAAGGAGCAGGAATTCAGCCTGATTATTGAGACACAGTTTTCGGCAGACGATTACGGAATTGATACGATTTATGTGAAAGTTCCTTCTCCTGTTAATCTCAGGAATGTTCTGGTGAACAACGTCCCCGCGGGATATTTAGCGAGGGTCTCGGCAAATGATTTTACAATTGTGTTCAATTCAACTATTAAATCTAATTCCACGATCAGAATTGTATTCACTTCAACTCCGTTTCTCGCGGTGAACCCATATAAAATACAGGTAAGCAGCAAACTTGTATCGAACAATCCGCAGAAGATAGATTCTAAGATGAGCAATCTTATTGAGGCGTGGAGTGTTCTTACGGTGGGGGTTCCGGAGAAACTGATCATTAACGCTAAGGCGGACCCTAACCCTTTCACACCAAACGGTGATGGGAGAAATGATCAGACTCGAATTGAATTCTTCCTCGGAAATGTGGGAGAACCGGGCAATCTCATCGGGAAGGAATTCAGAAAGATCAGTATTAAGATCTTTGATCTAAACGGCAGAATGGTGAAGGATCTTCTGGAATCGGAAACGAAAGCCTATGCGTTTATTTCCGATAACGGAGTGTTATGGGACGGTAATGATGATAACGGACGAAAAGTCAGGCCTGGGGTGTATCTGTACCAGATCCACCTTGATAGTGACAATGGAGGGGAAACTGTGACAAAAACCGTTGTCGTTGCTTATTAAAAAAAATATCGAGGTATTTGTGAAAATTATAAAGCTAAGTTTGCTAATTACACTCTTTTTTATGCCTGGGATTTATTCCGGCGGATTCGACGATTTAGGGAACAGCGCGAGAGTCGCATCGATGGGCGGTAGTGCGCTTACTCTTACCGACGCTCCATACGTACTTTTTTACAATCCGGCGAACATTTACCGTCTTAGTAAACCGGTTGTGTCCACGACTTATGCAAAACTATATCCCAATGTTGAAGATGATAATCTTAATTTTCTTTCATTGAGCGGAATTATTCCCCTCGATTTTATTGGCGTGCTTGGTGTAGGAGGAAATTTCCTGAACACTGAGGCGTGGAAAGAATATATGCTGGTCGGTACCTATAGCCGGGAGCTTATTGATAATCTGAGCGTGGGCGGGTCCTTCAAGTTTATTGGCTGGTCAGCTGCAGCGGCACCCGGCGAAGGAGCTCTTTCCTATATAGGATTTTCAGTCGATGCCGGGGTGTTTTATAGTTTTGAGAAATTGTTTGCCACGAATAACCTGAACCTGGGACTTTCCGTGCAAAACATTAATCAGCCATCCATAGCGTCTGAAGGGACTGACGGCACTCTGCCTATGAGGATAGGTTTGGGTGTAGGAATTGTATCCACTCAATACAATTACCAGGTGACACTCGATATCTATAGGGAGGAAGATATCTACCAGGTAAAGGGAGGCGCTGAGTTTCTGGGAATGCAGAGTAATATAATGGGCTATGATACCAGATTCCTGATCAGGGGCGGTTACAATAATATCGTGCAGTCTGACTTTGCTGAAGAGAGCGGGTTAAACGGCGGGTTTGGACTTGTAGTAGATAATGTCACCATTGATTATGCATACGTCTATCCGCTCGCAATTACTAATACAGGTGGGAATAATAAAATTTCATTAACTTATAATTTTTGAGCTAATACCGGACTTCGGAGGTTCATTTGAAGCAAGTTTACTATATAATATTTTTAATTTTTATAATCGCCGGTTTTTCGGATGCCCAGTTCATTTCCAATAAAGGTAAAAATGAAGGGAAATACCTGAATTATTCCGGAAGGAACTATGAAAATTATAGTTCTGCCTTCATTAAGAAAAAATTCTTTGATAACTTCGGTAACTTCCTTGTTGAGGGAACTACAGTTTACGAACTGGGTGAAACACAAAAGCAGTTATCCTCTGCGGAATTTGCCGGCGGAACGAGCGACATTATAAAATCAAGATACTACCAGAATTATTTTAACAACCTGGTTATCGGCAAAGATTCTTACGGCGGTTTCCAGACCAGGCTGATGGTTGGAGATGCTATCAGGACAAAATTCACGAACCTAACTCTCAACCGGGCGCGTTTTAACGGTATCAGGTGGGATATGGGTACTTCCAAACTGCGCGGTACACTTTTAGCTTCAAGGATTTCGGACCCCATCCGTTTCAGATTTGATGCGGGTATCTACATTGATGGCGTCAGAAGGATCAGAGACTGGACTCAGTATCTCTTCGGCGGTCACTTCGAAACAGATATCGGTGATGTGCTTACGGTTGGTTTGACTTATGTTAACCAGCACCAGAGGAAAACCAGTCTTGACAGTAAAGAAGCATCCCTCGAAGGTGTTGTTACGACCGCGATTCCAAGAGTAATATTCGTTAGGATTACCGATGACTCGCCCGGCGATAACTCCGGGCCAATCATTTTTGGCGCTCCAAGGGTCATCATTAACGGTAACGCGATTCCGACTGTAAATATTCATAAAAAACTTCCGAGTGAGGCTTCTACATCATTAATGAATCCCACTAATCCGACTCAATTCAATCCTATCCAGTACTGGATATTAAGAGATGTTGAGAGGCAAAAAGGATTCCAGATTGATCAGCGTTTCTTCGGCGGTGCTGATACTACAAGTTTCAGTTCTCATCAGTACTACAGCAACAGCAGTAAATATTCAATTCCTCCGCCACTCTACCCTGTGCAGGTACCCTCATCAATTGATGAAGGTTATGTTTACGCGTTTCTTATGCCGGAAGGCGTTAAATCAGTACAGTTCCAGATAATCCTTGCGAATGATTATAAGATCGAAACGGCGAATGATTACGTTAACTGGCAGTTGGATGACTACACCGGCGACGCTCGTTTCAATAAACATCACGTCGAAAGCACGATTGGCTTTCCCACACCTTTCTTTGTCCGTGAACGGGCAGACGGAAATGTAAGGGACGCAAGCAATAAAAGGGTAGTGACAGTAAATTACGGCTTGGCATCGGGAATGTCCGTTTATGGACTGAACTTTGATTTCAAATGGCAGGGATTCGAAATCTCAGGCGAATTTAATGAGAGTGTTGAGTTCATGAAATATCCTTTACTTTCAGGAAACCGTTTTGAAAGTAAAGGAAAAGCCTGGTTCCTTAAAGGAAAGAAGAAGATCGGAAGGATGACTCTTGGCGGTGAGAGATACCAGATTGATCCCAGGTATACAACGTGGCTGAACACCTACGTTCTTGAAAATAGTTATTTTCAATTTAATAGTACATCAGCCGTTCCGAGCACCTGGCTTCCGTCTACTTTAACCCCTCCGGATTACACTGAGTATGACGCCAGTTTTACATATCAGCGAAGAGTCTTCTTCCCGGGCGGTGCTTTTTACCCACTGGTTGATGATAACGACGATGATGACCGCTGGGAAGACGGTTTCTATTTTTATAACGTTCGTCCTACTGATGTTAATCAGCGGAACCGGGACGTCCTCAATCCGGCAGGTGGAGACTTCTTTAAGTTAGGTTATCGTCAGAGTACTTATGAACTGCGGAGTCTTGATGCTATTACAAGGCAGCCTGATGCGGGTATATTCCCCGGAAAAGATAAGGACAATGACGGAATACCTGACGATGATAAGAACGCAGACGGCGTACCGGATTTCGCGCAGGACTTCCTTACATATTATTCAGATCCGCCTTCGCTTGATTACGGAGATGACTGGAATAATAACAGTGTTATAGATGAGCAGGAAAACGATATTCATCCTGATTACCCGTATGAACCGGATATTGACGGATACCATCTCTTTACGAATCTTGAATTGCTCGACGGGCTGAACGTTGCCGTTGGTAAAATATATGAAGAAGCTATCGCGCGCGGCGGTTCAAATGATGTGAACTACTTTAAAGCTAATTATTTCACAGGGACTCCAAGGTTCGGTGAACTAAGACTTTATTATGTTCTCAAACAGGTTAAAGATAATATCGAAAACCACGGTTATCAGTTCAAAGGTGTGATCACCGCTTCTGATCCTATTCCTGATTTTGTGGAAGACCCTCTGAACTACCGTAACTCCCTTGTTAACTCTGTTTACTTTGGCACGAGGTATACACAGATTAAAAATCTGAATATTGAGAATATTTTCCGTGTTGAATACAATAACCAATATAAATCAGGTTCACGATCAAATGCGTTCCTGCCTGAATCCAAGAAACTTGGCGACCAGGTGCCCGGAAACATCGTATTCTGGGGTATCGTCAATAAAATTGATTATACATTTTATTTGCTCAACGGACAGTTAAAATTAAGCCCGCAGTTCAAAGTGCGTACTCAGAAAATCGTTCTCAGATCGGAAGATCAGCAGGGTAATCCTACCCTGAAAGTGGACAAACACGATCAGGAAATCATTCCGATATTCAGAGTGGACTACAGGCTAACGGATAATACTGATATCCGTCTGGGATTCCAGGGGCTCGATGTCGGTGACGGATCAGACTTGTTCTACTATAAGATCAGAAATCTAAAGGATAATTTCGAGAGTCAGAACAGAGCCACATACGGGCTCTCACTCAGTAACCGGACTTCATTTAACGGCTATAATGTTGTATTCGACTTCGGTTATAAGTACACGACGATTGATTTCCTTCGTCCGGCCGATCAGTCGAAAGGATCCGCAGAGTCAACAATATTTTTTACAGTCTTTGCGGGATTCTGATATTTCATGATCTGGAAAGTTATCATATTTCTTGCATCTGCTGCCGCAAGTTTCTTCATTCCTACTCCGCAGGAACTGAAAGATGACTTCACCGGCGGACAATTGCTGTTCGCGTCCAGCAATTATATCCGGGCTATTGAGCAGTATGACAAGATTATTAACACATCCAGCAATTTTCTTGATGAAGACAGCGTAAAAGTAACTCTCTTCAATGGTGAACTGACACTCGGTGTTGTAGCGGCAGCATACTACCAGAAAGCCAACGCTCTTAAAAACCTCAAGATGCCTGATTCAGCTATTACTATTTTCAGGCTGGTTGAAAGTAAACCTTATGAGGCAGAACTGCGCGCGCTGTCCCAGTTCCAGATATATGATATACTCTATAACCTCAAACGGTATGATGAGGCCATAAATGATGCTTACAAACTGGCGGATTCATACCCTGAACATCCTAAAGCTCAGAGTGCGCTCTATGATATCAGCTGGTGCTTCAGAGAATTATCGCATCTCGACAGCAGCAATTACGCGCTGCTTGAACTTCTTGAGAGATATCCAGAGACTGAGTATCAGTCCAAAGCGCTATATCAGCTTGGACAAAACAGTTTTGAATTAAAAAAATATGATGACGCGATCTCATACTGGAATGTTCTGAACATCAGGTTCAAACCAGATGCATTCAAGGATAAAGACTGGGAGAATGTCCAGCTGAAATCCGTGAAAGAACGCCAGATCTTCGAAGCCACTTCAAGCCGCGAAACAGACGAGAGTGATCTGGAACTTGTTGCGAAGAGTCAGGTGAAAATAGGTGACTCTTACCGGGAAAAGGCTAATTATGATTCGGCGATGTTTAATTACAGGAAAGTAATTACTAATTATTCATTACTCCCTGTTCTTGTGGAAGCCACCTATATAAAGATGGCGGATTACACACGCCAGCATAAATCTCTCGAAGAAGGCCTTGATATTTACCGTAAAGCCATCGATGATAATTTCGCGAATAAAGAACTTCAGGCAAAGATGCAGTATAAGATCGCGGATACTTATCTGAAAGAGAAAAACTATAAGCGCGCTGCTGAAGAATTTGAGTTTTACGCGAAAGCATATGCTGAAGTAGCCAATAATATCAACTTTACAGTTGAGGACGCGCTTTATACTCAGGCCACTTCGTTATACAGTGGTGAATTCTACTCGCAGACTATCGCTGTATCGGATTCATTTATATATAATTATCCTCAAAGCGAATATATTTACGACCTTGAATACATCTCTGCAGTATCCTCGTTTGTGCTCAAAGATTACCCGGAAACTTTGCGCCGATTCAAGATAGTTGCTGATCTTAAACCCGACGGAGAGTTTTATATTCCATCGCTGATATACACTGCGAGGGCGGAATATGAACTGAAGAATTTCCGAAAATCCGTCGAGATACTTACTGAGCTTGATATGCTTCACTCAGATACGCGGTTTGTTGATGAAATCAATTACTATTTGATCCAGGCGCATTATGATCTGAAAAATTACGATTCTATTCCGTCCGCGTTTGCGAAAATAAGGCAGGTTTCACCCTATTTTACTCCCGCGATCATCAAGACAACGAAATCCTTTATACTCGGCAAAAAGATCGCGGAAGGGGAAGCGTTTACTAAGCAATTAGTAGAAGCTGCTAATCAAATGAAGGATTCGGTATATTTTATTCCTGAAGCTCATTTCGCGCTCGCTGATGTAATGATCAACAAGAACTCATTTGACGATGCCATTAAGGAACTGACAGTTGTGGTTGATGATTCCAAAACCAACGAACTCCTAAAACTGCAGTCCATCTATCTCAGAGGGACATTACTGGGACAAGTTAAAAAGGATAAGGAATCCATCGCGGACCTCGAGCTAGTTCTTAATGATCCGAAATTCAACGAAAGAATGAAGCAATTCGTTCCGAATGCCCGCGGCAGGCTTGCTACGGCATATACCAAGATCGGTCAGACCCAGAAGGGGATAAACCTGATGCTGGATTATATAAAGAACGCGGCTGACACGCTTGAAAAGGCACGTTATCTCGTTGCGCTTACGGAGGTCTATTATGAGATGCGTGATTTCAAGAATACAGCCAAATACGGCGAACAGGCACTGGACCTTAATTTTGATGATGACATTCTATATTCGAGAGCCGGTTACCTCGCCGGAACTTCGTATAATAACCTGAACAACTTTGATAAAGCGATGGCTATCCTTACCCGTTCGGCTGCCAGATATCCTGAAATAAATATTGATGTATTCTTCAATTTCGCGGTAAATCTGTATGATAACGGGTATTATAAAAACGCCATCCCCGCCTTCAGAAAATATGTGGAACTATATCCCGAGTCACCGAACCGGAAGAACTCGGAATTCTTCATCGGATACGCGTTCTTTAAGCTCGGCGAATGGAACGACGCTTACAAAGAATTCAAGGAATTTGTAAAGAAATTTCCGGAAGATAATTATGCCGCTGAAGCACAGTATAACGCGGCAGAGGCATTATATAATAACGGTAAATTTACTGAGGCTATTCCTGAATATGAACTGGTTTATGCCAATTTCAATAAAAGTGATTTCGCGGCCGCAGCTTTATATAATGTCGGTTGGTGTAATTACCAGTTAAAAGAAATTGATAAAATGATTCCGCCTCTGCAAAAACTTATTAAAGAGTTTCCAAAGAACACACTTGTACCGGAGGCTCAGTTCACTATTGGGGATTATTACTATAATAAAAAGGAATACACGAAGGCTCTGCTTGAGTATAAAACCTTTTTAGATCAGTTCCCGGACCATTATAAGTCTGAGGAGGCCAGAAGTTTCATAAAGGAACTTTCCCAGATTGACGCGTTCCAGGAGTATCAGAAAGCGATCGCCATCTTCGATAAAAAGAACTATAAAAAGGCTATAGAGGAACTTTCGGCCATCGTAGCAAAATACCCGGATACCGAGGTCTCACTCGCGTGTGAAGCAAATATTGCTTCCTCTTACGAGCAGATCGGTGACAGGAAGAAGGCTCTGGAGCTATTTAAGAAAATTGTCGAAAAACATAAAGATAATCCCGTTGCGGCCGGAGTCGTGTATTTCGCTCAGCAACATATTGAGTGGATAGAGAATGAAACTACCGCTAGTAAGTAATATCGCAGAATATCTCCGGAAGCGAGAGGAAAAGCAGGCCGGGAAACTGGTTTTTGAATCCTCCAGGTGGCGGATCTCTTATAAGAGAGCATTTGGTTACGGCATTCTGCTCTCATCCATATTGCACCTTGGAATAATCGGATGGGTTTATTTTTTCTCGGAAAAGAACACCACTAAAGTTAAAACGATAAAGATAAAAACGTATTACGAAAAAATTCCGCCGCCAATAAAATACGAACCTACTCCGCCAAAACTAGCTAAGTCTTTTGATATGGTGAAGGAGCAGGCAACTGCGTCGGAGTATGAGCCGAAAGATTACAGTATCACAGAAGCTGCCGATATTTCTGATCTTCGTTCAGCGGATATACGGCCAAGTGCTATATCATCCAGCGTGGGTGGACAGGGGAGTGTTTTTCACGGTGCTTTTTCTTCAGGTGAAACAGGCGGCGCGGAAGGCTGGTCTATTCCCGGTGGTACCCGGAGTTACGGGCATAGCCTTGGCCGGGGCGGCACTGGCGGGCTTGTTGGCAGGGATGACGGAAGTATGAGTTATGGTCCGGATATCGTGGAAGAAGTTTCAAATACCAGGGGTTCAGGAAGGCCGGCACAGACTTACGGTGACGACCTGCTCGATTATTCTAATTTTAAGGACAGGTGGGAAGGAAAAGTTGTTCAGGGAAGGAATAAAAAAGATGTTCGCGGGAACCTGAACCTCTACCAGTTGCAGTACAGAGCCAGTAAACTGGATGAAAACGGTGAACCTTCGTGGAACGTTGTGCCTCAGGCACTGCCTGCGCTTGTTGAATATGCCCAAAAGAAGACAAAGATTGATTTTGAACTTAAGGGTGCAATAAGGCTTGACGATAAGTTAATACTTGAAGTACCGATAGTTTATATGATGGGCTCGGAAGGAGCTCCGGTTTACTCACAGGTAGAGGTTAAAAACCTTGAGAAATATCTGCGAAACGGCGGATTCTTGTTTATCGACGACGGTTACGCGGCTAGATGGGGCGCTTTTAACCAGAAAGCCAGGAAACTGGTTGAGGATGCGCTTGGTTATGATGCCGAGTGGGAAAAGATCCCTAATAATCACTGGCTATATCATTGCTGGGAAGACTTTGAAGGACCGCCTCCGGGAGAGGATGAAGTCAGGCCGAACAGCCGGCATCCGGTGAAAGAAAGGTACAGGTTTCTGGAAGGGATTTTCCTTAACGGACGCCTCGCGGTATTGATAAGCAGTAAAGGTTACTGTAAAGCCTGGGGTGACTGGCCAAGGAACCCGTCTTCTTTAGGCGGCCCTTTGGATAATACCAGACAGCTACAGTTTGGTTTGAACGTTGTAATTTTTGCCTGTACACAGAAAGGCGGTATTATTGACCGTCAGAATCAGCGTCAGGCGGCACAGAAATAGTTTAATAATTATGAAATAATTCCAGGAGAATATTCAGAATGAAACAATCTACTTTTATAGTAGTTTTAACAGCCAGCGCTTTGGCAATCGGTTTTGTGATATATGAATACATTATCGGAAGCCCTGCTAATTTTAAGGATGCTGCCCGCGCAATCCCGATCAACCTGATGGGACAGATGTATCACGGCGGTATTCTTGTATCAGTACTCATTGCCCTTTCGATTATGGACTTTGCTATCATTATCGAAAGAACCATTTCGCTTAAAAAATCTTCCGGCAAGGGAGGAACCGATAAGTTTCTGAAGAGGATACTGGATCTGACCAAGAGCGATAATTATGAAGAAGCAATAAGTGAATGCAAGACTCAGAAGGGCGCTGTTGCCAATATCTTAGGCGCCGCATTAGCCAGGTATACAGAAATTAAAGATAATGAGAAGATAGACGAAGAGAAAAAGTTCGCTGAAGTTCAGCGGGCAGTCGAGGAGGCCACTATGCTGGAGACTCCGCTGCTTGAAAAGAACCTGATCGCGCTCTCAACGATTGCATCTATTGCTACGATGGTGGGGCTGCTGGGAACGACCATTGGTATGATCAGGGCATTTAAAGCGCTCGCGCAGGCAGGCGCGCCGGATGCTCTGGCTCTCGCTACCGGTATCTCCGAAGCACTTGTAAATACTGCCGGCGGGCTTTTTGTCGCGATCCTGGGTATTGTGGCTTATAACGTTTTCATCAATAACGTTGATAACTTTACCTATATGGTGGACGAAGCCTCTTTTAACGTAATGCAGATCTTAAGAAGCAAGTAGTCCGGTTTATGCCAAGAATCAAAAAAGCCCGGGTTAGCATCAGGATTGATATGACACCGATGGTGGATGTCGCGTTCCTGTTATTGACCTTTTTTATGCTGACGACACAATTCCGTCCGCCTGAAGAAGTGACCGTGATACTGCCGGAATCAAATTCGAATCTCAAACTGCCGGAATCAAACGTTATGACCATAACAATCGAGCAGAAAGGGAGAATCTTTCTCGGATTTGATTCACAGTGGATGATGGCACAGTTATTCGGCGATGATTTCCGGAATAAACGGGCAATGGAAGTCAGGCTTAATAATCTGGAGGCTCTTGTAACGCAGGCAAGGATCTCGAACAAAAAACTCGAGACAGTGATAAAAAGCGATGCTGACGCGGAATACGGAGTTGTCTCAGATGTGATGGAAATATTGCAGAAGAATATGGTCTCAAAGTTTTCTTTTGTAACGAACCTAGAACAACCCAAAACAAAAAAGAATTAAGGTATAGAGGTATATGGCAGGCGATGCCGGCGGCGGCGAACAACGGCCCCAACGAAAAAAATCGAAACACAAACCAAAGAGAAGAATGGGTGTCAGGATGGATATGACCCCAATGGTCGATGTCGCATTCCTGCTTCTGACGTTCTTTATGCTCACAACTGTGTTCCGTCGGCCGCAGACTCTCGAAATTAAACTGCCCCCAAGCAGTACAAAATCAGAAATTTCTGAAGCTGGCCTTCTCATCTTTCGTGTTGATGAGGGGGGTGAGCTTTATTTCAGCAAGGGGCTTGGAGCTCCTGAAAAAATGGAATTCACTGCTCTGCCGGGATTTTTGAAGGATAAGTATCGGGAAGATCCGAATGCTGTTATTCTTGTAAAGATTGACCGTAAAGCAAAGTACCAGATAATGGTAGATATTATTGATGAATTGAATATGGCCAAACTTTCCAAATATTCAGTCGGATCTCTTGCTGAGGAGGAAAAAGAAGAATTGAAAAAGGCGAACGCGCCAAAGTGAGAATTATCGTTTCGCTTCTTCTTTTATTATCTCTATTTTCCGGTTGCGATGAGAGCAGAGAGACACCGGTAAAGGGAAGCCTTACTGTATATGTTGATGAGGGGTTAGAGAATGTGGTTAAAGCGCTGGCGGATTCATTTTTAGCCACCTATAAAAACGCAGAGATAAGTGTTCAGGTTGTAAAGGCCCGGGAAGGCGCCGTGAAGATCGTTAACGGTGAAGCGGAAATGTTCATTTCCACCAGAGAGTTTAACGATGAGGAAATTAACGCTGCCCGCGCTAATAAACTGGAGTATAAAAAAGCTAAGTTCTGCTACGATGGTGTTTATGTCATTGGGAGATTTGATGCAGGCACGGATACCATAAGTTATAGCTCATTAAAGAATTTTCTCGGCGGAAGATCGAAAACTTACAGAACGGTTATTCCTTCTGTAAACAGCGGAGTGTATGAGTTCCTGAAAACCGGGTTGCTTGGGGGGACTGATCCCGCAGGGGCTGAGGTGAAAGCTACCGAGTCTGAGGTTCTGACGGCAGTGAAGAGCGGGAAGAATGTAATAGGGTTTGTTTCAGCAAACGTTATGCAGGATTCATCCGAATATACTATCTATAAAATTGGCGTTCAGGATTCGTTACGAAATACGATACAATATCTCGAACCGCATCCGGGGTATTATGTGCAGGATTTGTATCCGTTAACCCGCTTATGCGTTATATATTTAACCGAAATAAATATCGGTTTAGCTTCCGGGTTCACCTCGTACCTTACGGGTAATCTGGGACAAAAGTTTGTACTTGATAATAAATTAGGGCCGGCGACAGTACCGGTCAAAGTCGTAAGATAGTTAGGTTATTTATAATGAAATTAATGATGAAGTTTAAATTTCTTTTTTTATTCGCCTTAATCGCTTTCAGCGGATGTGATTCCGTTTATAAGTATATTTTCCTTCCGCCGGAAAAGGAAGAATATGTGATCGTTCCGTCCGATGATTTCATTAAAAATAGTAAAGATACTCTTTATAAGCTGTCCGTCGGAAGTCAGAGCCTTGTTTATGACGCCAAATCGTGGAAATTCGAAATAAAATATATGTCGGATTACCAGTTAAACAATTTTGAATTCCCCGAAGAGTCAAAAGCCCAGGAATTTTCAGGTAATCCTTATACTTACGCAAACTGGGTTGACCCTGAAACCGGGGTCACTCCTCGCCGCTTTTCAGTCTTTAAGGTCACTATCTATAATTACACCAATACGAAAATAAATTTTGACCCTGAGCAAGTTCTTTTACAGACAGATCGCGGGGATAATTTCAAGACTTACGCAAGAGAGAAGAAAAATGCCAGAAATTACTCCATTGAAGAGTATTTTCAGAAACTGAAGGGTACCAGCGGTGTTGAAGATGACGTTTTTGAAACGCGTATGGGAATTGCCCGCCGCACAATGCATTATTACGGTAAACCAATTTATAAAGGTGACAGCCGTGACGGATTGATTGTTTTTGATCCGGTGGTTGAAGAAGTGAAGAGATTAAGGATCACAATTAAGAATTTTGTCCTCTCATATGATGAGAATAATGAGCCGAATGAATTTACCGACCTTACTTTCAGTTTCGACCAGAGGGCGATGACTGACGAGGAAATACTCGCGCAGCGCGGTGTTATTCCCGGCAGGCGTGATTCCACTAAGGTGATAATGAATGCAGCACTGATTAAATACAACTCACAGCCGGGCCAGCTTATCTATGAAAACTCCTGGAATCCGGTTCCGAGGAGCCTTCCGAATATGATCAACTATGTCGGCAGGAATTCCAAGTATACCGTTCGTCTTGTTATGGGCGGGTTTGGTGAAGAGGATGTTGTTAATAGCAAGATTGCCTTCATAATGGGGAACGGATTAGTCCCCGAACTAAGTTCCTCCTTTGTCCACCAGATGGGAGATTACATAAATAACGGCGGGACTGTGTTCATTGATAACTGTTTCTTTAATACTGATTATCCCTTCAAACAACAATTTGAAGACCTTATGAAATCAGTACAGGCGCACGTCAAGGGCAAGGCTGAGATAAAGGAAATACCTTTAGATCATGAAATTTTCACTGACCCAAATAAGTTAGGAGCTCTGCCGCAGGGAATGGATAATTTTAATCCGAGGATCCTGCTTAAAGCCGATCATCTTCTTGGCCTTTATCTGGACGGACAATTGCGCGTTATTCTTTCCACGAAGGGATACCCGGTATTATGGGCAGAGGAAGTAAGTAATACTGATATTACAAAACAACTGGAATTTGGGGTGAACCTATTTACGTACGCATTTAAGAATAAATGAGTTTGATAATGAAAAAAATTTTAATACTGATTGTTATCCTTTTTGTAGCCGGTTTGCCATCATTACAGGCTCAAACGAACCTGAAAATGTTAAGTGAAGCCAGGCAATTCTCACCGTCAATTGACGGCGCTTCACCATCATTTGAGGAGAAAAATTTCTTCGATCTGAATTCCAAGTACTCCAAAGCACTAATCCTCTCAGTCCTGGTTCCCGGTGCAGGCCAGGTTTACCTTGGGAATAACCTTAAAGGCACCGGTATCACTGTTGCATTCTGGGGCGCAGCCGTTACCGCGATGCTGGCGCAGAATAATTTCCTCGGCAGGGAAGACAGGATCAAACTTTTAACGACTGAGTATAAAAACTCTGGGACTTACACTCTCGCGGAAAGATATTACACAGATATTCTTTTTGAAAAAGGGAACAGGGATAACGATTATAAACGCAGAAACCTTTTTAATATAATCACTGCGGTGTTATATGTCTACAATATAGCGGATATTTTATTCCTTACTGAAGACCTTTCAGCAGACGATGTCCTCGGTCAGATCAGTACGGATATCCGGTATGACGCAGCGCACTTGGGGACGAATAATATAGTTGAACTTAAGATTTATCTTCCATAAATTATTTTGTTATGAATAAAAGTCTTTTTATTACTCTGTTTTTTAGCTTTTTTTATCTCAATTGCAATCCTCCTGAAGCGATTGTCGAACCTTCACACAGCACCAGGGTTCCAGTAGCCGTTAATCTACAGGCAACAAAGGATACTACCGACACAGGAAAAGCCAGGATAAGTTTAACCTGGACGGTTTCAGATATGACGAATATCCGGACGTTTGAGGTTCAGCGGGCTGTAAGCGTATTTGATAAGACCGGAAAAGTTACGAAATACAATCCAATGCAGCCCCCGGTCACAACCACATCAATAGTTGACTCATTTACCATTACAAGTGATACGACCTATGCTTATTATTCTGTTGTTCCTACGGGAAAGGACAGGTTTATAGGAAAGGCTTCCGATACACTCCAAGTAATTTTCACTAAATAACCATATATAAGAGGTACCTATGAAATACAAGTTACTCATTTACACTTTCTTCCTTGTCCTTGTAACCGGACTCGGGATGAATGTTCACGCCCAGGCTGTGCAGGTTATCGATAGCATTGATGTAATCTACATAGATAATACATCGGATGGTAATGCGACTACCATTGGTTCGTTTATGAATGATCCGCGCTATCGCGAATTTCCTCAGACAACACCTGGTTTACCCACAGATGTTTACGGATGGTGGCATAATGCCGGTGCCACATTTTTTGGAGGGACCAGCCGCAGAGCGAGCCGTTGGGGATCGGGAAACAATACCGGAGCGCACGCCCATTTCTATGGTAGCCTTCAGAACACAGACCACTATCTGGTATATCATCATATGTATTCCCCCAATGCCACAACAAATGCTTACGTTACGTTGCGTAGATTCGGTGAAGGAACAATTGCTGATAGTTTAAGGTATAATATGCAGTTCAATGTAACCCCTGACTTAATTACAAGGGGTAGTTGGCATCCGCTAAGTATACTTGAGCTTTTTGCTGCTGATAGCTCCGTAACTGTTGAAATTGGTCTTGATTCGCTCGGATCAAATACTTTAAGAACTGACGCGGTGGCGCTCCTTCGTAGCCGTGCAACCGGTGCAGATATTGAAATGGGGAACAGACGATATACCCAGTTGATAGTAGACCCTGTTACCGGTGATACCACACTTGATAACAGTTTTTACAGGCATCGTGCTCCTGTCGGTTTCCCACAGACAACTTTCAAGTGGGGGATTTACAGTGAAAGAGCGATACCCGTTTATAATTTAGGCAGCCAGACTCTTACAATCACTGGTTTCACTACCCAGACGAACAGATTTAGCGTCACTACCCCCACTCCGATTAATATTCCTCCTGGAGGCAAGGCGAATATTACAATCCGCTTCTCCCCAAGAGGTGAAGAAACCACAGTAGACACTCTTCTGGTGATGAGTAACGATGCTGCTGAACCTGAAGCTCCTCTCCCGCTATCAGGTACAGGAATCAATTTTAACTTCATTCTGAATGCGAGCGTAACCGGTCAGGAACCGCATTGGAACGTTCCTCCTCCGGGCGGGCAGTTTACAACGATCGGAACCTTTGCACCCAGTTCTCCCTCACCATTCCAGTATCCAATCGTAGGCGGTAATATTAATAGCGTCGTTAATACCGGCTCTGATCCTAATATTGCGTGTATTTACAAATTTAACATTCCAGATACAATATCCGGAAGTTATTTTATAGAGTATTCCGGTCCTCAGGGTTCGTCTAATGCTGCGCAGAGTGTCACTGTTGATGTAGTAACACCATTCTATGTGAATCCCAATCCAGCGCTCGCCGATACACAAAGAGTAATCGGTTTCAATTCGAGGATACCCTCCACAGTTCTCTGGTCGCGAATTGGGGGTAATCAGATTTTCCAACTAAACGGTGGAGGAGAAACAACAATTAGGATGACTAATCCAGCTCAAGGTTCAGATTTGTTAAGAGCCGATTTAATCAGAGTGCGTCTAGTACCTATTGCTCCTACTGTTAGTACAAGTCTTGATCCGGGCAGGTTATTGAACTTTGGTTCAGTATCTATTTATGATTCTATCCGCCAGGGAAACCTGAATTACAGAAGAAACTTTATCATCGGTTCAAACGGTGAGACACCGCTGAGAATTGATTCCATTTATTTAAAGAACGCAACAACATATTCTTTCGTAAATCTTCCGCAGTTGCCCGTCACTCTCCCTGCTATTGACGGTCAGTTAAATGTGCTGGTTGAATTTTTACCTAATGAAATCATTTCTTACAGTGATTCCATAATCATCAGGGCTAATGATCCTTCTGACTCACTCGTTGTTGTTCGTCTGGCAGGACAAGGTGTAGGAACCGGTATTACGGTAGACGATACTGATCCTTTCACATATATATACCCTGCTGACCCGGTTGTCTGGACAGGCACACCGGATCCATTAAATATGGATAAGTGGTACAGAGTACAGGGCTCCGGCGGAATTAACGCCAACAGGCTATTCCACTATATCTATTTTAATCCTCCGACAGGAGTTGAAACAGTTGAATTTTATCCTTACTTCCCGTATGAAGCTGGTTCAACAACAAATACTCTCGATAGTTTTGATGTATTCCTGAACCTCTCGGCTTCTTCGAGCATTAGTTCACCAAGGGCAAAATACATCATTAACCACGCTAATCCGAATGATCCTACGCCTGATACTGTATTTGTTAATCAGAATGGTGTTGGAGTCGTACCGGGCGGACAGGTTCCTTCAACCGGTAGATTGTACGTTGGAAGGTATCTATTCCTCCGTGGCGGGCAGGATTCTCACGGTTCAGGTACTATCTTTGGTTCAGTTTACTTAGTAAATGATACTTCTGAAGTAAGCTGGTATTACAGAGACAGCATCGAAAACGTTGCCCGCCGTGACTCTCACGTCGTCAGGGCAGACGCAGTTATCTTTGAAGAGGCCGGAAATCCTCTTACCAGCATATATGCCGAGCCAAATCTGATTCCTGATGTATACAGCCTCAGCCAGAATTATCCGAATCCGTTTAACCCGACAACACAGATCAGGTTCACAATACCTGAAGACGCAAGGGTTGACCTGAAGATTTATGATATGCTTGGCGCTGAAGTTGCGACGATTATGAGCGACCATCTTAAAGCCGGTTACTACACCGTGGACTGGGATGGCAGGAACGGCTTCGGTAACAAAGTCTCTTCGGGTATTTATATTTACCGTATGGTTGCAGGTAAATTCGTAAGTACCAAGAAGATGATTATGATGAAATAATTTTGTTTATTTCTCTTAATAAAAGCGGGCTTTTTGCCCGCTTTTTTTATTTTAAAGACCCTTCACATAAAAGCAGGGATTTTGTATCTTAGACCATTAGTTTACAATTATTTAATATCTGACAGGTTATTGAATGAGTTTTAGAAGTGAAGAAAAGGGTAAATTTACTTTGGTTCAGGTCCTTGAAAAGAGAGGTACGCTGGCAATCGCCCAGGAATTTAAGAACTCGATGATAGATCTTATCGGGAGCGGCAGCAATAAAGTTCTTTTTGACCTCTCCGGCGTTGATTTCGTGGATTCAACTTTTCTGGGAGCGCTCGTACTTTCGCACAAAAAAGCTGTGGAAATGAAGGGAGCGGCATGTTTTTATGGTCTGCAGAAATCCGTTAAAGCGACCTTTCAAATTACAATGCTCGACAAAAAACTGACCATATTTAATACCTTAGAAGAAGCAGAACAATATCTGAATAACTTATAGATTTATATGCCACTAAAGATTTTAGCTGTAGACGACGAACCGGATCTGGAACTATTAATGCGCCAGAATTTCAGACGTAAAATCAGATCGGGAGATTATATATTTTTCTTCGCGCATAATGGATTCGAAGCGTTAGATACAATCAGCGCGAACCCCGATATCGACATAGTTTTTTCGGATATCAATATGCCTGAGATGGACGGGTTAACGCTGCTCAAGAATATCATTGAGAAATTCCCGCAGGTTAAGTCTGTTATCATTTCCGCCTATGGCGATATGAAAAATCTCAGAACGGCTATGAATAATGGTGCGTTTGACTTTGTTACCAAACCGATAGACTTCTCCGACCTCGAAATCACGCTGAATAAAACTATTCTGGAGGTGGAGGCGCTAAAGGAAGCTGCCCGCTCGAAGGATCAGTTGATGTCCCTGCAGAAGGAAATGCAGATCGGCAGGCAAATACAGGCAAGTTTTCTTCCTGATTCCATACCCGTAAAAGAGGGGTGGGAAATTGAATCACACTTTACCCCCGCCAAGGAAGTCGCAGGTGATTTTTATGATGTCTTCCTGCTCGCTGAAGGGAGATACATTGCTTTTGTTGTTGCTGATGTCTGCGGAAAGGGACTCGGCGCCGCGCTCTTTATGACACTTATAAGAAGCCTGATCAGAGCGTTCTCCACTCAACAATCGGGCGATCCACGTGGCCCTATCGAATCCATCCACGCCGCTCATAGCTATGTTGTGCAGAACCACGAAGCCGCAAATATGTTCGCTACCGTCTTTTTTGGAATAGTTGATACGGAAACTTCGGTTCTGAGGTACTCAAGTTGCGGGCATAATACTACTTATATTGTAAACTCCGGAGCGATTAAACATTTCATAGAGCCAAACAATCCCCTTGTTGGCCTTTTCCCTCATGATGCTTTTGTGATGGGTGAAATTCAGCTAGAAAGCGGAGACACGATTTTTGCTTTTACTGACGGTGTGACCGATATACTGAATCCGGCCGGAGATGCTTATACGTCAGAACGTGTGGAGGAAGATATGAAACAAAACTTTGCGAATGCAAAAGAATTGCTTTCCGTAATGGAGACCAAACTATTTGATTTTAAACAGGATGCCGCCCAGTTCGATGATATCACTATGATGGCGGTAAAAAAGATTTAATTTATTAATCGGGGGGAGGTTCAATATTTATCCACCACTCTTCAAGGTATTTTAAACAATGAAACTTTCCTGGCGCCATAAGCTGATCATTTTTGCTGTTTTAATCGCGTTATTGCCTCTCGCGATCTCGAGTTACAATATGATCGATACTGCAAGTTCTGAATTGAAGTCGAGCACTAATTCAGAATTGATGAATACTTCATCCCGCCTGAGTGATCAGATCAACAACATATATACTCTGCAATGGATATCACCTTTATATTTCCTGCGGAGCGGGATCGAAAATCCCAACCTTGGAGTTGAAGAAAAATTAGCGCTGGTTCAGGCTGCCGTGGAGAATATTCCCGATCTTCTATTTATAGACCTTGTTTTTGAAACCGCACCAAATGAGTATACCTCCGCGTTCAGTATCTCAAAAGAGTACTTCACTAAGAAGGCGGAGGCAAAGAAGATCAGTATTGATTCTCTTTTTCGTGTAAATAACAGCTTTATTGTTTCGCTCAAACAGCAAAAAAAAATTAATATTGTTTATCTCGACCCGCAGCCATCAGCCCTTGAAGTGGATAGCCTGTGGATGATGTCAATCGGGATGCAAATCAATATACCCGGAGCGCCCCCGGCGATGTTTATTGCCAAGTTTTCTGCCGCCCAGATTGAAAAACTCTTACGTGATGATACATTCAGTCAGAGCGGTGAACTATTCATACTAAACAAAAAAGGGAATTCCTTATTCACCCGCTCTAAATCATCAGTGCACGAAAATGTTAAACGCGACGTGATGCTTATGCTTGAAAAAGGCTCAAGCATGAAGATCACTAACTCATACGATCTGGGGGGAGACGAGGATATTGTGACTTCGGTTGCAATTCCTGTTAATCTCGAATGGGCTGTAGTTGCACAGAAGAAAGTCAGTATAGCTTACGCTGCGGTCATCAAAATGTCAAATGATCTTCTGATTTACGTAGCCATCGGTTTGGTGTTTGCTTTTATTGCTGTGTTTGGGTTCTCAAGTACTATAAGTAAACCGATCGTAAATATCAGTAAGACTGCGGTAACGATCGCCAAGGGGAATTTTGATATTGATGTCGACTATAAAATAGATGATGAAATCGGCAGGCTCGGGAAGTCGCTTGTTGATATGAGCTCATCATTAAAAGCCAGTTTCGCGAAGATCGAGAAACAGAACAAGGAACTGGAAGAATACAGCAGGACACTCGAAATTAAAGTGGATGAAAGAACCAAAGAATTGAAGGAAAAGAACACCGAACTTGAAGCTACTTTGGTCAAATTGAAAGAGACTCAGGATCAGTTGATTGTTCAGCAGAAACTGGCGTCCCTTGGCGCTCTTACCGCGGGAATCGCCCATGAGATAAAGAATCCGCTTAATTTTGTGAATAATTTCGCTAAGCTTACCGGCAGCCTTGTGGAAGAGTTGCAGGAGGAAATGGAGCGAGGAAAAGAAGGGGATATGGATTTTGGTTATCTTGAGGAAATCCTGGGTGATATCAAAACTAATGCCACGAAGATCGCTGAACACGGTTCACGCGCTGACAATATAGTTAAATCAATGCTTGAACACTCGCGCACAGAAAAAGGCGAGATGCAAAAGTTTGACCTTAATGGCCTTGTCACGGAGACTATGGGCCTCGCTTATCACGGAATGAGAAGCCAGATTGAATCATTCAATACCAAACTTGAAAAGACTTTTAAATCTGAATCTCTGCAAATCACGGGAACTCCGCAGGCGCTCAACCAGGTGTTTATAAATATTTTTAATAATGCCTTTTACGCGATGCATAAAAAGAGAGAACAGCAGGGGGAAAAGTATTCACCTTGCCTCACCGCCACCACCAAAGATATTGGAGAAAAGGTTGAGGTCAGGATCAGGGATAACGGAACAGGTATACCAAAAGAGGTAGTAGAGAAAATTTTTGAACCATTTTTCACGACTAAACCTACCGGTGAGGGAACCGGGCTTGGCCTTTCACTGACTTACGATATCATTGTTCAGATGCACAAAGGGGAACTGAAAGTGGTTACTGAGCCGGGAGAATTTTCGGAATTTATTATAGTATTACCCAAAAACCAGTAAATACTGTACTCTGAGTTGAATAGATTGTCATTTATATTAATTATCTTTAAGTTCATTTTTAACAATAGTTTACAGATATTTTTCACAGTATGATTTTCAAAATAAAAGCGTTCTCTTTTTTATTTCTCCTTGTTGCTTTTAGCGTTTCGCTGGAAGCACAAACCGTCATTACAGTAGGAAAAGACCAGTCGATACGCGAGATTGCCCGGCAATACCTTGGCGATGCTGATCTTTGGGAAGAAATATTAAAAGCAAATAATGTACCATCTCCGGATAAAGTAAGCGAGGGCCTGAAGCTTACTATCCCCGTTGAGCAGGTCAAGGCGGTCAATCTTATACTTAATGACGCAATGGGTTCGATTAAATCTGCAACTGAGGCAGGAGCAAAGTCATTTGCCACGGATAAGATAAATGCCGCGGTGGCTAGCTACGAACAGGGAGTTAAAACCCGGAAAAACGCGCAGTGGAGTGAAGCAACCAGATTAGGCAAAGAAGCCAAGGCACTTGCTCTTGAGGCAGAAAAAGAAGCAAAAGCAAAAAGCCAGACCGCAACTGAGGCTGTACTGAATTACATAAAGGGCGTAGTTGAAGGTAAACTCTCAGGTGCCGAACTGTGGAAAAATCTGGCTATCAATTCCAAATTATTCGAAGAAGATAAAGTAAGAACACTTTCCGGTTCCTACGCGGAGATTCTCTTTAATGATAAAAGCAGGATTAAGCTCAACGAAAACTCGCAGGTTCTCATTCAAAAGACCAGAGTTGACCTACTGAAAAATAAGAGTGAAGCAACTGTAAAACTTGAAAAAGGTGATGCATTTGCCCTATTAAGCGGAGGAAAGGGAAAGAAGAATTTTAATTTTAATATACCAGGTGTTAAGGCAGACATTAAATCCAAATCCTTCTGGGTGAAGCGCGAGGAAAAGAATACTAAAATAGCGAACTACGAAGGTGAGATTGAAGTAGAGTCAAAAACGAAGAAAGTCAAGATCGCTGAAAATCAGGGATCTACTGTATCAGACAATGGAAATATTTCAGATCCGAAGGATCTTCTGCCTGCACCTCTCATTACTCATCCTAAGAATCAGCAGGTCTTTTACTCTCCTGAATTAGCACTTAACTGGAGCACAGTGGAAGGTACAGTAAATTATCTTGTTCAGATAGCCACTGAGCAGAACTTTAAAGATATTGCCTACACTGCTAAATCAAAAACCACTTCACTTAGCGGAGTAAAATTGGGAGCGGGTAATTATTTTATCCGGATTGCTTCAGAAGATAAAGACGGGTTTATTGGCCCCTTTAGTGATTTTGTTTTTTGCAATCTGACTGTTGATGTGACGCCCCCCTTCATCACTATTTCTTCTCCGGCAGATAGTTTGATTACGAATAAACCGGAAGTTGAACTCAAAAGCAGATTTGAAAAGGGAGCCATCATCAGCCTTAATGGTGAACCGCTCAATCTGGCCTACGGAACCGAAGAGTTTTCAAGAATGTTACCACTGAAAGAAGGCGCGAACCCGTTTGTTGTAGAAGCAAAAGATTCAAGCAATAATGTTTCTTCTGTCAGGATCACTGTATTTCATGAAGACGACCTGAGTTCAACAATTACCTTAGTAGACCCTGTGCTGAACCAGGCTAATGAAATATCCGTCTCGATGAAGTCGTTCACTCTCAGGGGTAAGACCCGCCCGCTTGCAAAAGTCAATCTTGTCTACTCCGGAGACAACAGGACGCTGCGGACTAAATCAGACTCCGAAGGTGGCTTTGTTTTTAATGTACTAAATGTTAATTCCGGAGAAGAGCTGATTCTTCAGGTTGAGACCAGAACGGGTTACAAACTGGAGAAAAAGGTAAAAGTATTAATTCCATGACGGACTAAAAGAAGAGTTATAAATGCAGAAATCAGTAATGAAAATATTTTTTATCCTATTCCTTGTTTCCCTCAGTTTTGAGCTTAGCGCCCAGGATCGGGTTCTGTATGTAAACTATGGGAATCAGGCGTCATCGAAAGAGGGTGATGATGATTTTGTCCAGGTCTTTCTTTTAAAAGTAAAGTTCACCGAGACTGAAAAGGCCTATCTAAGAGTATTTGATCCCGAGTGTGCCGGAGTCAATGATATTAAATTTGAAGATTTCAATTCAAACTTTCGTTTTAGTCTCTATGGCGGCGCGGGTGTATATGGTGAAGCGATTAAATCGAGCGCTCCGTCAGCGGAGGAAATTGATAGAGGTGAATTGATAAAATCTCTTGAATTTTCAGTTGATGCGAAATATGACGGGGAATGGATGACTTTCGCTGAATTGGGTCCTTCTATGGGTGATCAGAAGGACGGGTATCATTATTTTAAATTAGTCGTGAGAGGAGTGAGCGGTAACGATGCGAATTTATATGATCTCTTCATTTCTTCCACTTCAATCGATAATCTAAGTTTCAACGGTACTGAGATTATCAGTTATAACCTTACTTTTAATATTCCGCAAAAAGTTGCCTCCGCTGTCGTACCATTCATCGTTCCGGGTGATACAGAATTTCTGGAAATATATGACTTTGATTTTTCTCAGGCTAAATATAATTATGTCAGCCCTTTCAAAGGTGACTATGCGCTAAAGGCATCCGGAGACGGAGTCTGGAACAAGAATGTAGTCTTCCCCGATCAGAAAGAGTTTGGAAGGATGAGTGGAGTAATGGTAGGCAAAGGACGGGAAAATCCCAATGATATCTCTGTTTATATCAGGGATAACAAAGGAGCTTCACTCCCGATGTCTTTACCGGTCAAGATATTTAAAACGAATAACAAACCAAAGATATCTCGAAGCCATTATCAGTTATCTGACTGCTACACCGTAGTGTTTGACGCGAAGGGTACTACCGATGCTGACGGGGACAGGCTTGAATACCACTGGTATTTTGGCGATGGTACTTCGGAAAAAGGAATGCGCGCTCAGCACCGTTATTCTGAACAGCGCCCTTATTCTGCTACTTTAATTGTCACCGACAATTCAGGGCAAGTTGAGAACAGCAGCTTCGAAAACTTTAATGTAATTGTTAACGAGCCACCTCAGGCAGTTGCCGGCGATGATATTTCAACGGCTCCGAATGAGATTATAAAATTTTCGGCTGAAAGCAGTACGGACAGGGATGGTAAAATAAGTCGCTACTTCTGGGAATTTGGCGATAACAGGACTGCCGAGGGGATGGTCGTTAGTTATCAATACACCAGGCCCGGGGTTTATTATCCGGTTTTACGTGTGGAGGATAATTCAGGTACTCCCTGCAACTTCGACACGGACACTCTCAGAGTTTTTGTTAATAGTCAGCCCCGTGCTGCAGCAGGGGAAGATAAGATCGTTGCAGCAGGAGAGGTCATCTCCTTTGATGGTTCTCAGAGTTCTGATTTAGATGGAAAGCTATCCGAATACTCGTGGGAACTTGGAGATGGAAATTTCTCTAAAGGTGAGCGGATTACTCATAGTTATTCTAATTCCGGAATTTATAAAGTGATCCTCACCGTGACCGATGATGCTGGGGTTTCCAATAGTCAGGATAAGGATGAATTGATTGTAAAAGTTAATTTTCCTCCTGTAGCAAATGCAGGTCAGAATATCTCAAGCGCGCAGGATGAAATAATTTATTTTTATGGCGGTAATTCAAAAGATCAGGATGGTTTTATTACAGAGTATCTGTGGGATTTCGGTGACGGTACAAAATCCAGCGGGGAGTCGGTGTCACATTCTTACCGTAAACCAGGAAATTATACTGTAACTCTTAAAGTTAAGGATAATTCGGGTACAAAGGATTCATATGGATCAACCACAATTGACGTCAGGATAAACGCAAAACCGATTGCCTCCGCAACTCAGGATCTGAATGTCACCCTTGCTGAATTTAAGTTTGACGGTACGTCATCTTCCGATCCTGACGGAAACATTATGAAATATTACTGGGATTTTGGTGACGGTAAAACAAGCACGCAGCCGGCACCTACTCATTACTATACACGTCCCGGGATGTATCGTGTAAGGCTTAAAGTAACCGATGATACCAAAGAACAGAATAATGAGGCTATCACCGATCTTATTGTATATGTTAACGCAAAGCCTATCGCAGAGGCAGGTGAAGACCAGATATCAATGCCGATGCAGGAGATTAAGTTCTCAGGTCAGAACAGCGTTGATCCGGATGGTAAACTTATCAGTTACCGCTGGGAGATCTCAGACGGTACTATCAAAGAAGGCATTAACTCGTCACACTCATTTAAAAAGCCCGGGATATATACTGTAAGGTTAATAGTAACAGATGACAGTAATCAGCCCAATGCCATAGATTTTGACGAGTTTACTGTATATGTTAATAGCAAGCCGGTGGCTAACGCGGGAAAAGACATAATCGCCGCTCCTGGTGATAACATCAGTTTCAATGGCACAGCTTCTTATGATCTGGACAATAAAATTGCAGAGTACCAATGGAAATTCAGCGACGGAATGACGTATAATACAGCAATCGTTAACCGTTCGTTCGAACAAACCGGTATCTATTTCGGTGTATTAACGATTCGTGATAACAGTAATGCCGATAATCAGATTTCTTCCGATACAGTGATGATACGGATTAATGCCCAGCCTGTCGCAAAAGCGGGGAGCAATATGCGGGAGTGTACTACTATCCTTACTTTTGATGCAAGCGAATCAGGTGATCCTGACGGAGATCCGCTTGTCTACACCTGGAACTTTGGCGATGGTTCTGAATCTGTTAATGGTGTGAAGGTAATCCATGATTTCAAAAAAGCCGGTACTTACCCTGTAATACTGACTGTAAATGACGGATTAAACCTGAATAATTCTATAGCAAGAACATCTATTACAATTTTCATTAACGAGCCCCCTGTGGCAGAAGCCGGCAAGGATATCACCGTCTGCGCGGGTGATATAGTTGTTTTTAATGCGGGTGAATCAAAGGATGCTGAAAAAGGCTTACTTAAGTACTTCTGGGACTTTGGTGACGGTACAACTGCGGACGGAATCAATCCCACAAAGATCTATAAAATCGGGGGTACTTACCAGGTTACGCTTCGTGTTCAGGATGATTCGGAATTACCGTGTAACACAGATGTTGATCATAAGGTAATAACCGTTATCGAGTCTCCGGTGGCATTCGCAGGCCCGGATATGGAAGTTTGTGCCGGTACTGTTGTGAAATTCGACGGTTCGAAGTCGCGTGATAACGATGGAGTCGTAAACAGCTTCCTATGGGATTTTGGTGACGGAACGACGGGCGGCGGTATGAGCCCGACACACGCATTTGAAAAGCCGGGAACATATAACGTTGTTCTTACGATTACCGGGGATGAACTGGGTGACTGTGATAATACGGACACCGATGAACTTATTGTGGTCGTTAAAGCTGCGCCGGTCGCTAACTTTACTGCTCCGGTTGCTTTTGGACGGGATATGAGTGTGTCCTTTAATGCTGAAGAATCTTACGGCGGCGGAGGAAATATTACATCTTACAAATGGGATTTTAAAGACGGAAATTCAGCAGAAGGAAAGAATATTGAGCATACGTTTAAAAAAGAAGGAAAATACTTTGTCCAGCTGACAATTATCACGGACTCAAAGACTGAGTGCAATACCGCTACGATAAACAAACTTATTGAAATCAATGCACCGCCGGTTATAGCCACTTCACGGGAAATAACTGCCGGCGTAAATGAAATGATAACCTTCGACGCCCGGGAATCTAAGGACGCGGATGGTTCAATAGTAACCTACGAATGGAACTTTGGAGATGGTAATTCCGGAAGTGGTATGATCTCCCGCCATTCATATAGCGCTGCCGGAAGGTACTCCGGCTCTTTAACACTGAAAGATAACTCTGGCCTGGGTAATGGTGTTGTAACTGAAGAGATAACAATTCTTATTAATTCCACACCGGTTGCTGATTTTGTGATCCCTTCTTCTGTCGCTCTGAATGAAGAATTTCAGCTTGATGCTTCAGTTTCAGAAGATGCAGACGGTCAGAAACTTGCTTACACTTGGGATCTCGGCGATGGTAATACGCTCATCGGTGAAAAAATTAAGTATAAGTATTTTACAGCTGGTATTTATAATATCACTTTGACGGTGGACGATAATACCAATCTGGCAAACAGCCGACAGAAAGTCTCGAAAAAAATTAAAGTTAATACGAGACCAAAGGCTGTGTATCCGGAAGAGATTGTAGTTTGCCCTTCCCAGGAGTTCGTTTTTGACGGTTCCGCGTCGTTTGATCTTGACCGTGATTCTCTATCCTTCAGATGGGAACTCCCCGAAGAACAAACCTTGTCGGGTAAGATAGCAAAAGCCAGATTTACGGTGCCCGGAATTTATGACTGCCGCCTGGTTGTTGATGACGGAAGCGGTTCTTCGTCTGCCATTGATGTCAGGAAATTTAAATTAGTTGTTAACTCCGCCCCGGTTATCAGTATAGAAGATAAGGGTGAATTGCTTGTTGGAGGAGTATATGACGGATATATGTTCGACGCATCTAAGAGCTATGACTCGGAAGGTGACTTCATAAATTATTCGTGGGATTTTGGAGATGGCTCGAAAGGTACAGGAGCAAAGATATTTCATAAATTCCTTAAATCCGGTATTTATAAAGTGAAACTGACCGTGAGCGATAACAGAAATACGAGTTGTTCTGTAAATACGAAGATCATTGAGATTAAAGCAAATGATCGTCAGCCAGTAAACTAAGTAAAACTATCAAAAAAAGTTTATCCGGTGACAATTAATTGTGCCGGATAAACTTTTTTGTTTTTACGCTATCTGATCTGATTATTGCTGATTAGCTTTTGCCTTTAGATACAGATCGCTTGCCTCAGTAACCATATCATTAGCCCGCTTAAATAATTTATGCGGATCCAATAAACTTCCTTCCAGCAGCAGTGAAAGTTCAAAAAGCTGCCAGGCGCTTCTTTCGATGAAAGTATCGTGTGAATCCTTCTTGAATATTTCCAGCAGGTTTATAATCAGATGATGCTTCGGATTGATTTCGAATATCTTCTTTGGCTGCGCGTAATCTTTCTGAGTGAGCTTTAAAAACTTCTGCATACTTGAAGAGAGGGAGTTTTCCGGATTAACAAGACAGGCAGGACTTGAATCGAGCCGCTTTGAAATTCTCACTTCAGTAACATTGTCCCCAAGTATTGATTTTATCTTCTGTGCAAGGCTGTCAAGGTGTTTGAGGTCATCCTTTGAGAGTTCAGGTGCTTTCGTTTCATCCTTCTTCACATCTTCAAATTTTTCGATCTTACCGAGATCGATCTGGTCAACCTGAATGAACTTGAAATCTTTGTAATCCCCTAATGAAGTTAATACAAACTCATCAATCGGATCAAGGAGGAAAAGAACTTCTATTCCTTTCCTCTGGAATATTTCAAACTGAGGAGAGGAAATTAGCGCGTCTCTCGTTGTGCCGAACGCAAAATAAATCTCCTTCTGATCTTTTTTAACCCTGTTGATATACTCGTCAATACTAACGAATCCGGTCTGGTCTGAGGACGAAGAAGAATTAAATCTCAATAATTGTGTGAATTTGTCTTTGTTCACAAAATCACTATAGCCGAGTTTAAACTGTCTTCCGTGCTCTTTCCATATTTCCAGAAACTTCTCCGGCTCATCAGTAGCCTTTTTTATAAGAAAATTCAGGACCTGAGTAATAATATTACTGGAAATTTTCGAGAAGACTGCGTTTTCCTGAAGTGTTTCTCTCGAGACATTTAAGGGTAAATCTTCAGAATCTACTACACCCTTAACAAATCCAAGATACTCAGGGATAAGATCCTTACTCTTATGCTGAATCAGGACTCTGCGCACATAGAGGTCGAGGCCGTACTGGTCCCTGTAAAAACCAAAAAAGTCTTCATTTTTCTTTGGGATGAAGAGCAGGGCGTTATACTGAATTGGCGCGTCAACCGATATATGCAAAGTTTCGGCAGGCGGTTCAGAGTCATGAGACAGGAATTTGTAAAAATCCTCATACTCTGTTGGGGTGATTTTGGATTTAGGTTCCCGCCACAATGCCGGTGTAGTATTTACTTTTTCTTTCTCAAGGTAAATGGGGAATGAGATAAAATTTGAATGCTGTTTGATGACGCTTTCAATTTTCCATTTTGAAGCAAATTCTTTAGCGTCCTCTTTCAGTTTTATTTCAATAGAAGTGCCACGTTTAAGATTTTCATCAAGATAACTGAGTTTGTATTCATCGGTACCTTCCGATTCCCAGATGACCGGTTTTTCTTCTTTTCTGTAAGATCTTGATTTAAGGGCAACTTTTTCTGCGACCATGAATATTGAATAAAAGCCCACACCGAACTTCCCGATAATATTATTGGCTTCTTCTTTATTCTCTTTCAGTTGTTTGATAAATTCTGCAGAACTTGAGTGCGCTATTGTTCCGATGTTCGAGATCACTTCTTCGTGTGACATACCGATACCTGTATCAGAAATTGTCAGAATGCTCTTCTTTTCATCGAAACCGATCCTGATTTCGAGCGGCAGGTCTTTATCAGCATAGTCCGTATTTCTGTTGGACTCAAACCTTAGTTTATCAAGTGCATCAGATGCGTTGGAGATCAGTTCCCGGAGGAAGATCTCGCGACTGGAATAGAGTGAGTGTGCCAGAATGTCAAGTAATTGTCTGGTCTCAGCTTTGAATTCAAATTTATCAGCATTAGTCTTTGCCATAGTATCCTCAAAATTTTACAAAATAATCCCAAATTTATTTAAGATAGTAACCTAAATCAAGAATTGGGAGAGACTTTTGTGACGAAATGTCAGTATTTAGGGAATTATGACAGGAGAAAGCATAAATTATAAGTTACTCCAGAGGTATTGGAGTTTTATAAAATACTGAGTGCCAGTTCGTATGAAGCTGGTGCTGTTTCCATAGTCTCGGAAATCGTGAGTTGTGCCGATGAAAAAGGTTGTGAACGGGTTTAATTTATAGCTGAACAGGGGATAGAAATAGAATGCAGTTGAAAAGGAATCATATTCGCTAATGAGCCGGAATTGAGATTCTTTAGAAAGGAGGTAGTATGTTGTATTTCTCACGATGTATCCGTCGTAAAAAACGTCCGAATTTGCAATGCTTTTTAGCCTCGCCAGCGCTACATCCAGACTGGTCTTAAAACTGGAGAATGGTTTGAAAGTTATTCCGGCACTAATTTCAAAGCCAGTTCCGAGCTCAGGAGGATCGTCTCTGTAAATATTTCTTCCATAGACTCCGGAATAGTAGAAATCTATATATTTCGAAAGACTGCTGTTAAGATTTGTATGAATTCTGGCAATATTATGAAATTCTTTTCCGCGGAAAATTTCACGGTTTAATACCGGTGCTCCTATGGTCAGGTTGGTCTGGCCCGGAAGCGTCATTGATATACCAAGAAAAACCCACTGGTCTTTCCTTATGCTTTTATAGGTAAAATCTGAACCATGATTAATAAAGAGGTTTATCCTCTCCAAGAATGAGCTGTCGTTATATACGATATAGCCTGCCTCAATCTCAGCCATTCTTCTGTCAACACGGTTAATAAATCCAGTATGTGACTGGAAAGTCGGACTGACATCGAATAGCGACAAAATAAAATAATTGTTTCTGCTGCTGCGTTCCAGGGCTATTCTCACAGAGTATCCATTATATTTTTCTCCGTTAAGTGCGGCATCGTAGTTTGTATTGCCCAGAGTTCTCGAGTCGTCATATAGTGTCAGATCATCAAGTTCCCGTGTTGACGAAAACATTGCCTCACCACGAAAATAATAGTATTTAGCGAATCCTGCCTTCCAGTCTATTCCGCCCGCAAAATTGTTAGCTCCAGTCCATTTTTTGTTACTGAGCAGGACGCCCAAAAATGATTCATCACCATAATCATACCTCGCTCTGACGATACCGGAGAAGCTTCGCATTCCGGTTTCGACGAACTCGCTGTAATCAGTTCCGGGAACAATGAGCGGTGAATTTTTGTCACTGCCGCCCAATACTGCATATGTCAGTTTCTCGGCTTTGCCTGTCATTTTAAGGGCAAATACCGGATCATTAATCATTCTGGAATAGAAGTGTTCACCTCCCAGACGGAAAATATCCAATCCCTCAAGAAAAAAAGGACGTTTTTCCGGGTAAAACACGGCGAATGGGCTGTTAACGCTTATAACCTTTGCGTCTGATTCAATCTGACTAAAGTCCGGATTAATTACTGTCTCCAGAGTAATATCGCTTGTTGGAAGCACCTTTAATCCAAGTCCGGCTCTTCCTTTAAAGTTTGACTGAATGAAGGGGGAAGAGGGGTCATCGTAGTCTTCAATGTTGCCATGTCTGTGTCCTATGATGTAGGGGAGTAATTCATAAGTGACTGGGATTTCCAATCGTGGGAGTCCAGTAAGTTTTCCGCTCTGACAGATGAAGCAGGGATCATCACGGTCAAATGGCGACCACGAAAAAATATACCTGGTTTCACGGGGATAGTTTCTCCCCAGAAGTAATCCCCATTCCATCGGAGCGCTATTCTGAAACTTTAATATCCGGAACGGAACGGCAATTTCCACGTTATATCCTGAATCCGTAATAACCCCGTGTGAATACCAGAGAGCATCGTAGGTATCGTCTTCATTATTACCAACCCGCATCAGATCAGCCTGGACACCTAAAGGATTTGCAAGAAATTCATACATCCGTTGTTTTTCACCGAATGTTTCCAGCCCGACAAATACAAAATCTTCTCTGTAAATCTGGTCTCTGTCGCTGAGGGTGGCACGTATTTCGGAAGGATTTTTGTCATAGCAGGTAAATGCAAAGTAAAGATAATTGTCGTTGTAGAGAATCCTTACCTCAGTTTTCTCTCGTGGGAGTGAGTTATCCCCCGGCTGGATTTCATAATTCATAATGACGGATTCGGCTTTATTCCAGTCGGATTCATTGAGTACGCCGTCAATCTTTATTACTTCCGTGGCACGAGTTGTATTGTATACCGGGGCACGAAGGGAATCCGCCCGTGACATCGGGAAGGAGGCTGCTATAAAGAGAAAAACTGTAAAAAGAAAAACCATAATTGCTCAGTAAATATGCCCTAAAATAGCGAACCTAATACAACAAAATTTTGTTTTTATATAATGGGACAATTTCAGGCGTAAAAGAATAAATTCAATGATCAGCGGCGGAAATAGAAATAATTCAAATAAAATTATTATTTTAATTAACTGGCTTGTTTTAAATACTCTTTTTTAGGTTTTAATGAAATGATTAAACAGGTTCAATATCTGGAGTTTTTTGATTCCCTTTTAAATGGGGATAAAGAAGCTTGTAAACGAATATGCCTGACTCTTCTTGAGAACGGCGAATCTCCCAAATCCATATACCTGGACCTCTTCCAGAAATCGCTTTACCGGATTGGGAAATTGTGGGAAGACGGCAAAATTAATATTGCCGATGAACACGTAGCTACTACGATTATCGATCACTTGATAACTATGATTTCTGACAAAGTCAGGAAAGAAGAAGATGTTGATAATTCCGTAATCGTAACCTGCGTTGATAAGGAGTTTCATCAGATCGGCGCAAAGATGGTCGCAAATTTTTTTGAAATTAATGGCTGGCAGACCTTCTACCTGGGCGCGAATACTCCGGCCAGAGAATTGGTTAGATATATTGAAGAAAAACAACCTGATTATGTCGGATTGTCAATCAACTTTCATCTTAATGGACTTAGACTTTTGGAGACAATAGATAATATCAGGAAAAAATTCCCGGAACAGAAAATCATTATCGGCGGACAAGGGATAACCGGGATACGCGCCGAAATTGATAAGAACTATCCCGATGTGGTGGTGTGTGAATCGCTTGAGCAATTAGAGGAGTTTATTAGCAAATCCAGGTAGACTGCGGCAAGATACAATGCAAATAAAACAATATATCATAGACCCCCTGAAAGAAAGAATAGAAAACACAATCGGATTCTTTCAATTTGCCGCGGAAACTCTAACTGAGCTTTTTGCTTTCAGAAAAAATACGAATATAGGTTTTATTGTTTTAGTCCGCCAGATACTATTTACGGGATTTGAAGCACTTGGCATAATCTCTTTAGTCTCTCTCTCCATTACCGGACTGATAATTATTCAGGGGAATAGTATCATTCCGGGCTTTTCGCAGAGCTCATTATTTAACACAATTTTTGTCTCCGGTATAACCAGGGAATTATCCTGCCTTTTAACCGCTTTCATAATTGTTGCCAGGTCAGGAACAGCGATTTCTACCGAACTAGGTAATATGTCTGTAAATCTTGAGATCGAATCTCTGGTCGCGATGAGAATTTCCCCAGTGTCGTATCTGGTCGTTCCCCGACTTGTTGGCGTGACAGTCTCGATGATTATCCTCACTATATATTTTAACTTCGTCGCAATTCTCGGCGGATATTTTTTCTCAATAATTATCACTCATGCTAGCTTCTTTGATTACCTGCTCTCAATACTGCGTAATTTCACGGTTGCCGATTTTGCCTCAACCCTGTTAAAGTCCACTCTTTTTGGAATTATTATATCAGTATCGGCCTCATATCAGGGACTTAGGGTGTCATACGCGAGTACAGAGGTACCGCAGAGAACTATTAAGGCAGTGGTCCAGTCCCTCGGCCTCATAATAATCGTTGACATAGCTGTAACCATTCTTACCTATTTGGGATAAAGGAAGATGCGAATTACAGGATTAAAATATTCTATTGATGACCGGGTGTTTTGCGATAATATAGGTTACGCTTTTGAAAAAGGAATGTTATACGGAATACTTTGCCAGAGTGAGGAAGAGGCATCCATTTTCCTGAAAATTTTAGCCGGTATATATACGCCTGATTCCGGCACTGTAACGATAGACGATCTCAGTGTCCATACAATTGACAGCCGTATAATCTCCCAATTAAAACGAAAATCCGCTTTTGTGTTTGAAAGACTCGGGCTGATTTCAAACCTTTCGATCCAGGAAAACTTGCTGCTGCCATACAATTACGTGTTTCCGGAAATACCGCTGGCAGACAAACTCTCGAAAATAATGGAATATTTTTCCTATTTTTCAATTCCGGAATCTTTACTCAGGGAAAGGCCGGCCAGGCTTAATGCACAATATTATAAACTGATAATCATTATTCGTGCATATATTATAGACCCGGATATAATTATTTATGATATGCCGTTCACTGATCTTGAGGTTGGTGCTAAAAAGAAACTAATCGAAGAGATCACCCGTATCAGGGAGAAAGGGGAAACGACTCAGGTTTTCTATTCGAACAATGATATTTTGTTTGACAGGGCGGACAGGGGAATTATATTACATAAGGGCAATTTTGTTTGTGAGGGGCCCTGGGAAGATCTGATTATGATTGAGGATGAATTAGTCCGGAAGATTGTTACAAATTATCTATCAATAGGTTTAAATGAAACTGAGATATAAATATTCAGAGCGTACAGTCGGAATTTTTGTGTTGATCGCTACGCTGATTTTTGGCCTTGCTTTAATAACTGTTTTAATTGATAAACGAATTTTTGAGGCAAAAGTCTATTATACCGCAAAATTTGCAGATGCAAACGGCCTCAGTGCTAATTCACCGGTTTCTTTTAAGGGCTTTCAGATCGGGAGGATAACCGATTATAACCTTGATGAGGATAATAATATAAAGGCAACTCTTGAAATATTTGATGATTATAAACATCTCATCGTTGAAAACTCTGCTCTCTATAAATCGGTAAATCCTGTCACGCTCGCAAGTTCCATAGAATTTTTACAGGGTGTAAATTCAAAAAGGGTGCTTCCTGAGCTAAGCCTCATTCCTTCAATAGCAACCCTAGAAGGGAAGAGGTTACTGGAAAATAACAAAGTCCAGAAGTCCGGTGATTTGTTGTCTTCGCTCATTTTTAATCTTGAACAATTATCAGGTAACCTTAATCGTGACAGAAATGCCGGCGACGGCGCAATTTTCAGAGCTATTGTGAATATGGCCGATGCATCAGAAAAAATGAACCTTTTATTGGATGACGTTAAGGCGATCACTGAAAACATTCAGAAAGACCACAATCCTGGCGCAGGTACAGCTTTCAGATTAATGAATAATCTTGCCGAGTTATCCGAAAGAGCTTTGGATGCGGAAAAAAGTCTAAGAGTAATTTTACAGAGAACGGACACTTTAATGGCGGTTTACAGTAAACCTGACAGCCTTGCAATTAAGATGCTTGATCCGACAGGAGAGACGGTAATCAAACCTTTACGGACATTACTCACCGGGACACAGGATTTACTTCCTGAAATACAAAGCCTGACAAAATTTGTTTCAGATCAGAAAGGAGATATACTATTCCTGATGAAGGAGCTTCGTATTACTCTTGAAGAGATGAGATACACTTTCGAAACCCTTAACAATTCCGCAATTATGGGCGGTGGCCCGTCAGGGGGTTTGGGCAGGGACACCTCGTCCGTTATAAAGAAAAAATAAAACTCGGAATACTTTATACCTGCACCGAAGTATAGTACCGGACCTTATCGATAAATTCCACACTGTCGATTGGTTTGGGTATATAATCGGTTGCACCCGCTTCAATGCACTTTTCGCGGTCACCTTTCATAGCAAACGCTGTTAAAGCTATTATTGGAGTATCTTTATATTCCGGAAGCTGACGCATACGCTCGGTTGCCTCGAAGCCATTCATTACAGGCATCTGCATATCCATAAGTACCAAATCGAACTTCTGCTCTTTCGCTCTCTCGAGAGCCTCAGCGCCGTTTTCAACGACCACTACTGAATTAAACCCGTTCTTCTTAAGCAGACGGGTCACGATAATCTGTGAATGCTTATAGTCTTCCACAAGTAATATCTTCAGTTCTCCTCCTTCCTGCTTTGCAGCTATCTCGGGAGGAGTCGGCTCTTCGTAGCGATTAATCATCGCGCTTATTGTATCGGCTAGGTCTTCGATCTTGGTGCTTCGTTTATCAAGTAAATCCGTGAATAGGCCGTCGATTTTTTTAAGGTCTTCTGCGTAATCCTCTTTACCCGTATAAATTATTATCGGCAGGTTTGAAAACTTCTTTACGGATTTGATCAGCTTTATCAATTCAAATCCGTTCACCTCAGGCATGTCAAGGTCCACAATTGCCAGATCAAGTTGCATATCCTTAATGAGGTCCATGACCTTTACTGATACTGATTCTGCGATCGCATTGTAGCCGACAGATTCGATGGCGCTCTTTACCAGATTAAGTGTAGGTATGTCATCATCCACACAGAGGACGTTAGAATCCTTTTTCAATTTATAGCTTGTGAGAACTTCAACAAGGTCTTTATATTTAATCGGTTTTACAAAGTACTCTACCGCTCCCATCATAAACGCTTTCTGCTGTTCGGCCTCCACAGAGCAAACGATAACCGGCATGTTCTTTGTTCTATCCAATTCCCTGATCTTCTTAAGCAGTTCAAGTCCGTTGACGTCCGGAAGCACGATGTCCATGATCACCGCGAGGTACTTTTCCTTTTTCAGAATCTGAAGCGCTTTTTCACCCGAGTTGATGATAGCTGGTTCATAGCCCCATTTATTCAGATAGTTTGATAATAATTTTGATGTAGCATAATCATCTTCAATTACAAGAACTTTGCTTCTTGTGTCTGATTTTGGCAGGGACGTGATAGTCGCCTCAATCGGGTTAAGGCTCTCAGCTTTTACATAAAATTGTATTACCGTTCCTCTTGTTGATGAGGCATTGACCTCGAGCCTGCCATCCATAAGCTCAATATAATTACGCGATAGCGAGACGCCAAGTATTGAGGCGTTTATGATTTTGTTTTTTGTGTCTTCTCCGGTATATGGCTGGGAAAAGAAATTTTTTGGATTGACGAGAGGTTTGAAACTCCCCGAATTGCTGAACTTAAAGTTTAACTTTTCCTTTGATGAGGATGAAATGGTCAGGCTTATCTTACCCGCGGAAGTTGAATACACATAATAAGCGATTATGTTGTTCAGGATGTATTTTAACTTCACATTATCAACTTTAACGTTATTGCTTACATTCTTTTCAACGACTACATCAAAAGAAACTTTACTGTCTAGCTTTTCGTTTACGGTTGTTTTGATTTCGTTGATGAATTCATCCAGCTTGATAAGATTAGTGTTTATGACTACACTCTGGGAGTCACATTTTGCAATATCCACCAGGTCGTTTATTAATGATGTCAGTTTTTGAGCATTATCCTTTAGAGTTGCTACATATTCGGTCTGTCCCGGAGTCAGTCTTTGTTCTGAAAGAAGTGATGTAAAGCCAAGTATACTGTTTGATGGAGTTCTGAATTCAGACGCCAGTTCCGCGATGAGTTTGCCAAGTGAAAACTCGTCGGATTCAATCTTGCCTGACCACGCTGAAAGTACAACGCTGATAAATTCACCAAGGATCCTGAAGTGTTCTTTGTCAGCATTTGTAAACTGGCTTTTTTGAGAAACTTTAAGGAAATAGTTTGATCCCTTTGTACTCTTGATTACCTGGCAGGCCTCATAGAGGATATGGTCAATTGACTGAAGCTGACAGTTGGGGTCTGTGGAAAACTCATAGTTTTCAACTTCCCCTCTTAAAAGTTTGCATGCACCGCAGTCATAAAGCATTGTCGGAAGATAGGACTTCTTGGCGCCGGAAGACTTGCCCAACAGCTGTAATTTTGATTCTTCAGTGATTCTGAATAGAATTGCTGACTGAAACTGGAATTCGTCAACAAGGAAATCACAGAATGAGTCAATGAATCCCGCTTCACTGCGCCGGGCAGAATTTATGAGGGAATTGACCTGGGAAAACAACTTTAAGTGAGTGGTTTGCATACATCCTTGTTAAAATATAAATACAATAAACTATAAATATAGTGATTTTTAAGGATTTGTTGCAGGACGGCAAATAATTAAAGCGGGCAAATTCTGGCCAAAATTCGACTCAAAATTCTGAGGTGGAATCCCTCCGAAATCTTGCGCCTGAGCACAAATATATACTTGTTTATTCCATTTTTAAGAAATATATTGCAGTTATGAAAAAGTTATCAACTTTAATAATCATTTTGCTTTTCACTACGATACTATCAGCCGGGGCGTTTCTGGAATATTTCTCTGCCAGAAGTGAATACGGTAATGTGAAAATTGAGTGGAAAACAGCGGATGAAATTAACCTGAAGGAATTCGTGATAGAAAGAAAAACCTTACACGGTAATTTTATTTCCGTAGGCACTATTGCGCCTAAGGGTGATAATTCTTTTTATCAGTTTATCGATGAGAATGTTTTCAAAACTAGTGATTATCTTTTCGTCTACCGGATTAAAATCGTGGATAATGATTCCAAGGCCTCATACTCAAAAGAAGTCACAGTAACTCACAATATTTCGGATGTAAAAAGAACCTGGGGCAGTATCAAGGCCATGTTCAGATAGGCAGTAACTGTCTATCCGCCCCCTCGAATCTTCCTAACTTAATCTTTTAACCATTTGTTTTCCCGCCACCATAATATTATACTTGCGTCACAGTCACCACGCCGGCGAAAACTAATCCTTTTAATTGTTGAAAATCCCTCATACATGAGAGTTGACTCGGATGAGAACATCTTACCGAAGGAGGCTCCCTACAAAGCTGTCCAAAGGATCTCCGCAGAGAAACTCGCGATCGCCCGTTCAAGACACAGGGAAGGGATAATAATTACTGCCGATACGATCGTGGTTCTCGATGGAAAGATCCTCGGGAAGCCTAAAGATAGCACCGAAGCTTTCAGGATGCTTAAGACTCTAAGTAACCGGACTCATACGGTTTATACAGGATTTACAGTTTGTAATTCTGCTAATGGCCGCCGGGTGACAGGGTATGAAAAGACCCGAGTGTCCTTCAGACACCTGGGCGAAGACGAAATACGGAGGTATGTCTCATCGGGCTCCCCGATGGATAAGGCTGGCGCCTATGGCATTCAGGACGATTATGGCGCAGTATTTGTAAAAAAAATCGTTGGCTGTTATTACAATGTTGTTGGCCTGCCACTCAGCAGGATATATCAATCCATCTCCTCAGTTATCTCCGAATGAAGGGCCTTTCCCGGAAAATTCTTATATCAGTCGGCTTTGCCGGCATAATTTATTTGGTTTTCTCTTTATACGCTGATTTTAATCAGGTGCTCCTTGCCTTTAGCCGTTTCAGCTGGTACATATTAATCCCTGTACTGGGCCTCTCATATCTGAATTATTTTGTCCGCTTTCTCAAATGGCACTATTATGTAAGAATTCTTAACATACAGTTGAGTTTCAGAGATTCCTATTCCATTTTTATGTCAGGGCTGGTAATGAGTGTAACTCCGGGGAAAATGGGAGAATTACTGAAAGTATATCTTGTAAAAGAACTAACTCAGGAGCCAGTGAGCAAAACGGCCCCGATTGTCCTTGTGGAGAGAATAACGGACTTCCTTTCACTGATTCTGATCGCCGCTGCAGGCGCGTATGCCTATAATTATGGCGGTATGGTTGTAGCTGGAACAGCTGTATTTTTTATAACCTTAACTGTTTTCCTGGCGAATCATGCCCTGTCTCTAAGAACACTGAAATTCCTGGAAAAAATTCCTCCTGCGAGAAAGTTCATTACAGGAATCGAAAAAGCTTATGAGAGTTCCTACCTGATGCTTAGGACAAGACCCTTACTATTAATGACAGGCCTAAGCCTGATTTCATGGTTTTTTGAATGTTTGGGATATTACATTATTCTCATTAATTTTAAGGTTGAGATATCCCTTTTTTGGGCTGCATTTAGTTATGGATTTTCAACTATAGTAGGTGCAATCGCCATGCTGCCCGGAGGCCTGGGGTTAACTGATGGAACACTCACATTCCTTGTGATCGGACAGGGTGCCGGTCCGGAGGTTGGGGTTGCCTCGACTTTTATTATACGTATGGCGACACTGTGGTTTGCCGTTGTGGTTGGAATAATAAGCATATTCCTTTATCAGAAGAGATTTGGTAAAATAAATAACGAATTATTAAACATAAAACAGACTAATCAAAAATGAAAAAATTCAAAAAAATTAACATCCCTTCCTCCGGTACCCCTATCACAATAGATTCCGGGAAATTAGCTGTAGCAGATAACCCTATAATCCTTTTTATTGAAGGTGACGGAACAGGTCCTGATATTTGGAATGCATCAAAAATGGTTTTCGATGCCGCTGTTGAAAAAGCCTACAAAGGCAAAAAAGTTATCGAATGGGCGGAGATTTATGCCGGAGAAAAAGCATTAAAAGTCTACGGGAAGAATAAATGGTTACCCGAAGAAACCGTTGAGGCGATCAGGGAATATAAAGTTGCGATTAAAGGACCACTTACCACACCCGTAGGCGGAGGTATCAGGAGTCTCAACGTCGCGCTCAGACAGCTTCTGGATCTTTTTGCGTGTGTACGCCCAGTAAAATATTATACCGGCGTCCCCAGCCCAATGAAACGTCCGCAGGATCTTGATATCGTGATCTTCAGAGAAAACACTGAAGATGTTTATGCCGGGATTGAATTTAAATCCGGTACGGATGAATCGGATAAACTTATCAAGTTTATCAATAAAAATTTTGATAAAAATATCAGGCGTCCGTCAGGAATTGGGATCAAACCTATAAGCGAATTTGGTGCTAAGAGGCTGGTTAAAAAAGCGATTGAATACGCCATCGATAAGAAGCGGGAATCTGTTACCCTCGTACATAAAGGCAATATCATGAAGTTCACAGAAGGGGCCTTCAAGGAGTGGGGCTACCAGGTGGCCATGGAGGAATTTGGTGACGTTACAATCTCTGAAGATGAATTATGGAAATCTTTTAACGGCAAAATGCCGGATGGTAAAATCCTTATTAAAGACAGGATTGCGGACAGTATGTTCCAGCAGTTACTACTCAGGCCAAACGAGTATGACGTACTTGCTACACCGAACCTGAACGGTGATTACTTGAGTGATGCTGCAGCTGCCCAGGTTGGCGGACTTGGTATTGCGCCGGGTGCGAATATGAGTTACGACACAGCAATTTTTGAAGCTACACACGGTACCGCGCCAAAATATGCAGGGCTGGATAAAGTTAATCCGGGTTCAGTAATCCTTTCAGGTGTGATGATGTTTGAACACATCGGATGGAACAAGGTATCGGAACTGATAGAAAAAGCTATGCAGAAAACAATTAAACAAAAGACAGTCACTTACGACTTTGCACGCCTAATGAAAGGCGCGACCGAAGTCAAAGCCAGTGAATTTGCAAAAGCAATCATTAGCAACATGTAATTTATTAATCAAAATCTGGAGTTCATATGTCAAAAGAATCGAATTTAAGTAAAGGTTTATTAATTGGCTTCCTGACCGGAGGTATTGTCGGTGCGGCTCTCGCGTTATTGTATGCCCCGAAGTCCGGTAAAGAACTCAGGAAAGATATTAAGGATCGGGCTGATGAGTGGATGGACGAAACCGAAAAATTTCTTGAAACAGCAAAAGTCAAAGCAGAGAATGCTCTTAATGAAGGCAAGAAAAAAGGCGAACAATTAATTGCTGATGCCAAAGTTAAGGCTGACGATATTCTGAAAGATGCAGAGAAAATTTTCTCGCAGGTAAAAGACAAAGCAGGTGATGCCGTCGCTCAAGGTAAGGAGACTTTAACTTCCGAAGCAGGAAGAGTAAAGAGCGCGGTGAAAGCCGGCGTGGATGCTTATAAAGAATCTAAAAACTAATAATATTCCGGCTTTAAAATGATTATCGAGATTATGGAGGTAATCCTGCTTATCTCCGCCTCAGCGCTTTGTATTTTTTTGATCTATTTTTTGTACCAGTTAACTGGTTCGATCAGATTAATACAACAGGAGATCCAGGCGATAACCGCGCAGGTTGGACCTCTGGTCGATTCAATTAAATCCTTATCCGTCTCAGTCAATGAACTGACGAAAGACTTGCGACAGCAAATCTCAAAGATCAACTGGATAGTTGATGAAATTAAATCAAAAATTGAACTGCTTCAGAACATAGAATCGAAAGTGGTGAAGGGCGTTGAGGCGCCTGTCTCCACGCTTATGTCGAACCTCAATGCGCTAAAAGCAGGGCTGGCAGCTTTTTTTAATCGTATGAAAAAATAAATTAATAGGAGATCTTAGTGAAAGAAATTACTCCCGAGAACATCAGAAATCTAACCTTAATAGGACACGGGGGAAGCGGGAAGACATCATTTTCCGAATTGGCATTATTTACAGCCGGTGAAATTAACCGTATAGGTACCATCGCAGAAGGAAATACTGTATCCGATTACAACGCAAATGAAGTTGAGAGGCAGTTTTCAATCTCTCTTTCCTTGCTGCATCTTAGCTGGAAGAACAGTAAGATTAACATCGTCGATACTCCCGGGTATTCGGACTTTATAGGTGAAGTTAAATGCGGAATAAGAGTATGCGACACCGCCGTTATGCTTCTCAAAGCATTTGAAGGCGTTGAAGTTGGCTCTGAAATGACCGGACATTTTGTAAACGAGTTTAAACTTCCATCAGCTATCGTAGTCAACAAATGTGATAATGAAAGGTCACAGTTTGATACGGTTGTAAAAATGGCGAACGATCGCCTTCACAGCGGTGCAATTCCGGTGGTTATTCCCGCCAATGAGGGCCTGAATTTTGATACCGTCATTGACATCCTGAAGATGAAAGCATATAAATACGGTGCACCCGGATCAAAGCAGGTTACTGAAATGGACATTCCCGCCGACCTGGTTTCGAATGTTGAAGAAATTAGAACACAGCTGATTGAGAAAGTTGCTGAATCTGATGAAAACCTGATGAATAAATATTTCGAAGAGGGAACCCTTTCACTTGAAGAGATTGAAAAGGGAATCAGGGATGCGGTTCTCAACCGCAGTTTTACTCCTGTATTCGCGATTAGCTCTACAAAGGCTGTCGGGATGAATAATTTCCTGGATTTCGTGGAGAAATATTTCCCGTCGCCGCTTGAGCGGGAAGTTGAACACGCCCGCTTCAAAGATTCAGATCAGCTTGTCGATATTAAATGTGATCCTAAAGGTGAACCTGTTCTTTTTATATTTAAGACAGTATCCGAGCAGCACGTAGGCGAACTTTCGCTATTCCGTGTTGTTTCTGGGAATATACATCCCGGAATGGATCTGATCAATGAAGCCAATTCCAAAACAGAAAGACTAAGTCAGCTGTCATTAATGAACGGTAAAAACAGGTCCGAAGTATCCACGCTGAACGCGGGTGATCTTGGCGCCGTAGTTAAACTGAAAGATACCCATACTAATAACACCCTTGCTTCAAAGAGTTTCCCCGTCATTCTAAAAGAGATTGCTTTCCCCGAGCCAATCATTGAAGGCGCGATCATTCCAAAAGCAAAAGGTGACGAAGATAAGATCTCTGATGGTTTGCATACCTTACACGAGGAAGACCCTTCATTCTTTGGTGCTTTTAATCCGGAATTAGGACAGACTATTATCTCCGGTCAGGGTGAGTTACACCTTGCCCTGGCGGTTAAGAGGCTTAAGGAGAGATATAATGTGGAAGTTGATCTCGTCGAGCCAAGAATACCCATGAGAGAAACTATTAAGGGGAAATGCCTTAGCGCGGAATACAAACATAAAAAACAATCAGGAGGCAGAGGACAGTACGGTCATATCTTCCTGAAACTGGAGCCGAAACAACGCGGATCCGGATTCGAATTCTCGGATGAAATTGTTGGTGGTGTAGTGCCCGGCAGATTTGTTCCAGCAGTGGAAAAAGGTGTCGTTGAAGCGATGGAAAGAGGCGTACTTGCCGGTTATAAGGTTGTTGACGTCAAAGTTACTCTGTTTGACGGTTCTCACCACTC
This sequence comes from Ignavibacteriaceae bacterium, assembly GCA_013360295.1. Taxonomy (GTDB): domain Bacteria; phylum Bacteroidota; class Ignavibacteria; order Ignavibacteriales; family Ignavibacteriaceae; genus JABWCL01. Next base: position 166,152 of record JABWCL010000001.1, on the reverse strand, counting down.
TGTGGACTCGGATGAAATGTCCTTTAAGATCGCAGGTTCGATGGGCTTTAAGAAGGCATTCCTTGAATCGAAGCCAATCCTGCTTGAGCCGATCTACGAAATTGAAGTTACGATTCCTGAAGAATGCATGGGTGACGTTATGGGAGACATTTCATCGCGCAGAGGCAAAATCCTTGGAATGGATTCTAACGGACATTTTCAAATAATAAAGGCTCTGGTTCCGTTATCAGAACTTCATAAGTATTCTTCAACACTCCGCAGCCTTACCGGCGGACGCGGTGCTTACAGAAGAAGTTTCTCTACCTATGAGGAAGTTCCTAAGGACGTTGAGAACAAGATTGTGGAGGAATATAAGAAGTCCCGCGAAGAAGGGCACTAATTCCGAAACACAAATATTTACTGCAGCATTACCCGGATTTAAAGGTGGTAATGCTGCATTTTTTTTAACAATCTGATTTAGAAACAAATGGAAAAACTCTGGTCACCCTGGAGGTCGCAGTACATTCAGTCCTTCAAAGAAGCGAAGAAAAAATCAAACTGCATTTTTTGCGATGCAGTTTCCGAGGATATATTTTCTGACGACAGCCTAGTCGTTAGAAAAGCAAAATTAACTTTTACAGTTCTTAATCTGTATCCTTATAATAATGGGCATCTAATGATTGTTCCAAACCGGCATCTTAATGATTTTCAGAATCTAACGGCTGAGGAAAACGCGGAAATAATGTCAGAATTACAACTCGCGCAGAAATGCCTTTCGATAGTGAGCAGGCCTGATGGGTTTAACATCGGGGCAAATATTGGAAAATCAAGCGGAGCGGGAATTGATGATCATATTCATTTCCATATTGTTCCTCGCTGGAACGGAGACACAAACTTTATGCCGGTCTTAGGGGAAGCAAAGGTGCTTTCTCAGGATCTGTTAAATACAAAAAAAGAACTGATCCGGGCCTACGAATCAGTTCTTAATCTGTAAGAAATTCAGGCTTAGGCGCCTTTCGCGATCCATTTTTCAAGAGCTACCAGGAGGTGGCTCATAGCGTTAATCAAGGGGCGGTGCTGAACACTTTCGATATCCTGCAGTATTTCAGCATGAATGTTCATGTAAGCCTCATCGAGCATATTCACGAATTCTCTTCCTTTATCCGAAAGAGAAACTCTCATATTACGCCTGTCATTTGGTTCAATTTCCCTCATAACGTAACCTTTGGTGACGAGCCCATCGATTATTCGCGTCAGCCTGCTGGCGCTCAGGTTCATTCTTTCAGCAATTTCTTTATTGTTAATATTCTCGTCCGCATGCAAGTGTCTCAGGCATCTGAATTCAGCCTGTGTTAGCCTGTACTGGCGGGCAAGACGCTCTTCCTTTTCATGACAACTGGCAAGAAGTTTAAATGTTAAATCCGCTAGTTGTGCTGCTGTTATCTGTATTTCTGTTCGTTCCATAATTTTAGTGGTTTTACCCACGCTCGCTTCTCAAATCTGATAGTTTATGATGTCAATTTATCGTTCCGTCAAAAAAACATTAAAGTAAATCTAATGGCTTATGAAATCCGTTGCCGGCTGAATGCCATAACGGGTATCAGCGGAGAAGAAACTTTTTTGAGTTCATTCTCCGCTGACGGGTATTTTTTATTTTATTCCGTGGCAATAACCGCAGAAGTTAGTACCGGCAATTCCGTTTGGACGGGCATTAGCGTCAGTGTGGCATGTATAACATACTGATGCCTGGTCTGAATGCCAGTCTCCGCCGTCAAAATTCTGCAGATAGTTTTTAGCATGTGTTTTTGGATTTGTGTTCTTAATGCCGTCCGGATCCGAATGGCATAAAATACAAGTTGGATCACCACCCTGAACATCATGGCAGGACTGGCATCTCTCAATGTCGCGTCTTGCAAGTGTTGCATGCAGTCCTCCACCGGAACCAACTCCGATCGTTTTGAAATCGGGTTTAAGGTGTGAGGCCGGCATTACACCGCTGAGTGCGTAATCTTCGTTATTTCCGGCATGGCACTGGACACAAAAAGTTTCAACCTGGTGACAGGTGATACATTCCGATGACTTTGATTTAGCGTCTATGCTGTGAAGGAATCTGTAGTTAAGTTCATGAACTTGTGTGATCTTCTGAATCTTAGCCTTATTTGCACTGTTCGCAGGACTGTAAGGCATAAAGAAATCTGTCTTTGTGTTCTTCTCAGTAATTCCGGTGGTTGCCAGGTGGCAATTCTCGCAGCTCTGATCGTCATGACACATCATGCAGTTAGCATCTTTACCGGTTGCATGGAATTTATGGGAAGAAACAAAGTTTACATTCCTGTGATTTTCCGGAATAAGGTTATCAGTAGTTTTATGGCACGATTCGCAGGTCTGTGTAGGCCCTTTATCGCTATTGTGGCATGTATAACAGTCTTCCATTGCCGGGTTAAAAGAAGATTTTGAATAACTGTAACCGGTGCCGGCAATATCCTTGTGGCACGATTCGCATTTTGCTCCTTCTTCTATATGAGCTTTATGGTTGAAGATCAGCAGAGAAGGATTCTGTACGAGTTTTGTCATCACGTCGGGATAATGGCACTTTTCACAATACTCGCTATCTTCAAGCCAGTCACTGTGGCAGGTTTCACAATCAGCCTTATTAGGCAGCAGCCTGTCATTAAGCGACTCAGCACCAGAAACCGAGGTGTGGCAATCTGCGCATTCTGTCGCAGAAGTATGGACTTCGTGGGAAAATTTAATAATCTCCTTATTGCCGGCTTTTTCTTCATCGGCGTTGATGGAGATAAAACCCACGAGAAATAGTAATAGAAATAATCCTGTATAGACTTTAAATACTTTGCTAGAAAACATTTTTCAAATCCGCATTAAACCAATGATTGAGTTTGAGAAGGAATCTCAGGTCGTTAGAATAAATCTTATTGTTCAGATATTGAACCTGAAAGTCCGCTGAGAATTTATTAAACGGCCTGTAGTTTATTCCGCCAAGGACGGATGTCAGATTCTGCTCCTTGTCATCGGCCGAGAGTTTATAGGTAACGTAGCTCAATGCAACTGAAGGAGTAATCATACCGTCAAAAAAGGATCTGGAAGTACCGACAGAAAACGAATTCAATTCACCGGCATAGCCAAAACCATTACGGTAGTTGACTGTGCCATACGGGGTCGAGAGTCCGAGAGAAAAACGGCCTGATGATTCATCCTTAAACTCTGTCATACCAAAACGGGATGAGACGATATAATTAGGAAGGAATTTGTAACCGGCGCCGATCTCAACTTCACTCGTGTTACCATAATCAAAAACTGAAAATATCGAGTTATATCTGACCCTAGGTTCTCTTATATTATAATACGCCTGAACATCCAGGTCTTTTGTGACAAGATATGAAAGATCTGCCTCGAACAGTGAAGTCTTCTCAAAATTCAGATCATACTCATATCTGGTCGTGATATTGAGCAGTTCTTCCAATGAATAATTTAGTGTACCGGCCATAAAAGAGAAGTTTGTCGAATTCTTCCTGATAAGGAGAGTAATAGGATTAAAATTCTCGTCGAGCCTGGTGGCTGTATACTCTTTACCTGCCGAGTTTTTTGCATAGTAATCAATGTTAAATGTAAGGTTGAAATATTCCGGAGTGGAAAGGCCAATGCCATAAACGTTGTCACTAGCGAAATCACTTGTTAATTCAAGTTTTTGGTAAGCCGGAACATTTCCACCGTAAAAGCCGCTGAGGGTAAAGTCGAAGTATTTCAATTTTGCTGAAATACCGTCAAAGTTCCCTCCGCCTATTTTCGCGGTGACGGGCTGCCTGCCGAGCTTAAAGCTGGCAATCTGAAATAAATTACGCACATCAAGATACATAGAGTAGAATCTTAACCTTGAATCCTGATCAAGGGGATTGCTGTATGCATTCTCGAAGTTGAGACTGGTACGAAGAAACAGATTTTCTTTACCGATAGAGAGATTTAATGCCTGATAACCCCTGACATACATTGTTGAGGAAGAACTGGATTCAATCCTCTCAAAAGCATAAACGGAAGAGGAAACTCTTCCGTTTATTATTTGGGAAAATGCAGTGGAGGTTAACAGCAATAGAATAATGAGAATGTTTTTCACGTTATTATACTATTTGGTTGGTACTGGGTGTTTAATTTTATTCCATGCTTCATTAACATCAATGGCAATATAGGTCGGGCTTTCCGCGTTGTGACAGTTAACGCAGAATTTTTCAAGCTGATCATGAATAATGAGGCCGTTTTTAACTGATTCTTCACGGCTTTTCATAATTTTCATTGCTTTATACTCTGAGCCCGGACCGTGGCAGGTTTCGCACTGAACGCCATCTTCAACTTTGAACTTCTTACCGAGTAATGCAGGTTCTGTGTCGTAACCACTGGCATGGCATTTTAGGCATTTGGGAGTCTGAACCGCCGGGGTTTCGAAACCAAGATCTTTTGCGATTTTATCTGCTTGTTCCGTCTTCAGGGTTTCGTATGCTTTTGAGTGTTTGGAATTCTTCCAGATATCAAGTTGTTTTCCTTGCTTATCTGTTTTGTGACACATTCCACAGTCATCAACGCCTACATAACCGAATTTTTTCGGAGTGTCCTGTGCCGAAACGACAAGGGAGGCTGAGAGAAGGAGAAACAAAAAAAGTTGCAATTTGTTCATAATGGAATCCTTTCGATATAACTTAGATTTACTTTGTTATTAGCAATAATTATTCCATTCAAATATTGTGGAAAGAAAAATAAAAAAGCAATTTTTAGCCCATTTTCAGGCTTTTATTTTAGGAAGTAGTCAGGATTTTTTAAAATAAAGAAAAGAATTCTAAAATTTGAGAATTCGGAGGGTTAAATTTCTAAAATCAGGTAAAAGTGCCCGTCCGGCAGCAGCCGAACGGGTGCGAAATTTTACTTTTTTTCAGTTTTGCATGTTGAAATCCCAAAGGGGAGATAAGCCGGGCAAGTGCCCATAAAAGCCGTAAATAATGGTACGAGGCCAATCAAGCCCCACCATGATTCATTCAGGTATCCAAATACCATCACAGACAAACCTACCACGATACGAACTACCTTATCCATAGAGCCAACATTTTTTTGCATTAATTTTCCTATAATTTAAGTTACTGTCAGTAGGATGCCGGTAACCAGTTAAGGATTCATTTAAAAATTGAATGAAATGTTAAGATCCTTGAATTTCTGTTCCTTATGGAGGAATTCATTGGTGTGATTCGAATAATAATAGTCTTTTGCCCAGGAAGAATAATTTCTGACAATTTCATTCAGTGCCTCGATTATCATAAATAACTCGTCGTCAGTCATAGTCGGATGAAGTGAAACCCTGACCCAACCTGGTTTTTCAGAGAGATCGCCGCTATCAATCAGATCTGTTATGTGTTTGCTACGGTTAGGATCCACATGAAGCAGGAAATGCCCGTAGGTACCTGCGCAGGAACAACCCCCACGTACCTGAATTCCGTACTTGTCATTTAAAAGTTTTACAGCAAGATTATAATGAATATCCTCCAGGTAAAATGAAATGGCACCGAGACGGTGTGTAATATTGCCAGCCAGCAGGTGAAGTTTAGGGATTGCGGGAAATTTATCAAAGATTATGTCAACCAGTTCTTCTTCCCTTTGGAGCATATTTCCAGTACCCATTTGGTCTTTCAGGCCCAGCGTAAGAGCCGTTTTAATCGTTTGGAGGAAGGGGGGTGTACCGCCATCTTCCCGTGCCTCAATGCTACTGACGAAACGGTGCTGACCCCACGGATTAGTCCAGTCAACTGTGCCGCCACCGGGATGGTCGGGAACCTGATTGTGATACAAATTTGAGTTAAAAATGAGTACTCCGGGGGTACCAGGACCGCCAAGAAATTTATGAGGAGAGAAGAAAATAGCATCGAGTGACTGTTCTGAATTCGCCGGGTGCATATTTATATCCATATATGGGGCAGAACAGGCAAAATCCACAAAACAATATCCGCCTTCTGAGTGCATGATCTCTGCTAGCTCGTGGTAGGGGGCGTGTATCCCTGTTACATTTGAGCAAGCAGAAAAGGTTCCGATCTTGAGTTTTTTGTTTTTGTATTTCTTTAACTCAGTTTTCAGATTAGCAGGAGAAACAGAGCCATCATCCGCGGGAGGAATAATGACTACATCGGCTAAGGTTTCTAGCCACGATGTCTGGTTTGAGTGATGTTCAATGTGAGAGATAAAAATTACAGGTCTCAAATCTTCGGATATATTCAGGAAAGGTTTTAATTGTTCCGGTACCCGTAACCCAAGTATTCGGATAAATTTATTCACAACTCCTGTCATTCCTGACCCTGCGGCAATTATGACATCGCTTTCATTTGCGTTCACGTGAGCCTTAATAAATTTTTGCGCGTGTTTATAAGCGTTGGTCATGATCATTCCGGTCGTGCTGGATTCGGAATGAGTATTGGCAACGAAGGGTCCGAAGTCAGATATCATTTTATCTTCAATCGGTTTGTATAATCTTCCGCTTGCGATCCAGTCAGCATAAATTATTTTCTTTCTCCCGTAAGGAGATTCAAAAGTCTGATCAATCCCAATTATATTCTGACGGAATTTCGCGAAGTAGCTTTCGAGCCGGCTCATTAAAGTAGTCTGTTAAATCAAAAAAAATTGCTTATTGAAAAATAAAAATAAAAACGGGTTACAAAAGGAAAAAATATTCCATATATTTAAACATGATATTTATTTATCAAACTTTTGGATAATATGTCGGAAGAGAATCATAAAGTTCCGGGACAGGATTCCTGGGATATTAAAAACGGTGATTATCAGAGGAGCAGCTACATTTCGAATAAACGCATTCTCCAAAACAGGCGGAAGAGAATGGTTAGGTCAGTTTTATGGCTGCTGATAGCGGTAACCCTCATCACATTGATGAGTTACTACCTCATTGAAAATTTTTACACACATGAATGATCTTTAATTATTTAGACTAAAATATGAAGTATTACATTGGAATAGACGGCGGGGCTACCAAAACTCATTGCGTTCTGGTAAACGATAAAAAGGAAAGAGTTTATGAGTGTTTCGGAGGCCCGGCAAATTTTTTAATGCTGGGGACGGAACAGGTTTCGGAAACTATTTACTCATTAGTTAAAGAGAGTATACAGAAAAATCAAGTCAGATATCATGAAGTTGAAGCTGTTTTGATAGGTGCTACCGGCGCGGGGAGAAAAGCTGACGCTGACAGGCTGGAGAATGACTTCCGAAAATATTGCCAGACAAAAGACTACAAACCGAAGAATTTATTCGTTGAGAGCGATGCAAGAATAGCTCTCGAAGGAGCGTTTTCAGGGAGGCCCGGTTGCATACTCATAGCCGGGACAGGTTCCATCCTTTATGGCAAAGATGCGAAGGGAAGACTTTACAGGGTCGGGGGCTTTGGCCGATTTATCGGCGATGAGGGAAGCGGATACATGATCGGTAAAAAAGGACTTAACGCGGTCGCAAAGGCATTCGATGGCAGGGGAGAAACCACGATACTTCAGAACCTCCTGCAAAGCAAATTCAATATGACCTCTCCTGAGGAATTGATCTCCGAGATTTATAAAAATAACTTTGATATTGCCTCATTTGCTCCGATGGTATTGCAGGCCGCTTCGCAGGGCGATGTTATTGCAAAAAAAATTATCGAAGACGAAACCGAAGAAATGCTGCTTCATCTCTCAGCGATCAAGAAAAAATTGTTACTCAATGTCATTGAGGTATCGCTCGTGGGGAGCCTCATAACAAATAATAACTACTACAATAACCTGTTTATCGAACAGGTAAAAAACAGAATGCCCGAAATCAGGATTACCGCACCGGAAAATAATCCTGCCGTCGGTGCCGCATTATTCTCAATAAACAGACTTGCCGGACAATAAACTAAATAAATGATATGAAAGAAAATACCGGAAAAAAATCCAGAGGGTGGTCGTGGATTCCAACTCTCTACTTTGCTCAGGGCATACCGTACGTTGTGGTCATGAGTCTATCAGTAATCATGTACAAAAGATTAGGTGTATCAAATACTGATATCGCACTATACACGAGCTGGCTATATCTCCCCTGGGTGATCAAACCTCTGTGGAGCCCCATCGTCGAACTTCTCAAAACGAAGCGTTTCTGGATCCTTTCGATGCAGTTCCTGATTGGAGCTGCTCTTGCCGGTGCCGGTCTGACAATACCTGCTCCGGATTTTTTCAAGTATTCTCTGATACTTTTGTGGCTTCTGGCATTTTCTTCAGCTACGCACGATATCGCGGCAGATGGTTTTTATATGCTGGGGTTATCACAAAAAGACCAGACTTTTTTTGTTGGTATCCGGAGTACATTTTACCGCATCGCCATGATTACCGGTCAGGGGCTTCTGATAATTTTTGCGGGATACCTCGAATCCTCAACAGGTTTTAATCCTGTTGCTGTGGAAGTCCAGTCAGCTAAAAATATCAGGCAGGAATACGTCCTTCCTGATTCTCTGGTCAGGTTTGAATCGGGTGATAGTGATTTTTATATATCTTCTTCAGTAATAAGGGTCAGCACTTCGCCTGTAAGCCCGGCATTTGCGGACTCGGTTATAAAACATTCGAAAGAAAGAAACCTCGGTAACGGCTTTTATCAGACCGAAGAAGCTAAAGCGCAGGCACCGGTCGTGAAAGTTTCTCCGGGATGGTATGATAATTACATTAAATTCCCTCTTGAAAAATTTTTGAAAGAAAATTTCTCGCCTGCTAAGCTCGCGGAAATTCCAGAATTAAAAAGTACAGGAAACATCGGCGTCGTATATATTAAACTGAAGGCTGATCCCCAGGGGCAGAAAGTTGTCACGGTACAGAAAGAATCAGGTGATGCAAGTATTACTCTCATTGAGGGCCAGAGGCTGGTTTTTGACAGTAATAACTGGAATAAACCTGCAATTTTGTTGTTCCAATTAGATCCTAAACTCACGTATTCAACTTCAACCATATTTGAAGCGAGATCAGGAAATATTCCGTTAGCCTGGTCACTGACATTTTTCTTTATTGCAGCAATGTTTATCGCGCTTGCGGTGTACCACAAGGTGGTATTACCTAAACCTGAATCAGACAGGCCGTCTCTTACTGCCGGTTATAAAAATATTCTGATAGAATTTTTCAGGACTTTTGCTCTCTTCTTCAGGAAAGAGAGAATAGGGATAATATTGACATTCCTGCTCCTTTATCGCTTTGCTGAAGCACAATTGGTTAAACTTGCAACCCCTTTTCTTCTTGATGCAAGAGATGTTGGCGGACTGGCGCTCACAACAGGTGAGATTGGTATAGTATATGGGACGGTTGGAGTTCTTTCACTTACTCTCGGAGGTATTCTTGGGGGAATGATTGCATCCAAATATGGTCTGAAAAAAGTCATCTGGTTCATGGTTTGTGCAATCCATCTTCCGGACCTAAACTACGTTTACCTCTCGTATTTCCAGCCTGAAAGCTTTATTACAATTAATTTTATGGTCGCGATAGAGCAGTTTGGTTATGGGTTCGGTTTTACAGCATATATGCTCTATATGATCTATGCATCGCAGGGTGAATATAAAACCGCGCATTACGCGATATGTACAGGGTTTATGGCGCTTGGAATGATGCTGCCGGGTATGTTTAGCGGATGGTTACAGGAAATTATCGGGTATCAGCACTTCTTTATATGGGTGATGATATCAACAATACCGGCATTTTTAATAATTCCTTTTTTAAAGCTTGATCCTGAATTTGGGAAGAAAGCCGACTAATTAAGAAAAGTGTAATGATTCTTCGTAATCTTTTAATTTTTTTCGCGCTTCTGATTGCTTCTGGTTTCTTTACCGGCCACAGGCTCAACGCAGACCTTAGTTATGATGGTGACATCATTTATCCCGATATGAATGATACTTCGTCGTTTGTATCTCCGGATATTGTCGAGCTCACTCTGAAAAGCCTTTCGATTGAGGAGAGACTCGGACAGGTAATCTTCACTTATTTCGCCGGCAGGAACTATTCCGAAGATGATCCGAGGTATCAGCGTCTTGCACACCTTATAAGGGATGTTAAAATCGGCGGAGCAATTTGTTATAAAGGCAACATCAGAGGACAAGTAAAATTACTTAACAGACTTCAGAATATCAGTCAGGTGCCGCTCTTATTTTCTGCGGACTATGAGCGGGCAATTGCCTCTGATGAAGGTGATTTTTACTCTCTTCCCTACAATATGGGAATAGGTGCCGCAGGTGATTCATTAAAAACTTTCGAAGCCGGGAGAGAACTTGCGCGCACCGCACGTTCAGTAGGGATACACCATATTTATGCGCCAGTTCTGGATGTGAATACAAATAGTCTTAACCCGGTGATTAACATCAGGTCTTTCGGAGAAAAGCCTGCTCTGGTCTCGAAATTAGGCACAGCCTTCATCAGGGGTATCCAGGCGGGCGGATGCCTTGCCACTGCGAAGCATTTCCCCGGACACGGCAACACATCAGTTGACTCTCATCTTGAACTTCCGGTATTGAAGGAGAATTACGCTTCTCTCGAAAAGAAAGAACTGGTTCCCTTCCGCCAGGCAATTGTTGCCGGGGTAAGTTCGATAATGACCGGCCACCTTGCACTTCCCAATATAGATTCAACAGGATTGCCTGCGAGTTTATCCCCTATTCTAACCAGGGAGCTTATCCGTGAAAAACTCAAATTTAGCGGCCTGATAGTAACCGATGCGCTTAACATGAAAGCAATTTCAAAAAAGTACAGCAGCGGTGACGCCGCGGTTATGGCGTTTTTAGCGGGCAATGATATTCTGTTAATGGCTGAGGATGATGATTCTGCATATGCCGGGCTGCTCAGTGCTTTCAGATCTGGTCTCATAACCGAAGAAAGAATTAATGAATCTGCACGGAAAATCATAGCTGCTAAATACAATCTCGGTTTGTTTAATAACAAGTTCGTTAAGGAGGAGTTGAGAAAAAACTCTTTTGAGAATAATATTACCGGATTACAACTAGCCCGTAAATCCATTACACTGCTTTCAAACAAAGACCGGATGGTTCCCCTTATAACATCCGGAGGGAAAGAGATAATACATATTATCCTAAATAGTGATAAAAACGGGGATGGGGGTATATTCGGTTCAGAATTACGATACAGAGACAGTTCAATTAAAACCGTGAGATTGTCGGACGTCAATAATAAGTCAGCTTTGAATGAAATCATTAAGCAGGCAAAGAATTCAAATGGTGTTATCTTATCTGTATATTCAAAATCAGGGTTTCTGAATAAAAAGGACAGCTATCTAAAAAAACGACAAAACGCGGTTAAAAAACTTTTATCTGCCAACAAAAGAACTCTTCTTGCAGTTCAGGGCACTCCTTATGAATTGGAGAATTATTCATCTGTCAGAAACTGTATTATAAACTATGGCGAAACCGGAGTAAGTGAGGTTGCGCTTGCCGAGATAATCTTCGGAGAGTACCAGGTAAGCGGAAGCCTGCCGGTCTCCGTACCGAACAGCAAATTTGTATACGGCAGCGGACAGAGATTAGAACGGACTTCTCTTGCTGATGTCACCCGTTTTCAGGAATTAAAAAATTCTTCCCTGATCGATAAAATTATGTTATCCTGCATTACTGACACTGTATTTCCGGGAGCTGCTTTAATGGTAATCAAGAATGGTCAGATCGTATTTGACAGAGCTTATGGAAAATATACCTATGCTTTGGATGCACAGCCGATGCTCACTAATACCATTTTTGATATGGCATCAGTTTCAAAAGTGATCGCGACAACAACTGCTGCCATGATATGTGTTGACAGGGGCTTATTTAAACTTGATGACCCGGTTAAGAAATATATTCCGGGATTCAGAGCGAACGGGAAGGAGAAAATTACTCTAAAAAATCTCCTGCTTCATAATAGTGGCCTGATAGCATATAAACAGTATTATAAGATGTATAAAACTTCGGAAGAAGTACTGAAGGATATTTATAATGCCGAACTTGAATATCCGACCGGTACCAAGACGGTGTATTCTGATCTCGGAATGATCACACTGGGGAAGGTGATCGAGAAGGTTACCCGAAAACCATTGGATAAGTTTTGTGCTGATGAAATTTTCAAACCACTCGGTATGAACGATACTTATTATAATCCATCAGAGAAAGTGTATCATAGGATCGCGCCGACTGAAGTAGATAATTACTGGCGTAACAGATTGCTGATCGGTACTGTGCACGATGAAAACGCACATCTTCTGGGCGGCGTGGCGGGGCATGCAGGACTATTCTCTACGACTTCTGACCTGGCAAAGATCCTGCAGATGCTCCTTCAAGGAGGGAAATACCAGGGAAAAGAATACATCAGGAATTCAACTGTCAAAAAGTTTGTGACACAGTTTGATAAATCCAGCAGCAGGGCAATCGGGTGGGATACAAATTTTAAGTTCAATAGTTCACCGGGAAAGTCATTCTCAGAGGAAGCCTACGGTCATACCGGATATACCGGGACATCTGTCTGGACTGACCCAAAACAGAACCTGATAGTTATTTTACTTACAAACAGGGTGCATCCCACGAGGGAGAATAACAAACTTTCAAAGCACAGATCATTGATCCACGAGGCAGTAGTTAAATCATTGGATTCAGTGAAGGAATAGCAAGGCATGGCCCACGATGCGTAAAAATGAGGTTATAAAATTCCCATCTGTATTTCCTCTTGATCCGCGTTCTAGAAATAAGATATTAAGAGAAGTGGAGAATATGAATTTGCGGCAATTGGTCGGTCAGATGCTAATGCCTGGTTTCTCCGCTAATTTCAACAATGAATCGCACGAAACTTTTAAGCGTGTCAAAAGGCTGGTTCAGAAATTCTCTGCCGGCGGTTTCGTGATTTTTCAGGGCTCACTGGTTAATTATCAGTGGGTGACCCGCAAACTACAGGGGATGACGGGTATCCCTTTGCTTTTCGCTGCCGACTTTGAAAGAGGACTGGCAATGCGAATTGAAGGAATGACGCAATTTCCCCATAACATGGCGCTGGGATCAGTGAACGATATTAATCTTGCGAGAAAGTTTGCAAGAATCGTCGCGAGAGAAGGGCTAGAGATTGGTGTCCACCAGAATTACGCGCCCGTCCTTGATCTGCAGGAGGTAAACGATAACCCGATAGTGAATATACGCTCATTTTCGCGTGAACCTGCGATTGTCTCCCATATGGGGAAAGCTTTTGTTGACGGATACAGAAAAGAGAGGGCGATAGCCACGGCAAAGCATTTCCCGGGGCACGGAGCCACTGATACGGATTCCCATCGTGATATACCTGTTATAGCCAAATCAACTGAGAAAATCTTTTCCGAGGACCTTCTACCGTTTATAAATGCCATCAGGGCAGGGGTACATTCCGTGATGGTGGGACATCTCGTTGTTCCCGCTCTTGACCCTTCCAATCTTCCGGCAACTTTATCCCCCCGAATAGTGACCGGAGTACTCAGAGATGAGCTGAAATTCGACGGATTAATTGTGACGGACGCCATGAATATGCAGGCGATTTGTAACTATCATTCGATCAAAGAAGCCACGATAATGACTGTGAAAGCCGGCACGGATATTGTTCTTGTTAGCGGTGATGACGAGATATCTTTTAATAGTCTTTATGAGGCAGTCAGGAGCGGTGAGATTTCTCTAAGCAGGATTAAAGAGAGCGTTATCAGGATTCTTTCAGCGAAACACTGGCTTGGATTATATCAGATGAAAACTGCAAAGAAAGATATTGCGGGGACTGTCAACTCACGCGAAGCTGAAAGAATCTCAGAGGAGATCGCCTCACGGGCACTAAAAATTAAGAATACTTCTGTGAGCCTCACCCTTCCTGAAAGCGGGAAAATGGGGTGTATCGGTATTTCAGATAAAGTGGAAGGGCAGCAGGAAATTTACTTCCACGAGCTGATCAATAATCATTTTAATTCCGATTTTAATTTTGTTGTCAATAACAGATGGCATTTGTCGGAATTTGAAAGAGTAAGGCAGGAGATTGATAATTCTGCAACTCTCATTCTGCCGGTGTTCCTCAGGATCAGATCCTATCAGGGAAAACTCAAATTGACGGCGCTTCAGCAGGCTGTAATAGAATATGTGATCAACAGCGGAAAGAATTACATTATTATAGCTTTCGGTGACCCGTATTACCTGTCCGGAATTAAAGGTATTAAAAACCTTGTGCTTACTTACAGCGATAGTTACTACTCCCAAAATGCTGTTATAAATTTCCTGAAAGGAAAACTCAGTATACAGGAAATAAAATAAGGGATTTACTTTTCTACGGACTCTTTCTCCATAAATTCCTTATCACTGATTCCCTTATTAATTTTGTAGTCAGAATAGTAAATATTAACAGTCCCCTTTGTCATCCTGTTCTTTTTCTTCAGCTGCCTTTCATTGGAAACATCCCCGGTAAAACCTCTCGGTATAGCTACTTTACTTATATCGAAAGTAAAAATCATCGAGGAAGGAAGCGGGAAATCAGAAATCATTTTCTGATCATAAGCTAAATTAATGTTAAAGGTTCCTTCAAGTTTTGTAGTCGATTCAACTCTTCTTATAACGAAACTTTTTCTGTCCACCCAAATTGTAGAAAGGACAATTTCAGGTGATTCACCAAGCGGTATTACTTTGATCACCGCGGTATTGTTCCCGTCAATAATTTCATCACGTTCATAAAAACTTGTAAAGTTAGTGCTCAGAAGGCTAACCGGAGAAAAGTTCAAACCCTTTTTTGGAAGGAGAGCAAAACCATCAGATTTGATCCGGATTTTGTCGGGTTGTTTAAAAAGTATCTTCGCCTTGTTTTCAGGCACTTTCAAAAAGTCAACATCTATTTTAATTTTGACGTCAACTTCATAATCCTTTACCTTCTTAAATCTATCCTTTACCCGGTCGAGTATTTCGTCAGGGTCTTTGGTCTGAGGTACCGTGATTATACTTGTGAATAATATCAAACTTAATATAAATTTTAGCATTTATGACCTATGATAAAATGTCTTTTTTTCTGAAAATAATTAATGTAGCTGTAAAGAAAACGACTACGTGTCCGAGCAGGATAATTCCCGATTTTATTATCTCGGCGGAATCAAGCGGATCATCAAAGAAGTATCTCCAGTGTTGCATATAGTTTGTGAAAAGGTATGGTTTAATGGACTCGAAGAAATTAACATTGATCGATGAGATAATGATGAATACAATGATAATAGCCATAGTGGAGATTATCGGCCCGATTGAATTCTCCACCAATGACGAAAAGAGAAAAGAGAGAGATGCCACAACGGACATACTCAGAGCGCCGAATCCGTAAGCCAGGGCGAATCGCCAGAGTATATCGTCTTTGGCAAAGATGGTGATATTGTCCGTAATAACAATCAGTTCACCGACACCAAAGATGATAACGCCTAAACCCATACTAATTGCAGCGAGCCAGAGAACGAGCGAATGTGTATAAATCTGACCTGCTATGAATTTGGCGGTGAGGATCTTTGTTCTTGATACCGGTCTCGTGAGAAGCATTCTGTACGTTCCGGAAGTAGCTTCGCCGGCAAGCAAATCGCCGGTGACAAGCGTAATGAGGAAGGGAATATGTATCATCAGGCTTCCAAGAACAATGAACGCAATCAGGTAACCGTTCAGAAAATTCCCGACAAAGAAGAAACTTTGTCTCAGGTTCTGTGTCAGGAAATTGAGTATGTTTTCTCCTTCGAGATACAACGCGATCTGAATTACGGGCACCAACACGGCTATAGCAATGAAACCAATGTAGCTTCTGACTTTCTTAAAAATCTTAAATAATTCAATTCTGATAAGGTTAATCATTTTTTCTCCTTTTCGGTTAACTGGAGGAAATACTCCTCAAGAGATCTGACAGGTACCAGGGAGTAGACATTTATCCCTTTTTCCACAAGGAGCTTATTAATTTGTGGTATAGCTTCTTTACCAGCACTGAATAGAATTTTTTCATTGGTTACAGATTTGATCCTCACTCCGTCAAATTGCTCAGTAAGCATACCTGCCACCGAATCCACACTGTCGCATTCGAGTGTGACCTGGAGTTCGCTTGAATTAAGTAAATCTTTAACATATCCCTCAACCACCGTAGTTCCCTTATTAATAATGATCATACGGTTAGCAACAAGTTCAACCTCATACAGGATATGTGATGAAAGAAAAATTGTTTTTTGCCTGTCCTTACTCAGGTGTATTATCAGGTCTCTGATATCCTTCATACCCTGAGGGTCAAGTCCGGTTGTTGGTTCATCTAGGACGATCAGATCGGGATCGTGGAGAAGAGCTTGGGCTAATCCAAGGCGTTGTTTCATTCCGTGAGAAAAGGTTTTAACTTTACTTTTATACCTTTTACTAAGCCCGACTAATTCGAGATTTTCCATGATCAGTTTTCTGGAGGGGTTGCAACCCGATATCTTCCCGAAAATTTCCAGGTTATCATAAGCAGAAAGATAACCGTAGAAATCTGGTTTCTCTACAATTGCACCTATTTTGCCGAGTACTTCGTTGCGGTTTGCGGTAAGGCTTTTTCCGAACAGTTTAATATCGCCCGATGTCGGGGCAATAAGGGACAGCATCATCCTGATAGTTGTGCTTTTCCCGGCGCCGTTCGGACCCAGGAATCCAAAGACATCACCGCGGTAAACATTTAGATTTAACTCATTTACGGCGGTAAGGTCCTTGAATTTTTTTGTGAGATTTTTTATCTCAATAATTTTTTCTGTATTCACTTTGGTAAAATATTATTATACCTGTTAAACTTGTTAAACGGAAATTTAGTTCAAATACTTTACTGACGGGAGGTAAAAAACAGTGATCAGGGGAAATCAAAATTGAATCCAACACCAAAACGGGAGATTCTCATCTGATAATATTCGCTGAACATATTATTACCCTGATAATACGAGAGAAAAAATGAGATGCCTTTGGAGTCCCAGTCTCCGAATTTGACTCCAAACTGGGTGCTGATCGTTCCGGTAAATTCAGGCAGACCTGCCGTAAAAAAATGGAGAGCGCCAAAAATGTTTACTTCTTTACCCAGGAATTCTGTGAGAGGGGCTTTATCTCTGAATTCGATTCCGGTTGCTGCCATAAAGCGTTTTAGCTCTTCCGGGCGTCGCCTGAAAGACTGGGAGACGAGAAGATATGGCCTTAACGTAAAAGTTCCGGTGTTAAACTCAGGGGCATAAGTTAGCTCACCAAAGTCGCGGGTGTAAGGTATAGGCTCATCTCCATTGATCCAATCCCGGATTGTAATATCGTAATGTCCGTCGACCAGGTGGGCACTGTTATGTATAAACCTGAATCTGAATACGTGAGTTATACTCTTGGGAGTGTAACGCATAGTGGCATTGCCGCCAAAGAAACCGTCAACTGCATCAATCTGTAAACGGTATCCTTTATAGCTGGTTACGTAAGCGTATGCCATAAATTCCGCTCCCACTGAAATATATAAGTCAGTAATGGCTAACCCGAGCACATCAGTACTGTTCCCAATGTCAACTTTCATATGAGAATCAGAAGGGAAGAAATTGATACCCATTCTCGCCTCCTGATGATTTCCTCTCAGAGGCTTAAAATTAGTATGGTCAGGTAGAAAAACAAATTTTGTCTGCGCGAGCAGATTACTAAAGAATAGAAATATGGTAATGAATATCAGGGATAATTTAACGTCTTTTATCATTAATCCTCGGAATCAAAATCTAAGAGCTGATTAGTTTTCTCCACAGGTAGTTCCTGAACTTTTTTCAGCTTACGTTCAATCTGCCTGGTACGGGTCCTTGCGGTATCAAGTGTATTACTCGCCTGCGTAAGTTTCTCCTGTGTCTTTTCAAGAACATCCCCGAATTTACCGAATTCTGTTTTCACTGCCGCGAGCAAATCCCAGACTTCACCAGAGCGTTTTTCTATTGCCAGGGTTCTGAAACCCATCTGGAGGCTGCTAAGGACAGCTGTAAGAGTTGTAGGGCCGGTGATCACGACTTTGTTTACACGCTGTATACTTTCAACTAAACCGGGAATCCTGAGAACCTCCGCAAACAAACCCTCAACGGGGAGGAACATAATCGCAAAATCTGTTGTATTAGGCGGGTCTACGTATTTATTGTGGATCTTGTCGGCTTCGAGGCGTATTGTCCTGTCAAGTGCCCTTTTATGCTCGGCAACAAGTTCGGGATTCGCGGCGTCCTGCGCATCGAGGAGTCTTTGATAGTGCTCAATTGGAAATTTCGCGTCAATAGGCAGGAGCAGGGGAGTATCCTTCGAGGACTTACTGCCGGGTAACTTGATTGCAAATTCAACACGTTCGCTGCTACCGGACTTAGTTACAAAATTCGTTTCGTATTGCTCGGGTGTTAGCAGCTGCTCTATCAGGGCTGCCAACTGAATTTCACCCCAGTTACCGCGGGTCTTAATGTTTGTAAGTACCTTCTTCAGGTCTCCGACACCGCTGGCAAGGGTTTGCATTTCACCCAGCCCTTTATGAACAAGTTCCAGTCTCTCGCTTACAATTTTAAAAGAATCGCCAAGCCTTTTCTCCAGAGTATCGTGAAGTTTCTCGTCAACTGTTATCCGCATTTCTTCGAGTTTCTTTTCATTGTTTTCCTGGATCGAGGATAGCTTTGTTTCCACTTTTGTACGAAGCTCTTCAAATTTGAGGTCAATGGTTTGTATAACCTTTGCAGTCTGATCGGTAAGTAGAGTGATTTCTGCTTTTTGTGATTGTGAAAAATCGGCAAGTTGTTTTAGTAAAATGCCGGAAATTGACTCGTGAGATTTAATAAATTCGGAACGGAAATCTGTAGAATTCTTTAGCAATTCGCCCTGAAAGCTCTGATAATTATTCTCAAGGCGAGTAGTCAGATTCTCAAGGCTTGTACTGAACATTTTTAATTGTGCGAGAATCACCTCAATAAAGTTTTTTTGATTATTCGAGATCTCCTCGCGGAGATAATTGATCGTACCCTTTAGTTCATCCCGCATCCTGGCAGAATCATCTTTAATACGGCTGTCAATCCGGTCGAGAGATTCATCATTCTTTCTTTGCAGCAAGTCGGCGAAATTCGTGGTTCCGGAATTCCTTTGTTTTAAAACAAGATATATTATAAGTAGGAATGACACTATTGTAAGTAAGAGAATGATTTTTTCCATGCCTGATTAGCGGATTCTTAAGAAATAAATTAATTATCTATATTATAGAAATAAATTATAAATTTACGTAAATATGCCAACTAAAGAAAAAATATTAGTAACTGCCGCCTTGCCATATGCCAACGGGAATATCCATCTGGGGCACCTTGCGGGAGCTTACCTGCCTGCGGATGTATACGTCAGATACCACAGGCTTAAAGGAAATGATATTGTTTTTATTTGCGGATCGGATGAACACGGGGTACCAATCACAATAACAGCCGATAAAGAGGGATTAAAACCAAAAGATATCATTGATCGCTTCCATACCAGAAATAAGGAAGCTTTCGAAAAGTTCGGAATGAGTTTTGATATTTATTCACGCACCAGCCAATTAATACATCACGAGACCGCGAAAGAATTCTTTCTTGATTTTTTCAACCGTGGATTATTAAACGAGCATAAAAGCCGCCAGTTCTATGATGAAAAAGCTCAGATGTTTCTGCCTGACAGATATGTTGAGGGTACCTGCCCAAAATGCGGCTATGATCAGGCAAGAAGTGATGAATGTGAAAATTGCGGTTCATTGTATGACCCTTCTGATCTGCAAAAACCGGTAAGTAAAATTACAGGGATGGCTCCGGTACTAAAAGAAACTTCGCACTGGTATTTCCCGCTGGGTGATTTTCAGGAAAAACTTGTCTCCTACATCGATGAAATGAATGTCAAATACGGATGGAAGGATAATGTCTTGCAGTATTGTAGCGGCTGGTTTAAGGACGGACTCAAGGAAAGAGCGGTTACTCGAGACCTTGATTGGGGAATACCTGTACCTCTTGAAAATGCTCAGGGGAAAGTGCTCTACGTGTGGTTTGAGGCGGTACTTGGATATATTTCCGCTACAAAGGAACTGGGAATTTCAAGGAATCAACCTGATCTCTGGAAGCAATACTGGCAGGGAGATGACACGAAGTATGTAGCATTCATCGGGAAGGACAATGTAGTATTTCACTGTGTAGTATTTCCCGCAATGCTTATGGCATGGAATGAAGGTAATGCCGGAAAATATATTCTTCCTCAAAATGTACCCGCAAATGAATTCCTTAATTATGAAGGGCTGAAGTTTTCGAAGAGCCGGGGGTGGGGAATAGACCTTCAGGATTTCCTGGGGAAATACAACGCTGATTCACTGCGCTATACACTTGCTCTTAACCTGCCTGAACTCAGGGACACTGATTTTTACTGGAAGGATTTCCAGGCGAGGCATAACAATGAGTTAGCTGATATCCTCGGTAATTTTATTAACAGGACGCTCACTTTTGTCGGAAAACATTTCGAGAATAAGGTGCCGCCGATTTATCAGCTTGAAGAACGCGACAAGGGAATGCTCGAACTTCTTGAAAGATACCCTGAAAAAATTGCCTCGCTTATTGAATCATATAAAATCAAGGAAGCTTCATTGGAAACAATGAATCTTGCCAGGGCTGCCAATAAGTATTTCAATGATTCCGAACCCTGGAGGACCATAAGGTCAGACCGTGAAAAGTGTGCATCCACACTTAATATTTGTGTACAAACAATTTATACTCTCGCGGAACTATTCCAGCCGTTTATCCCGTTTACTTCGGAGAAAATATTCAGGATGCTTAATGTCTCGCCTACCGACTGGGATAATTGCGGCAGGTACACGCTAAATGAAGGGCACCTGTTAAACAAACCCGAAATCCTCTTCGTAAAGATTGAGGATTCTGCTATTGATTCTGAACTGGATAGTATTAAAGATGCTACTAAACGGGGTGAAAAAGAACCCGCGGAAGAGACTATCACTATTGAAGATTTTGATAAGATCAGGCTTCGCGTGGTTGAAGTTATTAGCGCTGAGAATATAAAAGGCGCGGATAAACTGCTCAAACTTCGTATTTTTGACGGTTATAGGGAGCGGCAGATTGTCGCGGGGATCGCCAAATTTTATGACCCTGAGCAGTTAAAAGGAAAGAAAGTAATAATTGTATCGAATCTCAAACCGGCAAAACTTCGTGGGATAGAGTCCCAGGGCATGCTGCTGGCAGCGGAAACAATTGATGGTGAACTCAAAGTAGTTCACCCTGATGATAATTCAAAAATCGGATCAAGAGTTAAATGATGGTAAATATGATTAGAAAAATTTCTGCTTTTTTAGTTCTGTTGTTTACACTCACGGTATATCCTCAGGTGGCAGATCATAAGGTAACGCCGATGCTGAAATATGAACTTTCGCAAAAGCCCGTCACAGAGAAGATGCTAGTTTGGATTGAATTCACCGACAAAGGCAATGCTCTCTCAAAATACAATGTCTATGAATCAGTCTCCGAAAGGGCGGTCAAGCGCAGAGGAAAGGTATTGTCAAAGGAATCCAGATTTGATTTTACAGACTACCCTGTAAATGAAGAATATATCCGCCAGATAGAAAGCCTTGGAACTGAAATCAGGCATAAAAGTAAATGGTTAAACTCTGTTAGTGCATTCATTGATGTCAGGACTCTGGTCAATATCTCAAAACTGGGTTGTGTAAAACAAGTTGACGTTGTTGCGCGGTTAAAGAAACCAGCAGAGGTGATCGAATCTGACAAACCAATTGACGTTGTGTTGCCGAAGTCATCTTTATATTCGCTTAATTATGGGAACTCACTTGCCCAGAACGAACAAATAAATGTACCCGCGGTTCATGATCTCGGTTTCACCGGGCAAAATGTTGTCGTTTGTGTGCTTGACGCGGGTTTCAACAGGTTGTCGCACGAATCATTCGCTACAATGAATATTATCGCCAAATGGGATTTTGTCAACAATGACCCTGGTGTTGGTGACAGCACCGATATGGGTAGCGGAACACACGGAACGCAGACACTTTCCACAATCGGAGGATATAAATCCGGCTCTCTTATCGGCCCGGCATTTGGTGCTGATTACATTCTAGCAAAAACGGAAAACACTGACTCAGAAACCCCGATTGAGGAAGATAACTGGATAAGAGCAATGGAGTGGGCAGACAGTATCGGAGTGGATGTTACTTCCACTTCACTCGGCTATCTCGATTTCGATCCGCCATATACGAGTTATACCTGGCAGAGTATGGATGGAAATACCTGCAGAATTACAATAGCGGCAGACCTGGCTGTTAAAAAGGGAATTGTAGTTGTAAACTCCGCCGGTAACGAAGGTTTTCATTCCACACAGAATACATTAGGTGCTCCCGCAGATGGGGATAGTGTAATTGCGGTTGGTGCTGTTACCTCAACCGGTACGCGCAGTTCATTCAGCAGTGTTGGGAATACAGTTGACGGCAGAGTAAAGCCCGATGTGATGGCGAGAGGTTCATCAGTAAGAGTGGCAAGCACGAGCAGTAACACACAATATTCCTCATCAAGCGGAACATCATTCAGTTGTCCTCTGGCGGCCGGTGTTGCCGCCCTGGTACTCTCCGCACGTCCGAATTTAACACCGATGCAGGTCCGGGAAGCAATGAGAAATACTGCGTCAAACGCGGCGGCTCCGAATCGGGAATTCGGTTGGGGAATTCTTAATGCTTTAGCTGCAGTTAATTACTTTGCAGTCCCGGTTGAAGGCTGGACTTTTATTGCTGGCCAGGAAGGCGGGGATATTACTCTGAAATGGCAAACAGTATCTGAAAATAACAATAAAGGTTTCGAAATTCAGAGATCGCCGGATAAAAGTAACTGGAAATCTCTTGCCTTCGTTGATGGAAACGGAACCACACTCCTGCCGCACAGTTACCAGTACACTGACAAAAGTGCGCCTGTGGGGAGGAACTATTACAGGCTAAAACAAATAGATTTTTCAGGAGGGATCAGCTACAGCGAGGTACTCGAAGCAAGAAAGATTCTTCCCGGCGAATTTACGCTTTACCAGAACTATCCGAATCCGTTCAATCCGCAGACCACAATTAGTTTCCATTTACCTTCACGGCAATTTATTTTGATAAAAATATCTGATATCCTTGGCAATACGGTTGCAAATATTGCGGAAGGAATGTATGAGGCGGGTGAACATAGTTTAAGTTTCAGCCCTGACGGCCTTCCCAGCGGAGTCTATTTTTATACTCTTTCTTCGGGGGAAAGAAGTCGGTCACGAAAAATGCTGATAACCAGATAAAACTATTTTTTTTCCTTAAAGACCCGGCGGAACCCCTGCCGGGTTATTTTTTTATACCAGTCATTTTATATTGATTTTCTCACTCTGAGTCCGTAACATTTAAGTTTGAATATTTCAAATACCCTACTTTTAATAATATTACTAACAATCGGAGAAAATTGATGATACTTAAAAGGGTTCTCTTGCCGGTAATGGTTATCGCGGCAGTAATACTTTCAGGATGCACAACACCACATTCTGAAATAGTTCTCGTTAAATTTGGTAATGACAAAATCACGATGGGAGAGTTTGAGCAGGCATACGCAAAAAATGCCGGCGGAATTGAAAAAGCCAAGAAGGACAGCATCCAGAATATGGAAAATTTTCTTAAGCTTTACACGAATTTCAGGCTGAAGCTGAAGGATGCGAACGCGAGAGGATACGACACGAATCCTGAACTGAGGGATGAACTCCTGGACTATAAAAAGAAAGTCGGAGTTACTTATATACTTGAGAAGCAGCTCGTCGAGCCATCAATTAAAAAATTGTATGAAGAAAGAAAGACTGAGTTCAGGGTCAGCCACCTTATGATACGTCCCGATACCTCGGGAGAGGAAGCTGCCCGCGTAAAAACTCAGGATCTTCTTAACAGGATGAAAGCCGGTGAATCATTCGAACAACTGGTTGCCGAACATTCCCATGATAATTTTTCGAAGACAACCGGCGGAGACATTTACTACATTACTGCCGGTATGCTAATTCCCGAATTTGAAGAAGCGGTATACAAAACTCAGGTTGGTGGGATCTACTCTGAAGTAGTAAAGACAAAATACGGCTATCATATAATCAAAGTGACAGAAAAACGTGAAAGAATTCCACAGGTTCGTGCCAGCCATATTATGGTAGATTACTATTCAGAAGGCGGAGAGGTGGATTCTGCGGCAGCTAAAGCACGCATTGATTCTGTTTATACTATGCTGCAGAACGGCGGAGATTTCGCAAAACTGGCAGCTGATTATTCTGAAGATCAGGGTTCAAAGGCTAACGGAGGCGACCTCAACTATTTCGAACGCAGAATGATGGTTAAGGAATTTGACGAAGCTGCATTTAATCTGAAGCCCGGAGAGATCTCAAAAGTCATTAGTACTTCTTTCGGATATCACATCATCAAACTTACTGAACGTAAACCTTACCCCGGTTTTGAGGATGATAAGGAAAATCTAAAAAGAATCTATAAGCAAACCCGTTACAACCGGGACTATGACCAGCTTATTGATCAGTTAAAGAAGAAATATAATTATTCTTCGAATCAGGCTGTTATCGCCCAGGTTGCTGAACTTGGTGATAGTCTGAAAATGGCGGGCGACTATTGGAAAGCTGAGTGGAGATCCACTATAGGCGGCAGCATCCTCTTCTCCTATGATAATAAGAATGTTATCCTTGATACTTTTTTCACTAAGGTTGATGCGCTCCCTGAATATCAGTCGAAGTTAATTAATAAAACTAATATGGAGGATGCCGTTAAAAAAGTTTCAGGTGACCTTTTACTTGAAAATGAAGCTCTGAATTTGGATAAAACCAATTCTGAGTTTGCAGCTTTAATGACTGACTACCAGAACGGTATTTACATTTTTAAACTTCAGGACGATGAAGTGTGGG
Organism: Ignavibacteriaceae bacterium; assembly: GCA_013360295.1. Taxonomy (GTDB): domain Bacteria; phylum Bacteroidota; class Ignavibacteria; order Ignavibacteriales; family Ignavibacteriaceae; genus JABWCL01. Next base: position 141,185 of record JABWCL010000001.1, on the reverse strand, counting down.
GTAAGATAGAACTTGACTCAGTCCGCCTTGTTGAGCATTATGAGAAAACCAAGGAAAAATACCGCTGGGATGACAGAATTGAACTTAGCGAGATTCATTCAAAAAGTGATTCTCTGATAAAGCATTACCATAGCCTTCTTAAAAAGGGTGAAGATTTTGATACGCTCGCAGCGAAGCATACTGAAAGGCCGGGCTTTAAGGAAAAAGCAGGCAGATTTCAGCTCCTCAGTATTAATTCCTCCCAGCTATCAATGGAAGCTAATAAACTGAATAATCCCGGTGATTTTTCAGAACCGTTCCCGATGTCAGGCGGTTACTCCATCGTGAAACTTATCAGAAAAGAACCTGCGAGGATAAAGACATTCGAGGAAGCCCGCGCAGAAGTATCGGGCTCATTCCAGGAAGAAGAAAGCAAACGACTTGAAAACAGTTACGTTGACAGGCTTTACCAGACATATAAACCTGTTACTCATTCCGAAGAGTTGGGAAAAGCTTTTAAAGGTGAAAAGTAACCGCATCGCGGTATTATTATTAATTCTGTTTCTGTTCCCCTCGTGCAAACGGGAGGAACAGAAAACAGAATTTATTGCCAGGGTCAATGATTCCTATCTTTACCATCGTGAGTTCTACCAGATGTATGATTCGAGTAAGCACTCTCCTTCGGATTCAGTTGAAGTTATTAACGGATGGATAAAGCGGGAATTGTTCTGGCAGGAAGCTGAACGCAAGGGGCTGCTTGATATTGATTCCAACAGGCAAAAGTTCTTGAATATTGAAAAGAAAATTGCCTATCAACTCCTTCTCGACGAAGCTATCATTCAGACTGAGACTGAGATTATAGAAGATGATTTAAGTTATTTTTATAATCATCATCCTGAATTCTATCTCCTCAAAGATGATGCTTATCTGATTAATTCGGTTACTTTCACGGATGAGGAATCAGCCATAAAGTGGCGTTATGAATGGATCAATAAAAAGTGGGATCACATAAAGAAAGTGTTGGAGAGGGTACCCGGCGTTATTGTTGAGCAATCCCGTTATTTGAAATTCTATGAAATTCCGGGCAAAGATATGCTCAGTGCATTACGGAATATGAATGTCGGCGAGGTGAGCCTCGTAATTAAAAACAGTGAGAGGCGATTTATTGTTTTTGAGATGATGAACATTTTTAGACAAGGTACCCTGCCTCCTCTTGAGAATATACGGGATATCGTAATGAGCGACCTTTTAGCCTCAAGAAAAATTATTAAAGAGAAAGAACTCTTCGAGAAACTAACATCAGAAAGTAAAATTGAGATAAGATGAGATTTTTATTTTTAGGTTTATTGATCATTGCCACTTCCGTTTATCCGCAACAGGTGATTGACCGGATTGTAGCGGTTGTTGATAACGAGATAATTCTTGGTACTGAACTTGACTTTCAGTTAAATCTTTTAGCTGCCCAAAGAAGGATCGACCCTCAGAATCCTGAAGCCCGTCAGCAGGTTTTGAACAACCTTATAGATGAAAAACTTGTTTACGCGCAGGCATTAATCGATTCGGTCTTTGCCACGGAAGAAGAAGTAACCAGGCAGATCGACTATCAGATCGAGATGTTTATTCAGCAATATGGCTCAAAAGAGAGGCTTGAACAAACCTACGGAATGAGTATCGACAGGATTAAGAGGGAACTGAGAGAGAATATCCGTAAAGATATTATGGTTCAGAAACTCCAGGAAAAAAAGTTTGGTTTTGTTGAATCTTCAAGAAGAGAGGTGGAATCGTTTTTTGAAACCTACAAGGATAGTCTCGGCGTAATTCCTGAGAAGGTTAAGATCAGTCACATCTTCAGAAATCCGCAGGCTGCCGGCAATTTAAAGGAGAAGTATAAAGCTTTTGCGCGTAATCTTTTGGATTCAATAAAAGCCGGAGCAGATTTTGCAGAACTGGCGAAAAGTTATTCTGATCATACTGAAAGCGCAAAGGATGGGGGAGACCTGGGATTTGTTAAGAAGGGTTTCTTCTTCCCTGAGTATGAAGCTGCCGCGTTCGCACTGGACATCAACCAGATTTCTGATATTGTCGAATCACCCGCAGGTTTTCATATCATTCAGCTGCTTGAAAAGAGAGGGGAATCAGTCAGGACCCGTCAAATTCTTATCAAGATTAAAGCTGATGAACAAACTGACCTGCAGACGATAGAATTCCTTACTGATCTCAGAGACACTATAATGAGAGAAGGCCGCAGTTTTTATGATATGGCAAAGCTCTACAGCGATGACAAGGAAACCGCTCCTTTTGGTGGCGTTCTGGGTACTTTTTATATGGAACAGCTTGATAAAAATCTATTAGATATCTCCTCCAAACTTCAAGAAGGGGAAATCAGTTTCCCTAAAAGAGTAAATGTTACCTCGACCACATACGGTTATCACATAGTATTTCTCGAAAAGCGAATTCCTCAGCACAAGCCTAACCTTGAGATGGATTATACCGATCTTAAAAAATTATCCGATGAATTCAAAAAGCAGAAACTTTATGCTGAATGGATAAAGGAACTCAGAACCAAGATCTATTGGGAAATTAAAATATAATCGTATTATCGGAAGGCTCTTAAATTGAAAAATGATGTTGAAATAGTCAAAGAACTGGCTGTAGAAATAGACCGGGTCCGTAAGGAGATTGCTAAGATTATCGTTGGGCAGGATGAGATTATTGAGCAGTTGGTAATCTCGCTTTTAGCAAAAGGACACTGCCTGCTCGTTGGGGTTCCGGGCTTAGCTAAAACGCTGCTGATTAAAACCCTATCCGAGGTAATGGACCTGAAATTCAACAGGATTCAGTTCACACCAGATTTAATGCCAAGCGACATCACAGGTACCGAGATACTGGAAGAAGACCAGATCACGAAAAAACGGGAGTTTAAATTTATTCCGGGCCCCGTCTTTGCCAATGTAATTTTGGCGGATGAGATCAATCGTACTCCGCCTAAGACTCAGTCAGCGCTTCTCGAAGCAATGCAGGAGCACAGGGTCACAGTCGCGGGAAAAACATATTCACTATCAGAGCCATTCTTCGTTCTTGCAACTCAGAACCCGATCGAGCAGGAAGGTACTTATCCTTTACCGGAGGCCCAGCTTGATCGTTTTATGTTTAATTTATGGCTCGATTATCCGTCGGTGGATGAAGAACGCCAGATAGTAAAACAGACAACCAGCCAGTATTCTCCGGTACTGGAAAAAGTTATTACCGCACAACAGATCGGCGAATACCAGGAATTGATCAAGCGGGTACCGGTGGCAGACAATGTATTGAACTACGCTGTTGATCTCGTTTCAAAAACAAGGGTTAATAATGAAAATACTCCCGCGATCGTGAAAGAGGCTGTTCGCTGGGGAGCCGGACCTCGTGCATCCCAATACCTGGTACTAGCCGCGAAGGTAAAATCAGTTCTTGAGGGCAGATTTAGTCCCAACATCGATGATGTGCGGTTCGCTTCGCTCCCGGTATTGCGCCACCGTATTATCTTAAATTTCAATGCTGAAGCTGAGGGAATCTCCTCGAAAGACGTCATTAAAAAGTTATTGTAATTTTTCAATTATACTGACTATTTATGTAATTTCTTAGTATATTTGGAAGCAGTATATACCTAAGGATTGTTGATTTTGACCGAAATTTTTAAGAAGAAATCGGAATGGGTGTGGCCATTCCTGATTTTAATGATAATAAGTTTTGTTATTTTTGGTGTCAACCGGATCATTGACCTCATCCTCATAAAAAGCGGCTTAAACTTTTTTTCTGTTTTTTATAATGAGGATGTCGGGAATATGACGAATACGCTTGGGGGGCTCGGTGAACTAGTTGCGTCAGTGCTTGGGATTGAAATTACTGTGCTCGCGATTATCGTGCAATTAGCAGCGAATAAATACTCCTCAAAAGTTATGGAACTATTTATTGGGGACAGAGTAAACTTTGTCGTAATTTCCATATACGTTATTACTGCAATCAATACTGTCCTGGTCAGCAATACAATTTCTAATGAGGCAGTGCCCTACTTTAGTATTACCATTTGCCTTGTCCTTATTGTCATAAGTCTCCTTATAGTTATCCCGCACTTCAATTATGTTTTTAACTTCCTTCGTCCGAATAATTTCCTTTCTTATGTGAAAGATAAAATACTTAAGAACCTGAAGAACCTTAGCGAAGGGAAAAGGAAATACAGTTATTCGGTAAAAGAGGAAATTAGTGAGTCCATCAATTTTATCGGTGATATAGCCCTGAACTCAGTTATTCAGGGAGACCGTGCCACAACGCTTCAGTGTCTAGCGATACTTAGAGAAATAACGGTAAAGTATCTTGGTTATAAGAAGGATCTTCCGGCAAATTGGTTTAAGATGTCCGGACTCGAGTACTTTGACCCGGATTTCTCAAGCTACTCCAGATTTGTTATGACAGTTATTGAGAATAAAAAGATCTTCCTGGAAAGGAAAGTCTTCCGGTTGTTCGAAATGCTGTTCGCATACTCGCGGGTGACCCTGAGGGATGTGGCGTCCGGAGTATTGTTGAATTCGGAACTGATTGCTTCGGGAGCAGTGAAAGCCAATGATAAAGGCGCTCTGTACTGTGTATTCCAGTATTTCAATTCGTATCTGAGAATCTCAATCCGTGAAAGGGACCCGCGTTCAGCTTTTAATACTCTGGAACACTACAGGATTCTTGCGGAAGAATTGCTGGATGAAGATCCCTACGAGGTGGAGAATATTTCGTTTTATTTCAAGTACTATGGGCAGGAAGCCAATAAAAATCAGGTACTGTTCATCATTGAAACCGCCGCGCACGACCTCTGTATGATTAATGAACTGGCTTATGAAAAGAAAGTGCCAAATATCAGGAACCTGCTCCAGATGTTTCTCACTGTTGATGAACCGCTTGAAGAGGCTGCGGAAGAACAGCAGTCTGTGAAGGAAATGTCCCTTATAGGAGTGAGGATTGCACAGGCAAAATTAGCCGGTTTCTATCTGCTTAAAGGTGATATTGAACTTGCAAGAATAATATACGATGATATGAAGATCGAGCCATACTCACGTATATCGAAGATTCAGGATATGATATTTAATACGAAGGATGAGGAGTTCTGGGAAATTACACCTAGAGGAATCAACTTTAATTACGTGGCGCCTGAGCGGAGAGAAGCGCTGCAGGAATTTTTCTCCTGGTTTTCAAAAGCCCAGGTCTGATGATTTATATCACAAAAAACACAGATTCTGATTTTTGTAATAAAATTAAGATTTCTTTATTTTGATTTTGAGTTGTTGTTAATTAACTTCAGTAACTGTTTATATCTTATTTTAATGGATGATACCCGTGAGGGCGGGGAACCTTAAATATTGCATTTCTTCATTTTTTTATGTTGTATTTTATTATTTTTCGGTAATTTTATATATACTTTAACTAAATCTTATTAATTATACAGTAAGGAGATCTTTCAGTGGCAACACAAAAACAGAACACAACTACCGGCCCCAAAACCGCATTTGGGCGTTACATGGTATACAATTTTATTCCTAATTACGCCAATAACGTTCAGGGCTTGGTGTATATGGGTGCAGCGCTCTTGATCATCATCGTTGGATTAAGAGGACTTGGTACCGTAGCTTATGATATTCCTATCGTTCCCAGATTTCTTTTTGATGAGGCAACTCACAAAGTTTCTCCGATGTGGGTAATGACCTCACTCTTCCTCGAGTTCGCGTTACTTATGGTTCTCGCGATAGTTACATTCTTCACCCCTGAAGAAGCAGGCGGGCACGAACCTGCTCCAGCAGCAGCAGCGCCTGACACCAAAGCTTCTGAAGCAGAGATTGCAAAAATTAAACAGCAGATTGCTGAATTTAAGGTTATTGCTGATGAAGAAATGAAAGCTCTCAACAACTATGCTGAAAATATTGCAAAAGTAAGCCAGAAACTCGCAGCTGTTAAAGCTGACTTCTTCAAATCTATGTCCGAAATGAAGCAAGTCTTCAAAGGATAATCATTAAATTTTAGATAGGAGAACGCATTATGGCTAAAGGCAGCGGCTCAAAAATGCTGTACTTCGTTTTATACGTTGTACTCATTACAGAGCTAATGATCGTAATTACAGAGCGTGATGAACTTGAAGAAAAGGAACACGCCATCCGCGAGAAAATGCTCGCGAGTATTGCAAATTCATATAAACAACCGGTACTTCTGACGGCAACTCCAAAAGCTCTTGATTTTGATATTACAAATAAAGATGCAGGTTCCGCTCAGATCACCTTAACAACTGTCGGTTTGGTTTCTGATGAAGAGAAAGCCGATGTAGAATTCACAGTTAATGTGGCACGCGGAAGTCAGGCACCCCCCGGGTGGCCGGCCGGTGGGATCAGTTGTAAAAACCCAGGTAAAAGCGCAAATTACAAAATCACCAATATCAACGGTAATGGGAAGTTGGAACTTAAACTTACATCATCGGGTGAATTTAATTTTGTTGCTAAATGCACAGTAGAACGTAAATTGCCTGGTTATTTACCGGATTATCTTCTTGATGATCTCAAAACAATGATCGGTGAGCAGAAAGTTGCTGTAAGCAATGATGAGACCTTCAAGGTCAGTGCTAAAGCCGGTTCAGGTGTGCAGCGCCGCGGCGTTGAAATATTATAGTTTCTTTCAGGGCGGGGCTTTAGTCCCGCCCTTCTATGTTTCTTAAATATAAAGGTTAATTGAAATGACAAAAAAATTTTTCCTGATACTATTTCTATTCTTAGTTGCCAATTCTATCGCCCAGGTTGATGTACGTGATACCATTAAGGTTGCTGCGCTGCAGGAATTTAATGTTCCGTCAGTTGGGGCTATTGTATTGGCTAACCTGACCAGATTTGATTTTACTGCCGAGATACTTGATGCGAACATGAGTAAGGTTCGTGATGTTGCTAACTATACCCAAATCCCAAAAAAGGAAGAATTTGCCAAAAGAGTTACCGGTGGGCGTGGAATCACGGTCTCGTTAGTTTTGCACGATCTGATTGAATCTCCGGGCACTTTTTATATTAAAGTTACATTATCTGCTCAGGGAGAAGTTGGCGGAGCCATTCGTGCGGACAGGTATACGATGGTAATTGTGGACAATCCCACTATGGCAGCCGAAATTAATCTCCGTCCGAGTTACTTTTTCAATGAGAATGAAGCATTCAGTTTTGCCACACTTGAATACAGTGACCCTAATGAATATTCTTACCTGATAACAGATGCGGGGGGAGCAGCAATAGAGAACGGAAAAGGACCGATTGTAAAATTGGAAAAAATTCTAAAAGATATTAATAATGTCGGTAAGAAGATAACGGTAAAAGGCTTTTACGAGGGGAAAGAATTTGAGTATAAAGATGCCGTTTCGAAGGAAATCAAGCGTTCATCCTGGGACTTCTCTGTTGAGAAACCACAGATGCAAAAGTTTCACGGATGGAACACTAAGGAACCCAAAGACGGTGATGCTCCCTGGTATATCAGTGTTGACAACGCTTTTTCCAAGCAATTTTTATTTGTTTATATGAGCCTCACTCCTGCAGGATCATATGTCACTGTTACTCCCGACGTTTCAGGTTTGAGAGTGACTGCAGAGCCAGAAACTTTCGCTAGCGGCGGGACAAACCGGAAAAGTGGCGTTTTTCGGTATATTGACATTAATATTAATCAGGATTTCGTTGACGGGATGCAGGTCGGTGATGAGCAGGCGATCAAACTGACTATTCAGTTCAGGACTCAGTTTGGGGAACAGGTCAAAGAGACATTTTACGCTACTGTAATTAAGTAAAACGGACAGAAATCACATTCGCTATTGTGCTGATGTTGTATATTAAAATTTGAATATAATTACCCTACTATTTTGAGAAGGAAAATGATTAAGAACATTGTTTTGTTTATTGCGTTGTTCGGTATAATGTTACCAGTATTTCCGCAAGATGCAAGTGAGGTCGTTGAAAAGATCGATCTAAAACTCAGGAGAGATAAACGCTATCTCAATCTCCATTACATCAGTTACCCCGAAGGAGGTAAAATTGCAGAGGAATTCCTCTCCATACCCAGAACTGATGAGAAGGAACCCTTTCAGATGCAGGCAAAAGATAATATAGTATATAATATTGTTTTTGTCAGGGAAGGTATTCAGATTGATTCTCCAATGGTTCTATACGTCTCACAGATAACTGATCTCGCTGCCGGCGGAGAAAGTATCTTCGGCGAGACTGCAGGAGCCAGCAAGGACACACAATTAGTTGTGAACTTTGCGGATATGTACAACCTCAGGCTGAATCATCCTCAAATATATTTCAGGTTTTATAAACTAATTGATAAGTATCTTAAGGATAACCCTGACTCTGATCCTCCGACATTACTTCGTATTACCCCGGATACAGAAATTAAAACCAGTCTCGGTATTGCCTCCAGAGATAACACTGATTATCTTAATTATATGAGGGCAAATAGCTTCCACTGGTATCCGAGGCCGAAGATTGAAAAAAAAGGCGGTGGACGTAAGAAAGTTGAGCCGGTGGTCACATCATCTTATAAAATTGATGCCGGTTTCTCCACTTCAAGTTTTTCCCACGAAGTAATGAATTTCGCGATGGGAGGCGCAGGCATCGAATTAGGATTTGAAGATAAAGTCCTCAATGTGTTGCCTTTCCAGGGACAGTCAATGACAATGGGCTTCCGTACGCTAGTAAGCCTGTCTGAAAAGAAAGAAGATATTGACCAGTCAATTGTCATCGACGCAAGGATACTTGGAAAACTTGGGTTTGATCTTTGGTCAATTGCCAAGAACATTCCCTTTTTAGGCCTTTCAGGTCCAAAACTTAACACAGGTTTTGGAGGTGGTATAGACGTGAATGTAACGCGTCCCTTCGGTATGCCTTTTATGAATTTTTACGTAATGGTTGGGGCACCCGAATACGCAGATCCTGCACGCAAGTTTAGCATTGCCGGAGGCAAACAGGAGGCTTACTTTAACTGGAATTCCATGGAAGGGAGTATGTCATTCTACTGGAACACCAGTGATAATTTTATTTCAAGATTCCGTATGGATGTAGGAGCGGGTTACTACGATGTGTGGAGAGCCGAATATGCAGCAGGTTCGAAAAAACCTACCACTAAAAAGCAGGTGTTTGCCAACTTTTATCCAATGGTTCAATTCCACTTCAATTTTGCTCCGGATGATAAAGAATTATTCGGAACCAGGATCAAGCTATTTGACGGTTCGGCAAAGGTAATTTCATGGCTCAAACTGCTTGAACTCGAAGGAGGGCATACTTTCAGAATTGAGACACAGGTACTTACTCCACCGATCTTTCATAAAGCCAGGAAATGGGATAATGAAGGCGGGGCGACTGCTACGGTCAGGTATCGGTACGGATTTTAGTAATAATAAGTAATATTGAGATTGAAATGAATATGAAAAAAATAGTATTTCTCGGTTTTTTAGTTTCACTGTGCTACTTCTCACCAGTTAATGCACAAGAAAACAATGTCCCAAATGCGGCAGATCTTCAGAAAATTTATGAAAGCCTTGAATATAACACACTTGCTTTCGATGATCTTAAGAAAAAATGGATCGTAAATGACCCAACATTTATTCGCGAAGTCTACAACCGATTCGTGGTGAGAAATAAGCTCAGAATTGATGGAAAGAAAGTTCCGCTCGATGTAGTTAAGACAAAATCGCAGGAAATCTACGATGGGAAAATAGTTATTGATATCAGAAAAAGGTATTATGATGACGAAATCGAACATTTTGCTTTCATTCCTGAGAGTGAAGTCCACAAACAGGATCCCAAATACGCTTTTGACCCCGTGAAAGACGGTTTCCTTTTAAGAGATATTGTCGGTGAAAAGATCTATGATAAGATCCGTACCCAGAGCTATTATTTCAGTAACCTGACGAAAGAAGAATTCGATACCAAGAATGGTTACTTCTTTGATCTTAATCTGAATCTGCTTGAACCGAGAGTTATGTATTGGAATACTACTTCAAATTTTCGTAATAAATACCTTTTATCTATGTTCGGTAAGTACGGAAATGATTATCTTTTTCTCCCGGGTTGGCAGCTTGGTGATTATGTAGTAGGATCAAGTCTAACATACTATCAAAACATAAGCAGTAATCCACAGAATTTTACTTATGACCTTAGACTTGGATTAGTTCTTCCTGCAGGCAATCCTTTCGTGAGTACTTATGCGCCTAAGCGTCTTTATGTTACCGGACAGGGCGTATATATGAAGATAACCGGAGACCCGCTCAGATTTTTCGATACCGACTGGGAAGATTTCCAAATGACTATTGAAACTAAATATGTTGCAACTGAATATACCAGTAAAGAACTGGGGCTGAAAGATTCGACTGAGATTTGGTCAAACAGAACATATTTGGTTGTCGAAGGCAGGAAGCGTAATCTGTTCAATCTATTCGATTTTGGAATGCTGGAAGTTGCAGCAGGATTTTCAACGATGGATATTAATAAATACCTCGCGAGGACAAATACAAAGAAACTTGTTGATTTACAGAAGAATAAAGACTTCTTGAATAAATTCACACATCATCTATTTACCGAAGTTGGCGTTTCCAGAACCGGCGGTCTGATCCAGCACAATTTCGCGATGTTGTTTGGCTTCAGCAGTGACGGCTATCTGTTTGCCGGCATCAAATCCAGAGTGATGGTCAGCGACAATTTTGGTTTTGACCTGAGAATTGTTAACGCTTTAACTGACGATAAGAAATTCCCTCAGTACAGGATGACCGAGAACATCGTATTCTCGCCTGTACTCAGAATCAATTACTAAAGTCGGCTTTTAAACGGTGATGAAGCGAGTTATATTCTTCTTCGCTATCTTCTTTCTTGCAGGGTCAGTGGGCGCTCAGGAATTAAGGAATATTTATAATAAGATTGACAAAAAGTTGATCTTTGACCGGAGCTATCTAAATATTCATTCTTTCCCCATAACCCTGAAAGCCGAGGATATCAGTATCTTAACTAATGTTCCCAGGACAGATGAAAGGGAACCGTTTACATTTCGGCTTTCAGAGACGGTCACATATCAAATTGTCTTTCTTAAGGAAACAATCGAATTTGATTCTGTAACGTTATTATACGTAAAAGAGATCGTTGATAGATCCGCAAGTGAGACGGAATCAATTTTCGGATCGACAACCGGTGGGCCGCAGATTGACACGAATGTCGTTCTGAGATTCAAGGATTTGTCAGAGATGTACTTCGACCCTGATAAGAAGAAGTATTATGACTTTCTCTTCAACAAAGTTGTTTTACAGCTTGAAGCGGGAGAGGAACCCGGCAGCCTTCTTACTATAGATATTGACGAGCAAGTCAGTAAAAGCGGTGGCATTACCAGCACGGACAATAAAGACTTCATTAATTTTGCCCGAGTAAACGGAATTCATCGTTTCCCTAAAGACCCGGTTTCTGCTAGCAAACAAACAGGTCGCCGCCGCCAGCAGCAGGCTGAAGTTGTCGCGAGCGAATACCAGGTTGACGCTAGTTTTTCAAAAGCGAGTTTCTTCCATCGTTCGATGGATTTCGGGTTCAGCAGTATAAGCGCTGAAATGGGATTTGGAACTCCTGTTCTTAACGTCTTGCCTTGGCAGAGTATGAGTATGAATTTAGGTATCCGTTCGCTTGTTAGTATTTCCGGCGATGTGAATAACATTATGGATGCTTTCATAATTGATGCCAAATTGCTCGGGCGTATGCGGCTGAATACATCAGGCTTTGCCAGCTATCTTCCTTTTCTTTTTACCGATAAACCAAGACTAAATGTGGGACCGGGAATAATGGTTGACATCGCCGGATCAAGGGCATACGGATTGCCGTTTTTCAATCTTTATCTCTCCACAGGTTCGAACGATTTTTCCAACCCTTTTACTACTTTTGGTAAATCTGACAGCGCGGATGCTTATTTTACCACGAAGCAATGGGAAATGTCTATGTCATTCTACTGGAATAATTCCGAACAAATGACTGTCCGCTTTAGAATGGATGTCGGTATTGGTAATTATGACGTTTATAAAATCAATTATTATAGGGGAATGAATCAAAAATTGGTTTATAACCAGATCCAGCCCGTCATCTCGACTTATGTTACTTTTGTGCCAAAAGGTAATGAGTTTTTTGGTTCGAAATTCAGAATCTTCGATAACGTACTGGGGATCGAATTCTGGATGAAGGTATTCGAATTGGCTCCATCTCATCTATTCAGATTCGAGACAACCTATATATCACCTCCGCTGTTCAGGAGCGTACATCCCTGGGAGACCGGCGAGGGGAGCAGTCTTGTTCAGGTACGCTATAGATATGGTTTTTAATCGGAGATGCATCCAATGAAATTGAAATTATTGATTCTTATTTTTATATCGTGCTCTTTTGGCGCAATACTGCCGCAGCCAGCAGATACCATGCAGACCTTCAAACTCCGGTTACTTAATTCACTTTACAATAATCTTGAGTATCCCACGACTGCATTTAATGACCTGAAAAAAACCTGGGTTGTCACTGACCCGGTTTTTGTGCGGGAAATTTTTAATAAGTTTGTCGTTAAGAGCGCGCTCCGGGTTAACGGAGCAAAACCCACAATCGATGATCTTCAGGAAAAGAGTAAAGATATTTATCTCGGTAATGTTTTTATAGACTTACGTAAGCGCTACTATGATGATGAAATCGAACTGTTACGGTTCTTTAAAGAGTCCAGTTATGGCAGGAGGGATTCGACTGATTTCTTCTTTGACCCGATAACGGATTTCGTTTACCTCAGAGAAGTTGTTGGTCCGGAACTTTATCAGGAACTTAAAAAACAGTTTTATGCTCTGAATGATCTGACAAAAACTTTTTACGATTCAAAGTATGCATACAACTTTAATATATACCTTCATCTGCTCGAACCGGAACTTATGTTCTGGTCGCTTACGACAAAAGGCAGGAATAAATATCTGGCTTCACTTATAGGAAGGTGGGGCAATGATCATATCCCGATACCTGGCTGGTACTATCCAAACTACGTTACCGGATTAAAAGTCACTTATATTGACTCGCTGATAAATAACCGCGCCTATAACTCCTATGTTGGAGAAATCGGTTTTGGTTTACCCGCGAGGCAACCCGACCTGGGGTTTGAACCTGATGACGTTGGCAGAAGGATGTTTTACACCGGTGCCGGTTTTTATATTAAAGTTATAGGAAGCCCATTAGGATATATTTACCGACCTATCAAGGATATCGAACTTAAACTGCAGGGATTTTTTACTCTTAGTCAGTTAAAAAGTTCTGATATCGGATTGAGCTATCTCACAAAATTTTATTCAACTCGAAATTATATTACTTTCTTTGCAAAATACCCGAATATTTTTGACATCAGAGATGCAGGTACCATTTACGCAGGAGCGGGGTACAGCGCTTTCGATGTTAAGTATTACGCTCTGATTCCGGGGATCACGAAGCTTGTTGACATTAACGGCGGTGGTGCCGGCTTCAAGCACGTCCTTAATACTGAAGCGGGAATTGAGGGTGAAGGTGGTTTGCTTAACTATAAATTCGCTGCGATGTTAAATCATAATTTCTCAGATGCTGACGGATATCTCGGCGTGAATTTTTATTTTATGCTGACAAATACCATCGGGCTAGATTTTAGGTTTCACACCGGTTACAGATTTGGAAATACCGGTACACCGTTTTATCGCAGTGATAATTATGTTGTGTTTTCTCCCGTTTTCAGAATCAATTATTAGTTCATTACTTTTCCCTATTAGCCGTGAATAAGAATGATCGATATTAGGAGTTTTTTATTTTTATGAACAGAATATTTACTACTCTCTTTTTTTTTGTTTTTGTATTTAGTTCGATAATACTTCCCTCTAAGGGGAATGTCGGGGCTAACTCCTTTTTTTCTAAAACATTAACAATTACCTCTCCCAACGGAAGCGAGAATTGGCAGAGCGGAACCAGTAAGAATATAACCTGGAATAGCTCCGGATTTGATGACGCGAGAATTGAATACAGCACTAATAACGGGGGAACCTGGATAGTGATTGCATCTTCAGTTTCGGCGAGTCTCGGGGTACATGCCTGGTCAATACCTTCTAACGTCAGTACTTCCCAGGCACTTATAAGGATGTATGACCTTTCAGAAACCACCTTCGGTGATACATCAGATGCCGTTTTTAACATTTCGAGAATAGTAATTAATTCGCCTGCCAGCGCGCAGAAACTTCAGGTCGGAAAAACGCATTCAATCACCTGGTCCTCCAGCGCTCATATCGCCAATGTAAAAATTGAGTTCTCAGCGAATAATGGTACCACCTGGAGCGACATTGTTGCCAGCACTGACGGTCTGACTGGATCTTATAGTTGGACTGTACCCAATTCTCCGACAACCCAGGGATTGATTAGAATTAGCGACGTACTTGATCCAACCATTGTTACTACTGGTAATCAATTTGTCATTTCCTCACTTAGTCTTACACAACCTAATGGTTTTGAAGACATTAACGCCGGGACTAATTATGCGATTAATTGGACAAGTTCGAATATAAACTTTGTTAAAATTGAATTTTCGTCTGATAATGGTATAAGTTGGAATAATGTGGTTGCTTCAACAAACGCTACCACAGGTACTTACACCTGGAGCGTACCCAACAGCGGTACCACAGAAGGCCTTATCCGGATCTCGGACGTTTCGAATGTTGGGATAAAAGATGAGAGTGATAATCCTTTTAATATTTATACCCTGCAGTTAGCTGCTCCGAATACAACCAAAGGATTTATCGTTGGAGCAACAGAAAATATTACCTGGACATCAAATCTTCCTGGAAATATCAGGATTGATATCACTACTAATAACGGTGCTGCCTGGACCGTGCTCGAAGCCTCTGTTTCAGCTTCATTGGGTACCTATTCCTATACAGTGCCTAATACGCCCACCACGAACGGGCGAATCAGGATCGTAAATCTTTCTGATTTTTCACAATTCGACGTCTCAGACGCTGCTTTTACAATAGGCACTTTAAGCCTCACATCACCTGCTGGCGGAGAAGTTATACAGTCAGGCACTAATAAAAGTATCACATGGTCCAGTTCTGGGATTAATCTCTTAAAAATTGAATTTTCTTCTAACAATGGAACATCCTGGTCCACAATTACTAATTCTACCTCTGCCTCTTCAGGAAGTTATAACTGGAGTATTCCAGCCTCTTTTGTATCAACCCAGGCTCTTATACGCCTTTCAGATGTTACAACGGGAATGGATATCAGTTCTACAAGCGGTATGTTTACTGTCTCAAGATTGACTCTGAATGCACCTACTGCAGGTGAAGCCCTTAGAGCAGGTTCTACTAAAAATATAACGTGGACAGCGAGCAGTGATCTTGTCTCTCTTACTATTGAGTACAGTTCAGATGATGGAACGAACTGGTCAACCATCACTACAAATGCTGATGCAACAACCGGAACTTTTCCCTGGGTTATTCCAAGTAATGCTTCAGCCAGCCAGGGAAGAATTCGACTCACTGATAACGGTACATCAACCATTACTTCAACTTCGGGACAGTTCAAGGTTGGCTATGTTGCGCTTTCTGCTCCGGTTGGCGGAGAAAAGGTGTTCGCCGGTTCAACCTTTAATATTCAATGGCTGAAAAGTTCGAGTGTTAACTTTGTAAAACTCGAGTATTCTACGAATAACGGGTCTTCCTGGACAACCATCACAAGTGCAACAGCGGGTGGGGCCGGTACTTATGCCTGGACAGTTCCCAATGTTGCAACAAGTAATGCGCGAGTCAGGATCAGTGACGCTTTCGCGGCTTCAATTTCAGATACAAATGATGCAACTTTTACCATCGCCACTCTGACTCTTACTTCACCGAATGGAGGGGAAGGATTCATCATTGGTGCATCGAAAAATATTACCTGGACATCCACCATTATTAATCAGGTGAATTTACAATATTCTACCAACGGTGGAACCAACTGGACCAATATTGCAACGGGCCTTAATGCTGCCTCAGGTACATATAACTGGACCGTCCCAAATGCTCCTACTTCTCAGGCGCTTGTGAGGGTTGTTGATGTGGATAATTCTGCCTTTTCCGATCAGAGTGATGCCGTATTCAAGATAGCTAATTTATCGGTTACATCACCGAATGGTGGTGAGCGCTGGTTATCGGGTACAACAAAAGCGATTACTTGGACTAACAGTTCAAATGTTGCTAATGTTACCCTTGAGTATTCCACAAACAATGGAACCAGCTGGACAAACATCGCTTCGTCTGTGAACGCTGCCCTCGGTACTTATAATTGGCTTGTCTCGAACGCCCCGGGCAATTCTACACTTATCAGAATTACAGATGCATCAAATTCTTTTATTCAGGATCAGAGTGACGCAGTTTTCAGCGTAAAATCTCTTCAGCTGACTTATCCTAACGGTGGAGAATTCCTTCAGGCTGACAGTTTAAATAACATTACCTGGAGCAGCGGGAATGTTACGAACGTTAAACTTGAGTATACCACCAATAACGGCATGACCTGGATTACTATCACTAATTCAACTTCTGCGGCATCACAATTATATGCCTGGACTGTACCGGGTGTTTCTACAAATTCGGCAAAAGTCAGGATATCAGACGCTGACTATCCGGGAGATAATATTGCCGATGAAAGTAACGCGGTTTTTTCGATCAATTCGTTAGCCCTTATTTCTCCCAATGGGGGAGAAGTCTTTGCTGTAAACAGTACTGTTCCCATCACCTGGAGCAGTTCTGCTTCGATAGCCAATCTTCGCATTGAATATACAACGAATAACGGCACTTCCTGGAGTACCGTAATCGCGTCCACTCCAGCCGCACCGAAAAGCTATTCCTGGCTTGTTCCGAATACTGTTTCCAGTCAGGTCAGGGTCCGAATTGCTGATGCTTCAAATTCTTTTGTTGCCGATACCAGCGCAGCTGTGTTTAGCATATCTTCTATTCAGCTTACTTCACCCAATGGCGGTGAAACCTGGCAAGCAGGTACCATTCGGAATATTACCTGGCTTAATATCAGTTCTGTGACAAATGTGGCACTAGATTATTCGACAAATAACGGTTCTTCCTGGAATGTAATAGCAGCATCAGTAAACGCTGCCCTGCAGACGTATGCCTGGACTGTTCCTAATACTCCTTCATCTTCAGCTCTGGTAAGGGTTAGAGATGTAAATGACGCGAACGTAAATGACGTAAGCAATAATGTTTTCACGATTCAGTCTTTGCAGGTTGTTTCGCCCAATGGAGGAGAGATTCTGCAGGTGGGGAAATCATACCAGATTCAATGGAGCGCTTCCAATATCAGCGCAGTGAATATATCATTCTCAGCAGATAATGGAACCAGTTGGAGTTCGGTTGCCACATCTGTTAACGCGGCTCTCGGGACTTTCGCCTGGACAGTACCAAATTCAGTGACAACCCAGGGACGGATTCGGGTGAGTGATGCTGGCAATGCTTCTGTTCTTGATTTAAGTGATAATTCTTTCTCCATTACATCATTGGATCTTACCTTCCCGGCAGGTGGGGAGGGACTAGTTATCGGTTCCTCAAGAAATATAACCTGGACAAGTTCAGGAATCAGCAGTGTAAAACTAGAGTATTCTTCAAATAATGGCACGTCCTGGAACACGATCGCTGCAAGTGTTGCAGCAGCTTCCGGTTCTTATTCCTGGACTATCCCTAACGCGCCTTCTAATTCAACTATTGTAAGGATTTCCAATACTTTATCAGATGGGGTATCGGATTCTTCAATTGCATTTACTATCGGAAGTATCACTCTTAGCTCGCCTGTTGCAGCCGAAGTCGTGAGGTCAGGTGGACAAAAATCTATTCAATGGACGGCTACCTCAAACATCCAGAATGTTAAATTGGAATACAGTACAAACGGAGGAACATCCTGGAATACTATAACAAATTCTACCGGAGCTTCAACGGGAAACTATCTGTGGACCGTCCCCGGTACTTTGAATACCACTAACGCCCGAATCAGGATTACCTCGACTGCATCATCCACGATTGCCGATAGCAGCGGTCTCTTTACGATTAGCACTTTCCAGCTCACTTCTCCAAATGGAGGGGAGTACTGGAGATCAGGTTCAACACAGAACATCACCTGGTCCACCGGGCTGGTCAGTAACATTAAGATTGAATATACAACTGATAATGGCACCTCCTGGAATACAATTATTGCCTCAACCCCTGCTGCTGCAGGTACTTATCCTTGGGTAATTCCCTCATCACTTTCATCAACCCAGGCAAAAGTACGAATAAGTGATGCTGTAAATAGCGCTGTTAATGATGAGAGCGATAATTTATTCCGTCTCGGATGGATCCAGATTTCCTCGCCAACGACGGGTACGATTGCACAGTCTGGAAACACGGTATCTATTAATTGGACTAACTCATCAGCCGTAACTTCTTTACGGGTTGACTATTCTACTAATAACGGCTCCACGTGGAATGTGATTTCAAATGGTGTGGATGCTTCACTAGGTACTTATAACTGGACAGTTCCTAATACTCTAAGTTCATCAACAGCAAGAATCAGGCTAAGCGACGCGGAATCTTCATTAGGTATTTCGGTTTCTTCAAACGCTTTTACTTTATTATACCTTGATCTGGGAGCCCCGAATGGTGGAGAAAAACTTCGGTCCGGCGCTACATTTAATATTACCTGGAGCGCAAGTAATTTAATTTCAAATGTTAAACTTGAATACTCCACTGATAACGGTTCAAACTGGAATACAATAATCACTTCCACCGCCGCTGCTGCCGGGACCTATGCTTGGAGCGTACCGGCAGGCTTAAGTTCCTCACAAGGCAGAGTCAGAATTTCGGATGCTTCTAATGTTAATGTTAAAGACTCATCTTCCAACGTATTTAGTTTTTCGGTTCTGAACCTGACATCGCCGATTGTTTCAAGCCACTGGCAATCATTAACATCACAGAATATTACGTGGACTTCCGCGAATATTTCTAATGTTAAACTGGAATACAGTACTAATAATGGAACCACCTGGAGTATTATTGAGAGTTCTGTCGGAGCTTCATCCGGAAGTTATCAATGGTCGGTTCCCGCGGGATTAGCTACCTCCACGGCTAAAATAAGAATTTCAGATGCGGCTAACTCCTTGGTTAATGATTCGAGTTTCGCTTTTAAGATCAGTAACCTGGCATTGACTTCTCCCAACGGAGGTGAGCAGTGGCAGTCTGGCACATCACAGAACATAACGTGGACGAGTGGCAATGTAACTAATGTTAAACTTGAATATTCATCAGACGGCGGAACGAACTGGACGAGCGTTGTCACCTCTACTGGCGCCGCACCCGGTACTTACAGCTGGTCGATTCCGTTAGGGCTTGGTTCATCACAAATGCTTGTTAAGGTTAGTGATGCTTCCAATACTGCAATAAAGGATTCCAGTAATTCAACTTTTGCTGTCAGCAACCTTGTACTCACCGCACCTTTGGGCGGAGAGGAATTCCAGGCAGGGAAAATAAAGAATATTACCTGGTCAGCAAATTCCGGTATATCTAATATTAGTATTGAGTATTCAACCGATGCCGGATCTACCTGGTCAACTATTGTGGCATCTGTCCCGGCTTCTAATGGAACATATGCATGGACAATTCCTTCAAATCTGAACAGTACCCAGAACCGTGTTAAAATCACGAACCTTGCCAATACTCTTATTAATAGTCAAAGCGGTGACTTTACCGTTAAGCGCATAAGCCTGACTTCACCACTCGGCGGTGAGGTATGGCAGGGAGGTGTAGCAAGAAATATTACATGGTCAAGTGGTACAATAACTAATGTGAAAATAGAATACACCGATGATAATGGATCTACCTGGAATACAATTGTAGCTTCCACACCGGCTGCTGCCGGGACCTATTCCTGGAACGTTCCGGGTGCGCTTTCTTTGAGTAATGCACTAATCCGAATTTCTGACGTTTCGAATACACAGATAAAAGATTCATCCTCCACCGGTATCAGAGTAGGTAATATTACTGTATTAGCACCGAATGGCGGTGA
Source organism: Ignavibacteriaceae bacterium (assembly GCA_013360295.1). GTDB lineage: Bacteria > Bacteroidota > Ignavibacteria > Ignavibacteriales > Ignavibacteriaceae > JABWCL01. The sequence goes on along the minus strand of JABWCL010000001.1, from coordinate 121,089 downwards.
ATTGATCCAGGCGGGTACCAATTATTCAGTTACCTGGAACAGTACCACTAGCGTACAAAATGTGAAAATCGAATACACGACAGATAATGGGACTAACTGGACATCTATAATTAATTCCACAGCTGCGGCGGGTGGCAATTATACTTGGCAGGTACCAGCTGGTCTGGCATCTTCCAGTATGCTTGTGCGTATCAGCGATGCGGCTACAGCACTTCTGATAACCGATCAGAGTGATAATGTCTTTAGCGTCAGTTCCATCCAGTTAACAGCTCCAAATGGAGGTGAATACCTGGCTGTTGGTTCGACTAAACAGATAACTTGGAATAACGGTCCAGGAATAGCAAACGTCCGCCTCGATTACTCGATTGATAACGGATCTAACTGGATTCTTATTGCCAATAATATAAGCGCAGGTTCACAGAACTATAATTGGACTGTTCCGAACAATTCCTCTTCCAGTGTACGTGTTCGCATCAGTGATGCTTCAAATGCATCTATTTATGATCTTAGTGATACTACTCTGAAGATAGGCTTTGTCACAGTGACAGCGCCGAATGGTGGGGAGACCTGGCAGGTTGGAAGAACGAGAAATATCACCTGGAACGCCAGTTCTAATATCTCCAACGTTGCCCTATATTATTCTACTGATGCCGGCAGCAACTGGATAACAATAGAAACTTCTTTTAATGCGGCTGCAGGTTCATATTCCTGGGTCGTTCCTGATGCTGTGGGTACTATTGCAAGGATTAGAATCGCTGATGCCGCCTCAGCACTTTCGATAGCAGATGCGAGTGACGCAAATTTCACAATATCGAAACTTAATGTTGTATCTCCTGTTCAAGGGGAAAACCTCGCTGGGGGTTCCACGAAAACAATACAATGGTCTGCTAGTGGGGATATAACTACTCTCAATATTAGTTATAGCCTAGATAACGGTGCCTCATACACAAATATCGTAGCGAACCAAAATGCTGCTACAGGATCATTTGACTGGACTGTTCCAACCGGAGTAAATACCAGCACAGCGCGGATTTTGATTGTTAACTCGGCTAACCTAACGGTTACTGATACTTCAAAACAGTTTTCGATTTATTTCCCCACCTTAGCAGTGACATCTCCCAACGGAAATGAATTTTTCCAGGCAGGAAAAGTCTACCCCATAACGTGGACTTCCAGCCTCGTAACTAATGTGAGGCTCGAATATTCGGTTGATAACGGCTCAACCTGGCGAACGGTTGCTGCTACTGTCCCGGCATCTAACGGTACATACAACTGGCTCGTTGATGACACGCTCTCTAGTTTGACAGCTAAAGTTAGAGTCGTGGATGTAATCAATCCAACTGTTACAGATGCGACCGATGGAGTATTTAAGATTGGAAGAGTTGATATCGTATCACCGAACGGAGGAGAAAATATTCTTGCCGGGGGTACAAGAAATATAACCTGGACTAACAGCTCAAGTATTTCAAATGTCAGGCTCGAATATTCTACGGATAACGGTTCGAATTGGACACTAATTACCCCCTCAACACCCGCAGCAGCAGGCTCTTTTAGCTGGAGTACACCCAATGTCTTTACCACTCAGGCTAAAGTGCGTATCAGCGATGCAGCTTCCGGTCTGGCAATAAGTGATATCAGTGAGGCTATTTTCTCGATAAGTACAATAGAAGTTACTTCACCAAATGGAGGGGAACAATACCAGTCCGGTTCCTCAACAAATATAACCTGGACAGCGAGTAATACCATTTCGAATGTCAGGATTCAGTATTCAACCGATAACGGAACTTCCTGGAGCACGATTACTTCTTCAACACCTGCTTCTGCAGGAACATTTAACTGGGCGATCGGAGCGGATCTATTTTCATCGCAGGCACTTATCAGAGTATCAGATGCAGTTGATTCTCTGCTTACAGACGCCAGCAACAGCTCTTTCCGGATAAAGCGGTTAAGAGTTAATTCACCAAATGGTAATGAGAATTACCAGGCTGGTTCAGTACAGAACATCACCTGGATAAGTGATGTTATTTCAACCCTAAGAATCGAGTTTTCTTCCGATAACGGACCAACCTGGAATCTGATAAGTAACAGTGTCACTGCGGCAGCAGGTACTTATACCTGGCTCGTACCGAACAGTGCAACCACTCAGGCCAGAATCAGAATCTCCGATAGTTCTAATACTTTGATAAGTGATCTGAGTGATAATCCATTCCAGATAGGAACCTTATCTGTTACGACTCCAAATGGAGGTGAAGAGTACCAGGCAGGGAAGAATTATAACATTCAGTGGACAAGCAGTACATCTATTCAGAATTTGCGCATTGAGTTCTCCACAAACAACGGAACGAACTGGAGTGTGATCACGGCTTCAACACCGGCTACATCAGGCAGTTTTAGCTGGCAGATTCCTTCAGATGTTTCAACCTCTCAGGGCAGGGTCAGAATTCTTGATGCATCGAATAACAGTATTGCAGATACATCCGATGCTGTCTTTACGATAAAATTACTGGATGTCACCTTCCCTAATGACGTTAACTATCTGCAGTCGGGACTCGTAAAAAATATTACCTGGAACAGCGCACAGGTAGCGAATATAAAGATAGATTATTCCGTCGATAATGGTAGTACCTGGTTCCCGATAATCGCTTCAACTCCTGCAAATACAGGCAGTTACGCGTGGACAATTCCTGTACTTTCTAGTACCCAGGTTAAAGTGAGAATTTCCGATGCACTTAATGCTTTTATTGTGGATAGCAGCTCACAATCATCAAAGATTGGCAATATCACCGTACTTACTCCTAATGGCGGTGAAAGATGGCAGAGCGGAGCAAGCCAACCAATTACCTGGAATGCAACCGCCAGTATTTCAAATGTTGATATTCTGTACTCAACTGATAATGGAGTGAACTGGTTAAGTGTAGTTTCCGGGCTAACCGCATCAAGCGGCTCATATTCCTGGACTTTACCACAGACGGTTTCAACCAACAGTCTGGTGAAAGTTGTCGATGCAGCGTCTAATCTTGAGATCCGTGACAGCAGCGATGCTGTATTCACGATTTCCGGACTTGCTCTCACTTCGCCGGTTGGCGGAGAAAACTGGCAAGGTGGAACGACACGGGCTATCACCTGGACGAGAAGCAGCGATGTAAGTCTCGTAGATATTCAGTACTCAACAGATAACGGTGCGACCTGGACCAATATTGTTACTAATCAGAATGCTTCAACCGGTAGCTACGATTGGGCTATTCCGCCAATAATAAATTCAAGCCAGGCTAGGATTAAAGTTTTTGATCCTGCTCTAACTTCCATAAGCAGTACAAGCGGCCAGTTTTCAATTTTCTATCCGAGTTTAACCGTAACCTCTCCGAATGGCGGCGAAATATGGCAGGCCGGAACACAGCGAGATATTACCTGGAGCAGTAGTCTGGTGAACAACCTGAAAATTGAATATTCCCCGGATAATGGTACAACCTGGGAACTTATCATTGCCTCTACCGTCGCTGCGACAGGTACTTTTGCATGGCAGATACCGGATACACTCGCCTCCTCGCAGTTCCTGGTACGTTTAACTGATGTCGTAGATACCCTCGTAACTGATCAGTCAAACAATGTTTTTGCGATTAAAAGATTAACCGTTTTGTCACCAAACGGAAATAACTATTATTTCTCAGGAAGCACGTATCCGATACAATGGCTCAGCAGCAGTAACCTTGCAAACCTAAACATAGAGTATTCCTCAAATGGCGGGTCTATATGGACTCTCATTGCGTCCCAGGTCAATGCTTCATCCGGGTCATATAACTGGCTTGTTCCTGCTACTTTATCAACAATCACGGGTAAAATCAGGATCACTTCTTCAGCTAATTCTTCAATAACCGACACAACCGACGGTTATTTCACAGCGGGCTTTATACAGATAACTTCTCCAAATGGAGGGGAGGTTTATCAGTCTGGCAAGACAACAAATATCAACTGGACCAGCAGTAATTCCGTGTCAGTTGTAAATATTGACTACTCCATTGATAACGAAAGCACCTGGCAAAATATCGTTTCTAATTTAAATAATAGCGGAACCTATGCCTGGACTATCCCGACTACCGTATTTTCGGGAACAGCAAAGATCAGAGTTACCGATGCACTTTCTTCACTGGTAATTAATGATAAGAGCGATACGACATTCAGCATTATTCGACTTTTGATAACTTATCCGACCGCGGGCGCAAATTGGGGAGCAGGATCCTCACAACCGATCAGATGGGTAAGTAGTCCCGGAATTTCAACTGTGAATCTCCAGATTTCAACTAATAACGGAACTTCCTGGGATACCATAAGAACAAATATCAGCTCTACGGATTCAGTTTTTTATTGGAATATTCCGAACAATATCGCATCGACAAGCTGCCGGATTAGAATCCTAACCCCTCAGGCGACCAATGTGATGGATACATCAGGCAGGTTCACAATTTTTGTTCCGACGCTTGTGCTAACTGCTCCTAACGGCGGTGAGTACTGGCAGGCTGGTACAACTCAGCGAATCAGATGGAATAGCACCTTCATTCCGGTCGTTAGTCTTGAATATACTCTTAACAACGGAGCCTCATGGAATCTGATAAATCAGGCTGTACTCACAGATTCAGGTTATTATGACTGGACAATTAACGAGGGTATTTCATCCTCCTCAGCCAGAATAAGAGTTACAGACCTTAATAACCCTTCATTGCACGATTCTTCCGATGGTCAATTCAACATTCGGTGGGTTACTGTCCAGACTCCGAATGGAGGAGAATCTATCCAGGCAGGAAGGCCAACCACTATCCAGTGGCTTAATAGTTCTAACGTATCTCTGATAAACATTGACTATACAACAGATTCAGTATGGACAAGTATCGCGACTAATCTCCCCGCAGCCAACGGATCATATAACTGGAACGTTCCTATGATAGGTACAAACAGCGGCCGGATCAGGATATCAGATGCACTCTCGGGTCTGCAGATCAATGACGTTTCTGACGGAACTTTCGCGATAAGCCTTATCAGGGTTTTAGCTCCCAACGGCGGAGAGTATCTCTACAGTGGAGATACTACCAGGATCAGATGGGAGAACAGCGCTGATATCACCACAGTGGATATTGATGTTTCTTACGACAATGGCGGCACCTGGTTGAATATTTTCTCCTCAATCAATGCTTCAGGGCAGAGTGTATTATGGACAATTCCGCAGTCCGCAACTTCGGACTCAGTTCTTATAAGAATAAGTGATGCGGCGAACCCATTCGTTTTTGACGCATCTGATAATGTATTCCGGCTTTCCGCCATTCAGCTTCTTACTCCTAACGGAGGAGAGAAGCTCCTTGTTGGTGCTGTATATAATGTAAGATGGAGCGTAAGTTCAAACGTTAGGCTCGTTGATCTTCATTACTCGACTAATGGCGGTTCAGTATGGATTCCGATTTCAGGCGCACAATCCCTGGATGCTACTGCTGGTTCATTCAACTGGACAATTCCGGATACACCCGGTGATTCGGTATTCGTACGTGTGAGGAATTCATCAAATATCTCGTTCCTTGATGTCTCCAACGCTAAATTAATGATTGCTAAACTCCAGCTTATTACTCCTAACGGCGGACAATTAGTTTTCGCCGGACAAAATGTATCCATAACCTGGCTCAGTTCATTTGTAAGTAATTTAGCTATTGAGTATACTACTAATGGAGGCCTCGATTGGTCAACGATACAGAACTCTTATCCGGCTGACAGCGGACGTTATTCATGGGCAACAATGGCTGACGCCGGTTTGGCCAACAGAAATTATAAGATCAGATTACGCGACCTTAGCGCAACCAGTATTGCAGATACCAGTAATAATACTTTTACTATCAGTTATATTCAACTCGTATCTCCAAATGGTGCGTTTAATCAGACCCTGGGCACAGCGCACACGATTCGGTGGATACACAGCGACAGTACAATCAGTAATGTAAAACTTGAGTACACTACCAATAACGGTATCTCCTGGATCATTATTGCTGAATCAGCTCCTGCGCTTGGCGGAATTTATAACTGGACAATTCCTAACACTCCAACCGCTACAGGCAGGGTGAGAGTAAGTGATGCCGCAAATTCTTCAATTATAGACGGTAGCGACAGCACTTTTGTTATAAGTTCAATTAAGATAACGTTCCCTAATGGCGGCACAAACCAGCGTGTTCAGGCCGGAAAGCCTTTTACCATCAGCTGGCAGAGCGGTTTTATTAATGCCGTGAAACTTGAATATTCGATAAACGGCGGACAGGACTGGAATCTCATGCCCGGTGGTTCCTCTGTTCCTGCTGTAAACGGCACGTTTGTATGGAATGTGGTCAATATTCCCAGCAATAATTGTTTAGTTCGGATCAGTGATGAATCCACACCTTCTATTTTTGATGTCAGCGATACCACTTTTAGGATCAGTGATATCAGGGTTACTTCACCAAATACGCTAAGTGCTATTGAACTAAACGGCCGCACAACTATTACCTGGCAATCATTCTTCATGGATTCGCTGCGTATTCTCTACTCAACGGACGGCGGAAATTCATTCCCGGTTGTTGTTGCTTCAGTCGCGGCGGATTCCCAGAAGTATGAATGGACTATTCCAAACATTAAGACTACTACAGCCAGAATCAGGATAGTGGATAAAAATGATCTTCTTATTTACGACGACAGCGATACTAATTTCGTAGTTCTGGAATTTCCAAAAATTTCTAGTGTTCATAACTACCAAAGAGACACTGTAAAAATTCTCTTTAGTCTCAGCACTCCGGGAGAGCGTGTGACACTCACAAGGCTTGAATATGAGACTTCTGCCGGCATCAATGACGTTACAAACGCATTGGTTGGCAGCTATGAAAATATTACCGGTCCGGTCGTGGATACAATTTACTGGAACTCCAGATCAAGTCTGAACGAGTTCGAGGGTAGAGTTACGCTTAAAGCGACCTTTACTTCAAACTTTAATGTAACCTATCCGCTGCAGATTGACAGTTTCGGGGTTGATAATAAAGCGCCTCTAATGGATATTTCTTCTATTAGCGTGGTTCAGGATCCTCTGAAATATGGCTGGGGCTCTATGAGTGTGAGCTATGATCCCGCACAGGATCTGAATAGCCCACTTATATATAATATTTTCGCCACGGATTCTGCAATATTCAACACTATTCCTAATGCGAGAATCTCCGGAGACTCGACGATTATCACTAACATAAAGACCAGTAGCGATTACCAGATCAGGGTCACTGTTTCGGATCCTCTCGAAAATTCGAGGAATTATGATGTTAGCTTCAAATCGCGTGCTGCCGCGGATTTCAATTCTGACAACGCGATAGACATACTCGATCTTGGCTCGTTTGTTAAATTCTGGTCCAGCGCGGATTCGATCCTCGCGGCTGATCTGGCGCCTTATGTGAACACCATTCCGAAAATTACCGTAAGGCGGAACCAGCGTCTTGATCTTGAAGATTTATTTGTCTTCGTTGATATGTGGAATTATTATCAGGTGAACCGCAGTCTGCCAAAGCAAGGTAAGGAGTCTTCATTCTCTGCGGCGACGGAGCGAAAAGAAATGAACATTGTTAAGAACAGTGAATCATTTGTACTTCCGGTTGATCTGAAGGGTACCAAAGGATTAATGGCTGCTTCATATGAGATATTCTATGATCCATCCCGTATCAGTTTCGATTCTCTGACGGTTAACGGTAGTTTTACATCGCCAGTAATATTGAAGTATATCGACACGCTCAACGGCAGAATCGTCATTGATATCGCGGAATTATCCGGCGATATTACTCCTGAGTTTGTGATCAACGCCAGAATAAAAGCCATTGACGGATCGCTGGGTATACGTGACTCAATACTTGTCAACTCCCGTATTATTAACTCGGGTTTGCAGGTTGTAGGCAGTTCTTCTATAGTATACTCAATGAAGGAAGTACCAGTTACTTACCAGTTGTACCAGAATTATCCAAACCCGTTCAATCCTTATACTACAATCAGATACGACCTGCCTGAAAAGGCGAGTGTTAGCCTGATTCTCTATGATATATTAGGGCAAAGGATCGCAACCCTGATCAATGAAGAACAGGTTCAGGGAACCTATAGTTATGTTCTTGACATGAATGCGTCAAATCTTAATCTGCCAAGCGGCGTTTATTTGTATCAGTTAAGGACTAATAACTACACTATGACTAAGAAATTAATGCTCATTAAATAAGTGGAAAAAAGAGCTATGACTAAAACTCGGTTTTTTATTTTTATTCTATTCGTCCTCGGAAGTTCGCTTTTGTGGCATTCTTGTACAGGTAACGGAATTGTGGATAATCCTCCTCCGTTCCTTCAGATAACAGAAGGTCCCGCAGAGGGTTCAGTTGTATCTATCGATCGAGTCACTCTCGTTTGGACGGGGAGCGGTTCAGATTTTCAATTCCGCTACCGTCTGATGTACATTGACGCGGATAATTTCCCTACTACATACCAGGACTGGACTCAATACTCACGTGCTTCCGAAGTTTCATTTACAAACCTGGATGAAGGTAATTATACTTTTGAGGTACAAGCTTTTGCTGCCGGTATAGAATCACCTGCATTAAAGAGGAATTTTACGGTCAATTCCATCGTTGGGCCGACCTTTTCTTTTTACAGGGTAAACACTTCGATGAGTGTCAGTCAGCGCGATTCTGTTTCTTTGTGGATGGAAGATGTCGATAGTCTTACAGGATTCAGAATTATAATGACATTTGATAAAAATCTTCTCTCTTTAGCGGGTATCAGGACGGGGCAATTGGCTGCTATTCGCGGGCTGAGTCAGATTATATTACCTGATTATTCAGACGCCAGAATACTCGAAAATGCGAACAATACCGGTCGTATTGAGATTAACTCTGCTTTCCTAATGGACTTTGCGTCTTATCCCGCAAATTCGATTTCAGGTTCTGGCAGGATCATTACATTGGTATTCGATGCCAAAGCTGCCGGTACGTCCAGCCTTGATATTACAAATATGGATTTAAGAAACAGCAGGGGGCAGTTAATATCGTTTTCTAACCCCAGACCGGGAAGAATAACTGTAAGATAGACGCAAAAAAGCGGGTGATCAGAGATTTATTTCCATCCCTTCGCGGGCCAGGAAGACATTCAGGTTCGCGAGGGGGTAGTTCCTCTGTTTATAGTGCAGGGCTGTATCAAGTAATTTAAAAACTTCATAATCATCATTTTCTGGCGCGTGGTGAAATAATGCCAGGTGTTTAACTCTGGCTTTAACCGATATATCAATTCCAACCAGTGCTGAACTATGTCCCCAGTTTATCTTTTCTAATTCCTCATTAAATGAATAAGGCGCGTCAAATACAAGAAGATCTGCATCCTTATAAAAATCTATATACTTATTAATCCGCTCGGGTGGGAGATTACTGTATTCGCTGTCGCTGGCATAGATAAAAGTTTTCCCGCAGTATTCGACCCTATAGCCAAAAGCCTTACCGGGATGATTAAGTTCGATGGTTTTGATTTTAACTTTACCAATTGTTATCTCAGAGTCAACCTGGAGCTGGTTGTAAGTCCTCTTGCTCGCCATATAATCCAGTGAAACCGGGAAGAACCTGAAGTCCTGCTGTAAATCCAGACGTTCTTTTAACTGAGGGTGAAGGTGGTAAAAGTTTATTGTGGTTTTTGAATTATACGCAGGGAGGAAGAAAGGGAAACCCTGAATGTGATCCCAGTGAGTGTGACCAATAAAAATGTGGAGTTCAAGCGATTCTGAGTTGCCGACTTTGTTGATGAGGTATTGTCCGAGTTCGCGTAAACCGGAGCCCATGTCGAAAATAAAAATCTTATCTTCAACGCGCAATTCAACACAGGAAGTATTGCCTCCGAGGACACCCAAAAGTTTTTCATCTACTGTCTGCAGAAATTCTTCTCGCTTTGCAGGTGTACTGATATCGTGATTAGCTGCTTGTTCGAGCAGCCTGAGCATCTTAAATTTAACTTCTTTTGAAGTCGGGGGCGCTGGTATTGAACCGCGCACTCCCCAAAATTTTGCTATCATATCAGGGAATATTTATCAATTTTTTATACGATTCTGATAAATTATAGTATTTTAGTCTATTGAATTAAAACTAACTTATTGCTGAATTGAATGTTAGGCCGTTTAAGCCGGCAAAATAAAATACTCTGCAATAATCCACATAAGTTAACCAAAATATGCAAAAAAAAGGAATTAAAAACAATAAATATATTCCTTGTATGATTTAAAGCACTTTAGTAAAAAATTGTAAATAAATGACTTAAGAGGTGATTATCTGATGAAATATGTTCTCCCACTGTTTATACTGTTATTTGCTTATCCGGTATTTGCTCAGACTGATGATTTTGACACGGATTCGGTCGAGGTCATTCTCATCGAAGCCTATGTTACCCAGGATGACCCTGATCATTTGATTTTGTCGTTTTTTACCTCAGAACCAGTGAAGAGTCGTCTCCTCTTCGGTAAAGGGGAAGAGATGACGGTTAATGGCAGTTTTGTCGATAATCATAAGGTGAAGTTAAATATAAGCGGGGTTAAGTCGGACACCACCTTTCTTGAATTTGTGGTTCTTGTAGAAAGGGAGGACGGTACCGGAAACAGCAGTGAGGTATTCGAAGTAGAATTACCGCGGAGAGAAATAGTCCAGCTTGCCCAGGAGAGTGGGGCGCTAACCGGCTGCCTGATAGGGGGTATGGTTTATATGATTCCGGGGGTCGTTCACTACTACGAAGCCGGTGAAAGCTACTTTGGCATCGATAAGGAATTACCCGTAATATCGTATTTCAGAGGAGGATATAATTACCCCGTTGGCTACCTGGCGCTTGAATATATCCACCTGCCCAAAGCCGTGACAAAAAACTTTGTATCAATTACTGCTAACGGAATACTCGAGTTCAAACCTGTAGAGTACCTCTCGGCCGGGATTGGATACACAACGGATTTCAGAAAAAGCAACAGTCTGACGTTGGATGTCTCAGTCGGACTGTTCCGTGTACTGAATGTTTTTACGTTTTATGTTGAGAACAGGTTCGGATACTACCCCTCAGCAAAATCCGGGTATTCGCAGCAGTCCATCGGGCTCTTTTCTTCATTTTTTTCGATCCAATTATAAACACCGGATTTATATAAATATGGGGTCAGGTTTGTGTCGGTGAGCTGTTCCAGATACTGATAAAATTGGAACGTTATTTCGTTTTACAGGGTTTTATCAGTAAATACTACAGTATATTTGATGATGATAAATAAATTCAGCTTTAATTTAGGATAATCCAAAGGAACAATGAGTAATCTGACAAGACCTGTTTTTGCATTCTTTCTCTTTCTGCTACTCCCGATTCTAGCGTATTCGCAGTCCGGGACTCTTCGAGGGAAAGTTACAGATAGCCTTGACGCGATTCCATCAGTAAATATCATAATTGAGGAGACCGATCTTGGAGCGGTTACTGATATAAAAGGTAATTATCTTATCAGGAACATTCCTCCGGGTGAGTATGAAGTAAAGGTCAGCGCTATCGGTTACATCACTGAATACTTTGACGTTACTATTGAAAAAAATCAGACTGCCCGATTGGACGTGAAGTTGAGGTCCACTATACTTCAACTGCAGGCAATCGAAATCATTGGAAACAAAAATCAGGAGTCAAGCGACACCCGCACAAGTTTCATCGATCTGAATCCCAAAAGCGCGAAGATTCTTCCCGGTGCGGGCGAGGATGTTTTCAGAACTCTTCAGGCTTTGCCCGGAGTTCTCGCGCCGAATGACTTTTCCAGTCAGTTAATTGTGCGTGGGAGTGGTCCTGATCAGAATCTTATAATTATTGATGGAGTCGAGATTTTTAATCCTTACAGGCTGTATGGAGCTATTAGCATGTTTAATCCATCCACTGTTTCTGACGTTAATCTGATCACCGGCGCTTTTCCCGCTGTTTACGGCGACAGGTTATCCGCAGTTTTAGATGTTGAAAACAGGGAAGGTACAGTTTCTACTCCTCTCAAAGGGATGATCAATGCTTCCATAATTGATGCTAACCTTGTTTTTGAAGGGCGTAATCCGTTTGGTATCGACGGGAGCTGGCTGTTCAGTTCACGAAGGACTTATTACGATCTTGTTCTTGAGCCATTTGTAAAGAGTGCCGGACTGGTTGAAGAGAATGTTTCGTTCCCGAATTTCTATGATATTCAGGGAAAACTTACTTTCAGGTTAGGGCGGGGCCACAAGATATTTCTTACCGGTATACTCTCGCGAGACGCTGTAGATGTTATAAGTGCGAAAACCAGAAAGACGCCTGATAGTGTCGCTGTCCAGAATGTTACCAGGAATAATGTTCTCTCTCTATCCTGGCGTTATGCTTCCAGGAATAAGTTTATTAACCGTCTCTATGTTTCTTATTATGAGAATGGAGGAGTGGCGGAATTTGCCTCAAAATTTCTCGATCCTTCACTTAACCGGAAGAGCTTTGAAGATGTTCTGCCCGATACCCTCAGTCCATATCTGCTTGGTTTCAAGTTTGATTCTGATTTTATGTTTAAGAAAACCAGTATCGAAAACAGGATTACTTATAATCTCAAGTCTATGATTATTGAAGCGGGTGCTGGAGTAGACATGATGCAGACTCTTCTTACATTTGATTTCCAGGTTGATCCTTCGCTGCTTGCGTTTTTTAATTCAAGGGCTAATGCACGCGCGACATTAGCTGATCTGAAGGATACCAGAGACTATAAACGCTACAAAGTGTACGCGCAAAATAGTTTTAATATTGCCGAAAACCTTTATCTTCAGCCGGGCTTAAGAGTTGATTATTATGATATCTTAAATAAAACTTATGTAGCTCCGAGATTCTCGCTATCATATAAACTGACGGATATCACAGTTCTTCGTTTTGGAACAGGAATCTTTTATCAGAGTCCGGGTTACGAAAAGCTTCGGGACCAGAATGTTTTGTTTGATCTTAATCCTGCACTCACCGAACAATTGGAAGCTGAGAAGTCAATCCATTATGTTTTAGGTCTGGAACACTGGCTTTCCGCAGAGTGGAACCTGAGGTTTGAATCGTATTACAAGGATTTCCGGAATCTAATTGTTGCACATAAAGTGCCCGGAAGCAAATTCTTTTCCGAACTGATACCCGGCAGGGACCCGAAATATGCAAATGCCTGGACTCCCCCAGTGGCACTGATCGGTGACTCAGTTACTCAGGTGCCTGCTAACGCGAGTTATGGCGAAGCTTATGGGTTTGAAATTCTCCTGCAGAAAAAGAACAGGGAAATGGATGCTAAACTAAATGGATGGGTATCCTATTCATTCGCGTTTGCCAACAGATACGAAGACGGACAGATTATTCCGTTCAGGTTCGACCAAAGGCACACTCTGAATATTGTTGCGAACTACAAATTCGCTGAGAAATGGGATGTCGGGATGCGGTGGCAGTATGGTTCCGGTTTCCCGATTTCTTTACCTGAGGGAATCAAACCAAGGATATTATTGACTGATACTAACGGAGACAATATACCTGAGACCCCTGTTGTTGCTACGCGTAAGAGCTTTGATAGAAAGACTGAAGAAGTAATCTTCGATGTGGCATACACCGAAAATGAAAGATTTAATTCGAGAAAATCTCCTTATCATCGCCTGGATGTCCGGGTAACATATTACACCAGATTCTGGAATGCCGACTGGTCGTTTTATCTTGACGTTATAAATGCTTACAACAGATCCAACCTGGTTGGCTATGATTATTACATCAACGAAAATCTGACTCTTGGCAGGGAGGCTAACTATATGTTTCCGATACTTCCAACTTTCGGGGTGAGTGTAAATTTTTGACAGTGAAAGCCTGATTTTGCAAAAAGAATTTTTCAGTGTCGGGGAGATCACTTCTCTGATTAAAGATACTCTTGAGAAAAATTTCTCTGATATATCTGTGATCGGAGAGATTTCAAACTTTAAATCTCACACATCCGGACATTGGTATTTCACACTTAAAGATAGTGTCGCACAGATCTCCTGTACAATGTGGAAAGGACTCAACAGTTACGTTTTCTTTACTCCGCAGGACGGAATGAAGATTATTGTGAAGGGGAGGATTACCGTATATCCGCCGAGGGGAAATTACCAGATGGACGTCCGTAGCATGCAGCCGGCGGGTACCGGAGACCTTCAACTTGCTTTCGAGGCTCTGAAAAATAAACTGTTCCAGGAAGGCTTGTTTGATGAAGAAAATAAGCAGGAAATTCCGGATATGCCTGAGAAGGTTGGGCTTATTACATCAAAAGAAGGGGCTGCGGTAAGAGATATGTTTAGCGTTGCTAAACGTAGGTTCCCGATGGTTCAGCTCTTTCTTATCCCGGTACTTGTTCAGGGCGCAGGTGCAGCCGAACAAATTGCCGCTGCAATAGATGAAATGAATAATATAAATGAAGTTGATGTTATAGTTATCGCGCGCGGAGGGGGATCAATCGAGGATTTGTGGTGCTTTAATGAAGAAATAGTGGCACGTGCAATTTACCGCTCGGGAATCCCTGTTGTGACTGGTATAGGGCATGAGATAGATTTTACCATCGCCGATTTTGTTGCTGATTTAAGAGCAGCTACTCCTACTGCCGCTATGGAGATCATACTTCCGGAGCAGGATGAAGTAGTTAATTACATAAGCTCGGTTCAGGAATCAATTCACGACGCGGTTATTGATAACATAACAGAATACCGTGATACGATAACAGATTATTTATCCTCAAGAAGTTTTAGTCTTCCTCTTGATCGCGTGAGGCAATCAGGGCAGAGACTTGACTACGAGACTATGAGATTTAATAACGGATTTAATACGTTCTTTAAAAGCACCGCCACCTCGATTACTCACATTGTTGAGAAAATCAAGCTTCACGATCCCGAAAAAATTAAAAAAAAGGGTTTTGTTTTAGTCCGGCAAGGAGATAAATTTGTGGGTAGAGGATCTGATTTATCTGAAAATAAGGCCTTCGAAATGCATTTTTTTGACAAAAAAGTTATTGTAAAAGATAATGGCAAAAGCTAAAACAACACCTGATTCATTTAAAGAAAAGTTAGCACGGCTGGAATCAATTTCGGATCAACTGGAAAATGAGGACCTGGAAATTGAACAGATGATCCAGATCTATGAAGAGGGAATGAAGCTTTCGAATGAATGTCTCACCCTTCTGAAGGAAGCGGAACTTAAAATTAACGAGATTAAATTAAACAATCAAAAGAACAATTAATTAACCCGGAGTCTGATTAATGCGCGATATGAGCCACTATCCCGTCTTATCGAAAGTAAACAATCCACCTGATATTAGGGATATGGATATTCATGAATTGAAAACACTTTGTACTGATATTCGTCAGTATATGGTTGATGTCATTTCCGAAATCGGCGGGCATTTCGGAGGAGGTTTGGGTACAGTCGAACTTACCGTAGCCCTGCACAAAGTTTTTAACACTCCCAGTGATCTTTTGGTTTGGGATACCGGACACCAGGCCTATCCTCATAAAATACTTACAGGCCGAAAAGAGTCACTTCATACTATCCGCCAGTTAAACGGCATTTCGGGTTTTCTGAAAAGAAGTGAAAGTGAGTATGATACGTTTGGTGCAGGTCATGCGTCAACTTCTATCTCCGCTGCTTTAGGAATGTCAATTGCCCACAGGCACCTCAAGAACGACAGAGAGGTTGTTGCTATAATCGGTGACGGCGCAATGACCGGCGGGATGGCTTATGAGGCAATGAACAACAGCGGCGTGCTTAAAGCTGACATTAAAGTCATCTTAAATGATAATAATATGTCAATCGCGCCTAATGTATGGCAGATATCGAATTATTTTACTGAGATGATCGCTCACCCGGAGTACAATAAATTTAAAGGTTACGTTTGGGATCTGACAGGCAAACTGGATAACTTTGGCGACAGGCTTAGGGGGATTGCCGCGAGATTAGAGAACGGGATAAAGTCAGTTGTCACACCCGGAATGCTCTTTGAGGCACTGGGTTTCAGATATTTTGGACCGGTTAACGGCCATAATCTTCATCAGCTTATAAGGATTTTTGAACAGGTAAAACCGCTCCGCGGACCGATTCTAATTCATGTTACTACTCAAAAGGGGAAAGGGTACAAGCCAGCTGAGCAACACGTTCAGAGGCTTCATGCTTCTACTCCGTTTGATAAGGTTACCGGAAAAGCTATTAAAAAATCCGGTTCCTCCGCCGCTTATACCACCATCTTTGGTGAAGCTCTTACAGAGATCATTCAGGAAAATAAAAACGTCGTCGGAATAACCGCGGCAATGCCTGACGGAACCGGTTTGAATATACTTCAGGAGAGAATTCCTGAAAATTATTACGATGTTGGGATAGCAGAGGAACATGCCGTTACATTCGCTGCCGGGCTTGCTACACAGGGGGTAACACCGGTTGTAGCTATCTATTCTACCTTCCTGCAGCGTGCTTTTGATCAGATTATTCACGATGTGGCCTTACAGAAATTACACGCGGTCTTTGTGCTCGACCGTGCTGGGCTTGTTGGTGCCGACGGGCCGACTCACCATGGTACATTTGATCTCACTTACCTGAGATTGATCCCCGGTATGGTTATTATGGCGCCTAAAGACGAGTCTGAACTCAGAGATATGCTTTATACTGCTGTCGTTCACAGAAAAGGTCCGGTTGCAATAAGATATCCCAGAGGTAATGCGCTTGGAGTTCCACTTAAAGATGGTTTTGAAAAGATAGAAATTGGTAAAGGTGAAGTCCTGTTGGAAGGGAAGGGAGTCACAATAATTGCGGTTGGGTCTATGGTGGATTACGCACTAAAAAGCGTTGATCTTTTTAAAGCTGAGGGTTATAACCCGGAAATAATAAACATGAGATATGTCAAACCGCTTGACACTGAACTTCTGCACCGTGTTGCGTCATCAGGGAATAAGATTATAACTCTGGAAGAGAATACTGTAGTAGGTGGTTTTGGAAGCGGTGTACTAGAATTTCTGGCTGAACACAGATACAAAAATGATGTGCTGACTCTTGGGCTGCCGGATGAGTTTATCGATCACGGAACCCAGCCTGAACTTCACAACCTTATAAAACTTGATCCGAAAGGAATAGTTGAAAAAGTAAAAGCATTTGCTCCATTGAAATCGGAAGCCAGCGCGGTTTGATATGGAAGAGGTTAAAGTTGCTGTCATCGGTCTTGGAACAGTAGCGCAGTTGATCCACCTTCCAATCCTGCGGAAGATGCAAAAAGTCAGGATAAGCGCTGTATGTGAGACAAACAAGAACAGACTAAAGACTGTTTCTGAAAGATTTGATGTAACCGAACGCTTTACGGATTTCAATCAACTTATGGAATCCTCTGCCTATGATGCTGTTATTATTTCAACTCCAACCTCGACACATAAAGAAATAGCGCTCAAAGCAATCGACAACGGGAAACCGGTTTTTATAGAGAAACCTGTTAGCCGCAGTTTCGCTGAGTCCAAAGCGATAGCCGATTACTCGAAGGAAAAAAATGTTCCCGTAATGGTTGGAATGAACCTTCGCTTTCGTCCCGATCTGCAGCTTCTTAAATCTATTATTAAGACTAAGCAGCTCAATGATATCTTTTATCTGCGCTCTGCATGGTACAGACCGCAAAGCAGCGACAGCCAGTGGTTCAGGAAAAGGGAAGAGTCTGGAGGTGGAGTTATTTTTGACCTTGGTATTGTAATGCTTGATATGGTTTTATGGCTTCTTGATTTTCCTGAAATCGATTCGGTCACGACCAAGAATTATTATCACAACACCAGGAATGTTGAGGATTCATCAATCAGTTATATCAGATGCAACTGCGGAACAACAATTGTTACTGAATCAAGCTGGTCAATGAGGTCTGAGAAAAATACTTTCAATCTTGAACTCTTCGCGAAGGATGGAAGCGCCACCTTAAACCCTCTCAGAGTCTTTAAGAAGAACAGAGGCATAGATGAAGAATTAAGCCTGCAAAAATTTGAAAATTCAACAGCCCTTTTTACAAAGTCATATCATAATGAAATGAAGTCCTTCATTGACGCTGTGCGGGGAATCAATACATATTATTCTCCTGTATCAGAAGCGCCTGAGAGGATGAAAATAATAGAAGCAATGTATAAAAGCGCTGAATCGGGTAAGGAGATCAGATTCTGAAATGAAAAAGATACTTCTCGTTGATGATGAGAAAGATATAGTCGAATTCCTGAAATATAACTTAGAGTCTGAAAATTTCCAGGTTATAACCGCCTATAACGGTGAAGCGGCGCTAAAGAAACTTGAGGAAAATCCTGACCTTGTTATCCTTGATGTAATGATGCCTAAACTGAACGGCTTTGAAGTTTGTAAACGAATCAGGGAGAATGAGCTATCTAAAAGCCTTCCTGTAATATTCCTCACCGCGAAATCCTCGGAATTGGATGAAGTGATTGGTTTGAACCTTGGCGCGAATGATTACATCCAGAAACCGATTTCCCCGCAGAAACTGATTGCCAGAGTAAAGACAAATCTCAGAAAGAGTGAACCTCTAACCCTCCCGCCTGGCCAATCTTCAATTCTAAAAATCGGTAATATTATCATCGACAGGAATAAATACAGGGTTACACTCGACGGGAAGGAAAAAATACTTCCGCGTAAAGAATTTGAGCTATTGTTTTACCTTGCCAGCAGCCCCGGGGTTGTACATTCGCGCGAAGAATTACTAAGAGAGGTTTGGGGCTCTGACATTTATGTTGTAGACCGTACGATAGACGTACACATCAGGAAGATCAGGGAAAAACTTGAGAAGTATTCTGAATTGATAGAAACTTTAAAGGGGATCGGCTATCGGTTCAAAGGTTAAAAAGTTCTTCCACCGTACTGCTGGTTTACTAACAGGTAAAGGCTTGAAGCCGCTTGTTTTTGTTGTCAGCGCTTTTTTGTTTTCCATCCTTTCGCTTACTCTTACTGGCTCAGTTACAATCTCGTTTATCATATTTTTATTTTTTGCATTTTTAACTTTATTTGAACTACTGAAACTTCGACGGGCTGAGATCAATGAGATAATATCAGCAGTCAGACAGATTAGGATTGATCCTGCAATTCCCGAAGAGAAACTGAAACTTAACCCGGACATTAAGCCGCTTGAGGACGAGATCAGGTTGATGCACAAAAGGATTAATGAGGATATTGGATACCTGAGAAAACTGGAGAAAGTCAGAACTGAATTTCTGGGGAATGTTTCACATGAACTTAAAACCCCGATCTTTGCTATCCAGGGATATGTTGAGACTCTTATAAACGGTGCTATAAATGACCCGAAGGTTAATAAGTATTTCCTGGAAAAAGCTCTGCATCATACAAATAATCTCAACAATCTGGTTTCTGACCTAATAGATATCTCGATGATCGAATCCGGGGAGATGAGAATGAGTTTCCGTTATTTTGATGCTAATGAATTTTTTGCCGGAATTATCAGCGAATACAAGAATTTCGCGGAGGAAAAAAATCTTAAGCTGGAATACCGTGGAACTGAAAAGGCAGTGCAGATATTCGCAGATAAAGCGAGATTAAAACAAGCAGTCAACAACCTCGTAATGAATGCCCTTAAGTATACTGAAAAAGGGGAGGTCGTTATTTCACTTGTGGACAACAGGAAAAGCGCTCAAATCTCAGTTAGTGATACCGGAGTCGGCATCCCTTCCGCGGATTTGGAACGCATTTTTGAGCGTTTTTACAGGGTTGATAAGGACAGATCTCGTGAAGTAGGGGGGACGGGTCTGGGCCTGGCTATTGTAAAGCATATTGTTGAAGCCCACGGTTCAAAGATTACCGTCCGGAGCATGCAGGGAGAGGGGAGCGTCTTCTCATTCAGTGTAAAAAAGTAAAAAATTACACCTTTTAACCCAGTATCAGAATTTGCATTTCTTTATAAAATTTGTTAAATTACTTAATTATATTAAACTTTTGAGGAAAAATGTTTGCATTAGTTGATTTATCCGGGGAGCAGATTATTGTTCAGGAGAAGAACACTTATTACATACCGAAGCAGGAGGCTGAACCGGGTACAGAGTTAACTTTCGAATCAGTGCTTTTGACTACTGATGACAGTAAGACTGTTGTAGGCGCCCCATTTGTTAAAAACGCCTCTGTTAAAGTAAAAGTAATTGAGCACTTAAAAGATGATAAAGTTATCGTATTTAAGAAGAAAAGAAGAATTAGTTATAAAAAGACTGTCGGGCACAGGCAACAGTACACAAAAGTTGAAGTGACCGGTATAGTAGCTGGAAAGGAGTGATCTGAAATGGCACATAAAAAAGGACAAGGTTCTACCAAAAACGGACGTGAGAGTAACGCGCAAAGATTAGGTGTTAAAAGATTCGGCGGACAGTTTGTTAATGCCGGTGAAATACTTGTAAGGCAGAGAGGCACCAAGTTCCATCCGGGGAACAATGTTTCGATCGGAAGCGATGATACTTTATTTTCTCTCGTTACCGGTGTTGTTAAGTTCGAGAAGGGTAGAGGCGAAAGGTCTTTCGTCAGCGTTTATCCACAGAACTAATCAAATTTTATTAGAAATGAGGTGTCCCCCGGAAAGGGACACCTCACTAATTTTAAAGACCCAGCCTTTCCATATCGGCTACCAAAGCCTTTACAGCATTAACTGAATTTTCCATAAGCGCGGATTCTTCCGGGTCTAATGAGATTTCGAGGATCTTCTCTACACCTTCAGTTCCAAGTACTGCAGGCACTCCGACGTAGTAACCGTTCACGCCATATTCACCATTAAGATACGCGCAAACCGGTAAAACCTGTTTCTCATCATAAATAATTGATTCTGTCATCTGAATAGCGGCAGATGCGGGGGAATAGAACGCTGAACCTGTTTTAAGCAGTTTAACCACTTCACCACCTGCCATCTTAGTGCGTTCGACCATCTGGGTCATTACTTCTTTAGCCTTGGCCGCATCTTTATATTTTCTCTCTAAAAGTTCCATAACAGGGATGCCGTTCACATTAGCATATCTGACGAGTGGAACCATTGTGTCGCCGTGTCCGCCGAGTACCTGAGCATTTACATTTTTAACAGAAACGCCCAGTTCCCAGGCGATGAATGTTGCAAAGCGAGACGAATCGAGGACACCCGCCTGCCCAAAGACCTTGTGATGAGGGAATCCGGTTATCTTTTGGAATAGTGTAACCATAGCGTCCAGAGGATTGGATATAATGATTACGATCGAATCAGGAGCATATTGTTTTACGTTTTCGGCTACAGATCTCATTATATTGGCATTGGTTACCAACAAATCGTCCCTGCTCATTCCGGGTTTACGAGGTAAGCCCGCGGTGATTATGACGATATCTGATCCTTTGATATCCTCGTAATTATTTGTTCCTTTGAGCTGAACGTCAAATTTATCTACGCCCGCTGCTTCAGCAATATCCAGGCACTTCCCCTGAGGGAAATCCTGAATAATGTCAAAAAGTACCGCATCACCTAATCCCTTAAGGGCAATTAACTGAGCAAGTACACCACCAATTTGTCCGCCTCCTATTAAGGCGATCTTTGGTCTACGCATTGAAACCTCTCTGAATAATAAGTAAATAAATGATTTTAGTTTTGAATATGAATTGAAAAGTCGGAAGGGGAGGAAAACGAAATATTAAGAGTTTATTCATTTAGTTTTATTCTCAGAATAGTCTCTGTTCCCGTCGGTGTTTGGTTATATGACAACTCATCTGAGTAAATCCTCATAAGGTAGAGACCTCTTCCGGAGTCCTTCAGCAAATTTTCAGGTGCAGTTGGGTCGGGAATAGCAGCCGGATCGAATCCCTTGCCTTCATCCTTTACTATAATGAATAAATTGCCGCTCTCAGGCTTCGCGCTGATCCTTACCTTTTTCGATTTGTCCTTTTTGTTAGCGTGGATAATAGCATTAGTAGTAGCTTCAGTAACGGCAAGAAGCAAACCGGGAAGCCTGTCTTCAGTAATTTTGAATTCAAAGGCAACCTGGTTGATGAACTCTTCAACTAAAATTAGATTAGTTGAATCGCTTGGTATCTCGATAGTAAGGGGAGATTCGGTCAATTCTACAGTTAATTTTTATTTACCCAAGATAATAAAAAATCAAATTTATACAATTAAAAAAAGTATTTTATCTCAGAGTAAAAATTCGTTAATTCAAAACGGTTTTCACTTGAAGTAGAGTTAAATTCGTGCCACCCTCTGAAGGTAATGAGCAGACCATCGGGGGTGAGATAATCTATCTCGGCAGCCGGGGCTATACTCACGAACTGATTCTGGAGCGTTTTAACCGATTTGCTATAGTTAAAGGTGAAAATGGTGAATCTCCGTATTCCTGCCGCAAAATTAATCCTTCCGATCTGAGTCATAATTTTGGGGAAAAGAAGTAATTCTTCGAGAACCCTCACCGGTTTAATTGTAAATTCGGTCCACTTAAGCTCAGACTGCTCGGAGAGCCGGTAAAAACCGGTAAATCCAAGTTTAACATTCCTGCCGATATTGAACGTGGTCGAGTCAGAGAAGTACATCTGACGGAAGGAGAAACTCTTATATCCTGTAATGACAGCTTCGTAGTCATAAACACTATAATTAGCCGAGACTTCAAAGAGATTTTTTGAGGTCAGGTATTTATTATTGATCTCATTTCCTGTGTTTATTTTATAAAGCCGTCCGATCGTATTATTGGAGGATCTCTCGGCAAAAAGGTATACAAGCCTGCTGTAAGTGTATTCGCCAGACAAGAAGACCAGTAATCCCTGTGTAAGGTTCCGGGAGTACCTCATTTTAGCAATAGTAAGCAACTCATCCCTGTCATCGAAATTATCCTTGCTCGGTGTATCATATTTAAGTTTACTTTGAAATAGCTGTATGGTAATCCTTTCGCGCTCAGATAGTTTCACTTCACTGAATACAGAGAGTAATGCTCTCTGAGCGAGATTATTCTTTTTAGCTTCCAGTTCACTCCTTCGTTCAAAGAAGATCTGATTAATACCGGGCAGAGGTATAGCGCTTTGCCTTTCGTCCCGTGTATTATAACCCGCATTTACCCTGATCACAGCCTCATCGGATATATAATCGAGGCTACTGTTCAGGATAATAGAAATCTCATCAAGCCTGGAATCGAAGACGTTTTCGCCCGGGAGAAGGAATGACTTGTATCTGCTCAATCTAGCAACTCCCTTCGATAATAGGCCCCCGTTAACAGAGAATGAAAGGTCTCTTTGCAGATTACCGATCTGAAAATTTCCGGCTAAAGACAGTTCATCCTCCTCGCGTGTCAGAATATTTTTTGATATCTCGTATTCCTTTACCAATGCACTATCTGCTTTAATATAAAAATCCCTGCTTTTTGATGAGTACGCAGAGAAAAAACCGATTTTGATTTCATCACCAAAATCTTTATCCAGCCTCAGCCGGAAAGCCGAACTTTGTTTTTTTCTCTGGTCGAAATTCTCTTTCTCGTAAATCAGAG
Source organism: Ignavibacteriaceae bacterium (assembly GCA_013360295.1). Classification (GTDB taxonomy): domain Bacteria; phylum Bacteroidota; class Ignavibacteria; order Ignavibacteriales; family Ignavibacteriaceae; genus JABWCL01. The sequence continues at coordinate 97,549 of JABWCL010000001.1, read as the reverse complement.
AGCTGTTGACCAGCAGATCAAGTTCATCATAATTATCGATCTTTCCCCATATCCCGTATTTGTTTCCTCTCTCCAGGTCACCGAGTTGTTTGTTCTGCACCATTCCATAGAACAGCGATGCTGAAAGTTCAGGACGGTTTGAAAATTTTCCCAACGCAAGGAATTCTGTATTCGAAAGGAAGTTCAGCCCGGTTTCCCTGGTATCTTTATAGTTTTCGTGGGAAGTGATAAGGGAGATGTTTACCAGTCGCGAAGGATTATAGCCGGTAATAAACGCCATCTGATTTTGATCGCGGAGGCTCTTCGTGCCGGTACCGGAAACAACAGAATTGATATTAAGATTTATCCCGCCGGTAAAATCATTTTTATTTATACCGGCAGTTAAAGTGGTACTTAAAGAGTGAGTGTAGAACTGTTTATCGTAATTAATGAGATAGGTGTTCTTTTTAATGACAGGATTGACGATTATGCTGTCCGCGAAAGATTGCGCGAAGTTCGAGGTCCCTAAAAGAGCGAATATTGTTAAAAACAGAAGCGTTTTATTCAATTACGCCTCAAAATAAAGGACCGAACTTCGGAGGCGGAATTGGGTACAACTTCGGAACCGGTATAAGAAAACACCTGCCAGTAGTACCTTCTGCCATACTCAAGATAATATAATCCCGGCTGGACTTCAATTGTATCATTAACTTCATCAGAGAAGAACGATATTGACCAGATTTCTCCGTATGCGGGGGAGGATTGTACCACCAATTTATATGTACAGGGGCGCCCCACGGCTTTAATGTTGAATCTGAATGAAACAGGAATCACCGAATTATCCGCGGGAAAGACAGGTTCAGGTTTTGAAAGAATAACATCAGCTCCTTCAGCAGGAACGTCGCTCCGAAGCCCTCCTTTATCAACCGCGAGCAGTTTGTAATAATAGGTGCTATTCAGTATCGAAGCGGATGTATCATAATATTCAAAACCGTTGAGCGTCGCAATTATGTTTGAAGAGTCCGGCGTAAATTCAGAAGTATTGCTTCTGAAGAGCAGATAATGGCTTATATCGGTTTCGTAGCTGATTTTCCAGGCAGTATAAATCTGTTTTGTGTCCCAATTCCTTCCGAGAACCAGTAATCCCTCGGGAGTTTGCGGTTTGTACCTGTTTACCGGACGGGCTGAGACAATCGAGGAAAAAGGTGATTGTAAGGATGTCTGGTCAACTGCCCGAATCCGGTAAAAGTATAATTTATCATAATCCAATGAATCATCAATAAAGTAGTCGCTGTAGGTTGAAACCAGGATTGTAAATGAAGAAGTGTCCCCAATGCTCCTTTCTATCAGGTAATGGCTCACATCCTTTTCAGGATTAGTTCGCCAGACTATTTCGATAGTTCCGTCAGAGGCGTAATAAACTCCCAACCCCATAGGTGCGGATGGGGGTATCCCGTCATCCATATAGTCTGAATCAATTGGCCGCTCGCAACTTGTTATAAACATTGAAGTTAACGCAATTAAGATAATCTTTAAAGAAAGGTATTCAGCCTTTCCTTTAAATCTCAAATTCATCCCCCCTTGAAGGAATAGTCACTTCGCTGAATTCATTTTCCTTCAGGCGTTTTTTGAATTTCTCCTGTTGGTCTTCATCGCCGTGCACAAGAAAAATATTTTGCAGTCTGCCTTTATCGAGATTGTTGCAATAGGTAAGTAATTCATCTGAGTCAGCGTGTGCAGACATTGAGTTCATCACCATCACTTCAGCTTTTAGGGGAAATTCTTCACCGAAAATCTTCACATATGGGCTTTTTTCAACAATTCTTCTTCCAAGTGTGTGCTCCGCGCAATAACCGACGATCAGGATAATATTATTCGGGTTCTCAATATTATTAGCCAGATGGTGAAGTATCCTGCCGGCTTCGGCCATACCTGATGAAGAAATGATCATCATCGGGCCATCAACTGAATTAAGCCTTTTTGAGTCATTTACATCGGTTATGTAACTCAGCTTTCTGAATCCAAAAACATCTTTTGTCTCTGAAAAGAATTCTGAAATTTCATAATCAAAACATTCCGGGTGCAACTTGAAGATTTCGGTGGCATTTGTGGAAAGTGGGCTATCAACAAAGATAGGAATTTCGGGAGCAAGTTTTTTATGGAATATCTTATGCAGCAGATAGACGAGTTCCTGAGTTCTGCCGACGCTAAAAGCAGGAATAATGATCTTGGCTTTTCTAGCCGTTGCTTTAGTTATTATCTCTGCCATTCTTCGCTCAGTATTCTCATAATCATCATGGAACCTGCCTCCGTAGGTGCTCTCACAGATAAAATAATCCACATCCGGGATTTTTTCGGGATCCCTCAGGATTGGAAGATTTGGCCTCCCGAGGTCACCTGAAAAGGCAAAACTTGTTATCCTGTCTTTTTCTTTAATATTCAGGTGTACTGAGGCGCTGCCGAGAATATGGCCCGCATCGAAGAAGGTCAGGTGCACTCCGGGGATTACTTCGAATTCCCTGTGGTAGTTCAGCCCGACGAACATTTTGTGGGTTTTAATGACATCTTCATCCGTATATAACGGCGTGAAAGGATTTTTTCCCTGCTTCACTCTCTTTTTATTAACGAATTCAGTATCCTTTTCCTGTATATGGGCTGAATCGCGCAGGAGGAGGAGAGCAAGGTCTCTTGAAGCGAAAGTGGAATAGATTGGTCCGTCAAATCCCGATTTTACCAAATTAGGAAGATTACCACAATGATCAATATGAGCGTGTGAAAGTATGACCGCGTCAATTTCATCAGGTGAAAAAAGGTCGAAATTCCTGTTTGCCTCATATGACTCCTTTCTTTTACCCTGAATGAGTCCGCAATCCAGAAGTAATTTAGAGCCATTGATACTGACCAGATGCATGGATCCGGTTACTGTTTTTGCCGCGCCGATAAATTTGATTTTCATAATGTTTTGCCAAATAAAAAAATACAGTATTAATAAAGCTAATAAAATAAATAATAAAATACATTTACTAATAAATTGACAATATGCCACTTTTATGATAAATTTGCAGATTACTTTTTTTGAAGAGGCATGTTAGTAGAATATATACCCCTGTTTTTAGTTATTGCCTTCGCAATAGTTTTCGCGTTTGGTACTGTATTTTCATCCAAGATATTCGGCCCTCAGCGCCCGAATCCTGAAAAGCTTTCCACGTATGAAAGCGGTGTTCAGCCTGTAGGGACAACCCACGAACGAATGTCGGTGAAGTACTACTTAGTTGCTATGCTATTCATAATCTTTGATCTTGAAGTCATTTTTGTCTATCCCTGGGCGGTTCAGTTTAAAAAACTATACCTCGACCCGAGTGTTGGAACTACTGCTTTTTATGCAATGTTGATATTTTTAGTAGTCTTTGAGATCGGATATTTATATGTATATAAGAAAGGAGGCTTTAAATGGGATTAGAAGCAAAACTTAACCAGGACGGGTTCATTACCACAACCGTTGACGCGCTTGCGGCGTGGGCCAGAAAGAGTTCAGTATGGCCGATGCCGATGGGTATCTCCTGCTGTGCGATTGAAATGATGGCTGTGGGCGACCCCAAGTATGATATTGCCAGGTTTGGTTCTGAAGTTATGAGATTTACCCCCAGGCAATGTGATTTAATGATTGTTGCCGGTACTGTTACCTATAAAATGTCCAAGATAGTCCGAAAAATATATGACCAGATGGCTGACCCTAAATGGGTTATTGCTATGGGTGCCTGTACTTCCAGCGGCGGTATGTACCGTTCTTATTCAGTGGTGCAGGGGATAGACCAGTTTCTGCCTGTGGATATATACCTTGCAGGTTGCCCTCCGCGCCCTGACAACCTGTTAAACGCACTTATTCAGATCCAGGAAAAAATAGGCAGAACCAGAGTACGGGATTTTCAGGATATTCCTGAAATAGAAAACAGGAAGAACTGAATATGACGATGGAGAAAATCATTAATAAACTGAAGGAAAAATTCGCCGGTTCAATTCTGGATGTTACGGAATTCAGAGGAGAAACTACTGTTAAGGTAAAACCGGAAATCATCGTTGAGTTCAGTTCTTTTCTTAAATATGACAGCGAATTAAAATTTGAATTACTTGAAGATCTGACCGCAATTGACTGGGCTGAGAGGAAAAACCGGTTTAGTGTTATTTACCACATTTTTTCGATCCCGAATAGTCTGCGTATCAGGATAGAAGTGCCTCTGGGCACTGCTGATAACCTGGATTCAGTCTCCGGCATCTGGAAAACAGCTAACTGGCACGAACGCGAGACTTACGATATGTACGGAATTACGTTTAACAACCACCCGGATCTGCGCAGGATGTATATGCCGGAGGAATTTGAGTATCATCCGCTTCGCAAGGATTTCCCGCTGATGGGAATTCCAGGCTCATTACCCCTACCTAAGAAATAGTGACTATGGAAAGATTAAAAAAAGAAGACGCTCACCCTAAAATTTTACAGGCATTATTAGATGCCGAAACCGAGGTTATTTCGGATGATGTACTTGATAATGAAATGATCCTCAATATGGGCCCGCAGCATCCGGCTACTCACGGAGTGCTCAGGCTTCTGCTCAGGCTAGACGGTGAGACCGTTATTGCCTGCGTTCCCGAGCTGGGTTACCTGCACAGGGGATATGAAAAGATGGCTGAGAACATGAATTATCTGGACTATATCCCCCATACCGACAGACTCGATTATCTATCACCTCCCGCGAATAATGTTGCCTATGCCCTTGCAGTTGAGAAGCTTGCAGGAATTGAGGCCCCGCCCCGCGCACAGTACATAAGGATGATGATGTGCGAATTATCGCGTATTGCTTCGCATATGGTGGCTATCGGCGCGCTGGCAATGGATGTCGGAGCGCTCACAGTGTTCCTGTGGACTCTACGCGAACGGGAAAAAATACTCGATCTTTATGATCATATTTGCGGAGCGCGTTTCACTACAAGCTATACAAGAATTGGCGGGCTCGCGCAGGATGTCGAAGAAAAGACACTGAAAGAAGTCCGAGATTTTGTATCGCAGTACGATGAAAAACTCGATGAGATTGAACGATTACTTAATGGTAACAGAATATTTCTTGAACGTCTTGAAGGTGTCGGAGTTATAAGTTACGATCAGGCGATAGACTGGGGATTGACCGGACCAAGCCTTCGTGGCAGCGGCGTCAATTTTGACCTTCGTAAGGCAACACCATATATGTTTTATTCGGAAATGGATTTTAATGTTCCCGTTTACAAAGAAGGTGACTCCTTAGCGCGGTATTTTGTCCGTGCTGACGAAACACGGGAGAGCGTGAAAATCATTCACCAAATACTTGATAAAATGCCGCGTGGTGAAGTTATGCTGAACGCGCCTAAAAAGGTTCTTCCGCGCAAGGTGGAGATCTACTCAAGGATGGAAGAACTGATACACGACTTTATGCTGGTGAACTACGGTATCAATCCCCCCGAAGGGCAGATTTATTTTGCAGCAGAAAACCCAAAGGGAGAGCTTGGATTTTATATCGTTAGCAAGGGGGAGGGGCATCCGTGGAAACTGAAGATCAGATCCCCCTCTATGGTCAATCTGCAGTCGTTGCCGGTGCTTGTTAAAGGGCACATGGTGTCGGATGTAGTAGCAATCATTGGCAGCCTGGACCCCGTAATGGGAGAGGCGGATAAATAATTAATATTTTGGAATACAATGGAATTTAAGTTTACAGAAGAAAATCTTCAGAAGATAGAAACGGTACTGAAAAAGTATCCGGAGAAAAAAGCCGCTGTTATGCCGGTGCTTTATATCGCGCAGGAACAGAACGGTTATATCTCAGGCGAAGTGATGAAAGAAGTCGCGCGGGTATGCGAGATGCCGGAAGAAGAAGTGCTTGGCGTGGTTACTTTTTACACAATGTATCATCAGAAACCGATAGGGAAGTACCATATCCAGGTATGCACGAATGTGTCCTGTATGCTCCGCGGGGCTTATGAAATATATGATAAGGTAAAAGACCAACTCCGCATAAATAACGGGGAAGTAACCGCTGACCGGCAGTTCTCTCTTGAAGAAGTTGAATGTATGGGTTCCTGCGGAACGGCGCCGATGATCGCTGTTAACGAGGATTACTATGAAAATCTTGATGTATCCTCCACTATAAAAATATTAGAATCACTGAAATAATTGCAGATGGAAAAGATAGTCTTACCGGATATTCCGAATTTTGATAAAATAGATACGTACCTCGCTAACGGAGGTTTTAGTGCATATAGAAAAGCTTTAACACAGTACCCTGATGACATTATTGACCAGGTGAAAAAATCCGGTTTACGGGGACGCGGGGGAGCTGCATTTTCGGCGGGGCTGAAGTGGAGCTTTATGCCCAAGACAACCGATAAGCCAAAATACCTTTGTGTCAACGGCGACGAAAGCGAGCCCGGATCTTTTAAAGACCGGCAGATTTTTGAATATAACCCCTTTCAGTTGATCGAAGGTATCCTTATAACCTGTTATGCGATCGGCGCGAAGACCTGCTATATCTATATCAGGGGCGAGTATCATAAATGGGTTAAATTTATGGAAAAAGCCGTTGAGACCGCCTACGAAAAAGGATTTGTTGGGGAGAAAATGAAGGAGGTTTTTGGCGGTGGATTCTTCTGTGATATTCACGTGCATAAAGGAGCGGGGGCCTATATCTGCGGTGAAGAATCTTCTTTGATGAATTCTATCGAAGGGAAACGCCCTTATCCAAGAGTGAAACCGCCTTTCCCCGCGCAAAACGGATTGTGGGGCAACCCGACTACGATCAATAATGTTGAAACAATTACTAATGTACCCGCAATCATTAATAAAGGCTGGGAATGGTATGCCTCGATCGGCGAACCAAAACACCCCGGAACGATCCTTTTCGGTGTCAGTGGCCACGTTAATAAACCCGGAGTTTATGAATTGCCTTCAGGAACACTGCTGACAGATATTATATACAGTTATGCAGGCGGAGTGCCCGGTAATAAAAAAATCAAATGCGTTATTCCCGGCGGATCATCAATGCCCCCTCTCAGAGGCGATCAGCTTGAAGGAGTGAAGATGGACGCGGAATCGCTCCGTATGGCAGGAAGTGCGATTGGTACCGGCGGAATAATGGTGATGGATGAAGATACTGACCTGGTTAAAGTGTTAGCCAGAATTACAAAGTTTTATTATCACGAGAGCTGCGGACAGTGCACACCTTGCAGGGAAGGTACAGGCTGGATGCTTAAACTACTTAACAGGATTTTAAGGGGCGAAGGAAGTACAAAAGATGTTGAACTTCTTGTTTCAGTCGCGAATAATATTGAAGGAAATACTGTTTGCGCGCTGGGTGAAGCTGCGGCATGGCCGGTCAAATTTATGGTAACACGGTTCAGGGACGAATTCGAAGCAAGAGTAAAAGAGTCAGCTGCCAGGGAAGTAGTTAATAAAGTTCATTCGATGAGAAGAACCGTAAATCCGATTTCCCCGATAAATATTTAATTGAGTTATTCAAAGTTTTTTCAGCCGCCGTATGGCGGCTTTTTTTAGTTATGCCGAAATTTGAAGTAAGGTTAATGAACAAACTGGCATAAGTTTTATTTTGAATCTACCTTGAATATACATTAAAAATCCATCGACTTATTTCATCGGTACCTGTGGAGCGGGTTCCCACTTAGCGGGAGTACCTTTTGCTTGTGCACGCTGAAGTACAACAAGTCTCCGATTCATAATAGCTTTTATTTTATTCAGCAAATGAATGAAACAAGCTTCCACAGAAAAATATTTTGTATCACATAGCTCAGGGATTGGCGCAAAATGAATCAGACGCCACAACTTTCTTTTATCATAAAACAGATTATTCTTTCCCTGAAATCTGATATATCAGCTTGAGAGGAAAATTCAGGATTTATTTATCAGGACGGCAGGTACATCACCGCCGTCCTGATATTTAATGCAACTATTATCGAGCGGTTAGAGTAAGGGATAATTTAATTAATTCTTCCCCTCTCTTGACTTCGACTTCAACGATATCACCGGGGACAAACTCCTTCAGAGCATAAACGTAATCATAGATATTCGTAATCTTTTTATTTCCGAATTTAACCATAATGTCTCCCGCCTTCATTCCGCCTTTCTGAGCAGGGCTCCCTTCACTCGCTCCTGTGATTTTAAGTCCTTCGCCGGTATAGGCATAATCGGGAACAGTTCCGACATATACTTTCCAGGCGGACATAGTCCTGCCGCCATCCTTACGGGGTACATTGACATAGTCCGGTTTCGTGTCAAGATTCGATATAACTTCTGTGACCGAGTGGACGTAATTAAGTATCTGAGTAAGACCGGTGTAATTAATGAGTTCAGCGTCATCGGAAGGCCGGTGATAGTCGCTGTGTGTACCGGTAAAGAAGAAGAGTACAGGTATATTTTTCGCATAAAACGATGAATGATCGGACGGCCCGAAACCTTCATCATTAAAGGTTAATTTAAAATTATTTGTATTCTTCTCATTCAGAATATCTTTCCATAGTTTTGAGGTTCCTGTACCGTAAACTATAAGGTTCTTTTCGGGGTTGAGCCTTCCGATCATATCCATATTGATCATTGTAACATACTTCGCGGCATCAAGCGGGGGATTATTGGCGAAGTATGCAGACCCAAGCAATCCAAGTTCTTCTCCGGAAAAGCCAACGATAACAATACTCCTTTTTATTTTTTTCCTCTCAGCTGATAATTTCTGCGCGAGTTCAATTAATCCGGAAGTTCCCGAAGAATTATCATCTGCTCCGTTATGGATCTGAGGTTCTGCGCCACGGTAAAGCGAGCCTTCCTGTCCCATACCAAGATGATCGAAGTGAGCGCCAATTATAATAAATTCATTTTTAAGGTTTTCGTCGGAGCCCTCAATGATGGCCGCTACGTTTTTACCTGTTTTATTTATCTCATCAATCCCAGTGGTGATTTCCGCACCGGCGGCTTTGAGTTCAAAAGAGAGAGGTTTTTTTGAAGAGTAAATGGAGTCCTGAATTTTTTTAATGTCAAAACCTGAGGCTGATAATATTTCTGCAGCTACTTTCCGCTTAATATGAAGCACGGCAAAATCTTTCAATCCGGGCGCGCGGTCATACGAAAATTTCATAAGTTTATCTTCGTCATCCTTTGGAGACGGTGGTGTAAAAAAGATAATACCGGCTGCCCCTTTTTCTTTGGCGACGGATGCTTTGCTTCTGAAGGCAGCGAACTCTTCATATTCCGAATGCGGGTTATCATATTCAGGGTGGTAACGCATAACAAGGACGATCTTACCTTTAACATCAAGTCCCTCGTAGTCATCGTATTTTAGTTTTGGAGCTGATATCCCGTAGCCTGCAAAGACCAAATCGCCCTTAACCTTAATACTACCGGAGAACGGTGCCGGAGTGTAGTCTTTGTTTAGTACTAATTTAAATTTCTTTTTCCCGGCTTTTAATAGTGCCGAATTTTTTTTGTTCAGTTCGATTCCTGAAATAAACGGGAATGTCTGAAAATATGAATCCCCGAAATATGGTTTCAGGCCTGCTTCCTTAAACTTCTTGGCAAGGTAATCTGCCGCCATATCGAGTTCCTTAGTACCCGTGAATCTTCCTTTCAGGTCGTCAGAAGCAAGGTATCCAATGTAAGACATTAATTCAAGGCTGTCAATCTCCGGATTGAAACCCTTCTGTGCAAATGATGCGGCATTAATCACAACGAATAATGCGAGTAAGCAAATCAATAAGTAGTTTTTCATTTTTTATTCTTTCTTTAGTCTATCCAGTCGCAAATAAAAATATTTGTATCGCCTTCCTTTTTACTGAAACGGTTGGAGGCGAATACGAGTTTCTTTCCATCCCGCGTAAACATCGGGAAGCCGTCAAAGGTTTTATTAAAGGTGATCTGTTCGAGGTTCGTGCCGTCAGTGTTAATCATATATAAGTCAAAATCCCTCCCTGTCTCACTGTTGATGTTGGAAGAGAAGATTATCCTTTTTCCGTCGGGGTGCATATAGGGCGCGAAACTTGCCTTACCTAGGTTTGTAATCTGCCGGAGTCCGGTACCGTCAACATTAATCATAAAAAGCTCAAACGCTGTAGGACGTACCAATCCTTCCTTAACTAATTCATCATAATCCTTTAACTCTTTTTCAGTTTTTGGGCGGCTGGCCCTGAAGATTAATTGTTTCCCGTCAGGTGAGAAGAATGCTCCGCCGTCATAACCTTTTTCGAAAGTTAGACGCTTCTGGTTGGTGCCGTCAATATCCATAAGGTACAACTCCGGATCACCGTCTCGAAGGCTTGTGAATACAATTTTATCACCGAGAGGGGAGACTGTCGCTTCGGCATCATACCCCGGGGCGTCAGTTACGCGCCTGATATTGGTACCGTCAACGTTTGAGATAAAGAGGTCGAAGCTGTCATAAAGCTTCCAAACATAACCTCTGCTCCGGTCTGGGGGCGGAGGGCAATCAGCATCAGCAAGATGTGTAGAGGCGTAAATTATCTCAGCATCATCCGGTAAAAAGTATGCGCAGGTAGTCCTGCCTTTGCCATTAGAAACCATCTTCAGATTTGAGCCATCAGTTCCCATTGTGAATATCTGGTCACATTTAACGTCCCCGTTCGTGATCTGAAGTATAAGCTGTTGCTCGGAAAATGAAAGATATGCTTCCGCATTCTCACCGCCGTCGGTTAGCATTTTTACATTTTTAAAATGCTTCTCGCCCGGATAAATGTACTGTTCCGATTCCTGTGAGAAGCTTGTAACATAAAATAGAAAAAGTATGAATAATGTGGTTTTCATCTTGCCTCATTGTGTAAACTAAATCTCAAATTTAAGGATAAGGAGGGAATTTTCAATCAGGATACTTGACCCGGAGCCTACTGTGGTACGTGTACCAGGAAGAAATTTTTAGCAGTTTTGCCGATTTCCGCTGCTTCAGATACGGACATATGCATTCCTTCGGGTTCTCCCTCTTCAAACCCGGCTTCAAGAACAGCGAGATCTGACCCTTTTACCATTTTTTCAAGGGGTTCACACCTTGCGGAATCGCCGCCATAACAGATACTCATATCAGTGAAATAAAATTTGTATCCAAGGGCGGGGACATTGACATTCCTATCATCACTAAGTTCGTATTCCCTGTGCAGAACAGGGAAAGGTTTTACCTCCATTCCGGAGGCTTTTATCTTGCGGCTGTTTCCGATTTTCCGGAGGTTGATTCTGTAAGATATTGTGTTGGAGTAGACTTTGCTGAACGCACTATAAATTGATTCGATCTCAACACAGCCTTCGGGATAATATATGTTTACAGGAGAAAGCTTTCTGACAACTCTCCAGTAAGTAAGCAGCGCCCATACTCCTCCCACGTGATCGTGGTGCCCGTGGGTGATGAATATATCAGAAATTGATAGCAGTTGCGCCGGGGTGATCTCCCTGTTTAAATCACGCAATATTCCGTCTCCCGGATCAACAAGCACTAAGTTCTTGTCTGCCGTTATAAGTATACCGGTCGCAATTTTGGGAATCGAACAGAAAATTTTTATTCCGAATCCTTTATTCTTCCAGTTGAGCGGGTATTGTGAAAGTAATTGCTTCTTTGTCATATCTGAAATTATACTATTATCTGCGCGACAATACCGCCGATGGCGAAGGCAACTATCCACGTGGCCGCCCAAATCATCATACCGGTTTTTAATCCCCGTTCATTTAGCATTACCATAAGAGAAGCGATGCAGGGCACAAAAAGGGTTATGGTGATAATTGCCACGGTTATTTGCATCGGTGCGAGAGACATTTCGAATAGACCCGCGGTTCCAAAATCCCTCCGCACGATACCCATCACAAATGCTGTAGCTGCTTCTTTCGGCAACTTAAGCCAATGAACAGTGACCGGAGCAAGCATATCCTGAAAGATCTTTAACAATCCGGTGATATCAAAAAGTCCGACTATGAGCGCGCCTACAAAGAACCAAACTGCTGCTTCCTTCATAAATCCGAGAGTCCGGTAATATGTTTTTTTCATCAGGTTGTTAAACTTCGGAAACTGCATCATCGGCAGATCTAGAAGAAGCGGAGAATAGGAACCCTGCAGGAATTTGTTCAGAATAGTGGAAAGGGTAATGAGAACTGTCAAAATTACGAAGGAGTAAATCATCAGCGGTACAAAACCGGCGGACGCCATTAGGACAGTAATAACTGCAAGTTGTGCTGAGCAGGGGATAACAAACTGCAGGATTGCAGTTGCGATCGTTTTCTCTCTTTCATTCCCGAGTATGCGTGTCGTGATAGTAGCCATAGTCACGCAGCCGAATCCCAGGATAATTGGGATGATAGCTTTTCCGTTCAGTCCAAGTTTATTCAGGCTTCTGTCCATCATAGTCGCGAGGCGCGGAAGGTAACCGCTGTCCTCAAGAAATGCCATCGCGAAATAAAATGCGATTACAAGCGGGAAGAGGAGGAATAGCAAATATGTTATCGTCATACTGATCACTCCGAACTCACCAAAAAGGAGTTTATAAAACCAATTCGGATAGTGGAAAGAGAGAGCGTAATTTTTCCCATCAATAAACTGATTCATTTCAACATAAGCGTCTGAATTTTTATCAATTCCCGCGGGGAAATTAAAATTACGGGATTCTGTTACTTCATCTTCTACATTCATCAATTCGGCGGTTACATCCACCGGTGTGAATTCTCCGACATAAAGTTTCAGATTATATTCAAATAGCCTGTTCCCGATTTCACCCTCAGTGAACCCGACGAGGCGCTGCGCGACAAGGTCACCGATGAAAAAATACATCAGGGTAAGCACACCTAAGAGGACGAATATACCATATTTAGGATCAATTGATAATCTTCCCAGGAGATTGAAAAACCTGCCACTGGATGAATCCTCATATTCAGCATTGCTGACCAGTTCGTTGACAGCGTTCCTTCGCTCTATATAAATAAGCTCTCGTTCATCAAATCCTGCGACGGGAAGCCCGTATCGTTCAGAGATAATATCATCTCCTTCCGCGATCATTATCAGTTCGGCGTCCGGTATTGAAGAATAAACTGTTTTGTTTTTTATTCTGGAGATGTCGTATAACCGTTTACCCTCTCTGGCATTTTCGATCGCAAAATCAAGTCGGTTAAAACCGTTGCCAGAAACGGCAGAAAAGGGGATAACCTCAACTCCAAAGAAGTCAGAAAGTTTTTGATAATCAATTTTCAGATTACGCCTTTTTACTTCATCGGAGAAATTCAGGCAGATTGTTACTTTTTTTCCCATATCAATGAGCTGCTGTGTGAGGAAGAGGTCGCGTTCAAGATAGAGAGAATTGACAATGTTGAGTATAATGTCGGCTTCAAGAATAATATCCCTTGCAACCCTTTCCTCGTCGTTAAACGAGGAGACTCCGTATATACCCGGTGTATCAAAAACTTCATAATTCCGGTAATTACCTTTAGTGACAGAAACCGTGGTGCCCGGGAAGTTGGATACATCAACATAACCGCCGGAAAGCTGATTAAAGAAGAGAGACTTCCCGACATTCGGATTACCTACTAATACTATTTTTAGTTTTTTCCCCGGCGGGTTATTTCCTGTTTGCTTTAATTCCTGGACAGGTTCAGTTGCAGCCTGGTTATTCAATCAATTTCTCCGGGGTATTATGAATGATATGAACAGGAGATATTTTTCGCGATGTCAAAGCCGATGGCTATCTCCTGCCTGTTCTTTTTTATAACGACAGTACCGCCCGGGAGCCTTTCCAAACAGAAGACAATGTCACCCTCAGTGATACCAAAGCGGAGTAGCTGAATCCTGTGTATGCCTTTGGGTAAAGAGTTGATCTTGAGGAACTTGCCTTTAGAGGCTTTATCGAGTGTTTTATTTCCCATTGTAGTATGGGCACTCCTTTTTGTTTTTACATTTGACGAATATATTGAAAGAATATGACGCGGATTCAAAACCGAGAGCATCGCAGATTTCCTGTTGGATATTTTTAACTTTGTTGTTGGTGAACTCAACAATTCTGCCGCAGTCAAGACAGATCAGGTGATCGTGGAACCTTCGCTTATAATTGCTTTCGTAACGTTTCATATTGTCACCGAAATTGCGAAGGGAGAGAAGTTCACACTGGGTAAGAAGTTCGAGTGTATTATAAACAGTTGCCCGTGAAACCCTTGACTTATGATTCTTCATGGATATATAAAGTTCGTCGGCAGAGAAGTGTCCGTCAAATTCCAGGGCGGCATCGAGTATCTCGAAGCGCTCGGGGGTAATCCTGTTTTTACCCTGCTTGAGGAACTCCCTGAATATATCAGAAGCTTTTTTATTGTTCGGCATTATTATTAAGATTTAATCTAAAGAAAATTAATAACAAAATTTAATTAAATCAAGTCTAAATAAGGTATCATTTTATATTTTTGCTTCACAGATTTAAGGAATTTTATGAAGAAAAAAGTGATCATTGTCGGTGCCGGATTTGGCGGCCTTACTGCCGCGAAGCAGTTTGACGCCAGCACTTTTGAAGTTACTGTGGTTGATAAGACGAATCACCATCTTTTCCAGCCGCTGCTCTACCAGGTTGCAACCTCCGTTCTTTCACCCGGAGATATTGCTATTCCCATCAGAAGTATTCTCTCCGGATATAAAAATGTAAATGTGATTATGCGTGAAGTGACCGGGGTGGATATTTCAAACAGAAGGGTGCTGCTTTCGGACAGGGAATTGGATTATGATTACCTGATCCTTGCGCCCGGGTCGCGCCATTCCTACTTGGGGAATGACCATTGGGAAAAGAAAGCGCCGGGTCTTAAAATCCTTGCTGACGCCCTCAGAATAAGGGAGCGCATTCTGCAGTGCCTGGAAAATGCTGAGGCCTCTCTCGATCAGGTCGAGAAGTTAAAGAACCTGACCTTTGTTATAGTCGGAGGCGGGCCGACAGGAGTGGAAATGGCAGGAGCTATTGCAGAGATGGCTAAAAAAGATCTGATAAGAGATTTCAGAAATATTCAGCCTTCCGAGACTAAAGTTATCCTTCTCGAAGGGCAAAGCAGAGTACTTTCAGCATTCTCAGAAAGATTATCTTCGGAAGCGCTGAAGGAACTTGAAAAAATGGGAGTTGATGTCCGGCTCAAAACAAATGTGGAAGATATTTCGGAAGCCGGTGTGAAAACAAGCACAGGGATGATAGAAACATCTACCATTGTCTGGGCTGCAGGAAATAAAGTTGCCGAGGTAATTGATAAGATTGATTGTGAAAAGGACAGGGCGGGGAGAGTGAAAGTCAATCAGGACCTTAGCATTGAAGGTTATAAGGAAGTATTCATCATTGGAGATGCAGCATTTTTTAAGGACAGAAGATATGGTGTATTGCCCGGAATTGCGCCCGTGGCTATGCAGCAGGGAAAGTTTGCCGCAAAGCAGATTGCCAACGACATTGAGAAGATTCCCCGTGAGGAGTTCCGCTATTTCGATAAGGGGAGTATGGCGACTATTGGGAGGGCTAAGGCGGTGGCAAATATCTGGGGGATGGAGTTCAGCGGATTTTTTGCGTGGATACTCTGGTCATTTGTTCACGTGATGTTCCTGATCGGGTTCAGGAACAGGATACGGGTAATGGCTGAGTGGATCTGGTACTATCTGACATTCAAACACGGAATCAGGATAATAACAAAAAGAAAGTAGTCTTAAATCATAATTGGAGATTGAACTCAAGCGCGAAGACATTATAGGCCGTGTAATCTATGCCGTCGGTAACACCCGGATCTGTCCGGGTTGTATGCCTGAATTTTACAGCTAACCGGTAGAACTTGTGAGATTTCAGATCAGCATTCATACTAAAAGAGATACCTTTACCGTAGTATCTTGCGCCATCGAATACGCTTCCGGCTCCTCTTTCGAGGACGTATATCCCAGAGGTGAATGAATCTGATTCATAATAAGTGAAGCGGAATGCTGTTCTGATTTGAAACATTAGAGGAGGAATTAATTCATTTGATATAAGCCACCCGGATGCTTTATTATCAGCTCCGGTAAATCGAAGCGCGGTTATCAGCCGCCATCTTATCTCATCGAAGGTATGAAGAATTTCATTCCTGACTTCGATGGTTTTGTTAAGGATTTTTACCGGATTCGGCGACAGGTTCAACTCCTCCTTATTCTCGACCTTAACCCGTGTCCGGATTTCATCAAGAAACAGGGAGGTGATGTTATGGTGAAGAAGAAAATCGATACCGCTTAGCTCAAATCCTCTTACTGTTACAGATTCAAAAAGGTACAGATCAATGTACGCTGAGATAACGCCTGCTCCGGTATATGTCACGATACCGGAGTAAAAACCTTTTTCTGAATAAGGTAATGAGTTCTCACTGAACGCGGAGCTTCTTTCAGTAAGAAATCCCCGCGAATAATTCCTGAGTGAAAGTGTGAGAATGTTTTTATCTGCAAGATCGGTATTTGTGGTGAGATAAAATGACGATGTCCCGCCTGATTTTATAGCATATTCAAGCGACGCGGAAGTAAACCCTAAATCGAACGAGTTGGAAACAGAGGCATAGAAATTATTCCGTGTCAGGCCTCGATTAAATAGATTCGAGAACTCCCTGCTGTAATTTGAGTTGAATAATAGTATATCTCCGCTTACTATCTCAGAGAGTGAATACCGCACAATTGCCCCTCCATCCAAGTTTCCTGTGTTTCGTTTATAAGCCGATTCGCTGCTATTGGTAAAATAACCGCTCTCATAAAATGAGATGATACTGCCAGAAGAATCTGTACGTGTGTTCCTTTCATTATAGGATATAAAAAGATTGAGACTTAGATATTCATTGATAAATAAATCAGCGGATATACCCCGCATCAGGGTATTTTCATCTGCGATTCCTGCGGTATGGATATTTGTAAAGGGTTCTGCATCGCGAATAACACTGATTCCTTTCCTGTTCAGGTAACTTGATCCGAGAATTAGTCCATGTCCGAAGTTAACCCGATAGTCCCCGATAAGCACATTTTCAAAGAACGGCACACTTCTGAAAGAAATACTTCCCGAATAATGGTCAAGATAGTTTTTTTCAAAAGGATCCTTTTCAGTAACCAGGGTTAAAGAAAACAGCGAATTATGATATACATACCTGCTGAATAACCTATAAGGTAAAAGTCCGCCGGGGTTATCGCCATCATCATTTTTTCTTATTCTTGTCACTAAGTTATGAGAGTATTTATCTGCTGCGTAATTATTCACTATTAAAGAAGGCGCATTTCGTTCTTCAGTAAAAAAGTATCGTTTAACTGAGTTTAATTGCGCGGCAGAGAGTGAGTTTATAAATCTGAGTTCTTCGGGCGAAAAGATGAATCCTGTGGCTGATCGGTAGCTGATAATAGCCAGGGCGCTGATCGAATCAATACCCGGAATTCTTACCAATTCATTAAATGATACTGTGTTTATGTTCTTTTTCTTCCTGATCAACTCTTGATAAATTTCTTCAAAAGCATTCTCTCCTTCAGATGTTTCTTCGTCAATAATATATTGAGATACTTTTTCTAATGAGTCAGGGGGATGAGAGGTTTGAGGGTAAAGAATGATCCCCCATCCGATCAGAAAAAGCAAAAGAAAGAATTTTCCGTCAGAAAAAAGAAGTGACATCGGGGAGTGAAACTCCGGTGAAATGTGACGCTCCTAAATAGCGATGGTAGGTGAAGCCATAGTCGAAACTGACTCCGGCGAAATAAACACTTAAGCCAGCTGAAATTTCTTTATTGAGCGTGTTATAACCGCTGCGGACCGAAAAATTTTCGTGCGGCTTAATCACACTGCCGATTTTTATTGCCGGTTCGAAATTGGTTTCAGCTTCAATTACTGCGTTTATTCGAATGAGCGATAATGGCTGATAAGAAATACCGGTACGCAGAATCCTGGGGATTGAATTCTCTGAATCTGAATACTCGCTTCCAGTGATATTTGTACCCGCTAAACCAATTGTGATTGTTTTTGAAAGGAGGAAAATCGCCCCTGCATCAATCCTCAGAGCAAAAGAATTACCGTATCGTTCAATGCTGAGATTTTGGGCGGTGACATTTAAACCGAGCAATACGCTGCGGTGAGGATTATGAGAAATATTAAACAGCGCATGGGTTTCATGGTAGAGCTTAAACCCGTAATTATAAATCCCAGCACTCATTGTGAATGAATCGTTAAACGGCAGAAGTCCGTGTACACCGAATTGTTTTAGTTCTGTAAGTCCGTAAGGGGCGGGCGCATAATAAAACGACAACTGCGGAGTATGGAACAATTTTGATCCGGCAGGGTTAAAGTAAATGGAGAACACGTCACAGGGCGCGGCGATATCGGACTGGCTCAATGCAGCCTGTTTTGCTCCCGGCCTGATCTGAGCGGCAGAAGGGACGGAAAAAAATAAAAATCCCAGGCAAAGGGTTAAAAGAAATATTCTCTTTTGTAACAAAGTAATAATTTATATTTTTAATTACGTTTAATATAGGTTTCAGATAAATATGAAAAAAGTGCTTTTATTCGTTTTTGCGTTATACTTTTCGATGCCTGCCCAGGAATTGCAGGCTGTCGTTACAGTAAATTATCAAAATCTTCCTGTAATAAATAAGGAAAGCCTTGTTAATTTTGCAAGGGAAATAGAGACTTATCTGAATACTACCCGCTTTACTGGAACAGAATGGAAGTATGACAGAATAAAATGCAATTTTAATATTTCAATCACTACCGCAACTGATGAGACTAATTATTCAGCTCAGACCGTTTTAGTAAGCCAAAGGCAAATTTATAAATCACAGAGTATCTCTCCGATGCTCCGGGTCTTTGATAATAACTGGGTATTCACATACGAAAAAAATCAGCCTCTTTATTTTAATCCCCTGGTATTTAACTCAATAACAAGTTTCCTCGATTATTATGCGTATATGATCATTGGGATGGAGCAGGATTCGTGGGAAAAACTATCCGGTTCAGAGTATTTCAGGAAGGCGTTTGATGTTGTGAACATCTCATCGGGCACCAGGTATGGGAAAGGTTGGGAGTCCACGAGCGGAAATTATAACAGGAAGGACCTGGTTGAGAACCTATTGAGTGAAAAATACAGGACAGTCCGGGAAGCCCTCTCTGATTATCATTATGGCATCGACCAGGCACAGAGGAATAGGGCAGCGGGGCAGAAGAAGATAGCCGGATTTATTACTACGATTAAAAGCCTTGAATCGAAACTTGACGTCAGGAGCGTGCTTATTAAGACAATATTTGATTCCAAACACGGAGAGATTGTCGATTACCTGCGCGATTACCCGGATAAGGAAATTTTCAGAGTACTCAAATCTATTGATCCTCCGCATGCCTCCAGATATGATGAGGTCTTAAACCCCTGAGATCATTTCTCAAGAACAATTCGTAATACAGCGTCAGACTCAGTTATATTACGAATTACTTCAATACTTTCAGAGCATTGTCCCCAAGCGGTATAACGGCCGTTTAGATGTGGGAAATCTTTTTGCATAAAGAACCACTGTGAGCCCTCAGTATCTGGTCCGTTGCTCGCGATACCCGCGGTGCCCTCAGTAAACGGAAGATAAGAAAACTCGGAAATAATTTGGTACCCGGGTCCGTACCAACCTGTTCCTGATGTATCACCGCTTTGAATGACAAAACCGGGAACAACCCTGTGGAATTTCACGCCATTATAGAACCCACTCTCAGTAAGCCAGATAAAATTACCAACGGTGAGGGGTGCATACTGCGGTAAGAGCTTAAACCTGATTTCCCCTTTTGTGGTTAAAATTCTTGCGGAGGAATAAGTGAACGCGCGGTCAATAAATTTATCAAACATTTCAAAGGATTTTAATTCAGGCGCTTTTATTCCGGGCTTCAATGGGGCAATAGATTCGGGGCTGACCTTCGATGATGACTTCAGGATCCGGATAGCTTCGCCGTGATCCGCGGCGCTGATTGATTCGAGAGTTTTGAGCAATTGCGGGTAGGCTGAAGAGGTTTCGTAATTGTCCTTATTCGCGCCGAAAAAGTCTATTATCGCTTTGGCAACTGCTGCAGAGTTTTCAGCGATGAATGCGGAATCAATTGATTCAAAGAAAACAGAGATTATCGCCGGCTCAGGGTCATTGCTAATTAAATTCAGAAGTTCTTTATCATAGTCAAATATTTTTTTCCACTCATTCCTGTTTGAAGCGAGAGCTGTAATAACCTCAATTTTTTCCGTAGAGCTGCCATCGTCAGCCAGATTCAATAATTCTTGCTGTTCCATAGGGAGGATCAGTTTTGCAATGCCGAAAGACTTTAGATAGTATTTTTTACTTATTTTGGATTTACACTCCTTGCGAAGAATTACACTACTATCGGGGAACATTGAAATAATACCTGTGAAGATGTTCCCACGCACGTCTTCGTTCAAAGAGGGCTCAAGTATTATTTCTCTGAGTAGCGGGTATAATCCTTTGATAACACCCCCATCATTATTTTTCAGGTCAGCTAAGGATGATGCGGCGCTTATCGCAACATTCGGATTTTTATCAAGCAGAAGATCAGTATATACTTCGTCCAAAGAATCCTTTTCTCTGAGAAACGGAAGGGTACGGGCGAATTCTACCCGCTGATTAAAGTTAAACTTTGCATTCCTTACTTTTGCTTCTGACACGGAATAAGGAGCCTTCTTTGCTCGCCGGAAGGATACCAGGCAATAATAAGTCTTTTCACTGTTGTATCTGCCAGCCGAAATTTCGTAATTGAAGATTTTTACAAATGTTGCGTGCAGCCTGGCTGAAAGTCCCATCCTGTTCGCGGCAAACATAGCAGCGAGTGAAACCGAATCATCATCTGAGAGTATTTCCGAAACGATTATTGCTTCTGACTCAGGAGATTTGATCCCGCGTGAGTAAAAGTTTAATATTGATAATGCCTTACCCTCAAAAGTCATTCCAATAATATTTCTCAGAACCGCGCTGTCCCCGGTATTTCCCAGTGCAGAAAGAATGCCACGTATTTCATAAGGCGATGAGGAACGAGCTAATAACTGAAGCAAATATTCCGTTGATTTGGTTGAAGGTCCCAATTGTGAAAGGCAAAACACAATATCCCTGCGGTAATCTTTTACGGGACTTAAGTTTAAAATATTACTGATCCAGGAGGTATCACCGGAATTAGATATTGCAAGAAGAGCCGCAGTAGTTTGCTGTTCGTTTGCGGAGGTTAAATATCTTTTAATGATCTCGTTATCATACTGGCGGATTGAAGTTGTTTTTATCAGTGCCCGGTCAGAAGGCGTGTATTGCGCCTTTATTACCGGTGCAATCAGAAGAATTATAAACAGGAGGTGATAATCAAACCGGCATTTCATAAATGCGGTATTTTTTATATACTTCTCCACCAAGGACTTTTGCTCCGCGGTTCATCATATCATTATCTTCCAGGATCCAGCTGGCTTCGCCAAGTTCAATGCCAATCTTCCTGGCACGTTCCATTATATCAAGATAAAAGACTGCGTCGAGTCCTTTTTTCTGATGTTCAGGGATGATACCCAGAGTGAGGACCCGTGCCCATTCAATCTGTTTTTTCGCGGTGAATAATTTTAGAAAACCGAAAGGAAATAATCTGCCGTTCATTTGCTTGAAAGCGACATTATAATCAAGCAACACAAGGGCAAAACCGATAAGCTCGTTATTTATTTCGCCAAAAAGAATTAAGGATGGTTCAGCAAGGGGACGGAGGTCGGCAGCCATAGCGTCGATTTCGTCGGAAGTCAGCGGAACAAACCCCCAGTTCGGCGCCCAGGCCTTGTTATAAACATATTTAACTTTATTCAGTTCATTCTTAAAGTCTTTCATATTCATCTGGCTGATTTTCAGTCCGTATCTTTTCTTTGCAAGTTCCGCGACACGCCTGAGCTTATCGCTCTTAATTGCCTTGCCGTACTCCAGTTTATATGCATACAGGTCTTTAGCTTTTAATAGACCGTAGTTCTCCGTAAGGTTGATGTAATAGGGTGGATTGTAAGTCATTAGGAGCCTCGGCGAATCATCAAAACCTTCGATGAGCAGACCGTATTCATCATTGCTTGATGGGTTCGCGGGTCCCCTCATACTGTCGAGCCCGCGTTTTTTAAGCCACCCCTTTGCTGTATCAAACAGAGCGTTTGCAACAGCCTGATCATTGATACACTCGAAAAACCCAAAGAAACCGACCTTGTCATTATGCACGGAATTGTGGAGGTCATTTTTTATTGCCGCGATCCTTCCGACAATCTCATTATCCCTATAGGCTAGAAAATATTCAGCTTCAGCGTGGCGAAAAAACGGGTTCTTCGCCTTACTTAAAAGCTTTTTCCTGTCCATCATAAGCGGCGGAACCCAATAAGGGTCATTCTTATAAATAGTCCACTGGAACCTTATGAATTTCATCAGGTCGCTCTGCGAGGTAACGGGTTTTATTTGTGTGACGGACATAATGGTGACAGGAGTTTGTTAAATTAATCCGAGGGCCTTACCGACTTTTTCAAAAGTCGAAACAATAAAGTCGAGATGTTCTTCTTCGTGAGTTGACATATAGCTCGTGCGCATCATCTGCCTGCCTGGCGGAACACCCGGCGAGATGAATACATTTACAAATACACCCGCGTCATAAAGCATACGCCACATCTGGAACGCGAGTTCGTCGCTTCCTACAATTACAGGTACTATAGCTGTTCTGCCGGGGACAACGTTATATCCAAGCGACGACAAACCTTTTCTAACCCTTTCAGAGTTGCTGATAAGTCTGCTGACGTGTTCTGGTTCTTTCTCAAGAATATCGAGAGCCGCAAGTGCAGCCGCGACAGATGCAGGTGTGGGGGAGGCGCTGAAAATTAAAGCAGGAGAATGATGTTTTAGGTAATTGATAATTCGTTCCTGCCCCGCGACAAATCCTCCCAAGGAAGCAAAAGTTTTACTGAACGTACCCATAGTAAGGTCAACTTCCTTTTCGAGGTTGAACTCGCTGGCAGTGCCCCGGCCACCCTTTCCGATAACTCCGACTGAGTGCGCATCGTCAATTAGAATCCTCGCCCCGTATTTCTTGGCGATTTCATTCAGTTTATCCAGTTCAACAATCTCCCCTCCGGTTGAAAATACGCCGTCGCTCACGATCAGTTTTCCTGATTTAGCCGGAAGCTTTTTAATAACTCTTTCAAGGTCTTTCATATCGTTATGTTTATAACGTACGAAGTCAGCAGTGGAGCCTTTTGCCATTAAATTGCCGGCAACAATACAGGCGTGGTTATCTTTATCTGAGATAACATAATCACCTCTCTGAACGAGGGTAGGGATGATACCCTGGGCGGTCTGGTAACCCGTGGAAAAGAGCAGAACCGCTTCGGTTCCGAAAAACTTCGCCAGACGGTCTTCTAATTCAATGTGTAAATCAAGTGTTCCTGTAAGATACCTTGAGCCTGAACAACCTGATCCGTATTTCTTAACTGCATTAATTACAGCTTCTTTTACCTTTGGGTGCGCGGTGAGTCCAAGGTAATTGTTAGAACCAGCCATTACAACTTTTCTCCCCTCAATCTGTACAACAGGGCCTTCATTCTCTTCTATAGCCCTGAAATAGGGGTACAGATTTAGCTTCTTAACTTCATCAGCTCTGGTAAATTCAAAACATTTCGCAAATATATCCAACATACCTCCGTGTGTGATCAGAATAAAAAATGAATAATTGCATATCCAAGCGGATTTGTAATAATTTTGATAAATTTCCACCTAATTTATTAATTATTATTCAATTTTTGTAATTAGTCCCAATGAAAAATGAGATTTGTGTTGTTACCGGGGCTACCGGATTTGTTGGCAGCCACCTCGTTGATCTGCTTTTGGAAAAGGGCTACCAGGTAAGAATCGTTGCCAGGAAGTCATCAAACCTTCAGTGGATAGACCGGTCGAGAGTTTCTGTTTATGATTGCGGATTAGATGATACCGGCAGACTCGCGGAGGCATTCTTGGGTGCAAATTATATTTACCACGTTGCGGGTGTGGTGAAATCCAAGACTAAAGAGGGGTACCATTATGGAAACGTCATTACCACAGGTAACGTACTTGAGGCGGCTTTAAGAACAAAGGACACTCTCAGGAAACTGGTCGTGGTAAGTTCCCAAACTGCGGCAGGCCCTTCTCCCGCTCCTGAACCTATTGATGAGCAGTTTTTTCCGAATCCCATTACCACTTATGGCATCAGTAAAAGGGAGCAGGAGAAACTTTGCGAGGGGTATTATGACCGTTTGCCTATCACTGTCTGCCGTGCCTGTGCTGTTTATGGGGAGAGGGATACGGAGATATTCATCTTTTTTAGGACTTACGCTTCCGGACTTATGACTAAAGTAGGTTTTGATGAAAAAAGGCTCAACCTTATCCATATTGCTGATCTTGTGAACGGATTGTATCTCGCAAGCCTATCAGAAAAAAGCAGAGGCGAAATATACTTTTTGGCATCTGAAGAAACGTATTCGTGGGATGAAGTGAGGAGAGTATGTGAGAAGGTATTTCAGAAAAAGAGCCTAAGTATCAGTATACCTCATTTTCTTGTATATACGATTTCCGCGTTTGCGGAATTCTTTTCAATGTTCAGTACGGCCGCGCCGACACTAAATATCGAGAAAGCACGGGATCTCACCCGGAAATACTGGACGTGTTCAGTAAAAAAAGCTGTTAATGATTTTGGATTCAGGCAGACAATTTCTCTTGAAGAAGGTATCAGCAAGACCGTGAATTGGTACCGTGAAAAGAACTGGTTATAACAGAAAGGACTGTAAATATCACCTGCTTATCTGACGATAAACTTAGGATGGAATTGTTGAAGATTCCTCCATCGCCGGCATAATTATTGGGAGTCTTAACTATGTTTGCCACTTTTGAATAGTAGTGTGCTGATAGTTTTCTATAACTTATTAAACCATACTTGTTCCAGAGTTTAACTTTGCGTCAATTTTTATCCTGAAGGATTTTCGATATCTTTCACTGACTATTTCTAACTACTAATTAAACATTTTTTTATGCTAAAACGATCATTCGGGAATACAGGAATTTCTGTCTCTGCTCTGGGTTTTGGAGCCGGACATATTGGGGGAGAGGATAAGAGCGATTCAGAAGTTTTCAGACTTCTCGACGCTGTTATTGACTCTGGTATTAATTTAATTGACACTGCCAGGGGATATGGATTGTCGGAGGAGAGGATCGGGAAATGGATAAGGGGGAAAAAGAATGAGGTCATTATATCTACCAAGGTAGGATATGGTATAGAAGGCATTGAAGACTGGACATACGAGTGTATCATAAAGGGAGTTGAAGCCGCCCGCGGATTTCTTTCGCGGGATACAATTGATATTGTTCATTTACATTCCTGCTCATCGTTGATACTGCAAAATAACGGTGTCGTGGAGGCCCTCTTGAAATGCAAGGAAGAAGGAAAAATAGGGTGTGCGGCTTATTCCGGCGAGAATGAGGACCTTCAGACGGCAATGTCATTTGGTTGTTTTGATTCTTTTCAGTTTTCTTATAACCTCTTTGATCAGAATAATTATGAATCAATTAATCATTTATCACTAAGCGGACGAGGGGTGATCATTAAAAGACCTATTGCGAATGCTCCCTGGCGCTTCAAAACCCAGCCGTTCGGAAATTATTGCGAGGAATATTGGTTGCGAATGAAAAAGATGGGTGTAGAAATGACGGAGGATGAATATCTGCCTGCAGCCGTAAAGTTTTCCGCTTTTGCTTCAGGGGTTAGTACTATCATCGCGGGGACAGGAAGCGTTGACCACCTGATGAGCATTGTAAAAGCGATAGAGGAGGGAGACCTGGAAGCAGAACTAAGGGAGAGATTTATACACTGTTTTAATCATCATCAGGATGATTGGCGTCCGCAGATCTGATTTATTTCTTTCGTTTACCTGTACCCCATTTCAGTACTTCGATCCTGACTTTTGCAATTCCATCATTAACTGTATCAAGTTCCCTTGCGGCTCCCAAAGACAGGTCAATCATCCTTCCCTTAAAGTCGGGCATCCGGTCATTTATCCGTAGAATAACGCTTCTGTCATTTTTTAGGTTGGTAACGCGGATGATTGTTTCAAGAGGGAACTCAGGGTGCGCGGCAGAAATACCGTACATATTATAGGTTTCACCGTTCGCTGTTTTTTTCCCGTGGAAGTCATCTGCATAGTACGACGCAGTACCCTCAGCGGTGAACAATACTTCTGCTCCTGCATATTCAGAAGAATAATACCTTCCGGCGTCAGAATTCCCGCTCTCACCGTAACTTCTCACTGTAGAAGAACAACCGGTCAGAACATAAGAAGATGTTAACATCAGGATTACAGCTAATAAATACTTATTTCCCGGATATTTCGATGGGTCTTTCAAAACGACTTAATAATTAACAGTAATTTTTATAAATTAATTAACTTAATTTATAAAAGAGCTTCCAGATGATAAAAAAAATTACTGTATTATTATTTCTTCTTAATTTTCTAATCTTAGCACAGTCCACAAACCGTGAATTCAGAGCCACGTGGGTTATTACCTGGGAATATATTTCCGGCTCAAGAACAGTTGAACAAAATAAAGCCACGATAAGACAGATCCTTGACAATCACAAAAAAGCCAATATGACATCTGTACTTTGGCAGGTACGTCAGGCCGGTACTGCCTACTATAACTCATCATTCGAACCCTGGGGTTCATATGCAGGAGGTTCCTATCCAGGATTTGATCCTTTACAGTACGCCATCGAGGAAGCTCATAAGCGCGGGCTGGAACTTCACGCCTGGTTTAACGTATTTGCCTGTGGAAGCACTGTAAATGGTACACCTGCACAGGAGCATCCGGAGTGGATATGCCGCGATCGTGACGGTAATCCAATGACTTCAAACATTGCCCTCGCCCCCGGTATTCCCGCGGTACGGGATTATCTGGTACAGGTTGCCCTCGAAGTAGTCCGGAATTATGACATTGACGGAATTCACTGGGATTATGTTAGGTGGAATGAATACAGCGCCACCGAACCACCGCAGTATCCGGCAGGGCTCCCCGAAGAATACAAGCAGCTGGATGGATTTCTCAGTAATGAAGAAAAATTAACTGAGGAAAGTTATCTGGCAGGAAGATATTTATATACCGTGAATAATCCTTATTCGGGTGGAATTCCCACTGGTTTTACATCCTGGGAGGAGTGGTGGCGCTATTCAGTGACAGAATTTGTAAAACAGGCAAATGATTCGATAAAAGCTGCCAAGCCGTGGGTTCGTATTTCCGCAGCGGTTTTGGGAAAGTATAATTGGACCTCCTGGCAGGGTTACGGAACTGTATACCAGGACGCTGCATTATGGTTTAATAACGGTTACGTTGATCAGTTAACTCCGATGCACTATCACTGGACAACAGGAAGCGCTTTTTATGGAATGCTCGCAGGGAGTTGTCCGCAGTGCTGGAGCCAGTTTATTCAGCCTGGCATCAACGCAGGACGATTATATTCTGTCGGGCCGGGTTCCTACATACTTAATGACAATAATGTTTGGGGTAACCACGTTGAGATTGTAAATAGTTCAAGAACTTTACCGTGGGTGGATGGCTTTCAATTCTTCTCATACGGAAGCTGGCAGGACTATGACTACTGGCAAACCGCAGGCAACACATTCTTTAAGAGGAAAACCAAGATCAGGGGAACCGGATTGATCTCGACTGCTGTGCCTTCCGCACCTGCTGTGAATATCCAAAAAACTGATTCACTTAATTATATCCTCTCAGTAACCCCGTCACCAAATGATACGGCGGCGAACTGGTATGTCGTTTACCGTACTGATA
Source organism: Ignavibacteriaceae bacterium (assembly GCA_013360295.1). GTDB lineage: Bacteria > Bacteroidota > Ignavibacteria > Ignavibacteriales > Ignavibacteriaceae > JABWCL01. The sequence goes on along the minus strand of JABWCL010000001.1, from coordinate 69,680 downwards.
CTGCCGCATTTGATAAGAATAAATCCGAAATTATTGATATCAGATTCGGCAGTCAGCCATTTCAGATTAATCTTTCATTTACCGGCTTGCAGGATTTCAACGGTAAGTATAGTTATACTGTCACATCCTGCAACCGCTTCTGGAATGAGTCAGCATTATCCAATATTGTACAGACGGATTCCATCCCTTCTTTCGCTCCAAAAGTATTGGCATCAATTCCGTCGAATAATGATACCGTTAATGTAAATACCGTTATAAGAATAAACTTTTCGAAACGTATGAAAACGAACGGTTTTATGGATGCGATGCGAACTGAGCCCCTGATACCGATCACCTCTCTCACCTGGAGTGATGAAGACAGAACGGTGACATTCAATAAATCAGGTCTGCTTACTAATTCGACTAATTATGGGATTACCATACTGCCTACGGCGACGGATATAAACGGAACTGCAATAGACGGAGACGGTAACGGTGTTCCCGGCGATTCTTTCTATTTCAGTTTCAGCACAGTGGGAATTGATTCAGTAGGGCCGGTAGTTGTGGCTTCGTATCCTGATACCGGTGCGGGAAGCGGTTTTGACGTGGAATCAGTGATGTCAATTGAATTTGATGAGTTACTAAATACATCCACACTGAACCATAATAACGTTATCCTGAAAAAAGATAACACCCCGATAAGTAAAGATATCAGGTTCACGAATATAAATAACAGGACTATACTAAGCCTTAAAACGACATCGCAGCTTGCTAATAATGCGAATTATTCTCTTACTCTCACCGAGGGAATAAAGGATGTTTTTAATAATCCATTAGCCAGCCAATTGGAAATTCCCTTTATAACATCAGGACTTAGGTACGATGAATACAGACTGATTGATGATTTCACTGCGGAAGGACCCTGGCAGCAGCCAGAATTCAGCGGCTCCACAGTCGGGGTGGTTGATTCGGGCACCTATTTTGCATATACTAATTCACTATTTCTTCCGGCATCATCACCCGCGATGTCGGCTTATATTAATTACCAGTGGTCAGCAGGATCATCAAATTATTTACTGAGAGAATACCTATCCGGCGGTACTCCGCGGGATGTTACTTTTGATACATCTTACACTATGCAGGTTTATGTCTTCGGAGACGCAAGCGGAAACAAATTCCGTTTTTGTGTGGACGAGGGTAATGGCGGTTTAAGTTGGCCAAATCACGAGGTTTCAAAATGGATTACCATCGACTGGGTGGGCTGGAGATTGGTTGAATGGGAACTGGGAGATCCCGCTTCAGTAGGGGCCTGGATTGGAAACGGTGTACTCGATTTTCCGCTTTATCGCGTTGATAGTTTCCAGATGACAAGGGATAATACTTCTGCTGATTACGGCAGGATCTACGTTGATAATTTCAGAGTTGTGAAAAAGAGTCCGGTAATAAGTGAGGCTAACGAAGAGAAGGAGGAAAGCAGTGAAATTATCTTGAAGCAGAATTACCCAAATCCGTTCACTTCGTGTACTTCTCTCCCATATTATCTCCCGGCTGCATCGATGGTGAAGATGGAAGTCTTTGACTACAGAGGGGCTTTATTAAAAGTGATTAAAAACGGATATGAGGGGAGAGGAAGCCAGATTGCCGATATCTGCCTGGATGATTTCGCGAGTGGGGTCTATTTTGTCAGATTGACAATCAATAGCGACGGGAAGATAAATTCTCTCACCCGTAAAGTTACCCTGATAAAATAGAGAAAAATGAATAAATTAAATTCAGTAACCGGAAATAAATTTTGACTGATAAGATGAGACTCCTGAAAAGTATAATTATTTTGTTCTTTGTTTTAAGTACCACTGCTTATTCACAAAGTCTGAGCGGTATCAAATTTTGTCTTGATCCGGGGCACGGGTTTGTTCCCGGGCAGGCATCTGTATGCGGCGATGCCGAAACCAAGAGGTTCGAGGGATATATTAATCACATAGTGGTTCCTTATCTTAAGAGATATTTGCTTTCTGCTGGAGCGACAGTAATAACAACCAGGGCAGACTACGATTCTGTTAGTCCATGTATAACACTCACTCAGCGAAAAACCATAGCAAATAATAATAACGTTAATTTCTTTCATTCGGTGCATCATAATGCTTTCAATGGTACATCGAATTATTCTCTCTCCCTGTTCAAACAACTTAACGCAAATAGTTGTCCGAACGGAAACCCTGCCTGGCCGAATCAGGCGGACCGTATGGCGGAAATCCAGGCGGCGAGGCTCTACGGAGCATTGTGGACGACTTCTGGGATTCACCGAGGAGATTACTGTTTTCTTACATTTAACCTGGGTGTACTGAGCACACTCAATATGCCCGGGACTTTGAGTGAAGGGTCTTTCTTTGATTTTCCGGCGGAGAGGATCAGACTCGCAAACCTCGATTATCTTGAGACAGAAGCAGAGGCTCTGTTCCATAGTTTTCTTCAGTACTACAATCAGCCGATGCCTACTCACGGTTCACTCGTTGGTGTTGTCACAAATAGTACGACCGGTACACCGGCCAAGAACGTTAAGGTTCAGATTGAGTCGGTAGGAAAACAGCTTATTTTGGATGATTTCGGATCGGGTTTTTATCGCTTTGACTCACTCCCGCAGGGGTCGTACACAATTAAGCTAACCACTTCCAGGGATACAATGTCTGTTATAGGAGTGGTGCAGAGTGGAAAAATTACAAGGCTGAATCTGACTTTCCGGGTTACCGAGACTGTAGGTGATGTTAAAATCAAAGCAGTGCAATCTACCGCAAGTTCAATTTTTTTCCAGTGGGAAAAGCCGACAGGCACTATTGACTTTTATGATATCTATCTTTCCGAGGATGGAATGAATTTTGACACTGTTCCAAACCGTTCTGTCGCGGGTAACCTTCTTAGTTCTTCCATTTCCGGACTGAGCGCGGGGAAAAGTTATTTCATCAAACTTAAAGCCAGAAACAACCTTGGAGAAAGCACTAATTATTCAAACGTTTACGGGGCGTATGTGTCGGGAAATTCGAAGAAGGTGCTCATCATTGACGGCTTCTCACGTAACACAGGAACCGGCAGCTATACGCAGCCGAACCACAATTTTGCTTCTTTTTACGGGAATGCGCTCTCAAAGTTGAACGTAAAATATGAAACGGTTGGTAGTTTTGTCGTTAATCAAAGCGCCCAGCTGATACCTTATAATGCAGTTATCTGGTTTGTCGGGGATGAATCCACCGAGCACACAACATTTTCTTCAGTAGAACAGACCGTAATCAAGGACTATCTGAAGCAAGGGGGAAGGGTATTTGTCACAGGCTCCGAAATCGGATTTGATCTTTTTCAGAACGGCGATTTTAATGACAAAGATTTTTACAACAAGTATCTTAAGGCGGCGTTTGTTGCCGATGAGCCCAATCCGAATTTCCCATCCGCGGAACCCGTTTCAGGCAGTATTTTTACGGGTGTACCAAATTTCACTTTCGGGATAACCTATCCGGAGGATCATCCTGATGTTATCGATACTCTGAATGGCAGCGTACCGGTACTGCAGTATAATCCTTCCCAGTTAGCGGGTGTCTCATTCAACGGAATATTCCCCGGAGGTTTTATAAACGGAAAGTTAGTTTATCTGGCTTTTGCATTTGAGACTATCGAAGATACTTCCATCCGGAACACTATGATAAAAAGAATAATAGAATTCTTCGATCTCCCAACATCGATCGAAGAAGAAGCGGATAGAAATATCAGCAGGATGCAGGTGTTTGTATCACCAAATCCGGTTATCACAAATGCTAAGTTGGTATGCCTGATACGCGAGAGGGGAGAATATACAGTTGAACTTTATGATCAGCTTGGGCGCCTTGTCGAAAAAGTATTTTCCGGCGAAATGCGGGATGGGATGAACGAAGTTCCCCTTAGTATGAAATCTCAATCTTCAGGAGTTTATTATATTCGTGTCACCGGTGGCAGGGAGAGTATATCAACCAAATTAATGTACATTAAATAGGAGTGGAATTATGAAAAAAATTATATCCTATATTTTATTTTTAAGTTCTTTTGTCTTCGCTCAGGATTTTGTTCTTTCTGATATCGAACCTTTGCTGGCGGATACAAAATTTTCGATGGTTAAGGTATCTCCCGACGGTAACTATCTTGCAGCCGGTGCGGAGAATAATTCGGGCTTGTTTTTGTTAGATCACTCAGGGAAACAGTTACGGATCTTATCCGAAAAACCGGGATCCGGTTGGGGGTTCAGTTGGAACGGCAATGCAGATAAAATTGCTTTCCGGGAAAACCAAAAAGCTTCCGGTTCGGAGTTAATCATATCTTGCCTGGCGGTATATGATCTGAAAGCTTCAGAAGTTTACAGGACAGAGTATTCCGGTTCTACCGGGTTACCTTATTGGAATTCAGGTGGACACAGGTTGCATTATTCAGAGAACTCAGTTCCAAAAGAGATTAGTTATAATGAGGGAGGGAAAGGGAACTACTATGCAATCGGAGACAACGTTTTAATGACTGATAATTCTATCGTCTCTGAGGCAGTCAGGCAGATTGTCCGTAAACCGGAAGATTACATCCTGAATATTGCTCTTTCACCTTCAGAAGAATATCTGGCGGTTGAAGTTGCTTCTCTGGGTTTATTCGTGATTAATACCGGCAACGGTAAAATTATAGACTTCGGAAAGTATGAGATGCCGGTTTGGTTTAACAGCGATTTATTGCTAACAGCTCTGGTGCAGGACGATGGGCAAAGATTTATTGATTCTGACCTGTTCCTGCTGCAGATTTCAAATCAAAAGGAAATAAATATTTCCGCTGGAACCGGACAAATGTGTTTTTATCCTTCAGTTGATAAAGAAGGGAATGTATATTTCGTTAATGAAGATGGGAATTTGTTTAGAGGGAAAATATCGCTTCGGTAAGTCTGAGTTAAATTTTCGCTTTTTTAAATTCGTATGTAATAAAAATGGTGTAGACAATCACATAAAGATTAAGCCCCATCCACGCTATACTTAATCCGCCTCTGTATACTACGCCGGCGATATAGGCAAACGGAACGAATAAAATAAGGTTCGCGAAAACTTCGGCGTACATTACATACTTTGTTTTTCCCATTGACTGAAGGCCGTTAGCAAGCACTACACCATAAGAATAAAACACCTGAGCGAAACCGGCGATCCTCAATGCAGGTATAGCGACATCAATTATTTCTTTATTCGTTGTGATAATGATGAGAATTAACTCCGGGAAGAAAATAAAAATGAGTGCCAGGAATGAAGTGTAATAAGTCGCGATTTTTGCAGTCTCAAATCCAAAAATCTTCGCCAATTGCATTTTACCCTTTCCAATGTTATTTCCCACGAGAGTCTGAACCGCGATACCGAATCCATAAGTTGGCAGAAATGAAAGGAAAAGCGCGGAAATGACTGCCTGACTCGCAGCCTGCTCAACAGTTCCGATGAGTCCTGTTATTGCCACGAAAGAAAGAAAACCGATCAGGATAAAGATATTCTGAAAAGAGACCGGAAGAGATAGCGAGAAAATGGAGCGGATCAGCGAAGTATCAATCCGGATATTCCTGTATAATGAAAAATTTCTTCTGTGGCTGCTGAAAGAAGTAACAATGAAATAATAGGCTGCATCACATATAGTTGCCAGTGAAGAACCCAGCCCAGAACCTGCGACACCCATAGCAGGCATCCCAAGTTTCCCGTATACAAAAATGTAATTAAACACTATGTTCAGGACGTTAACCAGGATCGCCGAAAACATAAAAATCCTGGTGTTCCCAATACCAAATAAAAAACCCCTGAATGAGACCGTGATCAGGAAGAATGGGATACCGATAACCCGATAGAATATGAATTCCCCGGCAAGGTCACCAACAGTATGGTCCTTTGCGAGAAGCTGCGCAAAATCATCAGCGAACATCATCCCTAATAAAGTTATAATTATTCCCAGAAAAAAGCCGAGTAGAAGAGAATTATTAAAAATATTAGAGCACGACTCCAGATCGTGTTCACCGTAACGCCTGGCGACAAGTATATGGGTTCCGGTAGCAAGGCTGGATAGAAAACTCACTATTACCCACGTTGCCAGTACACCAATACCCATAGCCGCGAGGGCGTATTCAGAGTTGCCAAGCCTGCCGACAATCGCAGCATCAACAATCGAGACGATCATTTGTGACGACAGTCCGGCTATAGCAGGAAGAGCGATGTGAAGTATACGTTTATAGTAACCGTTTCTTGGCAAGAAATTCATAACTGGCAAAAGTACAAATAAAAATGCAGTATTGAAACCATCCAGGCAGATAAGTATTTGACCAAAAAAATAATAATTAATATTTGATTTTTCTTATATTTTTAGCAATTTAGGGTATCTTTATTAAATCACCAATAAATCTAGGAGACTTTTGATGAAAAGTTTTTTCTTTTTCCTGGTTCTTTTCCTCGCCTTTCAGACGACGCCTTACTCTCAGACTTTTGATGGTTCATGGTTATGCCTTTATGCTACCTGGGATGAACAACCAAACAGTACAGGTTATAATACTCCTTCAGTCGGAGTTATTAAAGAAAATACATTCGTTGCCCTCGTTCGCAGGGGAACGAACACTACTAACTACCTTGTTGGTTATACCAATGCGGATTCCATGAATGGGCGAATGGGCTCATACGGATATGGTACTTCCGGCGTTGGTGGTTACCGCCAGCCATGGGTGAGTGGATTCGATTATATTGAGATGAGAGAGGCAATGGATCTTGCCGCTTCACCTGATTCATTGGTTTTTGTTGCTAATAACGACCAGGAGAGGAATATTCTGGTTTTCAGGATGTCCGCAGACTCAGTGATTTCGACCGAATACAGAATGGTTACCGGCGCTGATTCAGTTTACGCGATAGATATTGACGCATCAAAACGTGTTTATGTTACCCAGATAATAAACGATGCCCCCGGAAAAGTTCTTGTGTTTAACTCAATCGCGAATGATCCAAACTGGGCAACAGCTCACAATTCCGCACCTATGACATCATTCACCGTACCGGACGCAGGAGAACTCAGGGGAATAACCGTCAATCCGGAGGGTACGGTCATTTATGTTTCGAACTACACGGCTAAAAAAGTCTATTGTTATATTGGCAGCCCTTCATCAGGATACCAATTATATGCTCCTTTTACGATAAATTTTAACGATACAAAAATTGCAACAACCGGAGATACTCTTCGTCCAGGACCTTGGGGCTTAAATTATCTTCCTAACAAAAACATTCTTGCTCTTGCCGCGGATCTCAGTTTCCTCGGCGGATCAGCTTACGAATACGGAAAAATCTTCTTCATTAATCCTAATACCGGCGCATTTATGGATACCATTGATTGCGCAGAATGGAACTACCTGATGACCGGCGGATACCAAACCCGAAGCGGAGGTACGACTCCGGGCAACGCATCAGGTTATACATCACCTTATTACGTTGACTTCGATGCTAATGGTAATGTCTATACAGTTTCGTATTATGGCTGGACGGTAGATAAATGGAATTATACCGGAACCCTTCCTACAATTCCTTTAACCATTGTGGGAATAAAGAAGGATGAATCCGCAATACCTTCTCAGTTTGAACTTATGCAGAATTATCCTAATCCGTTTAATCCGGCTACGACAATTAAGTTTGCTCTGACAAATTCAGGCAATATCAGTCTCGATATATTCAATATTAATGGTGAGATGATCTCTGAACTGATCTCAAATGCGTATTTTGAAAACGGAGTTTATACTATCGAATTCAATGCTTCTCTACTACCTTCAGGTACTTATATTTATCGTCTGAGCAATGGAAGCAGCAGCATTTCAAAGAAAATGACAATTCTTAAATAACCAAACAAGGAACATATTAAATGAAAAAAATCTTCTCTTTGTTTACTTTGGCTTTATTGCTGTTCGCAGCATCTGCCTCTGTTCTTGAGGCCAAAGTATTCGTTCATAATATCCGGGTGACACAGCCCGGCAGTGATCTTCCGTTCGACGGAAGGTTTGATGATGGCTCCGGAGCGGCGATCCGTTTTACGCTTGCTGACAGAGCCGACTCTCTGATAATCAGTATCTTTAATGGCTCAAATCTTGTCAGGACAATTGCAGATACCGGTTATAGCAACATTGATACTTTTTACATCTGGGATGGCAAAAATAATGCCGGACAGTTTGTCCCTTCAGGAAACTACACTTTCCAGATTAAAAGCTGGAATGCCGGATATGCCGAATATAAATTGCTGCATTACTCACAGCCGGCAATTTATACCCGTGGTGTAACCACTGTTAAAAATGTAAACTTCAAAAACTTTGGCTTTATCTTTGCTGCTGATAACGGCGGATATGCCACTGGAGTTGCCCGCCACGCCGCGAATGGCGAGCAGTGGGGTAATTCCAAGGGAGTTGCGCTCCTTACCACAACCGGTACACCCGTTGGCCCATCTGACTTAAGATGGTCATCGGAAGCAGATAATGAAGGGTATATTTATCTTATCGGGAGAACAAATCGTCAGATTTTCAGATATCATACAGACACTCTGAATGTTCAAATGATTGATTCCGGAGGATATAATACGCCTATTCAGGGATTAGCTATTTATGGAACAGGCGCTGACAAATATGTTATTGTGGTTGGTGATACTTCTGTTTATGGTTTCCCGATCGGAAATAATGCAGGTTATTTCGGACCGAAACAACTGCTTGTTAGTACAAACGGTGCTGGAATTACTATGTATGATGCAGTTGTGGGCAGGGATGCCAACAGGTCTTTATACATTCCGTTCTACGGCAGCCCCGACGGCAGCACAAAACCAGGGGTTGCAAGAATCCCCCTTGGCGCAACCATTGGTGCAACGAAGACCTTTAACGATACATTATGGACTGTAAGGGTTGATACGGGACGTTGTGCGACAGCTGCGATTTATTACGGAGATTCTCCCGCAAATGACCTTGTTTACTTCGTTCAGTCAAGAGTTGCCTCCGGAAATACTTTCCCGCAGGGAATTTGGGTAATCAATAATATTTATACAGCTACTCCGAGTAAAGCTGTCGCTTTTCAGGATCTCCAGAATAACGCAACTTTCCAGAAATCTGACGTAGCCGTTGACGCGGCCGGCAATATCGTATATTTTGAAAACTCAAACGAGGAAGTTGTAATCATATCACCCCCTAGCGGACCGAATTCATTTACGACTCCCGCCCTTGCTCCAATCAGAGTTATTTTTGCAGAGTCGATTGCTGCTGTTAAAGTTGATGCGAATGGTGATTTACAGCCTGACAGGGCTGGACAGACTGTTACAGTACTTGGACTTGTAAATTCTGTTAACTACACCCGTTCGGCAGGAAGGTTCAGCTATATTATTCAGGATGAAACCGGCGGTATCACGATTACCAAATCAAGCGTAACCGGCGGCGGACCTTTTTACAGCGTTGGCACGAGGCTGTTAGTAAATGGTACAGTTAGTTACTTCCGCGGCACGACTCAGCTGGATATTGCTGATATGGCAACTGATGTAACAGTGATAGATTCGGGTAATACAGTTACTCCTGTTGAACTGACCCTGAACGATTATCTTGCACAGGCTGAACGCTACGAAGGTGTACTGATCAAGTTTAACGGCGTAGCCAAAACCGCGGCTTCACCCGCGTGGCCCACACCTCCCGGAGATGCAAATATGCTAGTTTGGGACGGATATAAAGAGATTATTTTCAGAATTGACCGTGATACAGACCTGGATGATAATCCTGAACCAACCTGGCCGATTAGCGTTGTCGGAACTGGTACTCAGTATACCACATCATCAACTGTTCACAATGACGGTTATCAGATTACTCCGAATTTCTATTCTCAGATCACCGGAGGATTGGCTGTTCCACCATCAAAGTATTTCTTCCTGAATTCACCGGCTAATAATGCTGTTGTCGTCATAACTGATTCTAATCAGACAGCTACTGCAAAATGGACTAAGTCGGTTGACCTGAACGGTGATCCTGTTATTTACCAGTTTATGCTGTTAACTTCTCCTCAGATAACCAGCGGTGTTCTCAGCGATACTTTCTACACATTTGATGGCAAGAAAATGCTTCAGTGGTTAGGAACAAAGGATACACTGGTTACCAAATGGACAGTCCGCGCAAAAGGTAATGAACCAAATCTTATTGCCAGCGTTGATACATTCAATATTACTTTTATAAAAAATATCACAGTTGGTATAAAGGATCAGACTGTTCCGCAGGTATTCTATATGGATCAGAACTATCCTAATCCGTTTAATCCTTCAACTTCAATCCGTTTTGGATTACCGAAGGAAAGCATAGTTGACCTTAAGATATATAACGTATTAGGACAGGAAGTTGCTACACTTATCAGCGGTGAACTGATGAAAGCAGGGAACCACGAAGTGAAATTCAATGCTTCCCGCCTTACAAGCGGTACATACATCTACCGGTTAAATTCCGGAGCGAATGTATTTACCCGTAAAATGATTCTCGTGAAATAGTAATTCACTGATTTCCTGTTTTATAAAACCCCGGTTCCACCGGGGTTTTTTATTATAATTTCTTCACATTTTGTTTATTTTTACGTGGATATATTGTCCTATTATGGACGCTGTTTAATATTTACCGGAGTACAAGTATGAAATATTTTTTTCTATTAATTATTTTCTCTATCATGAACATAACTGCACAAAACCTGAACATCTTTATAAATGGAAAGATCTATACTCTCGATCCAAACCAGAAATGGGTTGAAGCTGTTGTAGTCGAAAATGGAAGGATTATCTATGTGGGAAACACTCACGAAGCGATGAAGTATAATTCTGCCGGTGCTATCCTGACAGATCTGGAGGGGAAACTTACTTTACCCGGTTTTATTGACAATCACACACATTTCATTAATGGTGGTTTTTACTTAAATGGAATTGATCTAAGGGGAGCAAAGAGTACAGCAGAGTTCAAAGAGATTATTCGTAAGTACAGTCAGGAACATAAAAACGTATGGATCACCGGAGGGGACTGGGACCATGAAGCGTGGGAAGTAAAAGATTTGCCGCATAAATCGTGGATTGATCCTTTTACCGCTAATACGCCTGTATTTGTAAGCAGGTTTGACGGACATATGGGATTAGCAAATAGTTTAGCGTTAAAATTGGCTGGCATTACCAAGGATACACCCAGTCCTGAAGGAGGACTTATCGTGAAGGATCCCTTAACAGGAGAGCCTACGGGTATGCTGAAAGACAACGCGATGAATCTGGTGTTTAATGTTATACCTACTCCCAAGGATGAGGAATATGTCAGGGCTATGGAATCTGCTCTCAATGAGGCAAAGAGATTTGGCGTTACCAGCGTTCAGGATATAACCTATGACAAAGATCTGGAAATATACCAAAGATTTGAGAAGGAAGGTAAGCTAACGTGCAGGATTTTTACACGTTTGCCGATCAATGATTACGAAAACCTGGTTAATAAAAGAATAAAAATCGGGAATGGCTCAGAACTCCTCAGAATGGGTTCCCTAAAGGCATTTGCTGATGGTTCACTCGGTTCAAGTACTGCCTGGTTCTATGATCCGTATTCTCAGGATCCATCTACAAGCGGATTACCCAATGATATAGTACTTGACGGGAGGCTTGAAAAGTGGTCGATTGACGCGGATAAGAACAGGCTTCAGATCAGTATACACGCCATCGGAGATAAAGCCAATAATTATATCCTCAATATGTATGAAAAGATTAAAAATGAGAATCCCGTTTGGGACAGAAGGTTCAGAATTGAACACGCGCAGCACGTGAACTTCGAGGATATTCCCAGATTCAGGGAAATCGGAGTAATTGCCTCTGCTCAGCCATACCATTGCATTGACGATGGTGTTTGGGCTGAGAAAAGAATCGGAGCGGAAAGAATAAAATATACGTATCCTTTCAGAAGTTTTCTCGATGCCGGAGTTTTACTTTGCTTTGGCTCTGACTGGAGTGTTGCGCCACTTAATCCGATTGTGGGTATCTACGCTGCCGTAACCCGCAGGACACTTGATGATTTAAATCCTGAAGGGTGGGTCCCTGAACAGAAAATATCGGTTGAGGAAGCTGTGAAATGTTACACTTTAAACAACGCATATGCATCATTCGAGGAAAATATAAAAGGATCCCTGGAAGTTGGTAAACTGGGTGATATGGTAGTCCTTGATCAGAATATTTTTGAGATTGATCCAATAAATATCAGGTACGTGAATGCACATATGACAATTCTTGGGGGCAAAATTATCTATCAGAAGTAATTATACGATTTTATATTTTTTCGTTGATCAATATTTGAGGAAGCATTGAATAAACTTTTAATTATTTTATTATTTATTTCTACTGTTAGCAATATTTCTGCCGGCAACGGAGAAAAACAGTCAGGATCTGTTCAAAGTAGTAATCCCCCCATTTACATCGCCTTTTTATGGCATATGCATCAGCCTATCTACTGGCCTTATGAATCAATAGTCCAGACTCAGGCGAATAACAGATACCCATTCTCGGTTTTTGATATACATAACCAGCGCTGGGGACCTTATACCTCGTGGCCTAAAAATGCCGTTCAGAAAGGAATCAATGCAAATCTTCCGCATTTTGGTGCTCAAGTTAGTTTTTCCGGTTCATTAATTGAGAATCTGAATGCATTGGAAGGGGTGGGTAATGGTAACTTCATCAATTGGAAATCTCATTGGAACTACATAAAGAACCAGCAAACGAGTTTAGGAAATCCCCGCCTTGATATGGTCGCTTTTGGATATTTCCATCCTCTTATGGGACTAATTGACAGAGGAGATATCAGAAAGCAGATTCAGATGCATAAACAGATTATGGCTGCGAATTTTACCGGTAGTTACTCGAAAGGTATGTTCCCGCCGGAAAATGCATTTTCACCGAGAATGATTCCCGCTTTGGTTGAAGAAGGAATTCAGTGGATACTTGTTGATAATGTTCACTTTGACAGGGCTGCAGTCGGCTATCCTTTTAATACAGGCGGCAACATATATGAACCGAATAAATCTGATCAGTTAAATCCAAACCCTAATGACTGGGTACAGTTAAATGGTTTGTGGGCTCCGACAAAGAATTCTGCAAAGTGGGGGAGACAGCCTCACTTCGTTGAGTATACTGATCCAGCGACAGGCGCAAAATCCCGAATTATTGCGGTTCCGGCGGACAGGTATATGGGCAACGAGGACGGAAGAGGGGGCTTTGGTGCACTGAATTATGAAGCAGTTATGAGCCAGTTAGAATCATACAACACTGACCCAAACCATCCGATCCTGATTGTGCTCCATCACGACGGTGATAATTATGGCGGCGGCAGTGAAGGGTATTATGGCGGTAACTTTCAGAGCTTTGTTAATTGGGTTCAGTCCAAGCCTAATCGTTTTGTATGTACGACTATTCAGGATTACCTTCAGCAGTTTCCTCCAAATCCAAATGATGTTATTCATGTGGAAGATGGTTCCTGGAGCGGTGCTGATAATGGTGATCCCGAGTTTAAAAAATGGCTGGGAGATCCGGGCAGTAATGATTACAGTCCAGACAGGAATAGCTGGGGAGTGTTAACCGCTGCGAAAAACTGGGTACTAACCGCTGAACAGATCAACCCCGCAAGCACGCACACTATGAATGCGTGGAGATACCTACTCGTTGGTGAATCCAGCGATTATTGGTATTGGGATGGTTCACTTAATGGAATATGGGATTCACATCCAACAAGAGCCGCGAATCAGGCTTATCAGGCTGCACAGCAGGTGACTGGTACGGACTTGACGCCACCGACCATTTTTCTCCCGCAAAGAGAACCATATAATCCGGGAGGAACAGAATGGGGAATTAATCAGCCTTCGAATATGACTGTATGGAGTTACGTTTATGATAAGAGTGGTCTCACATCCGTGAAATTGAAGTATCGTATAGATAATGACGGTATAAACTCGATGCAGTCTGATCATAACGATACCTATGCCGGAGGAAGTGAAGTCGGCGCCTGGATAGAGTTGGATATGACGGGTGTCGACAAAACCGCAATTACAGATCCTATGCCATTAATAAAAGCGAAAGAATACAGCGCCCAGATTAACGGTTTAAATAATAAGCTTATAGACTATTACATTGAGGCAATAGACGCGCTTGGAAATAACGCGAAATCTCCTATTATGCATTGCTGGATAGGCGAATCGAATTCCGGGGGAGGTGGAGGGGGGAGTACAGTATCCTGGTTGCCTACAACAATTTCCAAAAATGACACCATCACAATTACGGTTACCGGTGCATCAATAGGAGCAAAATTGCACTGGGGGGTAAATAATAACGGCAGCACCTGGCAGACTCCGGATACTGTCTATTGGCCTGCTGGTACAGTGAAGTTTAATGGCACCGGTCCTGCAGTTGAATCGCCGTTCACCGGTCCTGATACTGCTGGTACGCTTAAAATTAAAATTGGGCCATTTAATAATCCTGTTCAGAATGTTGACCGTATGGCATTCGTAATCCACTATAACAATAACACGTGGAATAATAATAACGGTCAGGATTTCTCGATAATAATCGGAGGCGGCGGGAGCGGCGGGCAGTCATTTGTTATGGATGGCCAGGCTGATGCATCAGCACGGGTTGTTACCTCAGCCAATCAGGTCCCGTTGTATCTTGGCTGGAATGGTACTGACCTTTATGTGGCTACTACTCCTGCACCATCACTTGGCAAAGATGTATTCTTATTTATCACTGATTCACTTAGAGGTACCGTATCTGCACCCTGGGCAAAAGCGGGACAAGTGGCGGCGTGGGGCGCGTATCTTGCCAATGAAAGCACTAACAACTATTCCGCCTGGTTTGATGCAAACGGAACACCTCTGAAAGCTTCCGGAACAGTATTGGAGGGGAGTATTAATATCCAGAATGAATTCGGATTCATACCGGGTAAGTTATACATTGCTGTTGGTCATTATGGGACAAATGATAATGGAGCGTTGCAGTCTCAGATACCGTCAGGTAATGGTGACGGAAATATTGACGGTTCAGAATTTTTTATATTTGATTACACTCTTCCGGTGGGAGTTAAAGGTGAAGAGATTCTTAAGGATTACCGGTTAATGCAGAATTTCCCAAATCCGTTCAATCCTTCTACCAGTATCCGGTATTTTATTCCTGCGGCGGGACACGTAAACCTTGCAGTATTCGATGTAATGGGAAGGGAGAAGAGGGTATTAGTGAATGAGGCAAAGCAGGCAGGTTGGTATGAAGTTAAACTGGAGGCTGGGGACCTTCCCAGTGGATTGTATTTCTACCGCATAACCTCGGGAGAATATTCTGAAACTAAAAAACTTATGTTAGTAAAATAAAGAAAACGCCGGCTTGACCGGCGTTTCTATTAATATCTGTTCTACTATTCAGCTTTAAGTTTTGAGAGGCCTTCAAGATCCATTGAACTGATAATGTCATTGAGGAATTTTATATCGTCGAAGCCATCGCCGCGAAGAGTAACTAAATATTTGGAAGCAACAGAAAACTCTAAAACGCAGTACTTAAAGTCACCCGAGTTAACGGTAATTTTTCCGGGGTATTTTCCGTTTATCCGTGTGAACTTCTCATACCCGCTTTCAGTTTCCGATGTATAATTATCTCCGAGCATTGTGTACTGCATTTCAATATAAGGATTGAATGTCGCGTCAACAATTTTCACGGAGATTGATTTGCCTGTCCCGGTCTCATCGGTACTTGGTTCATTAAAATCAACCTCAGCTTCAGATGAGGAAATATTCATCACGGTCTGTGTACTGCCGGTAGGTTTTGATTTCGTAAAACCCTTCAATTCTGCTGAAGGAAGGAATTCCATCAATTTCTTGAAGTGGACACTTTTGGGCTGAGCAGTTAAGAGCACAGGAAACAGGAAAAGGACAAAAAACCAATACTTTTTCATTTTCATTCCGGTTAGTTAGGATTATTTATTAGTTCTAATTTTCTTGCGAATTCATCGGCGAACCCTCTTAGAAGTTCAGCGCTTGTAAAATCGTTCGTGGCTCTGCCATAGGTATCTGCCATTTTAAGCAAGGTCTGATGCATATGTATGTTAAGGTGGTGGATTATGAGATCCTTCGTCCAGAGGTCTATTCCATAAGTCACCCTCTCTTCATCATCCCAGATAGATAGCATTATTGAGGAGGCAGTTTTTTTCCCGTTCGAATCCGAGTCTTCTGCATCCCATTCAATTTTTTCGGGGATTTTGTTCTCGTCGAGATAAACGGTAAACTTGATTTCTGAGGACGTGGACATCAATAAACCTATTTTAAAGTCAAAAATAACATTGGAAATTAGTATTGGTTAAAGTTAAGTAAAATGAAACATTTAACAAAACGCAGGGTAGTGGCGTGTGACCAACATATAAAGCAGCCTTAAAAGGGTACAGAAACCCCTTGGCAGGGAACCCAATACTGTGTTTAAGGTGAGGATAGATTAAAACCCGGATGAGTCTCGCTCTAAATGAGAAATCAGTTTTTTAGAAATTAGTACTTGGTAGCTCTCCGTTTTGAATATAGTTAGAATACACGGAAACAGCAAAGGAAAAAACAAATTCTTAAAATTAAATAATTGTTAAGAAAAAAATATTTCTTTAAAATACAAATCATCAGAACTATTTTCGAGGTGACAAATTACAGATACACTGTAAAGATCTTTAACCAATCACATACAACTTAATTGGAGTAATTTTTATATGATAAAAAAAATCATACCAGTTATTCTTCTTCTGATTGTGTGTATCAGCACACAATCACTTGCCCAAAGCGCATCAACTACTGCTACAATTTCCGGTAAAATCACCGATAAATCAGGCGGCGGATTACCCTCCGCGACAGTTGTCGCTATACACACACCCACAGGCACGAATTACGGAACCTCAACCAGAGAAGACGGAAGATACAACCTTACGGGGCTTCGTGTTGGTGGCCCGTATTCTGTCACTATCTCGTATGTCGGATACGAAAAACAGTTAATTACCGTACCCGTTCTAGCGCTTGGTCAGAATTTAACATTAGATGTTTCCCTAAGTGAAACACAAATACAAACTTCAACCGTGCTAGTAGAAGCAGGAAGAAGTGCTGTTCTTAATTCGGGGAAAACCGGAGCGGCTACAGGAGTAAACAACCAGCAGATCCAGAACCTTCCCACAGTGTCAAGAAGTTTTCAGGACTTTTCTAAACTTTCACCTCTTTTCTCGGGCTCCAGTCTCAGCGCTGCCGGAAGAAATAACAGGCTGAATAATATTCAGCTTGACGGAACTCAGTATAACGATCTCTTCGGATTAGGAAGTTCCGGTACTCCTGGAGGTCAAGCCAATACCAATCCGATTTCGCTAGATGCAATACAGGAATTCCAGGTCGTTTTAGCCCCTTATGACGTGCGTTTCAGCGGTTTTACCGGCGGCGGAATAAATGCAATTACCCGTTCCGGTACAAATCAATTCACGGGGTCCGCTTACTACTACCAAAGAAATCAGGACCTGGCAGGTAAAAGCCCTGATGCAAACAAAACAAAACTAAGTAATTTTAGTGAGAATCAGATAGGTTTTAGGCTCGGTGGACCAATTATTCCGGACAATTTATTCTTTTTTGTTAATGGTGAAGTTACAGATCGTGTTCAACCCGCTGTCAATCTTCCCCTGAATAACGCTTCCAACTTTTATAAACTTGATTCGGCTGCTTCTTTCTTAACTCAGGTTCTAAAGGATACATTTGGGTATGACCCGGGTGCATATAAAGGTGAACTTGAACGCGACCGCCCAAGCCTTAAGCTATTCGCCAGGATAGATTACAATCTTTCCAAAGATCATAAACTTACTCTCAGGAATAACCTGGTCTCTGCAAGCGATGACATTATTGACCGAACCTCCAGGATCGGATTTGCTGATCAGCTTTATACGTTTGAGAGCATGACAAACTCAACTGTTCTGCAGTTGAATAGTACTTTTGGAAACAATATGTCAAATGAGTTAACCGTCGGATATACAATTATTCGTGATGAAAGAGCAGTAGATAAAAAATTCCCGACCATAAGAGTTAAGACACCGATTTCGGGTACTGATATGTATGCCGGAACTGAACAATTCTCAATCGCGAATGCACTTGATCAGGATATCTTTGAAATAACAAATAATTTTTCTTATTATCTGGGTGATCATATCATAACGGTAGGAACGCATAATGAGTTCTTTACTTTCTCAAACCTTTTCATCAGGAACTATTATGGGTACTATGAGTTCAACTCAGTCCAGGATATTTACCTGCGAAAACCATCAAGGTATGAATACCGCTATTCACTGACAGCCGATCCAAAACAACCTGCTAAGTTCGGTGCAATACAGTGGGGTTTTTACGCCCAGGATGAATGGACGATTATACCGACACTTAAGCTCAATCTTGGATTAAGAGTTGACATTCCAACCTTTCCGGACAGCCCGGCAAAGAACGACTCGGTCACCAAGTATTTTGGTTCCAGAGGATTATCTACCAGTGAAGTCCCAAGCGGAAATCTGCTTATATCACCCAGATTTGGTTTTAACTGGGATCTCCTGGGTGACCGCTCAACTATCTTACGTGGCGGCGCAGGAATTTTTACGGGAAGAGTACCCTACGTATGGATATCAAATCAATACAGTAACACCGGCGTAGAATTTGCTGATATTTCAAAAAGCAATCCGGGATTCTTCATTGCGGATGTTAATACTCAGCCAAGAGCAGGAACCAGTGGCCTTACGGCGGGTAGTAGTACAGAAATAAATATTACCGATCCGGATTTTAAATTACCACAGGTTTTCCGTCTTAATGTTGGTGTTGACCAGAAATTACCGTTTGGGTTTACGGGAAGTCTTGATGTATTATATACTCAGGCAATTAATGACCCAATCTATGAAGATCTGAATATCGCAGGTATTAGTGATACTCTTAAGGATGGAAGGTTTTATTGGGGCAAGAGAGTAGCCTCTTACTTCCAGAGGGTTATGCTGCTTAAAAATACGAGCGAAGCCTCCCAGTTTAATATATCTGCTCAATTACAGGGGCAGCCCATCCGCAACCTAGATCTAAATCTGGGATATGCTTATGGTTCAGCGGAAGATCAAAATAGCGTTCTATCAAGCCAGGCCAGATCACAGTTCAGGTATAATCCGGTTCCGGGTAATCCTAACGAACCACCTGTGACTACGTCAAACTTTGAAATAAAGAACAGAGTTTTCGCGGCTGTTTCATATTCATATGAATGGTTTGCGAATGCTGCAACAACTGTATCTATATTTTATAATGGCCAGAGCGGCAGACCGTATTCATATGTTTTTAATGGTGATGCTAACGGCGACGGTCATGATGGTAATGACCTTGTTTATATTCCGTCTGATATTAATGACGCACATAGTAAATATATCTTCGTTAAAAACGTGAATAACGTATTGGTTTCTGATTCAAATGCTGCAGTTTTATTAATGGGATATATTGAAAGAGACGAATATCTGAAATCAAATAAGGGAAGTATAGCAAAGCGGAACGCTTCACTCGAGCCCTGGTTAGCTCAATTTGATCTGAGAATTAGTCAGGAAATCCCTTCACTTTTTGGTCATAAGTTCGAGATAACACTTGATATATTGAATTTTATGAATTTGTTAAATTCAGACTGGGGACACCTGAAACTGGTACCGAATCAGGCAGATGCCCTATTGAAGACAGAATCCACTACAGGTTCAGGCGCATTGCCGTCATTTGATCCGGTGAGTAATCGGGTGCGTGTTTCATTCTCTGATAAAGCCGATCCTTATGTTAAGGATAATCTGCTAAGCAGATGGCAGGCTCAATTAGGCGTGAGATACACCTTCTGATTACATAAAAAAGTTAACAGAGCCGCTGCGATAGCAGCGGCTTTGTTTCTTGAATACCTGCATCCTGACAGCCTCACACCTTCAACTGGTTAATCCTTTTCAGAAATACTCACTTTTTAAATGGATTATAACTAAAAAACAAAATTCCTTATATTTATTATTTACATCTTTTTAGAAGCATAGATACCTTAATGAATACTAATCTTAGCAGAATATTCGCGATAATTATCTTTTTCCTTGGCTTATCCAATGGTTCACTGGGGCAGTTAAAGAGTACAATTGTTCACCCTGAATGGGTGAAAGACAAGGTTATTTACGAGGTGAATTTACGGCAGTTTACTCAATCAGGAAGTATCAGGGAGTTCCGCGAACATCTGCCGAGGCTTAAAGAGCTGGGTGTGGGAATTTTGTGGTTTATGCCGATCCACCCAATAGGTGAACTCAACAGAAAGGGGACAATGGGGAGCTACTATGCAGTCAAAGATTATAAAGGTCTTGATTCATATTACGGTACTCTGGAAGAATTTCGAGAATTGGTTAAAGAGATACATTCGATGGGAATGTATATCATCCTTGATTGGGTGGCGAATCATACCGCCTGGGACAATCCGCTGACAAAAACCCATCCTGATTTTTATACTAAGGACTCCGCCGGCAATTTCGTGCCTCCCGTTGCAGACTGGAGTGATGTGATTGATCTTAATTACGATAACAAGGCGCTTTGGAACTACAAGGCTGATGCACTCGAGTTCTGGGTGAGGGAATTTAATATAGATGGATACAGGTGCGATGTAGCCGGTATGGTACCCATCGAGTTCTGGGATTATGCGACGGCACGTCTGCGAAAGATTAAGAATGTGTTTATGCTCGCCGAATGGGAAAGCCCCGAAATGCATTTCAATTCATTTAACATGACATACGGATGGGATATGCATCACCTGCTGAATAGGATTTCTAAGGGTGAAGCAAAAGCCTCTGAAATTAAAGACAAGATCGAAAAAGACAACAACAGTTATCCGGATAATGCTCTCAGAATGCAGTTTATCACCAACCACGACGAAAATTCCTGGAACGGTACAGAGTTCGAGAGGATGGGTGAAGCCGTGAAAGCTTTAGCGGTGCTTACGTATACGATCCCCGGAATGCCGCTTCTATATACCGGACAAGAAATTGGTTTGAATCGAAGACTAAGTTTTTTTGAAAAAGATGCAGTTGACTGGATAAAGTCGGACTATTCTTTATTCTACCAAAAATTGAACAAAATGAAGAAATTGAATCCTGCTTTGCATAATAAACCCTCTGGTGGTACTTTTATCAATGTCCCGAATACGCAATCAGATAAGGTTCTGACTTTCCTGAGGAAATCGGGTGACAATATTCTTCTTATGGTGTTTAATTTATCTTCTGAGGCGATTAATTTCGAGTTTAAGGATGTTCCGGAATCAGAATTCAAAGGATACTTCACTACTAAAACCCTGAAGACCGTAAAGTCGAACAAAATGTCACTCCGGCCGTGGGAGTATGAAGTATTTATAAGTTCTAAATAATGACCGATTATTTAATCTATGAACCGGTAATAGGGTTGGAAGTACACGCCCAATTGCTGACGAACTCAAAAATCTTTTGCAGTTGTCCGGCGGAATTTTCCGTTGAACCCAACGTTCACGTTTGTCCGGTTTGCTTAGGGCATCCAGGAGTACTTCCGGTTCTAAATAAAAAAGCTGTGGAATTTGCGGTGATGATGGGGCTGGCGACTAATTGTAAGATTAATCAATACTCGGTTTTTGCCAGAAAAAACTATTTTTATCCGGATTTACCAAAAGGTTACCAGGTATCACAATATGACAAACCATTATGTTCCGGTGGTTATTTTAAGATTCTTAATTCAGAGGGAAAAGAATCCAGAATAGGAGTAACCCGAATACATCTTGAGGAAGATGCGGGGAAATTAATTCACGATTCGGGCTTCGGGTCTTCTGTGGATGTAAACAGGTGCGGTACTCCTTTGATTGAAATCGTAAGTGAACCGGATATACGTTCTGCCGAGGAAGCAGTCAGGTATCTGAATGGGTTGAGGCAGGTCCTTCAGTATCTGGGTATATGTGACGGGAATATGGAAGAGGGGTCATTCCGCTGCGATGCGAATGTGTCCGTTCGCCTCCAAGGTACGCAAGAACTCGGAACAAAAACTGAATTAAAAAACATGAATTCTTTTCGAAATGTAGAGAAGGCAATTAAGTATGAGATCGGGCGCCAGATTGAATTAATCGGGGAAGGGAAGCCGGTTATTCAGCAGACACTGCTCTGGGATCCGGATGAAGAATTAGCTTTACCCATGCGCGGTAAAGAAGATGCGCACGATTACCGTTATTTTCCAGAACCGGATCTTATGCCTGTCACGATAACAGATGAGTGGTTGAATGAAATAAAATTTCAGCTTCCGGAATTGCCGGAGACAAGGAAGTCAAGATTTATTGAAAACTACGGCTTGCCTGTTTACGATTCGGAGGTTCTCACCTCCTCAAAGGAAATTGCAGATTATTTCGAGGAACTTGCATCAAACCTGAGTGACTATAAAATGGCAAGCAATTGGGTAATGGTCGAAGTACTCGGAAA
The DNA here is from genome assembly GCA_013360295.1 of Ignavibacteriaceae bacterium. Lineage (GTDB taxonomy): Bacteria > Bacteroidota > Ignavibacteria > Ignavibacteriales > Ignavibacteriaceae > JABWCL01. The sequence goes on along the minus strand of JABWCL010000001.1, from coordinate 47,155 downwards.
AATTAATGAACTTAAACTTTCGATAAATCAGTTTCCTGTACCGGCGGTAAATCTCAGCAGACTTCTTTACCTAATAATTGATGGCACAGTCAGCAATAAAATCGCGAAAGAAGTCTTCACGGAGATGATGGCCTCGGGAGCGGATGCGGATGAGATTATCAACAAAAAAAATCTTATTCAGATCTCAGATGCCGGTCAGATACAAACAATAATAGAAAATATTGTTAGAGCACATCCCGGTCAAATTAAGGAATATATTGAGGGGAAAGAAAAAGTTTTTGGTTTCTTTGTCGGTAAAGTGATGAAGGAGACAGGTGGGAAAGCAAATCCCAAAATTGTAAATGATCTTTTATTAAAATATTTGTTAAAATTAAGGACACAAAGTGAGTAATAATACTCTTGAACAGAATAAGGATGTATCAACAGCAAAAGAGAAATTTATACATTTCCTGAAAAGGCTGATAGGAATCAAATCTTTTGAAGAACTGGAAAGGGAAAAGAACCGGACTCCCGGTCAAAAACTGAAAGAATTTTTCAGCTCGTTGTTTTTCGCGGCGATCGCGGCATTAATCATAATAACATTCATAATTCAGAATACCAGAATTCCTACAGGTTCGATGGAGGATACTATCCTTGTCGGGGATTTTGTTCTGGTTAATAAATTCGTATTTGGGTCATCATCTCCGAGATACATTCCTTTCACTGAGGTTGAATTACCGTTTTTTACTTTCCCTTCCATCAGGGAACCTAAAAACGGGGATATAGTAGTATTCGAGTATCCAGGTGACCGTGATCAGTTAAGGCCAACCGAGCTTAATGTGAATTATGTTAAAAGGTGTATCGGACTGCCGGGTGATGTTGTTGAGATCCGCGATAAGGTTGTTTTCGTAAACGGGAAAGAATTCTGGATACCGCCATACATTAAGTATCTGATACCTACTCCAATTCCAGCAGGGCAGGAAGATATCAGGATTTTTCCCAAAGGAAGACCCTGGAATGAGGATAATTACGGTCCTTTGCAAGTGCCAAAAGCAGGTGACGTCATTGAACTGAATCTTAATAATATTGAAGAATGGCGCACAATCATTAACAGGGAATTTGGTGAAGAAGTCGTCGAAGTCAGAGGGATGAGGATATTTATTGCGGGCAAAGAAGTATCAAGCTACAAAATTAAGAAAGATTACTATTTCATGATGGGAGATAATAGGAGCGACAGTTTTGACAGCCGTTTCTGGGGATTTGTACCGAGGGATCTTGTTGTAGGCGAAGCCTTCATAGTACTTTTTTCATGGGATAGGGATATTCCCTTTACGAATATATTTAAGCTTCTCGGGAGTGTGAGGTTAGAAAGAATTCTAAAACTGCTTCATTAAATCTATCAGCAGATCTTATAAAACTAAAAAGCTCCGGTTGAGTACGGAGCTTTTTAAGTTTAAAAGGTTTTATTAATACTTCCTCATAAAACGGGGTTCTTCAAGAGTGAGTATGAGCGAAATACGATGTGTATCGGGGAGTCTGTCGTCTTCAGACATATTGAACCTTGCAAAGGTATAATCAATATTCAACTTTGGAAGGTGAACTCCTGCGCCTAGAGTAAACTGTTTGACATCATTATAACCGGCTCTTATCGCGAAGAGATTTCTGAATCCCAATTCCAGTCCCGCGTGGGGATCAAAACTGACAGGACCCATATTAAAATGAGATGCATATTTGCGGTTTTCAAAGCGGACATCAAAATCCAGAGCCGCAGTAATATTGAGAAGCCAAAGACTTAGATTCGAAGCCCCGCCTAATTTTAAAGTTGGGGAAATCAGTTCGTTCCTTCCGGTGCTCCAGGCTACCAGGGTTGTCGTAGCATCCTGTAAATTCGCACCAAGAGTAAACATGTCGTCGAGTTTGTAAAGCGCACCTACATCTACTCCGATTCCTGTAGCGCTGAAGTCTCCGATTTTCCGATAAATCACCTTGACATTCGCACCATAGTAAAGTTTTTCGTTTTCTCTTTTGGCTCCGCTCAGATAAACTACCCAGTCCTGGTTACTGAATTCCTTTATCTTGGTAGGATCTATTTTCGCGGAAGGGAGAGTGATATCATAAATAACCTGTCCTGTAACCCTGTCAATTAACGCGTTACGAGTATCGAAGATTTTATCAACACCCAGCCTCATTGCGCTAACCGCGAAAGTGTACTGCGCCCCATAGGGAATTGCAAGAGCGGCGTAATTATAATTAACAAGATCACCATATCTCTCATCGTGCATTAATGATATCTGAGGGTAATCAAGATTTGCTAACCCGGCTGGATTGTAGTATGCTGAGCCGACATCATTCGCGATCGCGGTATATGCACCGCCCATACCCATAGGCCTACCGCCGACACCGATTGAAATGAATTCGCCGGCATATTTCGCGACACCAGTTTGTGCAGAGATTAAAGAGGAAGTTAGTATTACTAACGATAAAATATAATTGCGTAGTCTCATTAAATACTTAAAATTATATCGAATTACTTTTGTTATATAATTAAAGGCATTATCATTATTAATGCAAAAAATAAGCCCTTAACCCCGATATTAATGGGCGATAGCCGCCTGGTACACTTCTCGAGTGAACCTGTTCTGAACAAAGGCGACTCCCCTGATTTTCTCAATTTGCCAGATGGAATTTATTGGTGTTGATAAATTGAACTCCTGGCTGTAACCTGGTGTAATTCCACCCGTTGAAATAGTAATCCCGTTCTGGTCCGGCAGCATAGTCCGGACAACATCATAGAAATGAGTTTCACCGTTAGATCCGGGGGGGGTGCTGAAGATTATCTCCTCTTCCATTACCACAAATCGCAGGGCAAGATTCGCCGTGCTGATTCCGTTTGTATCAAGACATTCGACTCTGACCTTGTAATTAATATTGCCGCCGGTGATTGTATCGGTAACAGAAACCTGAAATTTCGGAATTTCTGCCAATCTCTGTTCTATGGCTGCCTTAACTTTTATTGAATCCGAAGAAACCGGCTTCAGGATTCCATCAAGTATGGTTGTAGGCGCGAACAGCACATTATAGTATGTTATCCGTGCGTTGCAGTAAACCTGTGCGGCCAGATAAAACGGATCATTTGGCGAGGGGAAATTCGTCGGAAACTTCAGTACGACAAGCTTAGTTTCGTCATAAGTGTAAGTTTTAAGGGATTTAATGATTAGGTTCGATGCCACGCAAGGCACACAACTGACGTTAGCAAAATCCTCAAGAAGCACGATTTTTGGAATAGCGACAACGAGGTCTGCATTCACATTAATCACAGAGTCAGAAATCGCGGTAATGTTTATGGCTGTTGTCTGATAACCCTCCTTGGTAATGGATATAACGTGTGTGCCGCTTGTGGTGAATACCGTATCAGGTGTATACTTCATCTGAGAAATCCCATCGATCGAGATAAGAGCCCCGGGAATAGACGAGGTAACATAAATGCCGGCATCCAATACCGGGACAGATACAGGTTCAGGCGGCGCTAACTCGCATCCCGCGATCAAAAGGGGTAATAAGAGAATAAAAAAAATATATTTATGTATTAAACGCATAACAATCGGACCGTTTTTTTGAGGAATATAATAGATTCTGGAATTTCAGGTTAGGTAATTACCCGGATACTCCGCTTTCAAATTTCTATATTGACGTATAATTAATAATTTATTAGCTTTGCACACAAAAATAATAAATTAAGGACAATAATATGTTAAAGAGTAATATTGAAAAGGCTCTGAATGAGCAAATAAATAAAGAATTATTTTCATCGTATTTATACCTCTCGATGGGTAACTATTTTGAGAGCATTAACCTATCTGGTTTTGCCGGCTGGATGAGACTGCAGTCACAGGAAGAATACCAGCATGCAATGAAAATCCTGAATTATGTAAACCAGAAGGGCGGTCGGGTTGTACTCCAGCAGATTGCGGACCCGAAAATCGATTGGGAATCTGTAGTTTCAGTATTTGAAGATACATACGAGCACGAAAAGATGATTTCCGGTTCAATAAACGACATAGTTGACCTGAGTCTCGGCGAAAAAGACTACGCAACTCATACCTTCCTCCAGTGGTTTGTAAATGAACAGGTGGAAGAAGAGGCGACCGCCTTAAAAATTCTCGAAGATGTTAAAATGATTGGAGATTATAAGGCAGGTCTTTTTATGATGGACAGGGAACTTGGACAACGTGCCCCGGAGACTGAAGAAGCCTAAGTCATTCCAATGTATTTGTAAAACCTCTTTTATTTAAAATAAAAGAGGTTTTTTCTTTTTATCTACATAAACTTTCACTAAATTTCGATCACTGTACAATTGTTTTAGAGATATTTCAAGAGGAGTTCCTCTTAAGGAGTTCAAGATGTTTCAGGTATCTCAGGTAGATGACGTCAGTGTTGTAACTTTCGGAATGAAGAGAGCAACCGCTGATATTGCACACGAATTTAAGGACCTAATCAATACTCTAGCTGATGAAAAAGGTGTCCGCAAGATTCTTCTGGATTGTTCCGGAGTCTTCTTTATAGACAGTTTTTTCCTTGGCGCAATTGTGTCCGGTTTAAAAAGGGTGCGCGCTAACGGAGGTGAAATTAAGATTTATAACCTCGATAAAAATGTATACCCTGTTTTTAAGCTAATGCATCTGAATGAAGTTTTTGAAATATTTTCCGACAGGACTGAAGCAATTCTTGCGTTTACCCAGAATTCGAAATAACAGTAATTGTGAACAATATGAATATTTTAGTGACCGGAGGAGCCGGGTACATCGGTTCCCACTTCGTAAAAGTACTTAGAAGAACTGATAACCGGATAGTTGTCCTTGATAACCTTTCCAGAGGACATACCGAATCTGTGCCAGATGGTGTTTCCCTCGAAAAAATTGATTTACTCGATTTCACCTCACTTACCGACCTTTTTTCCCGCCATTCAATTGATGCCATTGTCCATTTCGCCGCATTCGCATATGTGGGTGAATCTGTTGATTCTCCTGATATTTATTATCGAAATAATGTGTTAGGCAGCTATAATCTTATTGAAGCAGCTAAGCAGGGCGGAGTGAAGAAGTTTGTTTTTTCATCTACCTGCAGTTTATACGGCAATCCGGATCAAATGCCGATAAAAGAAGATTTTAAAACGGACCCGTTAAATCCATACGCCAGAACAAAATTAATGATCGAACAAGTGCTCAGAGATTATGATACTGCTTTTGGTATTAAATCAGTTTGCCTGAGGTATTTTAATGCGGCCGGGGCCTCATTTGACGGCGATATCGGAGAAAGCCATCATCCGGAACCTCATCTCATCCCTATCATTCTCAATACTGCACTCGGGAAACGAGAAAGTGTTACAATTTACGGAGATGATTACCCGACTGATGACGGGACCTGCATTCGGGATTATATTCATATACTTGATCTTGCTGACGCACATCTAAGAGCCCTCAACTACCTCGTCGAAGGAAAGGATTCCACAATAATCAACCTGGGTACAGGTTATGGCAATTCTGTTTTGGAGGTCATAAGAAAGTGCGGTGAGATAACAGGGAAGAAAATTAACTATAAGATTGGGGAGAGGAGAGCCGGGGATCCCGCAATACTTGTTGCAGACAACCACAAAGCTCGGACTGTCCTTGGATGGATCCCAAAATTTGGAATTGAACAAACTATTGAGAGCGCCTGGAAGTGGCATCTCAATCCTCGTTACTAAAATATAATGGAACTGAATATATGAAAGGTATCATACTCGCCGGCGGATCAGGTTCCCGCTTGTATCCATTGACCAAGATCTACAGTAAACAGCTGACGATCATTTACGATAAGCCATTGATTTATTACCCTCTTTCTGTTCTTATGTTGGGCGGGATTAAAGAGATATTAATTATTTCTAACGAAGAAACAATCCCTCACTATAAGAGGCTTTTTGGAAACGGGAATGAACTCGGACTCAATATTGAGTATGCCCTTCAGGCTGCTCCCAACGGTATTGCGGAGGCTTTTATTCTGGGAGAGAATTTTATCGGGAAGGATTCTGTTACCCTGATACTCGGGGATAACATCTTCTATGGTTATCTGGACTTTTTATACAAAGCCCTTGAAAACAGCAATAACGGCGCAACAATTTTTGGCTATCAGGTAAACGATCCGGAACGATACGGTATAGTGGAGTTTAATGAGAAGGGAGAAGTGTTATCTATCGAAGAAAAACCAAAGAAACCGAGGTCTAATTTTGCGGTTCCCGGCTTGTACGTTTACGACAATAAAGTTATCGAAATCTCAAAAAACTTAAAACCATCTCCACGCGGAGAATTGGAAATTACAGATGTCAACAATGCCTATCTGGCGCTCCGGGAACTGAGAGTTGAAAAAATAGGGCGCGGAGTAGCTTGGCTGGATACGGGAACGCCTGAGGCATTATTGCAGGCTTCAAACTTCTTTGGAGTAATTGAAGAGAGGCAGGGTCTGAAGATAGCCTGTATTGAGGAAATTGCTTATAAGATGAAATTTATTGATAAAGCACAGTTTCAGAGAGTTATTGACGGAATACCCAAAAGTATGTACCGGCTCTACCTGGAGAAGATACATGAATCCGAATAATCTATTGTTTTTACGTAAGGAGGATTGTATATGAAAGTGATAGAAAGAGCGCTCAATGGAGTTATTCTTATCGAGCCGAGGGTCTTCACCGACTCAAGAGGATATTTTTTTGAAACTTTCCAGGTTGAAAAGTATGCGGAGATCGGGATTGAATGTTCTTTTGTTCAGGATAATCTTTCCCGTTCGGTGAAGAATACCATACGCGGAATGCATTATCAGATTCAGCCGTATTCACAGGGCAAACTCTGCCAGGTTGTACAGGGTGAAGTTTTAGATGTGGCGCTGGATATTCGCTATGGCTCTCCGACATACGGCAAACACTATATCACCAATTTATCTGAGTCGAATCATCGCCAATTGTGGATACCGCCCGGATTCGCTCACGGGTTTTTAGTTTTAACAGATGTCGCTGTCTTCAATTATAAGTGCACTAAACTTTATAATAATTCATCAGAACGAACAATACTTTACAATGACGCGGATTTAGCCATCCCCTGGAATTGCGAGTCGCCGGTCCTATCAGACAAAGATCTGCTTGGGACACGGTTTAAGGATATTGCCCGTGATTTTACGTTCGGTGAATAAACAACTTTAAAATTTTAACATGCATCAGGAAGGAACTAATATGTTAGATAAGGAGTCTTCCATTTTTTTTACTGACAGAGAAACACTTGAAAGCTATTCTCTGTCGAATCAATTCGCGGAACACCTTGAATTTATCCTTGTTAAGGATAAGAATACTGTAAAACCGGAGGATATGTACTATTCTCTTTCCATGTCCGTGAGGGACAGACTGGTGAGGAAATGGCTGAGAACTCAGCATGTCCACAAAACAAATGACGTAAAAAGAGTTTATTATTTATCTCTGGAATTTCTCGTCGGCAGACTCCTGAGCAACGCGCTGATCAACATGAACTATTACGATGAATGCCGGGAGATCTTAAAGAAGGATAAAGTAATCCTTGAAGACATTATAGAAGAAGAGCACGATATGGCTCTAGGGAATGGAGGCCTCGGCAGACTGGCAGCGTGTTATCTTGATTCTATGGCCACACTTGAACTGCCTGCTTACGGATACGGTATCAGGTATGAATACGGAATCTTCAGGCAGGAGATCGAGAACGGGAACCAGATGGAACAACCTGATAACTGGCTTTCATACGGTAATCCGTGGGAAATTTTCAGACGTGATTTAAGTTATAAAGTTAAATTTTTTGGTACCGTTCACTCTTACCAGGATGATACAGGTAAATGGCATTTTGACTGGGTAGACACGGAGGATGTGTTGGCAGTAGCATACGACGTACCTGTCCCGGGGTATGATAATAATACGGTCAATAACCTTCGTCTATGGCAGGCGAAGGCAACCCAGGAATTCAGTTTCAAGGACTTTAACAGTGGAAACTATCTCGCGGCTGTTGAAAATAAAAACTTATCTGAGAACATTTCAAAAGTATTATACCCGAATGATACTTATACAGAAGGAAAGTATCTGAGACTAAAACAACAGTATTTCTTTGTTTCAGCCTCACTCCAGGACATAATTCGTAAGTTCCAGATTAACCACAGGGATTATAAATTCTTTGCGGAAAAAACCGCGATACAGTTGAATGATACTCACCCTGTAATAGCGATCCCCGAACTGATGCGGATCCTGATGGATCAGGAGAAACTTGGCTGGGATGAAGCCTGGAAGATTACAGTGAATACATTTGCTTACACAAATCATACTGTTGTTCCAGAAGCACTTGAAGAGTGGCCGGTGGATCTGATGGACGAGCTTTTACCAAGGCACCTTCAGATAATTTATGAGATAAACCAGCGCTTCCTGGATGAGCTGAGGCTTAATTATAACTTTGATGATGCGACCATTTCAAAGCTTTCTCTGATCAGGGAGGGGAGTGAGAAGAAGATCCGTATGGCTAACCTGGCGATAATCGGCTCGCACGCGGTAAACGGAGTTGCCGCTCTGCATACTCAGATATTGAAAGATCATATCTTCCCTCATTTTTATAAATTCTGCCCGGAAAAATTTGTCAATGTTACTAATGGAATAACACCGAGAAGATGGCTCAAAGCGGCTAATCCATTTCTGGCGAATATGATCACGGACAGGATTGGTGATAAATGGGTAAAAAATCTTGCGGATCTTAAAAAACTTGAAAAAGCGGTCAAAGATTCAGCATTCCTTGAGAACTGGCGCGGAGTAAAATGGAGTAATAAACTTCAATTAATAGATTACATTCAGAAAGAGCACTATGTGATAATTAACCCCGAATCAATTTTTGATGTTCAGGTCAAGAGATTCCATGAGTATAAACGCCAGCTTCTGAATGTGCTGCATGTGATAACTTTATACAACCGGATAAAGGATAACCCGGACGCGGAATTTGTCCCCCGCACAGTAATTTTTGCCGGCAAGGCCGCACCTGCATATCACATGGCAAAATTGATCATTAAACTAATTAACTGCGTCGCTGAAATTATTAACAACGATCCTGATGTCGGCGATAAACTGAAACTTGTGTTCCTCAAGAATTACTCGGTATCTCTCGCGGAAAAAATAATCCCCGCTTCGGATCTTTCGGAACAGATCTCAACGGCCGGCCTCGAAGCGTCCGGCACAGGGAATATGAAGTTCGCTCTGAATGGAGCTCTGACAATAGGCACAATGGATGGAGCGAATATTGAGATCAGAGAAGAAGTAGGTGACGATAACATTTTTATCTTTGGCCTGCTGGCAGATGAAGTAATTAAACTGAAAGCATCAGGGTATAATCCTAGAGAGTATTACGAAGGGAACCAGTCCCTAAAAAGAGTCATTGATATGATCAGTAATAATTACTTTAACCGGCTTGAGCCAGGAATATTTAAACCGATCGTAGATAACCTGCTGAATACTGATTATTATTGCTTATTTGCTGATTATCCGTCATACATTAATACTCAGGATCAAGTTAGCGCGACATATCTTAGAAAAGATGAATGGACCACTAAATCAATTCTTAATGTAGCAAGGATCGGTAAGTTTTCGAGTGACAGATCAATTTCGGAATATGCAAAGCATATCTGGAATGTAAAACCAATTAAAATTCAAATAGATTAATTTATACGGAGAAAAATGAAAATTTCCATTATAGGAACCGGATATGTTGGATTAGTTTCCGGGACTTGTTTCGCCGAAATGGGTAACCAAGTTATTTGTGTTGACAATAATCCAGACAAACTTAATAAATTGCGCAATTCCCAGGTTACTATTTATGAACCGGGGCTCGAGCTTCTCTTTCACCGGAATATCGAAAAAAAACGTCTTACATTTACCGATGATTTGAAGTATGCAGTTGAGAATACTTCTATTATTTTCCTTTGCCTCCCAACTCCCCAGGATGAAGATGGTTCAGCCGACCTTAAATATGTGCTCAATGCTGCTACAGATATCGGGAAAATACTGAAGGATAATAATATTCAGGAATTTAAAATCGTTGTGAATAAGAGCACCGTACCGGTGGGTACTTCTCACGCGGTAGAAAGCAGGATAAAAGAAAGCGGCGTTACTAATTTTAGCGTTGTATCCAATCCGGAGTTCCTGCGCGAAGGATTTGCAGTAGAAGATTTTATGAAGCCGGATAGAATCGTAATAGGCACCCGTGACGTTAAAAGTTCTGAGATTATGAAGAATCTGTATGAGCCTTTTGTACGCCAGGGAAACCCTATTCTTATGATGGATAATGAGAGCGCCGAGGTAACAAAGTATGCAGCGAATTCATATCTCGCTATGCGGATCACTTTTATGAATGAATTAGCTAACTTCTGTGAAAAAGTAGGCGCTAATGTGGATCTGGTTCGTAAGGGGATGGGATCTGATAACAGGATAGGTAAGAGGTTTTTATTCCCGGGTATCGGATACGGCGGGTCTTGCTTCCCCAAGGATGTAAATGCCCTAATTAAAACAGCTAAGGATAACAATTCTGAATTAAAGATACTTACCGTAGTTGATGCAGTTAACAAGGATCAGAAGAAAGTTCTTGTCGAGAAATTATTAAACCATTACAAGGGTGACGTGAAAGGGAAGAAGTTTGCTATCTGGGGACTGGCTTTCAAGCCAAATACCGATGATATGCGTGAAGCACCTTCAATCACAATTATTAATATGCTGCTCGAGAAGGGTGCCACTATTTCAGCATATGACCCGGCTGCCCACGAAACATCTGAATACTTCTTCAAGGACAAAATCTCTTACGCTGAGAACGAATATGATGCCCTGAAGAATGCGGATGCATTGCTTATTCTTACCGAATGGAATGAGTTTAGGAACCCTGATCTTGGGTTTATTAAGCGGAATGTTAAGGACAAAGTCATTTTTGACGGCAGAAATATATTTGCCCCAGAGAAAATGAAGGAGGAAGGCCTGATATACTATAGCATAGGGCGTGTGGCAATCCTGTAGATTTGGATCATTGTAGAATTAAGGCAGCAGGAAGCACTTGCTGCCTTTTGTTTTTAAACCGTGAACTATATGAATTTTTTGTGTATTAGAATATATCCGGGTTTAGATTAATGGAGAATATCGGGGTAATTACTCTGGTCTTAAGTCAGATTTGACATTAGATGGACATTTTGTCATATAACTTTCTTGAACTTTTTTTGCTGGGTTTTTAATTTTGTAATGTTATAAATGAAAAGGATTTGATACTATGAATTTTGACTTAAATAAATTTACAGTTAAGGCACAGGAAATTGTACAAGAGGCAATAGAGACTGCCCAAGCGAACAATAACCAGGTATTGGAACCTGAACATCTGCTTGCTGCCCTTATCCAGCAAAAGGGCGGGATAGGTGAGACTATTCTGAATAAAATCGGCGGTAATGCTGATCAGATAAAGATCAAATTAATTTCACTTCTGGAATCGCTTCCCAAAATCACTGGTTCAACAGTTCTTAACGCGCAATTATCATCTGCATCCGTCTCGTTGTTCGACCAGGCATACAAGGAATCCGAGAAATTTGGTGATGAATTCATTGCATCAGAACACATCCTGCTTGCTCTTTCGGAGGAAAAAGGGCGTGCGGGAATACTGTTAAGAGATAATGGTATAAGCCATTCTGCCGTGCTTAAGGTACTGAAAGAGATTCGCGGTTCACAAAAGGTGGCAAGTCCGATGGCAGAAGATACTTATCAATCACTTAAAAAATATGGACGGGATCTGACCTCAGAAGCTTCATCGGGAAAACTTGATCCCGTCATAGGTAGGGATGAAGAAATAAGAAGGGTGCTCCAGGTACTATCACGGAGAACAAAGAATAACCCTGTTCTGATAGGTGAACCCGGAGTGGGTAAAACGGCAATAGCTGAGGGGATTGCTCAGAGAATTGTTTTAGGTGATGTGCCGGAAAACCTTAAAAATAAACGAATTATAGCTCTTGATATAAGTTTGTTACTGGCGGGCACTCAATATCGGGGACAGTTTGAAGAAAGGCTGAAAGCTGTTGTGAAAGAGATTGAACAATCGGATGGAAGGGTAATACTTTTTATTGACGAGATGCACACGTTGGTTGGAGCGGGCGCGGTCGGGGGAGCAATGGATGCAGCAAATATACTTAAACCTGCGCTTGCACGGGGAGCATTACATTGTGTGGGAGCAACTACACTGAATGAATACCGAAAACATATCGAAAAGGATGCGGCGCTTGAACGCAGATTCCAGCCGGTACTGGTTGGAGAACCTGATGAAGACAGCTCCATATCAATCCTCCGCGGTCTGAAAGAAAAGTATGAGGTTCACCACGGTGTACGGATAACTGACGCAGCGATTGTTGCTGCGGTCCAGTTGTCTCAACGTTATATAACTGACAGATTCCTTCCGGATAAAGCAATAGACCTGATTGATGAAGCAGCCTCTAAACTCAGAATCGAGATTAATTCGATGCCGGAAGAACTGGATCAGCTCGAAAGACGCATAAAACAATTAGAAATTGAGAAAGCAGCGCTTAGGAGGGAAGTTGATGATTACTCTCTAAAGCGGTTGGAGGAACTTGAAAAGGAATTAGCTGCAATAGGCGAAGAACGATTATCGCTTAAGTCTCACTGGCAGTTGGAAAAAGATAAGATTAATTCCATACGTTCAATTAAATCTGAGATCGAAAATCTAAAAACAGAAGCTGACATCCTTGAAAGAGAAGGTGATTTTGGGAAAGTTGCAGAGATTAGATACGGCAAGATCACTTCCCTTCAGAAAGAAATGGATAAACTGACGAATGAGCTAAATAGGGTTCAGTCGTCTAAGAAACTTCTGAAAGAGGAAGTAGAAGCTGAGGAAGTAGCTGAGGTGGTAGCGAAATGGACAGGTATACCTGTAAGCAGGATGCTGGAAAGCGAACGCTCTAAGCTACTCCGTCTCGAAGATGAACTGCACCGAAGGGTTGTCGGTCAGGAGGATGCGGTAACAGCAGTAGCCAATGCGATACGCAGGTCAAGAGTCGGATTACAGGATAAAAACAAACCTCTGGGGTCTTTCATATTTTTAGGTACTACCGGGGTAGGGAAAACCGAGTTAGCGAAGGCTCTTGCGGAAACATTGTTCGATGATGAACACGCTATGGTAAGGATAGATATGTCTGAATATATGGAAAAGTTCAGTGTATCAAGATTAGTCGGGGCTCCTCCGGGGTACGTTGGCTACGAAGAGGGGGGACAATTAACTGAGGCTGTCAGGAGAAGGCCTTACGCTGTGGTTCTCCTAGATGAAATCGAGAAAGCTCACCAGGAGGTATTTAATATTCTCCTTCAGGTACTTGATGACGGAAGACTAACCGATAGCCAGGGAAGGACTGTCAATTTCCGTAATAGTATCATTATTATGACATCCAATCTTGGAAGCCATGTGATCCAGGAGAAACTAAGCAATGCAATGAGTCAGAGTGATGTAGAAAATATTTCAAGTGAACTGAGATCGGATCTGATAAGGATACTAAGAGCTACCATACGTCCCGAATTTCTTAACAGGATCGATGAAATAATTTTCTTCAACCCCCTGACAAAGGCCAGTATGAAGCAAATTGTTGAACTCCAATTGAGTATATTGCAGGATCAATTGAAAGAAAAAGATGTAATACTTCAGATTTCAGAGCCGCTTAAAGAATGGCTTGTATCGCTTTCTTATGATATCAGTTACGGAGCTCGTCCTCTGAAAAGAACGATAACTAAATATATTACGAACCCTCTTGCTCAGCAATTACTCGTGCTTACTTCGGTAACACCCGTAATTATCAGCGCGGATATAGATGATCGCGGTTCGGTATTTTTTAACATAAAGGAAAACTAAATGAAAAAAACTTTTACTCTCTTTCTCCTTTTTGCCCTATCCGTTTATGGGCAGTATACCACACCGGGTACAGGTGTTAACTGGACACCGGACAGCCTCAAAATTTATGCGCCTGCTGTAATAAGCGGTACATTCCCAAATTATGCTGTCGTGAATAAAATTATTGTCGCAGCGAATGATAAGATCACAATTATTCCCGGAACGACTTTAACTTTTACAGGGACAACTTCAGGATTCGAGGTAAACGGGAGTTTTATGGCTGTGGGTACTGAAGCGAACAAAATCACATTTACAGGCGCGACCCCTGACTCCACCGGTGCTTTCGATGGAATACGTTTCAATGCTACCGCGGTTGACAGTCAAAGTCAGGTAAAGTACTGCCTTATTCAGTATGCGTACAGCGGCGTGAGATGTGTGGATGCCAGCCCTGCTGTTGAAAATAACGAATTCTGGAAGTGCTCAAGGGGAATTCAGTTAAGCACCTCGAACGCGATAATTAAAAATAACAGTATTAAAAGATGTTATGAGTATGGAATTCTCATCAATCTTACATCCAACCCGCTGATTGAGGGAAACATTATCGGAGATAACAATACCCAGAATACATCTGCGAAGAACCAGGTAAGTATAGGGCTGCAGGGAAATAATTCCCCCATAATCAGGAATAACGTTATTTACAACACGACTAACTTTAGAACAGGCGGAGTGTCACTTTGGGTTAGCGGCGCAAGCGCATTTTCAAATGCTGTGATCGAGGGGAACACGATATATAGCAACAGTTTTGGTATTACTCTCTACAGTTCATCGAATGGAGTAATAAATGCCCGTGTAGCGAATAACCTCATTTATAATAACAATATTAATCCTGATGTCAACGTGTCTGGAAGCGGGATTAATGTTAATGGCAGCCCGTTCAATAAACCGGTAATAACACGTAATACTATTTATGGTAATCACTGGGGAGTTACAGTACAGAACGGCACGAATATCGTTGCAGGTCCCGATCCGAACTTGGGAAACCTGATGAATCAGGATACAACTGATGATGGATGGAACAGAATTTATAATAACCTTCAGGGAGGTTTGCCTTTCGATATGTTCAATAACTGCACGAACAACATCTATGCACAGAATAATGACTGGGGAGTATATGATTCAGCCGCGATTGAGTTAAAAATTACTCACAAAGTCGATGATCCGCTCAAGGGACTTGTTTATTTTATGCCTTTCTATGACCCAAGTCTTATTCCGGTCGAATTGAAATCATTTGCAGGTACTGTGATCAGCGATGTGGTAAAACTGACCTGGGAAGTTGTCTCAGAACTTAATAACAAAGGCTTTTATCTTGAGAAGAATTCAACCTCAACCCCTGAAAACTGGATGCAAGCTGGTTTTATAGCCGGGAGAGGAACAACTACTGAGGCGGCGATATACGAGTATACTGACGCAGATGTAACTGCGATAGCCGGTGAATTAAAATACAGGCTGATTCAGCAGGATTTTGACGGAAGTAAAAGACAGATTGGCGAAGTTTCCGTTGTTTTAACCGGCAGAAGATCAATCAATCCTACCGTTCAGACTTACCCTAACCCTGCTGCAGGGAATGTAAGTATTGTCTTGGAAGGTTTTGAAGGAGACCGTGTCAACTTACAGTTAATAAATATTTTAGGTGAAATCATTTATTCAGAAAATTACGTATTGCAGGGAAATAAAATATCACTGGAATCAAGGAAATTAAATACCGGGAGTGGGGTTTATCTCCTCCGGGTATCCGATAATGAGAAATCAGCAATAACAAAAATAATTTTTACCAGATAAAAGAATCAATAAACACCCTTTAAAGGCTGTCCTGACTAAAAATCAGGACAGCTTTTTTATTTTAAAGCAGAAATTAAAAGTCAGCCTCTTTGCAGAACTGCAAAAAATGCGTATTTTTGCGGTGCACCCTTAGCTCAGTTGGTAGAGCAGTAGACTCTTAATCTATAGGTCGGGGGTTCGAGTCCCCCAGGGTGCACCAAAAACCGCATTTTCAGCTTGAATTTGCGGTTTTTTTATTCCCTCCACTTCCTCTCCTCATCCATCCTTGCCTATTTTTGCCTATTCTAAACTAAAAACATTACCAAGCTTTACCACATTTTCCACCTCTTCCTGCAAATCATCCAGCTTCAGCGCGCGGTAGTATGGAGGCAGGTTAGGATTTGATTTTGCTGGATATAGTGAGGTCTTCAGGGCTGGACTTGATGTATAGGCGATTTGGTGAATTAAATCTGAGATTAAAAAAGCCACTCTTCAATGATTAGAAGAGTGGCTTATGCCTTCTTGTAAGAGGAGAAGTGTTAGATTAGAATATGAAATTCACTGATAGTTTGAAGTCTTCGTGATAAAGAGGGGCTACACCTTCAAACGGGAAATTCATTTCTTCGCGCCTCATTTCAAATAAGTAATAAGTTAAAGCGCTCTTTAATGCAACGTTAAGTATGGGCGCAACGAATGGGGAATTGTCAATAACTTTTTCCATAAATTCGTCGATCATATGCTGTCCAATTCCTTCAACCATATAACTTCCTCCCATTTTCCAAGTCAATATCCTTGGGTAGATTAAGGATTTTTCCATCGCCGCACTTACTGATACATTTCTTATCGGCTGCAATATGATTCCGGATTCTGTTTTAACTCCGAATTTATATTTATCATGGTAGAAATTCAGTCGTTCGCTTTCGAGAGCACTGATTCCCGCAACAGGTATATTCTGGATATTGGCTTTTGTCCAACCAATGGCATATGAGGTATATGGAATCAGGGCTGCGTCGCCAATCCTGTACCCGATACCTTTTTCCCAACCAACTCCAAGCCTGACCAACTCCGCGGTAATCTCGTTACCGGTGCTGACTCTTTTATCGATACTGGAGGCGCCACGATAATAATTGAAGTAGTTGAACTCATAATCCACCAGATAAGAGTTTTTTCTGTAAGGATCAACATCAACATAGCCAATCCGGGCTTCGAGACTGCGAACATCACCAAAAGTTGTGGTGAAATCTTTCACAGAAGTGCGGTTGAGTCCGTAACTGGCTCTTATCGCGGGCTGATCAAAACCTCTCCAGGCATCGAAATCCATATCCCAGTTCCATTTTTTTCTTTTCCAGTTTCCCCAGTCTTCGTCATCAAACATTCCTTCGGTATCGTCATCGGTGTCAGTTGTGTCCGGAACAGGTACAGCGTAGGCGCCAGTCGTTAAAAGCATCAAAACAAAAAGTATCGTTAAGTAAAAATATCGTGACATTTGAGCACTCCTTGGTATAATTTCTAAACTTTAATTAAGTCCGGTGAAAAAATAATGAAGCGGGGGGGAATAAATAATAATATTGGATGAGTGGTTATTAACCCTTTTATTCTGCGTTTTAACATCGCGGGCGGTCAGCGCCTTAGCTCAGCAATTCTAATGCTCCTTTTGCTTAGCGTCGGAATCAGAGAAGATACAAGATTAAGGTTTTCGAAAGGGAATAGTATTATTTCCTGCCGTGAAGGTTTGAGTGATACCACGATTTTCAGAATTCTTTCCCTGATTTCACTCTCATCATAACTGGTCAGGTTTATAAGTGTATCGGCGAGGAACACCGGTTTATTCGCTGCTATTATTCTTTTTCTGATTTGGTCATAGGTAGCGGAACGATATTTCACGGCAGCAGTTTCAATCAGGAAGTTATTCGATTTCTCAAAATCAATAGCGAGGCGGTTTGTCGTCTGCCGGATGCGGAGCGGAGTATATTCTTCAGATAGCTTATACAGTTCCTCCGTTATTGCCGGGGTAATTAAAACTCCGAAGCTGAGATCATGCTCGTGTAATAACTTACCGAACACTCTCTCTCTCTCCGAAGGAGTGAGGATAACCGTAACCGGAAAGGGGAGTGATTCGATCGTATTTATAAATAATGACTCGTCAGTTATGTTCTTTTTAACAAATAAGACTATTTCCCTGCCAATGTCCTGTTCACTTCTCTGAAAATTAAATACTATTTTCAGAGGCTCTTCCTCATCAGTTATAACGAAGAAAGTCCGCATGTTTATTTCGGATTCAATGCCTGTGACGTAGTTGTCACTTCCTCTGAGTTCCTTTTGAAGTTCGTGAATAAGGTAATGAACCGGGAAGTCGTTGGATAAACTTTCAAATTGTATTGTGAGAGTATCCCTCAAAGTCTGGAAAGGCACGTCAGGTAATCCAAAATCACTGAAATGTCTTCTTACAATCTCATGCAAATTCTTTTTTACAGGGGTTTCCATTACAGATTTATCCTTTTTATATATGCTCAATCCAAGAAGCACAAGCAGGAAAAAAAAGTTTAATCCTATGAGGAAAAGAAAGACCCTTTTATAGCCCGGGGAACTGATGCTCGTACCCTATTTATGTTTGAACGCGGCTTTTCTTTTTTCCAGGAATGCCTTAGTTCCCTCGTGGAAATCATCAGAGCCGCAGGTTAGAGAGAACAAAAGCGCTTCGATGGCAAGCCCTTCATTAAGTCCGGTTTGCCGTGTAGACGAAAGTGCCTTGAGAATGTTTTGGACAGCTAGCGCAGGTTTAGCTGATATCTTATCCGCAAGTTCTTCAGCTTTTGGTAATAACTCTTCGGGTTTGAAGACATTATTGACCAGCCCAAGAGCTAATGCTTTTTGAGCATCAATTTTTTCACCTGTCAGCAGCAATTGCGCAGCCAGTGATGAACTTATAAGCCGGGGGAGCCGCTGTGTTCCGCCGTATCCCGGAATCAACCCAAGGTCAACTTCAGGTTGCCCAAACAGGGCGTTTTCAGAACAAATTCTTATGTGGCAGGACCAGGCAAGTTCGGCACCTCCGCCAAGAGCGAAACCGTTAATTGCCGCGATAACAGGTTTATTCATTTCTTCAATTAAGGAGAACACTGACTGACCGAATTCAGCAAACACCTTTGCCTGTGGGACATCCAGTTTATTAATTTCTGCAATGTCGGCACCTGCAACGAATGATTTTGCGCCCGCCCCGGTAACTATCACGCACCTGATTTCATCCAAAACAGAAAGATTTGAAAAAACCTGTTTAAGTTCTGTTAATACAGTATTGTTAAGTGCGTTTAATTTATCCGGACGGTTTATCGTAACTATCGCATAATTCTTTTTTTGTTCAAAAAGCAGAGTGGAAAGGTCCATCGTAAAATCTCCTAAAATATTACAAAGAGGGGTAATCTTATTTTAAGGTCAAAACCTAAATATTGTCTTTCTTTAAAGTATGTGTAAGAACCAGTCATTTCGAGAAGGAACATGGAAGCGCCGATACCAATATTCGCTCCAAAATCTGTTGTCTGTTCGATATATGAGGGGCGGTTTGCAGATTGCTTAAAGTGATGAAGTGTCTGATTTACGGAAAAACAAGCAGCGGCTTCGATATGAGGAAGAATCACAATAACATTCTCAAGCATTGGACTAAAGTAATGTCTTACTCCGAGCTGAATGGGTAGTACGGATGTCGAGAAGTGAGAATATTCTGATGACTGATAATATGTCTGGGAGCCCGGGAATTGTTCAAATCCGATCTTGCCATATAAAAAGAACGGAAGAGATTCATTATCCGTATAAGAAAGTTCGAAGTGAAAGCCGTAACCTAATAGTGAAGTCTGGGAGAACTGAGTAATCGGGAGCCTGGGACCTACACCAACGCCAAAGAACACTCCCCGAGCCTTGTCCGAGGCAATAGCAGTGGAGTGCAAAGAAAAGAGAATTACTAGTAACAGAATTATTTTTTTCATTATGACTTTAGTTGTACTCTTACGGAATCCAAAATACTCGAAAAGCAATATTTCGTAATTTCTTTTTTTGAATTAAAATGATCAGGTGATCAACGATTCAAGGTTCCGTTTTGCCGGGTACGCCAGGTTCTTCTATTTGTGAAAAAATTTATTAGTAATAATAGTAAACAAAAAGCATAATATATATAGAATTTATATTCCGAGACTTCACCTTTCAGAGAAAAAATCCCTTCCCATTCTTCATAGGATTTTGCCAGGAGAACCTGTAATAGTTCTTGATTTGTTGTTCCCACAGCCAGTATAAAAACCCATAGAGGAATATAAGCCCAGAAATAGAAAAAATAAAAACTACCGGACAAGGCAGCAACACTCAGAATAATGCCGTATATGAATGGATATAACAGCTTTTCCGGTACGACAATTCCATCAGCAGGAGAATGTGCAAGATATAGAAATGGAAGGAAGC
This sequence comes from Ignavibacteriaceae bacterium, assembly GCA_013360295.1. Taxonomy (GTDB): domain Bacteria; phylum Bacteroidota; class Ignavibacteria; order Ignavibacteriales; family Ignavibacteriaceae; genus JABWCL01. The sequence goes on along the minus strand of JABWCL010000001.1, from coordinate 26,981 downwards.
CAAGAATAAAAACAAATATCCTTCCCCAGGGCAATTTTATCAGGAGAGAATACCAAATAAAAGCCGCGTAAAACAAAGGTGCAAGCCAGAGTATATAAAGAGGTAAATCCGTCAGGGAGGAGGCTCCGAGTTCGAACAAGAAATCCGGATCCGCAAATTTTATTAATTTAAAAACATAAAGTAAATAAACCGGAAGTACTAAGAGTATAAAGTATAATAAAAACTGCCATAAAAGCGAAGGCTTAATATTTCGGAGATCTCCCACAATATCCGGGGCAGCTTTTCGCAGGGCTAGGGAAATAAAGAGAATAATCGCAAATATATGAAATCTGAATCCTGCAATGTATAATGTTTCCGGAAACGAAAGCAGAGCCAAGGCTGCCCCGGTAATATTGACAATAAGTATTACAGATGCTATTAAAGACCATGTAGGCTTTAACTCCTGAGTTTTCATTTTTGATTTATCCTTAAGGGACCCATGAACCAACTCCGTATCTGAAAACAAGCTCACCGCCGTAGATACCGGTTTTGTAAATTAAATATAAACCCGTTAGTGAAGTTAACCCCAGTATTACTATCCTAAGTGCAGCTCCTATTGGTTGTTTATTGCGTCTCTTATTAATAAATTCATAAAAAAGGATTATCAGCATAAAAGTATAATTCAGCATTGTATAAGTCGCAAAGTCTTCGTGCTGTTCAATCAATGAATTTATTTCCGACGATATAAATGCATCCAATCTGGGCGCAATTGCCGATGAGAACTCAGTCGCCGCAAGATTGCCGGTGAAAAGAGTCAGTACGGAAGAAACCACACCCAGGATTAGGATCAGCAGAAGAGACTTGCTCAAAAAATCTGACTTTCTGAAGATGCTTACGCCGCAAAGAATACTGGCAAGTGTAAGGAACGCTATTGGGAAATGTGTTGTCAGAGGATGAAGATCGGAAAGTTCCATTGATTTAATAATTTATTTTATACAAAAATAGTCCTTTTGCAGGCGCTGATTCAGATGCTTCCTTTCTGTCACAACTCAGTAATATATTCTTAATGATTTCCGAGTTATCCGGGTGATCCCAATATCTGATCAAGGTTCCGACCATAGCCCTAACCATCCCATGAAGGAATCGGTCGGCTTCAATTCTTACGTAGGTTAGTTTTCTCCTCCCAATCCATTTGATAGATTTTACTGTACAGATAAGATTATCAACCTCGCCGGCATGCTTAGTAAAGGATGAAAAGTCGTGACTACCAAATAATTCCCGGGACATCAAATTTAATTTTGTGATATCCGGACGGACTAACCTGAACCAGGAATACTTATGGAGAAAAGGGTCTTTAGCGTGACTAAGAAAATAGTAATATACTCTGCTTTTAGCATCAAAACGTGCGTTAAATCCGCTTTCAACTTCCTGTAACTCACTTACAGCGATGCTAAATGGAAGAATGGAATTGACGGAATAGAGGAATTCATAAGATGACAGTTTAACAGGGGATAGAAAACTTGCAATCTGCCCTATGGAATGGACGCCGGTGTCAGTCCTTCCGGCGCCCGTAACTGAAATTCTGGAAGATAAAATTTTAGATAATGCTGAAGTTAACTCTCCCTGGACAGTCCGGGCGTTTGCCTGAATTTGCCAGCCGGTAAATTCAGTGCCATCATAACTTACGCGAAGAGAGTAACTATACAATTTGAATCGGAAAAATTATTTAATATTTAACAGAGCAACCGTATGCTTTAGTTGATTTAGTTTTTACTTCCTTACCATTCATAAGACTGTTAAGCGCTTCCGTAACGTAATTGGTCGCTCCTTCTATATCTTCTACATCTGTAGTTGGCTTGTCATCAATAGCTCCCATATAAACAAGTGTACCTTCAGGATTAATGACATACATATGAGGTGTAGTCTTCGCACCATAAGATTTTCCAACCTCTCCGGATTCGTCTACGAGGTATGCCGTCGGGGCAGCACTGAGTTTTTTGGAGCGTGAATTAATTTCCTCATTTGTGAAATTTCCCTGTTTACCCTTTTTTGAAGAGCAGACAGAAAGCCAGATTACTCCTTTTTCTGTGAACTTTTTCTGTAGTCTTTGCATATTTCCGGAATCGTAATGTTTTTTAACAAACGGGCAGTCGAAGTTTATCCATTCCAGAACTACATATTTCCCATTAAAGTCAGAAAGGTTGTGTGTTTTTCCCTGACTGTCCTCCAAGCTGAAAGCCGGAGCTTTCCCTCCAATTTTAGCATCCTGAGCTGTGATAGCGGTGGTTAAAAATAGCAGAAAAACTGCTGACAAGAATGTTCGCATAATGGTCTCCTTTATTTATTTTTTTATGTTTAGGGTTGATTCAAAAGATGTAAGTTTATTTTTAGAGTCGTAAAATACAAACAGAAACTTCAATGGCAATGAAGGGAGATCAATTCCTTCCTCCAATGTGAAATGGACTGAATACCCCTCTGACCCTGACGAAATCTTCGGGGAAGGAATATTCCTGAATATCCCATTCTCAAATGGATAAACTTCAGCTAGTTTGAGTTCGCTTCCGAAAATTTTGTTGAACTTGATATTTAGTATAAAGGGTTTACCAGTACCGGTGTGAGAAAGCTCGATCTCATCAGTTATTAGGGGTACACGGGAGCTGTAGTATTCGAATAAAAGTTTATTTACCTGGATATTGTTAAGGCTATCTTTGGGACCGATAACGATATTGAAGGTTAAAGAGGCATTACCCGGCAGGCAGACCTCCTTACACACCAGCCAGGAACAATCTATTGTAATTGGGTAAGTTCCTGCGGTTGTAATTTTGTTTTTAATTCTCAGGACAAACATAATTGAATCTTTGTATCCGAACGAGACCACCTCATCGCTCTCAAATTTTTCCGGAGCAGGGTACTGAATATCAATCAGTTCAAATCCCACCGGAAGGTCTATTTTGATATCCGGCGCCATACCCGCATCTCCCGGATTAATCCAGTAAGTATACCATTCTTCTTCGATCGTGAGCATTACCCCCAGCCTGAAATCCTCTCCTGCAGTGATAACCTGCTGCTCAGATACAATTCTGGCGCTGATTTGCGCGAACAGGCAATGGATCTGAAATGACACCAATAAGAAAAATATTTTCCAAATAATACGCATAGTTAAGTTATTTTAGTTTATCCTGAATACTGTAACAGAAATTACGGTAAATAAGTTTTATATAAAAGTTTGGAAAAAGGGGGAAATGATGGTGCCTCGAAAAGCGGTAATAAACACCGGAAAAGTTATAAAGACCGGGGGTGGACTAACTGCGGGTACAATACTGGTTTTAGCTCAATTCCCTTGTACGACTGCCTCCTGAGAGATATATAATGATAATTGATTACCTGACCGGGAATTCGAAATCTATCACAAATCAGATTGATTCCGGGAGGAGTGAAGATAATAATTTGACTCCCCGAGCTAAGATCGGATCTTTTCCAAAATAAATTGAGTTAATCCACTGAGATCTCTAAAGTGCCAGTCATAAATGTTTCTTATTTCGTCATCAGGACTAAAGGGATACTTGCCGGTGGATACGAACAAACCAATACCTCCAAGTTCCCTGACGGGAAGAATGTCCGTGTAGGGATCATCCCCGACAGAATATAATGGAGATTGATAATCATAACCCATCTTCACAAGAGCATTCTTGAAGTAAAGAAGGGAGGGTTTTCCGAGGACTACCGCAGTTTCACCTGTGGCATACTCAATAGCCCGTATGAATCCGCCTATATCCAGTTTACAATTTTTACCGTCAGGGAACCAGAATTTATTTTTGTGAAGAGCAATAAGTTCAGCTCCTTGCCTAACCCTGAGAAAGAGATCATTTATCAGAGAATAATCCCACTTTTCGCCGATATCGCCTATCAAAACCGCCTCATTCGAATATTCGTCATCAAAACCGATAAAATGTCTTTTCATTTTTTCATTCAGAATCACTTTCACGGTACTGAAATTGACTCGGATGTAATCGATAGCAAAATCAATTGTGGTCATAATCGGCAGGGAGGATTCCACACCCCAGGAAGATAATAATTTTCTGATATCACTACCTGTCCTTAATGTGGAATTACTCAGAATGCAAGCATTAACCGGCGGTTTTGAGATTACCTCGAAAAAGTCTGAGATACCGGAGGCGGGTTTGTCCCCGATTTTAATGACACCGTCGAAATCAATCAGAAGGAATATTCCGGACATTGTTTTCCTCTTTAAAAAAGAAAACCCCTCCGGTAAAGAGGGGCTTTCATCAATTTGAAAAATTTATTTTTGTAAAGCAAGCTGCGGGAAACGTTTTACGAGTAATTCATAGGCGCCAAAGAGAACTCCTGAATAGAACAGATCTCCCAGCAGAGTACTGTGGAAAAAGGGTATTGCCGCAACGTAACAGGCTAAAAGACCTGTTAAATCACGCGGATAAAGAAGACCGGAAGCCCAAACAGCGAAGTTCGTGATGATGAAGAAGGAGACAGATGAAATAACCGCAGCCAGCGCAACAGGTACGGTTCTAACCTTGTTGTGCAGCATATAATTTCCGATAAATACCACCAACAGGGTGGCTGCATAAACGGCAATCATTCCTTCATGGAAACCCAGGAATAGGTCTGACAGGAAAAGAGCAAACACAGGGATGGTGTATGCGAGCCAGTTTCTGTTCAGATAGGCGCCGGAAAATAAGGCTATTGCCCCGATCGCTGTGAAATTGGGATAGTGGGGGATCAGCCTTGAAAAGGCAGCCGCAATAATCAATAATATAACTATTTTAATTCCGTGGTTCTTTGTTGTGTCCATCATTTCTCCGATTTAATACCGAAATATAAAAATAATATTCGTTTAATAAACATATAAAACTTTTTTGAAAAATAGAACTCAAAATTTTAGTTTATTCATAGTTCCGGAATTATCATTAATAATCAAAAAAGTAGTGATTTTTAACTTTTGTTAAGGTTAATCGTTGTATAATTTGATTTGATTTAATAAGTTTGGCAATACATTTTTCTTACAAGCAGGTTATCACAATGCGATGGATTACAGTATTTCTTAATTCCTCAATCGGTAAGAAGATAATCGTATCTTTCACCGGTATTTTTCTCTGCAGTTTTTTGGTAGTGCATCTCTCAGGTAATTTCTTATTGTTCCGGAATGACGCAGGGGAAGCTTTTGAAGTTTATTCCCATTTTATGTCTACGAATGGTATTATAAGATTCCTCGAGATCGGTCTAGCCTTAGGATTTATTCTTCACATATTTAATACCCTCCGGTTAACCCTAGAAAACAAAAAAGCGCGACCTGTTCCTTATGCAGTTTATAAGCCTTCGGAAAATAGTACTCTTACTTCGAGGAGCATGTTCTATTCAGGACTTCTTGTTCTGGCATTTCTCATTATCCATTTGAACACATTTTTTGTGACTCACAGGGTTATCGGAACTGACGTCACAATGTACGAGTCGGTTGTAGAATCATTTAAGTCGCCGGTATATAGTTGGTTCTATATTTTCGCGATGCTCCTGCTGGGGCTTCACCTGAACCACGGTTTCCAGAGCGCGTTTCAGACTTTGGGGATGAATCATAAAAAGTACACACCGCTGATAAAATTTCTCGGTTTGCTTTTTTCGATAGTCGTTCCTGCCGGATTCGCCACGTTCCCTGTCTATTTTTTGTTTTTTCACCAGTAAGTGCAGTAATGGAGTAACAAGATGAAATTAGATTCAAAAATACCAGAAGGCCACATCTCGGAAAAGTGGTATAAGCACAGGTTCCAGTTGAAACTGGTGAATCCTGCTAATAAGAGAAAATACAGTGTCATTATTGTTGGGACTGGATTAGCCGGCGGCTCTGCGGCAGCAACTCTGGCTGAACTCGGCTATAATGTTATGGCTTTTTGTTACCAGGATAGCGCCCGAAGGGCACACAGTATTGCAGCGCAGGGAGGTATTAATGCCGCGAAAAATTATCAAAATGATGGTGACAGTATATACAGGCTCTTTTACGATACTGTAAAAGGAGGCGACTACCGTGCCAGGGAGGCGAATGTTCACAGGCTGGCGGAACTAAGCGTGAATATTATCGACCAGTGTGTTGCGCAGGGCGTGCCATTCGCAAGAGAATACAGCGGTTATCTTGATAACCGTTCCTTCGGAGGGGCTCAGGTTTCGAGGACATTTTATGCCAGGGGTCAGACAGGACAACAGCTCCTTCTTGGCGCTTATAGTGCCCTTTCAAAGCAAATCGGACTTGGAAACGTCAAAATGTTCCCGCGTCACGAGATGCTGGAACTGGTAGTGGTCAACGGAAGAGCCCGGGGAATAATTGCCAGGGATATGGTTACAGGTGAGATTAAACGATATGCCGCTGATGCCGTGCTTTTAGCGACCGGAGGATATGGAAATGTTTATTATCTCTCCACTAACGCGAAAGGCTCAAACACAACTGCTATTTGGAGAGCCTACAAAAAAGGCGCGGTATTTGGTAACCCGTGCTTTGTACAGATTCATCCTACCTGTATACCTGTTAGCGGTGACCATCAGTCAAAACTTACTTTAATGAGTGAGAGTCTCAGAAATGACGGAAGAGTCTGGGTTCCCAAAAGTCCGGACGACAGCAGAAAACCAAGCGAAATTCCTGAAGAAGACAGAGATTATTTTCTTGAACGAAAATACCCTTCCTTTGGTAATCTCGTTCCAAGAGATGTTGCCTCGAGGAACGCGAAGCAGGTATGTGACGATGGAAAAGGCGTCGGCTCGAGTAAACTGGCTGTATATCTTGATTTCAGAGATGCTATTAAACGACTTGGAAAACCAAAGATAGAAGAGAAGTATGGGAACCTCTTTGATATGTATGAGCAGATAACAGCAGAGAACCCGTATAATGTACCTATGCGAATATTTCCCGCGGTTCATTATACTATGGGCGGATTATGGGTTGATTATAACCTAATGAGCAATATCCCCGGATTGTTTGTTCTCGGTGAAGCAAATTTCTCGGATCACGGAGCAAACAGGCTGGGAGCAAGTGCACTGATGCAGGGACTTGCCGATGGCTATTTTGTAATACCGTATACCCTTGGAGGGTATCTCGCTGAAGGCGGACTTGATAAAATATCCACGGAGCACGAAGAATTTGGTAATGCCGAGGCTCAGACCAGAGAGCGTATAAATAAGTTATTGAGCATTAAAGGTACAAAATCTGTTGACCACTACCATAAAGCGCTCGGAAAGGTAATGTGGGATAATGTTGGAATGTCCCGCAACGCAAAAGGACTTGATGAAGCCATAAAGCAAATAAAGGAAATCAGATATGAATTCTGGCAAAATGTTAAAGTTTTAGGCGAGAATGAAGAAATTAATCAATCTTTGGAAAAAGCGGGTCGGGTAGCGGATTTCCTCGAGTTAGGTGAGTTAGTTGCCAGAGATGCTCTGCAACGGAACGAGTCATGCGGTGGTCACTTCAGAGAAGAATATCAGACCGAAGAAAATGAAGCACGCCGCGATGATGAGAATTTCAGCTATGTAGGAGCCTGGGAATACAAAGGCGATGACCAGGAACCTGAAATGCATAAAGAAAACCTGGCTTTCGAATATGTAAAACCAAGTCAGAGAAGCTACAAGTGATCTATCGTAAAATATTAAAAAAGACTAAGTTACAGGTAATTAAATGAAGTTAACTCTTAAAATTTGGCGCCAAAAGGATTCGAAGTCTAAAGGCGATTTTTCTACTTACGAACTTGAGTCCGTGTCGCCGGATATGTCATTTCTTGAAATGCTGGATATCCTCAATGAAAAGCTCATATCTCAGAACATTGATCCGGTGGCATTCGATCACGACTGCAGAGAAGGTATTTGCGGAAGCTGTGGTGTTTACATTAACGGCAGGGCGCACGGTCCGAAACGCGGCATAACCGCTTGCCAGCTGCATATGCGCTCATTCAAGGACGGAGACACAATCTGGGTTGAACCGTGGAGGGCAAAACCGTTTCCGGTGCTGAAAGACCTAGTAGTAGACAGGTCCCCGCTTGACAGAATAATGCAGTCGGGTGGATTTATATCAGCGAGGACCGGAAGTGCTCCCGATGCAAATGCTGTTCTGATTGACCATGATACTGCTGAATTAGCGATGGATGCAGCGGCGTGTATCGGATGCGGTGCCTGCGTTGCCGCATGTAAGAACGCGTCAGCGATGCTTTTTGTTTCAGCTAAAGTTTCACACTTTGCCCTGCTTCCGCAGGGACACCCTGAGAGGGAGGCGAGAGTATTGAATATGGTTGCTCAGATGGACAAAGAGGGATTTGGTGCCTGTACTAATACCGGTGCGTGTGAGGCCGAGTGTCCCAAGAGCATATCAATCACCAATATCGCAAGGCTGAACAGGGAATACCTGAAAGCGTCCTTCAAATAAATAATTCGTATTATTCTCCTGAAAATCCCGAATAATTCTTCGGGATTTTTTATTTTTGGTAATGGCAATTATTAACCTTTATGATGTTTGAAAAAGAAATACGTTTTATAGTTGATTTCAATATTAATAAAATAAAAAGGCTTGGCGCTTTTTTTACTATTAATGATCTCATCAACTCAGACGTTCACCCGGCGATAGTGCAGTATATTTCCGCTGAACTGAATTACCTCCTGCACCTGGACCGAAAGAAGATTCTGAAAGAGTCGGTTTTCGATTATTCGGGGAAGGAGATCTCATCCTATTTTGAGAAAATCGCTGATATAATCAGGGCGAATAAGTTATTGCCTTTTGAGGATGTCAAAAGACTGGTGGAACAAGCTGTGATCTACAACCTTAATTTTGTAATCAGGCCGAGATGGACACTTAAAAGATTCGTTTATGATAATGAGGAAACTAGGACTCTCGACGACCTGAGGCTATTCTTCAGGTACGGTCACTATTATCCTTACTATGCTAATATCCTTGTGGCTTATTTTGAAAAGAAGTCTGCACTGGAGGTCTCTGCGTCAGAATTCGAGTCTTCGCTATATAAAATTGAGAACGAACTGATCAGATCACAGCAAAGGACGATCATTGATGAAACGCTTAAGGCGATAAGTGATTTTGTGAACATTGGGGAAGGTAATAAAAAGCTGATCGCTATTGGTATGGTCGAAATGACACTTAAAGAGAAGGGCTTACAGGAATATATAAACAAATTACGCACTTTACTATCCGATGATCCAAAGCAGAAATATGAGGTGGAGGACTACAAAACCGCAATTTACAGCGGGATTGCGTTTGGTTCGGAGAATAACTTATTTCAGCAGCCCGTCAGACCCGAAACTCAGCCAGACAGCAGTATGACTGAACCATTACCAAGTATAAAAAAGGGATTATTCGGATCATTCATGACAAATAATCTGGACAGTGCACCTGATCCTGAAACGTATATCCCTGCCAGTGAAACGGATAACTCGGAACTTGAGCAATTGGAGTTACTTCTCAACTCTAAATTGAATATCTTCAGGGATAAGGAGGATGATGAAACCGGGGAAGAGAATACAAATGATCAGAACAGAGGCGGGGTAGGTACTCTCGAATTGTTTGATGAAGATGTAATGCGATCCTTGACCGTGGATGAAAAAAAACAATCTCCCGATATTGCTGATGAAGTCACACCGGTAATAAAAAAAGTTGATTCTGAGATGACTAACGAGTTCCGGGCAGAAGAAGATGAATCAGAGGAACAAGATCCCGGGATACTGTCGCAATTTTCAACTCGTGAGACGATGCGGGTTGTTTCCACAATTTTCAGTAATGACAGCATGGATTTTGTCAATACAATGGAGAAGATTAATGACTGCCGTGATAGAGACTCGGCCCTATCCTTGATTAACACCGTGTTCCTTTCTTATAAAATTAACGCGTTCAGCAGCCCTGAAGCTTCTCTGCTTATTCAGAAAATTGAAAAACATTTTGCTGAAAAGAGTAAAGGATAAAAATAAATGCTCATTGATTTTGCAGAGATTGAGGTTATCGCGGGAGACGGGGGAGACGGAGCGGTAGCCTTCAGGAGAGAAAAATATGTTCCAAAAGGAGGACCTGCCGGGGGTAACGGCGGAGATGGAGGGAATATTGAATTTATTGCCGATGAGAATCTTAACACACTTCTCGATTTTCGTTATAAAAAAAAATATACCGCTAAATCGGGGCAACCTGGAGGCTCATCACTCAAAGACGGGAAAAACGGGGATAACATCCTGATCAAGGTTCCCGTTGGGACAATAATTAAATCAGCCGATGATAAAAAAGTACTTTTTGATTTTAAGGTGAACGGAGAGCGCTTTGTTGTTGCTAAAGGGGGAAGAGGTGGAAAAGGGAATAGTAACTTTGCTACACCAGTGAACAGGACTCCAAGGTACGCTGAGCCCGGTAGAAAGGGCGAGCAGAAATTACTTACTCTGGAACTGAAACTTATTGCGGATGTAGGACTGGTTGGTTTTCCCAATGCAGGTAAGTCAACGCTGATCTCCAGGATCTCAGAGGCAAAACCTAAAATAGCTGATTATCCATTTACTACCCTTGAACCTAATCTTGGAATTGTTCGGTACAAAAACTATAATAGCTTTACCGTTGCAGATATTCCTGGAATAATCGAGGGCGCCCACAAAGGTAAAGGGCTGGGTACGAAGTTCCTTAAACACATTGAACGGACAAGAGTACTGCTGATCTTGATAGAGGGGGATTGTGAGGATATTCCATCACGGTATACTATTCTGCTTAAAGAGCTTTATAGATATAACAAAGAGTTGTATAAAAAGCGCAGACATGTGGTTATAACAAAATCAGATTTGTTGAATGATAAAGAATTACGAAAAATAAAGCGGCTTAAATTTAAAGATGTCAACACCGGACTCTCGGTTATATCTGCTGTTTCGGGAGACGGCCTTCCGGTTTTATTGGATAATATTTGGAAATTATTAAAAGGATGAATGAATAATGAATAAATTTCGTTTACTGATACTATCTTTTACAATAACTTTCTCTTCGCTATTTATTGTTTCCTGCGATAAGGACAACAATATTTTCTCTGATATAAATATTTTCAGCGATGCGGACGATGTTGAACTAGGTCAGCAGGTAGTCACGGAGATAAACGCGAATCCAGGAGAGTATCCCCGGGACAGCAGGACAAATGCTGCCCGCGATTATATACGAACAAGGATCTTTAACCACATTTTGCAGTCTCCAAAGGTAGCAAAGAAAAATGTTTACCAGTATTCGCTTGAGATTGTGAAAAACGATAGTGTTTACAATGCATTTGCTCTGCCCGGCGGCCCAGTCTATGTCTATACCGGTTTACTGAAGTATCTTGATTCAGAAGCCGCTCTCGCAGGTGTATTAGGGCACGAGATTGCACATGCCGAGAGGCGACACGCGACACAGAGGATGACTGCCTATTATGGCGTATCGGTTCTTCTCAGTCTTATTCTCGGACAGAACCCAACCCAATTAGCTGAGATTGCCGCAAACCTTTTTGTCGGAATAGCTTTTCTCGCGAACTCCAGGACGGCTGAGGACGAAAGCGATCAGTATTCATTCGAATACTTGAAAGACACACGCTACTATCCGGGCGCGGTCAAGTTCTTTTTTGAAAAGCTCAGAGATGACGGTTTAGTCAGTTCACAAAGCAGTCAACTGGAGACTTTTTTATCAACACACCCTGATCCGATCCAGAGGATAGCAAATACAAACCAGCGGCTTACCAATGCTTCGTTGCCTGTTCATGACTGGAAATATACCGGTGATGGCATATTTAAAACTGAATACACAACAAACATTAAAAACACTCTTCCATAGGTATAATGAATTTCAGGGAATTTGGAAAAACCGGTTTAAAAGTAAGTGAGGTAGGTTTCGGCGGGTGGACAATTGGCGGACCTGCAATGGCAGGTGACATACCGATTGGCTGGGGGAAGGTAAACGATGATGAATCAATGGAAGCCTTGTATTCGGCGTACTATAATGGTATAAATTTTTACGATACGGCTGACTTCTACGGATTAGGTCATAGCGAAGAATTGATCGGGAAAGCATTCAAGGGAAAATCTGACAGGGTAGTTATCGCTACAAAGGTCGGACACAGGATTGATTCAGAACAGAAAATTTATCTCGATTACAGCAAAGATTATATAATCTCAGCCTGCGAGGAGTCACTTCGGCGTTTGCAGCGTGATTACATTGATATCTACCAGCTGCATAGCGCCAGAATGCCTCACCTTAAGCAAGGTGATTGCATCGAAGCAATGGAACAACTTAAACAGGAGGGGAAAATCAGATATTGGGGAATTTCGCTTAATACTTTTCTACCCGAAGAAGAAGCTGATTTCTTTATTACCAATAAAATCGGGCATTCATTCCAGGTAGTCCTGAACATAATTAACCAGATATCTCTGGATAAAGTAATTCCTGCTGCCAGAGAGAATGGCTATGGAATAATCGCAAGGATGCCGTATCAGTTCGGATTACTCTCAGGACGATTTTCTCCCTCACAGACGTTTGAAAAAGATGACCACAGAAGTTTCAGGTTAAAGCCGGATGTCCTAAAAATGGCTCTTTCGATACTGGATGAGACCTGGAAGCGAACCGGTGTGAACACAATCGAGGAAAAAGCGAAATTGGCTATCTCCTTCGTGCTCTCGGTTCAGGGTGTGAGTGTTGCTATTCCAGGAATCAGAACTCGGGCTCAGGCCGAGAAGAATTCCGACCCTGTTTTGCCCTTAGACGAAAAAACAATAGAAATTATAAGGGGAATGTATCCGGGACAACTAAGCAAAATTGTAGAAGAGTTTAGAAAAAACCTTTAGTTTTGCATTTTATTAGAAAAATTATTAACTTTAAAGTCTTGTTTTTCGGCGAGGTAGCTCAGCAGGTTAGAGCAATGGAATCATAATCCATGTGTCGGGGGTTCGAGTCCCTCCCTCGCTACAAATTATAATTGGAGAATAGATGTATACTTTATTAATGATTTTATCCTTACTGATTGCGATCTTTTTAATCGTAATTGTATTGTTGCAGGCGAGCAAAGGCGGCGGTCTTGCCGGTACCTTTGGCGGTGCGGCTAATGTTGGTGCTATGTTCGGGACCAGAAGAACAGCTGACTTTCTCAGCAAATCCACTTGGTGGCTCGCAGGAATCCTCGTTCTTTTAGCTTTACTCATAAATTTATTCTATCTTCCTGGTGTCAGTACCGGAGACCAGAGGAAAAGTATAATCCAGGAATCAGGCAGAACCACTGTTCCCACTACACCTACCTTACCCCAAAGCCAGAGTAAATAAGTATTTCTGTTTTTTTAATAATCCCTTTGTTGTCCTGAAACAGCAAAGGGATTTTTTTTATTCGAATGAGGATGAAAGCAGTTTAATTACATCATCCTGGATGTTCTTGTAGAAATCGCCTGATCCATGATTGTGCTGAAACAGAATGCTCACAATCAGATCTCTGTTATAAACTGAAGATAAGAAACCGGAAACGGAGGTTGACCCTCTAAGTGTCCCTGTTTTACCATAAAATTTGTAAGCCGGAGAGATTGAAGACATTCGTCTTCCGAGTGTGCCGTCAATCCCGGCAACACTAAGGGTGGTAATAAATGAATCGTAAAAATCCATATTAATATAGACCCACTCGAGAAGGCTGGTCAGCGAAGCAGCAGAACTAAAATTATAATGGGAAAGTCCCGACCCATCCGCGATCTGGGTTCCGTTAGCATAGATATCATTTTCAATAAGGAATCTTTTAATCTCCTGTGAAGCAAAATAACCGTTATTTTCGTTTTGCCCCTTTTTCCTTCCAATGAGTTTGAAGAGAATTTCCGCCAGAAAGTTATCACTTCTTTTATTAACTATACTCACGATATCAGACATTTTCACGGAGACTCTGCCGAGTTCAAATGCGTCTTCAGGAGTGATTCCGACGCCCGAAGTTCCCAGGACTGTGATCTTATTTTTCTTCAAAGAATTTAGTAATGCCTGAGCCGCGTGTGCCGGGGGATTGGCTATATTTACGCTGACAGTACGATACCTGTTACGGCGTATTCTTCGTCTTTCAGTCTTTCTGTTTCTGTCAAGCACCAGGGCTGAGACGGGGGGGATTAACTGCGCGTTGTTGTCATCCTCAAGCCAATCGTTGCGTGAATATTCGTTGTCAAGGAAACTGTCATCACCTAATATATCACCAGTTATTCTGGTAATTCCGAAAGACTTCAGTCCCTCTACGAACGATTCAAGGTCTTTAGTATCGAACAATCCATTACCAAAACCTTTGATATATAAATTGCCGTTAATTACCCCCTTATCATCAGGTTCAGTATCAGAATATAATACCGTGGGTATTTCGTAATTTGGCCCATACATATTCATTGCCACAACAGTCGTGAAAAGTTTGATATTTGATGCTGGAACCAGTGCCTCTTTAGGGTTCAGCGCAAATATTGTATCTTTATCAAGAGGGTCCAATATCAAAACTGAGACGGAAGTTGAGGCAGGCACACGTGAAAAAATTTCATTGATCTTCGATTTTAACTCCGGGTTCTTAGAATAAACCTGCGTCAACCCGGAAGAGTAAATAAAAAGGAAAATAAAAATTGCTCTTCTAATCAATAGTAAATTGCGTATTTTAGCTGTTCAAAAATTTTTAATTAATTAATTTGTAAATATGAAGAATATTAAAACACCAAAAAAGGCATACTCGAATCCAAATTTTTTGAATTCGCCGGACGCGAGAACCCTCAGGATACTGGCAGAGTATCTTGAACCGGAATCGAGATTCAATAAATATAAAATTATGGATACAGTCGTTTTTTTCGGATCAGCCAGGCTGATATCGAGAAGAGCCGCGTTGAGAGAATATGCTAAAATAAAAAATGCCGATCCAAAACAAGTTCCGGGATTCGCTCTGAAATTGCGTAAGGCGCAACAGGATCTTATTATGTCGAAATATTACGATGACGCTGTTGAGTTAAGCAAGAGACTTACAGAATGGTCACTTAGCCTTGGTTTGGATAAAAATAGGTTTATCATGTGTACTGGCGGGGGCCCCGGTATAATGGAGGCTGCCAACAAAGGAGCAAAACAGGCAGGTGGATATTCGATCGGATTAAATATCAGCATTCCTTTCGAGCAGTTCGTGAACCAATATGTGACACCTCAGTTAAAATTTGAGTTCCATTACTTTTTTATGAGAAAGTTCTGGTTCGCTTATCTTTCGAAAGCACTGATAATTTTCCCGGGCGGGTTCGGTACGATGGATGAACTTTTTGAGATACTTACATTAGTTCAGACCGGAAAGATAAAGAAGAACCTGATGATACTTATATATGATGAGAAATACTGGAAAGATATATTAAATTTTGATAAATTGGCGGAATACGGAATGATCAATAAAAGTGATCTTAATCTATTTCAATTCTGCAATTCAATTGATGACGCTTTTGAGATTGTAAAACGCCACTTTGAGAAGTTTTATCTAAAAAGGAAATAAAGAAAATAATCAGGGCTGCAGTAATGCAGCCCTGAAACTATTTTGTGGTAAAACTATTCGTTGATAAAATCAGTACGCTGTGCTCTTCTGACAGCTTTGATTTTCGCCATTCTCTTCTTGATCGAAGGCTTGAGGAAAAAGGTCCTTTTCTTAAATTCTTTTAAAACCCCAGAACGCTCATATTTTTTCTTAAATCTCTTTAGTGCTTTGTCAATTGATTCATTTTCCTGAATAGTAATACCTACCAAAATAGCTCCTTTTATTTGTTATTGATTGTTTCTAATAATTTCTTTTTGCCTAAATTCTGAAATTCCACGAGTATGGAACCTCTGCCGTTTGAAGTAAATTCTTTTGAGACTACAACGCCAACATCATTCCATGTTTCGTGAAAGATAGAATCACCCACGTTGTATGAAAGCGACGGGGAATAAGTAACACTCTTTTCACCATCATAAAGCGAAGCTTTAGGCTTAACGCTTTTCTCAATATTCATAAGGTCAATATTGAGAGTCTGCTTGCACTTTTTGCATTTAGCCCATCTCTTTGTGCTCTCACTGTCAGTACTGCTGTCACCTTTAATTTCCATTTTAGTAACAGCTTTACAGTAGTTGCAGTAAGCTTCGACGTTCTTGGATTTGATCATTTTAGTACTCATATAAATCTTAGCTAAGAAATATAAAAAAAATTACCCAAAATCACAAACCTATTGTTAAGCCTAAATTCAAACTTAGAAAAAGAATTTCCGATGCTGTAGAGTGTGATAACAATCACATATTCATCACAAAGTGGAGTGTATCCCGGAGGTTGGGAAAGCGGATAACTTCCATATTATCAATATCGGGTAAAGGTTCATTTGTCGGAGGTATAAGTGCAGTTTTAAAACCAAGGCGGGCAGCCTCAGAAAGCCGTTTTTCAAGAAATTTCACCTGTCTCAACTCACCACCTAAACCAACCTCGCCAATTGCGACCAGATTTCTTTCCAGAAGTTTGTCCGTCAGTCCGGTTGCCAATGCAATGCAGATAGCCAGGTCGGCAGCCGTCTCATAGATATTCAGCCCACCGGCCACATTCAGGAAAACATTTGTGGTGGAGAACCGGAGATCGACTCGTTTTTCAAGTACCGCGAGGAGAATAGAGAGTCGCCTGTAATCGAATCCATCACAGACACGCTGCGGGTTTCCGAAATGAGACGGGGTAACGAGTGTTTGAATTTCAACCAGCAGTGGGCGAAGGCCCTCCATTGTTGCTGTCACACAACTTCCGTTGACTTTGCTGGAAGAGTTTGACAGAAATATTTCACTGGGATTGGTTATTTCGATGAGTCCTGAATCACGCATATCAAAGATACCAATTTCATTTGTGCTGCCGAACCTGTTCTTTGCAGCCCTGATAATTCTGTAGTTATGATTCGGATCGCCTTCAAACTGGAGAACGGTATCAACCATATGTTCCAGCACTTTAGGGCCGGCAAGTGTACCGTCTTTGGTTACGTGTCCGATAATCAGAACAGAGAATCCGTCCTTCTTTGCTTTTTCAATTAGCCTCGCTGTGCATTCCCGTATCTGAGTAACGGTTCCCGCGCTGTTTTGTAAAAGGTCAGTCTGAATCGTCTGGATTGAATCTATTACAACAACCTCGGGGGTACGGAGATCAATCTCGTTCAGTATGTTCTCAAGATTTGTTTCAGCCATCAGAAAGAGTGCCTCTGATACCACCTGCAGCCTTTCGGCACGCATTTTTATTTGTCTGAGCGATTCCTCACCACTGATGTACAGTGATTTGTACCCAACTTTACCCAGAGACTGCAGAACCAGGGTTGACTTACCAATACCCGGGTCGCCGCCTATCAATACTACGGAACCCGCAACAAGGCCTCCTCCCAGTACCCGGTCAAGTTCAGTGGAATTAGTTGTTCTGTGGCTCTCCGGAGAGCTTTCAATTTCATTGATGTTGAAAGAGGAGGTACCGCTTTTTTCTTTTTTCCTGACTGTCTTTTCATTCGTTTCAAGTATTTCTTCTGAGAATGAATTCCAGGTGGCACAGGATGGACATTTACCGAGCCACTTAAGTGACTCAAACCCGCAGTTGCTGCAAATGTATTTTACTCTATATTTTTTCAAGACTCGAGATACTCCCGAAGCAGTGAGGGGATAATATCGCCGGATTTACCTGCAATAAATTCATCCATCATATGGGAGAGTTCAGTCCGCTCAATATTTATTTCGACAGTGAAAATTCCTTTTCTGATTGCTATTTGAGGTAAAAGGGCGGCAGGATACACAATATTAGAACTGCCGGAAACGATGACAAAGTCAGCTTCATCAACTGAATTTTCAGCCGCTGAATAAACTGAATCATTGAGGTTCTCTCCGAACCACACAACATCGGGTCTAATCAGACCTCCGCAGTCACATTTCGGGCACTCTTCTTTTAGTGTAAATTTTTCGAAGTCATATCTCTTTTTACAACGGATACAATAATTTTTCATGATGTTTCCGTGGAGCTCATATATTTCAGAAGAACCTGCGGCGCGGTGGAGATTATCAACATTCTGAGTGACTACAATAACAGAAGGGAAGTGTTTTTCGAAGTCTTTAATTGCAAAATGCCCTGCATTGGGCTTTGAGTTAAGAATGATATCACGCCTGAATTGATACCACTCCCAAACCCTGTCCGGGTTTTTAATGAAAGCATTAAAACTCGCAAGTTCTTCAGGTTTAAAGTTTTTCCATAATCCTTCTGCTCCTCTGAAGGTGGGAATTCCGCTTTCAGCGGATATCCCGGAGCCCGTAAGGAAAACAATCTTACGGGCTCGTTTCAGGATCTCGATTAATTTCGGAGAAGCTACAGCCAATTATTTATTCTTTATCTGCTCGAGTAATTGTTTTGAATCTGCGAGGACTTTATTATCGTCCTCATCCAATACAGGGATCGAAGGAATTTTATTCAGGTTTTCTCTGCCAGATTTATAATTCTCAAGCGTAATTAACGTACGGGCGTAATCGATATAAAACATACGGAAGTTCGGCCTCAGTTCGATAGCTTTCTTATAATTTTTGACTGCTTCATCCATCTCGCCCCACCCAAGCCCGAGCGGAAGGCGTACCAGGTAAGGTTTCTCACATACTTTCGCGTGAGTTCTGGCAAGCACGTAATGCGCCGTTGCAATGATCTCATTACCACCGTTTCCAAGCTTTATTGACTTCAGCAGATCATCTCTTACTGAATTTACGATACTTATTACAGAGAATACTCCTTTGAAGAGGGCAACTCTGCCATTGGCAATCGCGCGCCGCAAATATGTTACTGATTTATTGGGGGCAATATTGATAGCTTTATTTGCGTAATCAAGGGATTTCTGGTACATAGCCAACTGGTCTTCTTTCTGTTTGTCGGTTTTATCCGGAAGGTGTTCGGCAATATCCACATAACTGCGGCTGATTCTCCAGAGCACTTCCCAGTTTTTACCATCTATTTTTTCAGCACGAAGAAGAACCTCAAGTGCTTTCTGATTATTGAATTCCTTCAGCGCAAAATTATCTGCCTGCGAAATTAACTCATCTACTGTCTGAGCCGATAATGAGAAAGTAAAAACCGCGATAAGAAGAGGGAGTAAGAACGTTTTTTTCATAAGTTTACTCACAAAAAAGTGATTGAATGATTGATTATGTCTGTGATTTATGGCTGTACCTCAGCCTGTAATTTTTCCGTACGGTCGGCAATTTTCAGATGCTCAATTAGTGACTCCAGATGACCGTCGATAATTTCAGAAAGGTTATACAAAGTAAGATTAATCCTGTGATCAGTCACACGATTCTGAGGGAAATTGTAGGTCCTGATTTTATCGCTCCGGTCACCACTGCCAACCATCGATTTGCGTTTAGCGGCGATTTCCTCAGTCTGCTCTTTGATCTTTATATCATACAGACGGGCTTTGAGTACCTTCATTGCTTTCTGCCTGTTCTTCAACTGTGAACGTTCATCCTGACATTGAACCACAATACCGGTTGGTAAATGGGTTATCCTGATTGCGGTCTCAACTTTATTCACGTTCTGCCCGCCGGCGCCGCCGCTGCGGTAAACGTCAATTTTGAGATCATTCATATTAATATCAACCTGAACGTCCTCAACCTCAGGAAGCACGGCTACCGATGCAGCTGAAGTATGAACTCTGCCGCTTGCTTCGGTGGCCGGTACACGCTGAACCCTGTGAACGCCACTTTCAAACTTTAATTCACCATAAGCTCCCTGACCAATGAGAGAGAAAACAACTTCCTTGATACCGCCAATTCCGGTATCATTGATATCAATCAACTCGAACTTCCAGCCTTTGATTTCAGCATAACGGCTGTACATTCTGAAAAGGTCTCCGGCAAAAAGAGCAGCTTCATCCCCGCCGGTACCGGCTCTGATTTCCATAATGATATCCTTATCATCGTTAGGATCTTTGGGTAACAGGAGTACTTTTATTTCTTCTTCGAGTTCTTCCTTACGCTGCTTCAGGCCGGCTAATTCAGCTTCGGCAATTTCAATCAGTTCATTATCATCAGATAACTCCAGAATCTCTTTATTTCCATTATAGTCATTTACTATTTTTCGATAATTGTCAATGGCAAGTATAATAGGTTCAAGGTCGCTGCGTTCCTTATTCAGAGCGATCATTTTCTCGGAGTTGGAGAAAATTTCCGGATCCGACAGCTGTGCCAGGATCCGGTCGAATTTTTCTTTTATTTTTTCAAGCTTTTCGAGCAGTTCCATTAAAACTTAATTTAGTCATTAAAAATATCAATCTTTAAATATACACTCTTTTAATGAAAATTTAAGGATTTATGAGGCAAAAATCTTCAACGGGAGCTTCACCACGAACACCATCGGCAAGAGAGAGATGAGGTCAGCTTTGAAAACTTATTTATCTGAAGCGAAGGTTCAGGACAATCAACTCACTATCACTGCCAATCCTGATGGGCGGGCCCCAGGTACCAACTCCGGAGGTAACATAAAAATGGGTGTTATGAATTTTTTTGTAACCCCAACTTAACTCATAGATCAGGTTAGTAATTAAATTTATTGGGAAGAATTGCCCATTGTGAGTGTGCCCTGAAAATTGAAAGAAAACCCCCTCTGCTGCAGCTTCCGAAAGATTAAATGGCTGGTGGTCAAGAAGTATGATAGGAAGTTTTAGATCCTTCGCTGGAGCGATTACATCCTTTAGTGAATTACGGTGCAAACCTGTAAATCTTGATTTTGCACTGTCGTCTCTGCCCGCTATAATAAAGGTACTGTCAATAATGACATAATCATCCTTCAGTATATTGAAATTGACAGTATCGAGGAACTTTTCCGCTTCACTAATGCCGACAATATACTCGTGGTTGCCGTGACACATATAGATACCCTTCGGAGGATGAATCTCACTGCTTATCCTTGTTACATTAGTCCTGAATAAAACCGACGGTTTATCGTCAATTACATCCCCGCCCATAAGAATTATATCCGGATTAATCTCATTAATTTTTTGAATCAGATTCTCCAGAAATTTTCCTGAATTCAGAGAGGAAAAATGTGAGTCAGAGAAGAGCAGGATTTTATATGATTGCGATCCTCCCGTCCGGCCAGGTAATTCGAAATCGGCATACTTGACTTTTATATTAAGAGTATTAAAATGTCCGAATACAACAAGAGAGATGATCATAACCGCACCGGCTAAAGATAAATATCCTTTGAGTTTCAGGTATGAAGTGCGATTACTCCTGAACGGATGAGATTTCCATCTCAATGCAAAACGGATTAAATCCAGCAATCCGACATATAAAAAAGCATAGAGTAAATTAACGAAGTGGACTGCCCCGATCCCGAGGATTAAATCATATATAAAATTATTGAAAGAGAGCAGACCTCTTGCCGCCGGGTAAGAAGCAGCCGAAACAATAAATAAAACGGTGAGGGAAATTCGGAAAGAGCGGGGTAGTATTTCTGTACCCTGCCATACCCTTCTGGCAACATAAAAATTTGCCAGTCCAAACACTACAAAAAATGAAATAAAAAAGAGAAGCATACTTTGAAATTAATAATCTCTTATGTTAATAAAAAATCTCGATAATAAGTTCCAATCTTCTCAAGTGCTTCAAACATCTGATGCGAATCTCCGTTTGTCAGTGATGGAAGCCTGCCATCAGAAATTCGTGCGGTTAAGGTAACTTTTTAATGCCAACCGAGTCCAAATTCTTATACTTACAAATTATTTTTCGAGTGTTATGTTTTTAGTTTTAATTATCTCCGTTCTCAGCCTATTTGAGTTGTTTGCTAGCAAGTATGACAGCCTTAATGTCATGCCAGTGAAAGCTGTTAGGATCAGCGCGCATGATCTGAAGTTTGACGGTTTAGTAAGTGAACCCGCATGGGGCAGTAAACCGGTTGAAAGATTTGTGCAGAGGGATCCCGATGAAGGAAAACCCGCCACAGAACCTACGCAGATTTGGATCGCCTATGATGAGAACTACCTCTATATAGCAGCCAAAATGTATGACAGTATTCCCGAACGAATTGACAGGAGCCTGGGAAGGAGAGACTCTTATCTTTCATCTGACTGGATCTACGTTTATCTCGATCCTTTTCTGGATAAAAAGACCGGCTATTATTTTGCCGTAAATCCGGCCGGGGTAATGGCTGACGGCGTTTTCTATAATGATGGTTGGAATGACAATACCTGGGATGGAATATGGGAGGTTGAAACGGTAATAGATGGCGCAGGATGGTCAGCAGAGTTCAGGATTCCCTTCTCACAGCTAAGATTTAACGAGTCCGCGTCGATGGTCTGGGGAGTGAACTTCTCGCGCGAGATCAAAAGGAAAAAAGAAGATTCTTATTATGTAATGGTGCCTAAAAAGGAGAGTGGTTTTGTTTCACGTTTCGCAAGACTGGAAGGACTAGAGGATATAAAAGCCAAAAAACGTTTTGAGGTTATGCCTTACCTGGTACAAAAAGCCCAATATCTGCTTCACGATACCGGAGATCCTTTTTACAAATCAAAACAATATGACAACGCGATCGGAGCTGACTTCAAATTCGGAATCGGCAGTAATATTAATGTTGATGGTACTATCAATCCGGACTTCGGACAAGTTGAAGTGGATCCTGCTGTTATGAATCTGAGTGCATTCGAATCCTATTTTTCGGAAAAAAGACCATTTTTCATTGAGGGATCAAATATTTTTTATTTTGGAATGGATGGGGCGAACAATAACTGGGGATTTAATTTCGGGACTCCCGAACTCTTCTACTCCCGCAGAATAGGAAGAGCACCAAGGGGCGGTACAAGTTCTTCGGAATACACTGATTACCCGTCATCGACCAGGATTCTTGGAGCAGCAAAACTAAGCGGTAAATTCAGTGAAGGTTTGACAATGGGCGCTATTACTGCAGTCACTGAGAGAACAAGGGCAAAACTCTGGAACAATGGGGCGATTACTTCAGAAGAAGTAGAACCACTGACTCACTACGGAGTATTTAGAATCAAGAAAGAGCTTAATGAATCAAGGCAGATGCTTGGATTAATCTTTACCACCGTAAACCGTGATGTGAACAGTTATCAGGTCAGGCAGGATATTGTTAAAAACTCTTTCGTCTTCGGAGTTGACGGATACACCTTTCTTGACGATGCCCGTGATTATGTAATTACTGGCCTGATCGTCGGTTCTTATCTGACAGGATCGGAATCTTCGATCGCGTCTGTACAGCAGCATCCCGTAAGATACCTTCAACGTCCTGATGCGGAGCATTTCGAATTTGACCCAAACAGGACTTCTTTATCAGGTGTTTATACAAGGTTCATGCTGAATAAGCAGTCAGGTAACTTCTATATAAACTCTGCCATCGGAGCAGTTACACCAGGAATGGATTATAATGATATCGGTTTTCAGGGAACAGCGGACCGGATCAACGGCCACCTTGTACTCGGTTACAGATGGTATGAACCGTACGGAATTTTTCGGAACAGTTCGTTATACGTCTCACACGCACAGAGTTATGACTTTGGCGGCGATAATACTAATCGTGCGATCTGGTTTATGAACCAGTACAATTTTACAAATTACTGGGGAATTAGTTTAAATGGCAGTTATAGTTTTAAAACACTTACAAGATCCGCTACAAGGGGAGGACCTATGATCGTTCAACCGGCTGATTATTACATCGGGGCGTATGTTTATTCCGATTCAAGGAAACCGCTCACAGTAGAGTTTGGTGGGAATTATTCTTATGGTTTTGATAACAGTTACTACAGAAGTTTTAATACTTATCTCAACTGGAAACCCGAATCAAGGTTAAGTTTAAGTATCGGACCATCTTTTTCAAAATCCGTTGATTCCAGACAATGGGTGGCGAACATAAGTGATGCCACCGCGATTAATACTTTCAGTACAAGATACGTATTCGGAAAGATTGAGCAGTCAAACTTGAATGCTGATATAAGAATCGATTACACTTTCACTCCAAAGCTCAGCCTCCAGATTTTCGCTCAGCCATTCTCGGCGGTAGGTAAGTACAGTGAATTTAAGGAAATATCAAGGCCGCGGAGCGAGGATTTCCTGATTTATGGAGAAGGCATTTCAACAATTGATTTCAGTGAGTCAAGCAATGAGTATCATATTGATCCAGATGGAGCTGGAAATGCTGCTCCTTTCACAGTGTCAAACCCAAATTTTAATTTTAAATCTTTACGTGGAAATGTTGTTTTAAGATGGGAAGCTTTACCCGGTTCAATTCTATATTTTGTCTGGTCTCACGATCAAATGAATTTTGATGATGCGGGTGAACTGAATATCCGGCGCGATTTCAGGAACCTGCTTAAGAGTGAGGGGAACGATATTTTTCTTGTTAAATTTACGTACTGGTGGGATGTCTGACATTAGTTTGTATTCAGGAGATATTATCGGCCACGGAATTATTATTCGCTGGTGCAGTTGACTGTTAACGTCACGCTTGTACCTGAACCCTTTACACTTTCAATTTTCAGGGCCATATCATTTATCCGGCAGTATTCATTTACCAAGGTCAGCCCCAGTCCATTCCCCTCGAATGACCGGTCATAGCCTTGCTCTTCCTGTCTGAACGGATCTGAAATATTTGACTGGAATTCTTCTGACATACCTATTCCTGTGTCTGTTATAATGATGTTCAGAGCGTCATCTGATAAAATTGCCTTAAGGTTTACCACACCGCGTTTAGTGAATTTAAACGCATTCTCCAGAAGGTGAGTCATACTTTGGCTTAGCGCAAAGATATCAGTAGACAACAGGATTGGCTCCCCGCCACCATCGTAAGTAAAACCGACACCGGATGATGCCGAGAGTTTACGCCCGGTTTCGATTATTCCGGGGAGTAGATCCCTCTGGAAATTTACACTTCTCCTTATTGATTCATAAGTTCCGGTTTTTAACTGTGAAACCAGCACTATCGATTCAATCGTGCGGATTATTCTTTTTGAGGCGTCTTTGATGTTATAAAGGAACTGATCCAGATCATTCCGCTGCTCTTCATTTAGTTCGGACTCTATTATCTCAGATGACCCTCCAATGATGTTGAGCGGGGTCCTGATTTCATGCGAAATCATTGCCAGGAATTCCGATTTCAGCCGGCTCGCTTTTTCAGCGTCCGATTTAGCTTTCAGGAGTAAATCTTCGGCCTTCTTTTTTTCTCCGAAGTCTTCAAATATTCCATCAATGACTGCTATCTTATCTCTGAGGTTTTCCTTCGCAAATAACCTTATATACTTTTCTTCACCTTTCAAGTCCCTGATAACGGTTTCAAATCCCTGGCTATCAGAAAAAGAGACGGTCATTTCCCTGAATTGATTTATTCTACCTTTTTCAGTGAAAAAATTGTAGAAATTGACAGAATTTGATGCATAATTTTCCTCAATCGCCAAAATCTTTCTTCCAGCAGGATTAAGAAGGATGATGAATCCCTCTGAATTGAGTTGAAAAATTCCGAAGGCAGAATTATCGAACACCTTTTTATATTTCTCCTCGCTCCTTTGGAGCAGATCGCGTAATTTGTATGACTCAAGAACCTGATTAGAAACTCTGATACTTATCAGAAGATACAGGAAAGCGTAGGAAATTTCCTCGTGAATATTCAGGAAATAAGTGTCGAAAAAGTTTACCGCGATCATTAATGAAAGCACGAGAGCTAAAAAAACTGTATCCCTTCTCTTGCCGTGAATATACTGATGGCGGAAAGCCAGAGCTATAAATACAATCTGAAAAGCTGTGAGTATCATCAGCGAGTCATAATAACGGTTGCTTACTCCCGTGATCGTGAAGGAATCTTTCAGAATGGATGCGTTTGGTTCGATACCGGTAATTGAATCATAAACAATACCTGTAGGGGAATAGATATTCATTATGGCGATAAGTATGAATAATGCCTGCAGGGATGCAAATACGATCTTCTCCGGATAACCGGTGAATTTCTTAATAAAGTAATTGAAAGGAATTGCCGCCAGTAAAATAAACGTGTAAATATTTTTTAAGTTATCAATGCGGTCATCCAGCATATTGTCAGTGAAGAGCAGTATATGAGAAAAGTAATAGGGAATAAGGAGTATCCCGATTATCAACAACGGTGCGTGCAGTGATTTTTGAGTACTGTTAATAAAAAGGATTACGTTATAGGCGGTGGTTACCGCAATGACACTCAATAAAATCGTATAGAGAATTAGTACTTCCATCGAGAATAATTCCTATGATTTGGTGGAGTATTTAATTCTACAGGCAGTCATATATCGATGCCTGAATCAGAAATTATAAAAGAAATTCAGGCTTACGCCGAAAAAAATGCTGTGACGGCTGCTGTCCCTGGAGGAATAATACGCGGGATAAAAAATCGTTAAACCGGTGGACATGTTCTCGAGGAGTTCTTTGCCAAATAAGGGGTAGTCAAATCCGACACCTATACCGGCATTTATATCAGAGGCCCCGTGTGAGTGATACAATCCTGCCGCTGCACAGATATAATAACGGAGATCGTTTCTTCTTGAGAGGTCAAGCTGATACTCAATTCCAACAGAAGAACCAACATTACCCCCGGTGCTGACTATTCCGCCCGCCACCTGGATCAGAGTAATTCCCGGGTTGTGATACCGGTAGGAAAGCCCTAATCCTGAAGTTGTGCTTACGTTAATCCCAACCGCATTATACTCTCCGATCGGTTTTCGTTCAATTGTTTCAAGTGAATCAGTTGAACAAGAAAGCAAGGAGGAAAAACTTAAAACAAACAAGAGGCCCAATCGTTTCATTCGAGGCCGCTTTCTTAGTTAATGATTAAATTTGGTTTTAGTTACCGTAAAAATGTTTCTAATTCTTACCGAAAAATACAGATATTCTTATCAACTGCAATTGTGCGCTCACATAAAATATTTGTAATATTGTTATGGTGAGTGTGTCGCTTGCTGGGATTAAGATTATCGCTGATCAACCTTTCATTGATTTA